>JAFPXF010000050.1 GCA_017394765.1 Bacteroidales bacterium | reverse complement strand
GAAAGTGGACATCTTCCATTCACAAAGCTGTCGATTCGTCAAGAAGATAAAAGACAAGCAAACTTCTTTTGTCTATTATAGTACAAGCGGAGGACATACTTGGCGAAATTGGAGACTCTATCTCTCAGAATTTCTTCAATTTATTTTTAAAAGCACGAATAAATGAAAAAATATTTCTTTCTGTTTTTGACAACCATCCTGAATCTGTCCCTTTATTCCCAAGAGCGAATCGAATATCTTCCATACGGCAAGATGGACTCTTGGACGGTGCGTTACATCAAGGAATCGATTTTGTTGGGCGGCAAGACCCGTGCGCTGTATGTCATCGCCAAGACTGACACCCTACGTCAGAACAAGCCCTATCCCTACGGCAGGAATGGCTCTCCGTGGTGCACGAGCAATGCCTACGCCAAAGTGTGCGGAGTGGAGAAAGCCGCCGTGTCGGTCACTCCGGAGCGACGGGGCAAGGGCTATTGCTGTCGGTTGGAGACCACACTGCAGACCGTCAAAGCCGTTGGCATCGACCTCAAGGCATTAGCCACCGGCAGCATTTATACAGGCCGACTGCTTGACCCCGTGACCTTGGAAGGGGTCAAAGTGCCGATGAAAGCCATTGACATGGGCATTCCGTTCACGAAACGACCGACGGCTCTGATGCTTGACTACAAAGCTGTTATACTGCAGGGAAAGTCTATGGTACGGGCCACAGGATCCACCAAAGTGACCACTGTTCAAGGGCAGGATGCGGGCGAGATCATACTGTTTCTGCAGCACCGCTGGGAAGATGCCGACGGCAACATCTTCGCCTATCGCGTAGGAACGGCATCGGAACGCATCACGAAAAGTGTCCCCGACTGGAAAAACAACTATCGTTTGCCCATACGCTATGGGGACATAACCAAGACCCAAAACCACAAGTCTTGGGAGAAATTGTCAAAAGACCGTTATATGGCCCGCAATTCAAAAGGGAAGATGGTTCCTGTGCAAGAGATTGGCTATAAAGCGGATGCGACGCCCACCCATCTGATTCTGCAGATCTCCGCCGGCTGTCAGGAAGCGTTCACCGGCTGTCCGGGCAATGTGTTGTGGGTTGACAACATACGGTTGGCGTATTGATCCAATAGCCCGCACCGTTTACTGTAAATAACAATCCCCAACTATACCCATATTCCCTTTGGCAAACTAATGAATAACAAATCTTTACCCCATTTGGCATGAGGGCGAGATGGTCGTGATTTACAACCACATCGGCGTTTTTTGTATCTTTGCCGTTCAAAAATAGAACAGCTCTTATGAAAGTTAAAACCCTCATCATTGCAACTTTCGCCCTGCTTGCGGCGGTGAGTTGCTTCGGACAAAACAAAAAGTACAAAAGCATCTACGACATCACGGTCAAGGATATCAAAGGCAATGACGTGTCGCTGGCCAACTACAAAGGCAAGGTGCTGCTGATCGTCAATGTGGCGAGCAAGTGCGGGCTCACCCCGCAATATGAAGGCCTCGAAGCCCTCTATCTGAAATACAAGGACCAAGGACTGGAGATCCTGGCGTTCCCGTGCAACCAGTTCCTTGAACAGGAACCCGGCACCAACGAGGAGATCCAGAATTTCTGTTCGTTGACCTACAACGTCACTTTCCCGCTGTTCGACAAAGTCGATGTCAACGGGAAGAAAGAGAGTCCGCTCTACACCTTCCTTAAGTCCAAAGCCCCGTTCACCGGCTATCCGGAGGGCTACGAGGCCTTCGCCGCCCAGCTCGACATGATTCACCAAAAAACGGGTTCCGGTTTCGACAAAGGCGATGCCATCAAGTGGAACTTCGGCAAGTTTTTGGTTTCCAAAGACGGCAAGACCATCCTGCGCTTCGAACCGATGGTGTCACCGGAGGGTTTGGAAGAGGATATTCAACGGATGCTGGGAGAGTGATTGCAGACTGCAGTCGCCTTTAGTTCACGACAACTTTCCGTGCCGGGCGGTCGCCGACTTTAACGATATAAACGCCGGGAGCGAGTCCACGGTCGCCTACCCGGCGGCCTTCCATGTTGAATATGCTCACTGCGCAGTCTTCACAACCCTCGACAATGATATTGCCGTTCAGAATCTTGATGGTGACATCCTCCATGTCAAGTTCGCTGATGCCAGTGTCGTCGCCGCCGTCATCACCACTAACATAACAGTTCCCCTCGAAATGCGGGGTACCACCGCTGATGGTGTTCCCATTGGCAAGCAATGGAGTGCTGGGAGCGGAGATGAAAGTAGAAGAGTTGCCGCCGCCAGGACCACCACCGCCAGGACCGCCGCCGCCGGTGTTAATCGTGGGAGTATAGAAAGCCACGGCATTGTCGCCGTAGGTCACCGTGTACCAACTGTTGCCGCTGACGGACGAGGACTGGATATAGGGTTGATTAATACTACTGCCGTTCTCTATTCCTCTCACCGCGATGACAACGCCTCCGTTTATATAGACCTTCTTTCCCCCTTCTGAATTGGCATCGATGGCCAACTCGGGCGAACGTGAACCTATGGCGTAAACAAGGCCGCCATTGAGGTAGAAGTTGCCATTGGCATCCATGCCGTCGTTGTTGTTGGAGCGGGAATAGACATAACCGTCGGTGACGGTCAGATTTTGGGCCGAATTGATGCCGTCATCGTAAGCGTTGACATAGACTTCGCCACCTGTTATCTCCAATGTGTTTTTGCTCTCGATGCCTTCGCCATTGCGACCCGTGGTGGTCACTTTTATGTTGCCGCCACTGATGACCATGCCACCGCTGTAAGTGTAGCTGTTGCCGACCTGCGTCTTCAATCCGGTTTTGATGCCCTTGGGCGACGAGTAATAATCGCTGCTTATGTGGTCGGTGTTGCCGGTGTAGTTGGTGTTTTCTGTCGTGCCGTTGTTATAGTAGAGGCCGCCGCTGGTGGATATGGTGATGTCACCGCCGCTGATGGTCAGCACGTTGTCGCACTTCATCCCTTTGCCGCCCGAGCCGGTGGAGGTCAGGTTGAGGGTGCCGCCGCTGATGTTGATGTTCCCGTCGGCACTCATCCCGCAGGCCGCATTTGTTTCCAAGTCATCCTCGTCCCAAGTCCCTTTGCCGCTGGTGGTTACCGTGATGACGGGTTCATCGGTGATGTAAATGTCACCCGCGCATTTGATACCCTTGGCGGCAATCGCCGTGCAATTGATGGTGATGGTGCCGCCGCTGATGTACATATTGCCCGAGTCTTCGTCCTCGTGGTCGGCAGTGATGGCGGTAGCCGTGTCGCCCTCGAGGTCACACTGGATGCCGTCGTCAGCGGTGCCGCTGATGTTGAGGGTGCCGCTCTCCATCAGGAAATACTGGTTGCACGAGATGCCGTCGCCCACGGCGGAGGTCACATTGATCGTGGCGTTCTTTATGCTGATGTACTCGCCGGCCTTGATGCCGTGTTTCACGTTGCCCACCACGTTGAGCGTCCCCTGCTGTTTGAACTCGGCGTGGCCTTTCACGTAGAGGCATCCCTTCTGCGAACCACTGGCAGCATCGACGAGCGTGTTGGTGGTGCCGGTGATAACCTTCACGTTGATGCGCTTGCCGTTCTGGACATGCACCGCCGCTCCACTATATACGGGTGTGGTGTTAGTCAACGTGAGACCGTTGAGTTCTAGAGTGGCTTTGTAAGAGCCCGACATATAGAACTCACCGTCGGTCGAAGTGCCGCTCAGCTTGTAGGTGATTTCGCTGGCAAGGGAATCGCTCTGAGTGATGGAGACGTGCGCCCCTTGCTGGGTGACGGTCAGATATTGCGTCACATTGTCGGCGACGGCCACCGTTGCCGTCGTGCCGCTATAGACCACTTCGACGGTGTTGTCGCTCGGCGTCTGTGCAAAAGCGCAGGTTGTCAAAAGCAACATGCAGATCAGGAAAGCTGTGTGTTTCATAATATTTATCCTTTTAACCAAACAATTATTTTCTGCCTGCAAAATTAACATCGCTACCATCATGCAAGTTAGCATATCGGCGCAAAATATTAACAAAAAGACCGATTTTGACATATTATTAAAATAAATCCGTATTTTTGCATCATGAAAAAGAAATCGTCATATACCCATCCGATGAACCTTTATCCTCAGAGAATCAAGGAGGAAGGAATTGTGGTTTTCAATGATGTGAGGGGGTTGCCCTCAGGGGACGAGCCGTTTGTCTCGCCAGATTACGTCATCTGTATCGGTCACATGGGACGCATCAACCTCATGTACGACGACATCACCGACTTGTCGGAGCAGCGCACCGTTGGCGTCATCTTCCCCAATCACAGACTGTTGAAAGTGGACAAAACCGACGACTATCGTGCCACATTGATTGTAGTCAGGGCAGCGCTTCTGAATGACCCGATGCTGCAAATCATCAACCAACTGCGTTACCGCTACGAGCCACATCCCAACGTGAAACTCGACAGGCATGAATACAAGATGATAACGAACGTGGTGGAGGGGATGTGCGAAATCACACGCCTCAAGCTTCCCGACCATCAGATGCTGATGATGCGTCTGCTGGAATTCCTCCTGCGCCTGCTCAGCCACTACCGCAGGAACAAACTGAACGAGACACCGGCCGACAAGAGGGTCAGCGCACATTTCCACAATGACCTCAAGCAGTATTTCCGTAAGCACCGCGATGTGAGTTTCTACGCCGAGAAGGCATGCTTGTCAAGCAAACATTTCAGCGCTGTCATCAAGCAGGAGACGGGTCAAACTGCAGCCTACTGGATTCATCGCCAAGTTGTGGCGGAAGCGAAGATGCTGCTGCACGTCCGGCGCGACCTCTCGGTGCAGGTCATTGCCGACATGTTGGGTTTCGAGGAGCAATCCACGTTCAGCCGTTATTTCCGCCGCGAGACAGGCATGAGTCCCTCCGACTTCCGCAACAGCCAATAAGGGATTTCCTTGGATTTTGTCTGATTTCGGCAAATTATTTCTTTTGACTTTATAGAATTCCGATGATTTTTTCCTTGGATGGGATTTCTTTGTGCTTTTTTATTGGCAAATTTTCTACTTTTGCATTCCTATTCCAATAGAGCATTTAAGTAATTACGAACTAAAACATAATCCATTATGAAACAACCGATTAAAACAACCGAAGCCATTTTCCCGATGCCCGTTCTGCTCGTCGCCACCTACAACGAGGACGGCACCGTTGACGTGATGAACGCCGCCTGGGGCACGATGCTCGACCGCGACCGCGTGGCCCTCAACCTCACCGAAACCCACAAAACGGTGGAGAACATCAAAAAACGCAAGGGCTTTGTGGTCCACATCGCCGACGCCGCCCACGTGGTGGAGGCCGACTATTTCGGCGTGGTCTCGGGCCACAAGGAGAAAGACAAGTTCGCCAAGAGCGGTCTCACCGCCACCAAATCCTCATTGGTGGATGCCCCCGTCATCAACGAATTGCCCATAGCTATGGAGTGCGAATTTATTGAATACCAAGGTGATGATACTGGTCTCGGCGTTATCGGCAAGGTGTTGCAGACCTCCGTGGAGGCCGACAAGATGAAGGACGGCAAAGTGGATATCGATGCGCTGAAGGCCATCGCCTTTGACCCCTATACCCACGGTTACTATCTTGTCTCCCAGCGCGTTGGCGAAGCCTTCAAGGACGGGATGAGGCTGAAATAATTTACCCCCAAAAATATGACAACCCACAACATCAATACCGACCGTGTTTTCAGCATCTTCCGCGAGCTGAACCGGATTCCGCGCCCCTCGCACCACGAGGAGCGCATCGCCGACTACCTTTGCCAGTTCGCCGAGCGGCTGCATTTGGAGTACGAGCGTGACAAGGAGAACTGCGTGGTGATCCGCAAGCCCGCCACCCCCGGACACGAGGCGGCCGAGCCCATCGTGCTGCTCAACCACATGGACATGGTCTGCGTAGGCATGAAAGACCCGCTCAACGACCCCATCGAGGCCTACGAGGAGAACGGGTGGATGAAGGCCCGCGGCACCTCACTGGGCGCTGACAACGGCATCGGACTGTCGATGGCACTGGCCGTGCTCGAAGACGACCGCATCGTGCACCCTGCCCTGGAGGTCATCACCACGACCAACGAGGAGGACGGCATGTCGGGCGCGTCGCAGCTCGGCAAGGACTTCCTGAAAGGGCGCAAGGTCATCAACCTCGACTCGGAGGACTACGACACCATCACCACCGGGGCCGCCGGCGCCTGTCTGCAGTTCCACCGCATTCCTGTGAAACGGCTGCCAGCACCCAACGACGGTCATTGGCACCGTATCCGCATCGCCGGCGGACTGGGCGGCCACTCCGGCGTCGATATCAACAAAGGACGCTGCAGCGCGGTGGAGCAGACTAAAATCATCCTGAAAGTAATCAACAAGGAAGAGGATATCGAAGTTGCTGACATCCAGATTGGTGAAGCCAACGCCTCGATTGCATCATCGGGCGAGATGGTGATTTGGACCGAAAACAACGGGGCTTCCGAGTTCGTGAAAGAGCTGTTGGACAACATCAACCAGACGTTCCACAGACAATATGAAGGCACAGATCCGCGCATCACCTGCAGTATGGAGGCGTGCGAGAAGCGGGAGACGGTCATTCCCAAAGAGGCTGTTGCGGCGTTGGTCCGCAGCTTGGAGAAGGTGCCGCAGGGCGTGGTGAAGATGAGCGCGGCGATGCCCGGCACGGTGGAAACCTCCAACAATGTGGGGCGCATCATGGCAGAAGAAGACCATCTTTTCGTCTCCACCCACACCCGCAGCTTCGTTGACGACGATATGGCCGCGTTGAGCAAGACGATTGCCGCGACCTTTGCCGAAGCAGGCGCCGTTTCCGAGGTCGTGATGTCGGCCCCGGCGTGGCAGGAGGACCAGCAGTCGCCGTTCCTGCAGCGGGTCAGCGACACGTTCCAGGACGTGCTGGGCTGGCGTCCCCGTATGGTGGCGATGCACTTCGTGTTGGAGGCGGGCTTCTTCGTGCAGCACTATCCAGGCATCCAGATCGCCAGCATCGGTCCGCGCATCGTGGAGCCGCACTCCACCAGCGAGCGCGTGGAGCTCTCGACCATCCACGACATCTGGAGGGTGCTGATCGAGTTGCTGGAGCGGCTGGCGTGAGGAGGGTGCGCTTGTGTCACCACACTGCGCTTCGCTTGTATTGTGTTAACTGCACTGCGTGCGTTCAGCCTCTCCGAGGCTGGGAGAAAAGTATGACAAAATGATAGTATATGAGCCATAGTTTCAATATCCGTCCGGCGAAGCCCGAAGAGGCGGGTCTCGTCTTAGAATTCATCAAGAAGTTGGCCGTTTACGAGAAATGCGCCGACGAGGTGGTGGCCGATGAAGCCACCGTCTATCACTCCCTGTTCGTGGAGCGTTCCGCCGAGGTGGTCTTCGCGGAGGAAGACGGCACGGTGGTCGGCTTCGCCCTCTTTTTCCACAACTTCTCGACCTTCGTGGGGCGCAAGGGGCTCTATCTCGAAGACCTCTTCATCCTTCCCGAGAAGCGGGGTAGGGGATACGGCAAAGCCCTGCTGAAGCATCTGGCCAAGATCGCCGTGGAGCGCAATTGCGGCCGTATGGAGTGGATCTGCCTCGACTGGAACGAGCCCGCCCTGAAGGTCTATCGCAGCATCGGGGCCGTCCCGATGGACGAATGGACCGTGCAACGACTGGACGAGGGGGCTTTGAAGCGGTTCGCGGGAGCGGAGCGCTAACGACGGAAGCACGTTCACCCCTCCTCACGATCCACTAACGCCTCTATCGGCACGGTGCTGTCCATTAACCCAATGCGGGTGTCGGAGGCGTGGCGGTTGGAGGCGGTATAGGCGAGGGAGGCGTCTTTTGAAATAATGTTAAGGATTTAATGATACAACAAACTGTGTACTGCGTCGCGAACGAAAATGACTTCTTGCCCGTTCTTATCGAGAACCACCTCGTATGCAAAATGGAAATCCTCGCAAATAAAATCCTGCCAATTGTTTTTTATCCATTCGTCTTTCCATCTCGCCTTTGGGTAAATAAAATAGTAATCCTTCAAAGACTCGAGAGAGGCAATTAGCTGTTTCTTTTTGGCCATAACAGTCTCTTCAGACAATGAAATGTGCCTGCTCATCGCAGCGATATAGAAGTCGTCAATCGCTTTCACAACATTATCATCAACAATCACTTTCATTATTTGTTGTGATAATGTTGATGGATAAGTTCAGTCAGATGGGTATCAAGCTCCTCAAGAGTCATGCTACGTTCGATTTCCTCGTCCGTTAATGTCCGAAGAGTCTTTTGGACAGGAGCGACATATTGCACTTGAGGCTCATTAACTTCTTGATTTTCGGTGTCTTCTATGGGATAATCTTTTGCCATTTCGTATTTTATTTTCTTCAGCCGCAAAGATACACATTTTTTTAGTAGTTGAATCTCTTTTTTTTGATTTTTTTTTAAAGAATGCAAATTATTTATTATTAAACTTCCCACACACCTATCATCGCCTCCACTGGTACCGCGCTGTCCATCAGCCCAATGCGGGTGCCGGAAGCGTGGCGGGTGGGAGGCGGTGTGAGGCAGGGAGGCGTGTGACGGTGTTTACGGACGAAGCAGGCCCCGGAAGGAGAGGTCGTGGACAAAGACGTTCCCGGCCGCGCCCCGACCCCCGTCAGGGGTTCCCTATCTGTAGCCGTTGGCGATGCGGCATTCCCCACAACCCCGTGAGGGGTTGCATATCGGGCACGACAATGTTTCGGCAACCCGTTGAACATGAATCCCCTCCGGGGATTTGAACCCGCGCATGGGCATCCGCTACAGACAGGCATCCCCTGACGGGGATGATTCACCCCGCACACCAGTGCTTCCACCGGCACCATGCTGTCCATCAGCTCGATGCGGATGCCGGAGGCGTGGCGGTTGACGCCGGTGTAGGCAGGGAGGCGCGTGACGGCGGTTACGGACGGAGCAGGCTTCGGAAGGAGAGGTCGTGGAGGAGGACATCCTCAGCCTTGCGGATGTCCTCGTCTATTTCGGTAAGGCGGCGCTCGATTTCCTCGTCAGAGTGACGGGCATCAGTGAGGGCGTTCAGCTTCATCTGGGCTTTGCAGAATTCCAAGCCATTGTTCAACATGAGTAGGCTACATTCCCTATTGGAGTTAATGTAACGAAGAAGAGTGTCAAAGTAGAATGCCGCACCGCATTTACTGTGCTCTTGTATATATTTCTGATATTCGATTATTCGTGGATCGTTAGGGTTCATACAGGTGTTTTTCTTAGATGACAATATACTTTTCGGTACACTCATGTGGAATAGCCATTCCTTTCACTTCAGGATGCGATTGTATTAATCTTCTCAACGTATATAATGCATAAAAGACGTTGTCAGATAGTTCTTTCTGTTTAGAAAAGAAATCTAAATCGTATTCATTATTATAAATTCTATGTGCTGGTTCTTGCCTTTGTTCTCTCAGTTGACAAAGATTCGAATGGATGTCTGATACGCAATCAGCGTTAACTTTAAGCAACCATTCTTTTAAACATTGCAACGTTCCCTTAGGTTTGCCAGATGTATCTTTTCGACTGACCTCTACAAAATCAAAAAAATCGCCATTAATGTTGCTGACTATAATCTTTTCCAAGAGAGAGACATAATCAAGGAAAACTTTTTTTGTTGGTAAATATAGCATATCAAAACCTTCAAGCTTGCTTTTCTCATACTCTTTCTTAAAAAAAGAGCATTTCCATATTGTTTTAGTTAATTTATTGATGTTTGTTAGTTCTTTTAGAATAGAAGAATAGACAGTTTCTTCAAATCTCCAACAACCTTTAAAGTTATTTAGATAATTTTGGAGTGTTTTGCACTTTTCTTGTTTCGGAACTAACATATTGTACCATTCAATTTGACATGCCGAAGACATATTTACTAATTCTTTTAACGTAACGGCAACAACATGCTCACCTGTCTCGCTTTTTCCCACCCCAAATGTCTTTAATCCTATTTTGTTGTTTGCGTTCACCTCATCTGAGGACCATATTTCCCCGTAGTAATCTGAAAAGTGAAAAATGAATCTGGGGTCAGAATAGTATTTAAAAAGGACTCCCCATTCAAAATAGAAGATCTTATTATGAGGGAAACCCCGTTTTAACAAACTGTTAAAAGGAAGACGAGGTATATTATCATTCTCTTTATAATGCTGTTTAAGGTATTTGCTAGATGGGTATAAACAAAAGTATCCATCAACACCATTCTTTGTTATATAGTTTATTTGTTCCTTTTTAGGAACGAATCTCTCTCTGATAATGTTGCAATTAATGTCGTGTTCTGATGCGATAAGGCTAATTCTGTCATCTTTCAGTAATTTAAGAATGATTTCTTGTAAGTTAGCATTGGGGTACCTGTTTCGAATGCTACTTGAGCTAATGCCATTACACTTTTGGGACTCAATGAACGCATTAAACACCAATTGCGTCAACTCATTTTCAACGTTGTTAATCTTCATCATTATTTTCTTGTTATTAATTGGGTCTTGTTCTTTTTTTTATGGCGAAACATCTTCGCTTATTGCATATTTATTAGCCGTGTTTTAATATTATTACGAAATGAGCAATTTGGTTTGTAAGAACTTCGGCCTGTTTTTGGCACTGTGGGAGCGCACACCTTAGTAGACTTTTTGATAATAATGTATCAGTTTACTGCTCTCTCTACACGCGTGCTGCGGTAGATGCTGTTTTTCTTGGCGATACTTTTCTTGACATTTCTGTTATACATCTTTTCTTTTGGTTTATTATTTCACAAAAATAGCATTTTATTCCTGAGTTGCAAGAAATAAATGCTATTTTTTATCAACTAAATTGCAGTAAATTACAAGTGTACAGGCATTTTGAACAAGAAATTGCCGTGTAATTTACACTATTAGTCGATTTTATGTATAACAACTTTCTATTGTGGCAATATCCTCCTCCGTCAACCCATACAACCCATACACCAACCCGTCAATCTCACGCTCCAACGCTGACGTGTCAGCGTTTGGATTGTTCTTCTTCAATTCTATTATTTTCTTTGCATTTGACGAAATCACCCCCTGTGTCGCATCATCGGCTTTGACAAATGGAAGTTGTTCTATAGTCGATTTGTTTATCGCCAAATAACCTCCAGCAAGGTGTTTGTCTTTAAACTTATTACGCAGATAATAAGATGTGTATTTTGAATTTAGCAAGCCTGTTATATAATAGGGGCTGTAATTGTTGAAGGCTGTAATTGCATACGCACCAACCCCAAGGGCGAGTGGTGTTTCGACGTATGTCGCTTCAATCACTTTTGTCATTCCAGCAATCACTATTTTGGGTGACATCCACATTCTTAACTTACTATCCGCAACATTGCAATCTGTTCTAATGTACGCATTATGGTATCTCGACTTCATATACCGAACATCAATGTTATTAAATTGATATCTGTCGATATTGCCACTTACAGTGAATGGAATAACATTCACTCTTTCACCATCTACAACATATTCTTTTATTATTTGTGCCTCAAATCCTGTAGCCCCAGAACACACCTCTATTCTACAATCTTTTATTGTCAAAGAAGTTCCCAGCTCTTTAATTGGTCTTGCTTTATTGAAAAGCAAATCTTCGTATTTGTCCAATGTATATTTACAAAACTCTTTGTCAGATGTTCTTGAACCACATAAAATTATAGGATAAACACTAGCATTTTTAAAAACTTTGAACACAGAGACATCAACACTTGAATACAATCCATTCTGTTCCAATAATTCCTTTGTCTTTTTAGCATAATCTGCAATCAAGAACTTGTTAGGAATAATCCAGAAGAAAACATTCTTTGTCAACATCAAACCTCTCAATAAAAACAAGACATATATGTCATACGCTCCTGTTGCTTGAGGATAGTTTTTCTTGTAAATAGACTTCTCATATTCCGTCCTTGCCATTTCAACAGCACTAATATACGGCGGGTTCCCCACCACAATGTCAAACCCGCCCTTGTCGAAGATGTCCTTGAACCAGGTGTGCCAGAGGAAGAACTCCTGGTTGGCGGAGGGGTCGAGGGCGGCGAGACGGGCGACGGCTTCGGGACGGAGATCCTGATGACGGATGTAGCTCTTCACGCTGTCGTTGATCTCGCAACGCGCCTCCGCCTTCTTCACGTGGTCGGTGAGGCTGAAGTACTCCCGCAACATCAGCTGGAGGTTGCGCTTGGTGTCGGTGCTCACGAACTCGATGCCTAACTGGTTAGCCCCCGCTTTCTGCCTGCCCTTCCCCAAACTGCTGTGCTGACCGTCGCTGCTCATCATCCGGCTCAAATCCACCCCTTCAAAGCTCTCTATCAAGCTGTTGCCCTGCATGAACTTGTAGTCGAAGTTGGGCAGGGCCTGCGGCTTCTCGCTGTCCACCACGATGCTCAACCAGAAACGCAAGCGGGCAATGTCGATGGCACCCCGCTCGATATCGACCCCGTAGATGTTGTTTTCGATGATCTCGCGCTTGAGGGCGGCACGGGATTGGGTTGATGACGATGGATCCATTGATGGAGACGCAAAATATTGCGTCTCTACAACAGGGGATAACGATATTGCCTCCCTACACCGCCACAATTCGTTCAACAATCCCATCGGGAACGCACCTGAACCAATGGCCGGGTCGCAGATCTTCACCTCGCGCAAGGCACGGTCGAGAATCTCACGATAGGGTTCCAATTCACCGGGGAATTCGTGGGTTTCGACAAAGGTGCGGATTTTGGAGCCAACCACGTCCTCGCAATTGGTGTTTTTTTCATCTGCTGGGAAGCAGATGGCTCCTAAGTACGCAATCAACGACTCCTTGCACATGTACCGCACAATCTCTTTCGGGGTGTAGAACGCGCCCTTGGCCTTGTTGTCCTCCAACAGACTCTCGAAAATCTTGCCCAACATTTCGGGATCGACACCAATCTCGGCATCGTCGGGGTCGTTCTCATCGACGGTGAAGTTGTAGGAGGCCAAAAAGGTGAAAAGGTCGTTGAATAACGAAGCCGGCAGCTTGATGTTCATCTTATCGACTTCATCACGCTCGAACAAACCGCCGTTGAGGTAAGGCAAACGCTCCCACTGTTTCAGCAACCCCTGATCCCACTGTTCGTCGGCAAACAATTTCTCACGCTGCTCCGGCTCAGTGTTGAAGATTCCGAAAAAGAGCGGCTCCAAGACCTGTTCGAGAAAATCGGCCTGATGAGGACTGGAGCAAAACAGGTCTCGCAGGAACGTTGGATTGCCGTTGAGCCAGCCTTTTTTCTGCAGGAAATGGAGGAACACGATGCGACCCATCATCTTTTTGACGTAGTCGTGGAGACGGGTATCGGATGTTCCGTCGGCAGAGACGCGCCATGGCACGTCTCTACGATAGGATTGCGTGAGGTTCGCCACAATCCGGTCGTAATGGAGATGGTATTCGTCGAAAAACTCATCGCTGAGCGCATCCACCGAGAAGGATTCCCTGAGGTCGGACAGCGTTAAACGCCCATTCAGTCTGGCCACCTTCTCCAATCGCTCCAGCGGTGTTTTGTATTGCCCGTTTTCGTCACCCAAGATATAGGAGAACCGTTTCGCCGAGGTGCTGCCCTCCTTGAGGTCGCAGATGTAGGACAAACGCCAGTGCCGGCCGTCGTCGAAAACGGCAATGGCCCCATCGACATCGTATTTCAGATAGGGACTGATCAGCTTGCGCAGGCCCACACGCTTGCGACGCACATCGCCGCCTTCGGCCACGCGGGTGTAGAAGAAGCCAAGCAGACGATGGTCGGCATCATCCATCTGACCGATGAAAAAACTCTGGTCGCCTTCGGCGTTGGTATCGAGCCATTCGGGACGCGAGGCCACATCGTGACAACCGAAAAGGCGATGCACGATTTCGCAGCTGTAAGTGGTATAGTCGAACGGCGACTTGAAAATCTGACGGAGGGTTTCGGTATTCATTGTCGGGTTTATTTGAAAGTTTCACTTAAAATGATGTCGGCGGCGGTGTAGGCCACCTGCTTGCTTTCAGTCTGCAGCTGTGGCTGACTGTAGCGTCTGTCCAACTCCTCAAGCTGCTCCTGAATCTTGACGAGTGGTACGGGCTCTTTCTTCTGCTTCCTCGAAATACGGTTGAGGGCATCGGCTAACTGGTTGTAGGTGCCGCGTTCCACCATCTGCTTCAGACGGTCGAGGATGCTGCGACCTTCTTCGTCGAGCAGAGGCCGCACCTCGCGCAGGAAAGCGGCGGCCTTCTTGGCGTCGTTGTCTTTGCTGCCGATTTTGAGCTTGTCTTCCTGATATTCGCGCTGCTGGTCGAGGGTGTATTGCCGTATCGCGCTCTGTACCTGCTCGTAATGCCGTTGTATGCTGTCACCGAAGGGAACGGTCTTCTCG
>JAFPXF010000049.1 GCA_017394765.1 Bacteroidales bacterium | reverse complement strand
CCGGTAGCGGTTGGCTGACCGGCAAGGCGGCCACCTACAGCAACTTCGCCTCCATCACCAACGTGGGCAGCACGCCGAACACGTTCAGCTACACGCTGGCTTCCGGCGAAGCCGCTGCGGACTACTGCGTGACGACGGTGAACGGCACCCTGACAGTGACACCCGCCGCCCTGCTCATCAAGCTGGACACCGCGAAGGTCTATGACGGCACACCGTTCGTGAGCGACTACATGGCCACAACCGACGGCTACACGATCACCGGCCTTGTGTCCGGTGACTACATCACCGCCGGCGTGGTGACAAGCTCCGCCGCCGATGTGAACACCTATATCGACAGCGTGGCTTCCGCCTCCGCCGATGTGACGACTCCGTTCGCTACGCACAACGGCATCGGCAACTACAATGTGACCTACGACCTGAGACAGGTGATCAACAAGAAGAGACTGATCATCACGGGTGAATTCACGAAAGTCTATGACGGCACGCCGTTCACGGTGTCTTACGACCAGCTGACCTACAACGGTCTGGAGAATGGCGATGTGGTCACCTCCGGCACGGTCACCTCCGATGGGTACTGGGTGGGCGACTACTACTGCCGCGACAACCGGTTCCTGCGCGCGATGGACGAGTTGCATGCCTACAACAGTGGCTTCGGCCCGACCAGTGTGACATCGAACTACACTCCCGAGTTCTATGTGGTGCTGCATATCATCAAGCGCCCGATCGAATTCACCGCCAAGAGCGGCGAGAAGGTCTATGACGGCACTCCGCTTCTGATCACCGACCTGCCAGCTCCAGGCTACGACATCACAAACGGCAGCATTGCCAGCACCGACAACCTCACCCACATTGACGTGAGCGGTTCGCAGCTTTGCGTGGGCCAGAGTGCCAGCGAAGTTGCCAATGCCGTCATCATGCATGTCTCCGATGCTGAAAATGTGACAGACTGCTACGACATCCACTATGTGGACGGTACCCTCCGTGTGACGGATGTGACCACGCCGCTTGTCTGTCCCGCCGACCTGACCATCACGCTCTGGTACGGGCGTTGCGACACGATGGTGACCCTGCCGGAGACGGCCACGGTGACCCCGCCGGTTGCCAACACGACCATTGTCAACGACCTGGCAGGTCAGAACCCGATGCCGGTGGGCACCCACTACATCACCTGGAGTCTGCTTGACGCCTGCGGCAATGCGATGACCACCTGCCAGCAGACTGTCACGGTGAACTATCCAGAGTGCGACACGGCCATCGACTATGAAGGCAACAGATACCCGTCAGAGCGTATCGGCTGCAACTGCTGGACGGTTCCCAACCTGCGGAGCAAGTACTACAGCGACGGCACCGAGATAGCCAATTACACATACTACAACCACAACGACTCGTTGGAGAATGTGTACGGCAAGCTGTACAGCTGGTACTCTGCCGCCCGTGTGCCCGAGGGCGACGACACTGCGGTGCCGGTTGACTCCCTGTGGCCTGCCGGGACATACGTGCAGGGCATCTGTCCTGCCGGCTGGGCATTGCCCACGGTGGAGGACTACATGGATATGTATGTGGCTTCCGGAGCGGACGCCGGCCTCGTGAAGAGCCCGTCCACGCTGGTGTGGCTGCCTGGCAAGCAGGGCACGGCCCCCAACAAGTTCAACGCCTACGGCGCCGGCTACTACGACGGCAGCGTCAACCGCTATTTCAACCTGCTGGGCGAGACCCACTTCTGGGCTGTCGATTACAGCACCGGTTCCTCCATGGCCAAGAACTTCGTCCTCAACTACTACTGTTCCGAGGGTTTGATTGTGGATAGCATGAAGGGCTTCGGCTACAGCATCCGTTGTGTCCAGAAGAAGTAACGGCACGCTGATAGAAACAAGTTTATCTTTACTGAACCCCGGAAGTTGGAAAAAAACTTTCGGGGTTCATTGTGTCTTCCGATGTTATGTTTTTTTTCTACCTTTGCAGGCACATTTGTGATGCAGCGTTTTTGTCTTCTTTTTTAGTTGTGCTTATGAGGAAATTGTTAATTATTATAGGCTCTTTTCTGTTGTTCATAACTGCCCATGCTCAGTACAACCTTGCCACCACCAGCATCGATCCTGCGGCTGATTCGATGGCTGTCGCCCGGATGCGGCAAAAGATGGACTCCATTCGCAAGTTCCGACCCACCGTGGCCGTGGTGTTGGCGGGCGGTGGCGCCAAAGGCGCTGCCCATGTGGGCGCGCTTGAATATATCGAGGAACTCGGCATCCCCGTTGACATGGTGCTCGGCACCAGCATGGGCGGGCTCGTCGGTGGCCTTTACGCCATGGGCTATCCCGCTGCCCTCATCGACACCATCCTCGTCAACATGAACTGGGGTGTGATGATGAGTGATTTCGTGCCTACGGAAAAACTCAACTACCGGCGACGCAAGTACAACGAGACTTACACCCTGCGTATTCCGCTCTATTATGAAAACGACAAAAAATGGCATGGACGTGAGCTCCTGAAGAGATATCAAGAGAGCGTGAAAATCAATGAAGGGGACCAAAACGCCTCTTCCGACATCGGTGAGCAGACTCTCCGGCAAGGCATTGCCGCCAACATGCCGGAAGGCATTCTTTATGGATACAATGTCTATAACCTGATCAATAGTCTTACGGTCGGCTATCAGGACTCCATGAACTTCTCCGATTTGCCTATTCCCTATTGCTGCGTAGCTACGGACCTTGTGACCTTGAAGGCCAAGTATTGGACTAGCGGCTGCCTGACGGAGGCGATGCGCTCCACAATGTCCATCCCGCTTTATTTCGCACCGGTGCGCAAGAAGGATATGGTGCTCGTGGATGGCGGCACGCGCAACAATTTCCCTACTGACATGGCTTGCGCTATGGGCGCCGACTATGTCATTGGCGTTGACTTGAGCCAGCCGAGAGGGTACGAGGAGGTTAATGGCGTGGGCAAACTGCTGCAACAGAACATCGCGCTCATGGGCAAGGAGGCCTTCGACCACAACAGGCCGCTCGCCAATGTCTATATCCACCCCAATATGGATGGCATGAACATGTTCAGTTTCCAAACCAAGAACATTGTCGAGTGTATCCGCCGGGGAAAGGATGCCGCAAGACAGCAGGACTCCAGCTTGCAAGTTATCCTACGTGCTGTGACGCCCGGACTTGCCCGGTCGCAGGAGATGAAAGACCAAAAGAAACAACATCGGGGGGTGAACATCGCCGAAGAGGACATTCTTGTCGGCAAGATTTGTTTCGACGGGATCAGCAGCGAGCTTACGGAATTCCTTCTGCGGAACATCGAGTTGGACACGGGAAAGCGTTACAATCGCGATGATATTGAGAATGCATTGGCCGTGCTCTATGGCAGCGGACTCTTCAATAACGCTTCCTATCGGGTTGAAGGTTCGCACGAACCATACACCTTGGTGTTCAAGGGCGAGCGAAGCCCCATTCACCAGGTGGGTGTCGGACTGCGGTTCACCTCCCACGATCTGATCTCGCTGGGACTCAATTTCGGATTCAACAGCCGTAAACCGTACGGCTTCAAATTCGATGCCTCCGCCGTCATCGGCAAGAACCTCAAGGGCGAAATGGACCTCTATTACGTCCCGCGTCGCGGCCCCGCATTCGGAGCGGATATTAAATCATACTACACCCAATTGAGAATCAGTCCTCTTCATTCCATGATATCCGATTATATCCTCAACACGCTTTGCACATACAGCTACTGGAACAACCGGCTGCAGCTCTATATCAGAGACAATCAATGGCTGCATAACGGTTATTACAAAGGAGGGTTTGAACTGAACATGATGCCGTATGCATTGACCACCATGTTCTTGAATTATATGTCTGACGACAGCACAGCAAATGATGCCGTCAATGAATACGACTATTATATGGAAGGCGCGGCATATATGTACAGGAATCGTTGGGATAACCATGCTTTGTCATTTTTCGTGGAGGGGACATACGACAATACCGATGACAAATATTTCCCCACTCATGGTGTTGATGTCGGCGGACGATATGACTTGGTCTTTCACAGCAAGACCCCGGAAGGGTATATTCTCCGTTACCATAACTTCAACATGCACATCAAGGGTGTCATACCCGTGGTCAACCGTTTTGTTATCATGCTCTCCGGGAGTTTGGCCTCTATGCAGACCTTGGATTTTTCCAGTTTCAATCGGGAAGTTTCGGCACACAATGATGTCCATCAGATTTTTGTCGGAGGTGTGCGCGATGGGGAATTTATCAAAAATCAGCTCTCGTATGTGGGCTATAATGTGTTGCAAGCCGTGTACGGCAGCAATACCACTGCAGTTGCCAGGATGGATCTGCGCTACCAAATCGGGCGTAAAGATTACATCTCGTTCATTACTTCCCTCTATAAGGCATACGTCTTGTTCGATAAAAACGGTGAACATATACACGGGGCTGATTATGTACGTCCCACGGATTATTGTTTTGTCCTTCAGTACGGTCACAAGTCGCTTATCGGGCCGATATTGTTCAACGTGCATTGGTCGGCCAATGGCCGGCCCGCCCGATGGGGCGCCTATTTGAGCATCGGGTTCGACTTTTAGCGGTCGGCAGTTGCGGGATAGTGTGTTCTTGGGAAAACGGGTTATAAAGGAAAAAATGGTATTTTTGCCACGCGAATGGGGCGGATGTTTGGTTTTGACTATTATTCATGACTTCATAAATTAACAAACTTAAGAGATGATCAATTTCAGTTATTGCACACCCACCCGTATTGTGTTTGGCAAGGGTGTGGTGGAAAAGTTGCCCGAGGTGATGAAACCTTTCGGCAAACGTGTTTTAATGACCTATGGTGGCGGCAGCATCAAGCGCAACGGCCTCTACGACAAGGTTAAGAATCTTTTGGAGGACTTTGAGGTCTTCGAACTTCCGGGCATCGAGCCCAACCCGAAATACACGCAGAGCGTGGTGCCGGGCGTGCAGATGTGCAAGGAGCATCTTGTTGACGTGATTCTTGCCGTGGGCGGCGGCAGTGTGCTCGACTGCTCCAAGGCCATCGCGGCGGGCGCCTGCTACGATGGCGAGCCGTGGGACCTCATTACCTACCAAGTGAAGACACAGGCTGCCTTGCCCATCGTCGATATCATGACCTTGGCGGCCACCGGCAGCGAGTATGACGCCGCCAGCGTCATTTCTCGCACCGAAACCAATGACAAGGTCGGCTACATCGACCCGCACCTCTATCCAGCCGTCTCCCTGCTTGACCCGGAGTACACGTTTACCATCCCGCCGAAGCACACGCGCGCAGGCATCGCCGACGCTATGAATCATGTGATGGAGCAGTTCTTCGCCGAACCAAACACCATCCTCAACGATGGCATGTGCATAGCGGCCCTGAAGAGCTTGATGCTCAATGCACCCAAGGTGCTGGACAATCCGAACGACTATGAAGCGCGCGCCGAGGTGTTCTACACCTGCACGTTGGCTTGCAATGGCATTTTCTGCAATGGCAACGGACACAGCGGCTGGCCCATGCACGGCATCGAGCACGCTCTTAGCGCATACTACGACATTACCCACGGCGAGGGCCTCGCCATCATCACCCCTCGTTGGATGAAGCACATCCTCAACGAGAAGACGGTGGGCCGTTTTGTGACATACGGCACCATGTTGTTTGGCATTGACGCCAACCTGGCTCCGATGGAGATTGCGGAGCTGGCTATTCAGAAGACTTATGACTTCTTCAAAGGGATCGGCATTCCCATGTCGTTGCGCGAAGTGGGCATCGACAACCAGCGCCTCGGCGAGATGGCACACCACATCGCTGTCAACGAGGGCCTTGAGAATGCCTGGGCGTCGCTCAATGAGCAAGACATCTTGGAGATTCTGAAGGCTTCTCTGTAAAGGCAAAACACTGAAAAATGCGCGCCGCATCTCAATGTGGCGCGCATCTTTTTGTGGGGTAGGGGTTCTTATCTGTGCATGATATACTGGATGGCGGCATCGAGTTGCGGCTTGAGGTCGCCGTTGTAGTCTTTGCGCAGGATGATCTGGTCCGGCGTGTGGCCGATGCCCTCCAGCACCTTGCCGCCGATCAGGGCTTCGAAGGTGGATGTATAGACGTAGTGCCCCTCCGACAGATTCGAGGTTCCGAACGGGCCGCCGTAGTTGAGGTCAATACAGTTGGTTGGCTGCAGCGGTCCTGTGCCGCCGTGTGTGCGCTCTCCGATGGTGTGCGCCGTGGGCAATACCGCCTTGATGATCATCGGCTCAATCTCGCCCATACTCACCGAATTGATGTCGCAAAGCACGACATACGGAATGTTTTCCGCCGTGATGTCGCGGTGATAGCGGGTGATCGGGCTCTGGTAGTAAGGAGTCCATGGGGAATGTTCGTAGCGTCCGGGCCCCTCTTTGTAGCGGGTCTTGAAAATTTCCGTCGTCTGGTTGAGATAGCAGCCAACCAAGTAGTCAAGGTCGTCTTGGTATCCACCGCGGTTGCAGCGGTTGTCAAGGATGATGCCGGCCAATTGCTCTCGTGGAGTCTCCATGATGGCTTGGAAGTAGTGGTCCAGCAACCGCGCTCCCACGCCGTTTTGCAGCATCACCGGTGTGATACCCGCCGAAGACTGCCAAAGGTAGGGAATCTTCCGTCCGTCAGACAACCGGAAAAGAACGTAATGATATATCACCGTCATTCCCAATTCCGGCACATAGGCCACACACGACTCGTGCGCTTCGACAGTGTATTGGCTTTCAATATTTTGTAGAAAATCCTGAATTCTCTGGTTTTCATCGCTGGCTGACTCGTAATAGTAGTCGCGGGTGGGAATCTCCAAAGCGTACGGAGTTACACTTACCGTAGAACTCAGGTCGTTGGGAGCCGGATAAAGATTCTTGACTCTGAGTGTCAGATGATGGTCAACCAAACCACCCACCAAGTTCGTATAGAGAGTCTGCAACTCATCCGTTGGCACATAACCCTGCTGCTCATATTTCTTGTCGAGTTCTTGGAACGCAGGAAAATAACGGTCGTACATTGCATCCCAGTCGGTGGTATCGACATCCCAAAAGACATAGCCCGTGCTGAGGACTTTCCATAAATAGTCGAACTGCTCGGAGTAGGAGCTGTAGGCTAATTTGCCGTTCTCGCCGATATAAGGCATGTAATCGGCCTCCTTGCGGCAAGAGGCGCCTGTCAAGATTAAAATTGCTGCTATTGTGATTATTTTCTTCATCTTATTTTGGTTTTTTAGTGACTCCCGCACTGCGCTTCGCTTGTGTGGGGTTACTTGCGCTTCGCGCGCCTTGCCCCTCCGTTTTTTCTTCTAACCCCACACTGCGCTGCGCTTGTATGGGGTTATTAGCGCTTCGCGCGTCTTGCCCCTTCGGGGCTGCTCAAGGAATAATGTTTTAAAAAATATAAGATGCTCCGAATGTGACGGACAACGTACTAAGGTAGCGTGGGTCGCGAAGGTGCGGGGAACTGCGGCGATGACTGACGAGATCGTAGTAGTAGAGCGCGTCGAGGTTGAGGCTCCAGTGCTCGTTGAAACGATAACTCAAGCCCAAACCTCCAACTAATCCAGCGTTGAAGCGGCGGTCCTCCTGCGTGAACAAACGCTTTTCGTCAAAGGGATTGTAATACATGTAGTAGTCTGTCATCCAGTAGGTTTTACCCTTGATATGGTCTTGAAGCCAGTAGCCGACATAGCCGCCGAGCATCGCATGGCCGCGGAAATGCTTGCCGCCGAAGGAGAAGTCGGCCAACACCGGAAGCATCAGGTAGAGGTTATGGTGCTCGGTGTAGAGCGAATCAAGGTAATCGAGGTGGCGGTCCATACGGTGGGAGCGGCGCATCACGCTGAGGTCGGCACGAAGGGCAAACCAGTCGGTGAAACCGTAACGGGCCTGGATGCCGACATCATAACCGCTTAGCGGGGAATAGGTTTCGTCAATACGACCCGCGTTGGAACGCGTGATGGAGGTCAGGTCCCAGCCGCCCCGCAGTCCGATGGACCACTGGGCACTGGCTGACAATGCTGCACTGCAAAGGAGCAGGGCGAGCAACAGAGTGCGGAAAGCGGATTTTTTCATTGCAATGGATATGTGGTGTTTCGAGCTTGCAAAAATAAGAAAAAGTTTTTTGTCATTTCTCTTTTCGGTGATGTGCTCTGGCAATGAAACAAGGGTGAAAAAAATGTACTTTTGCATGGCCAAACGCTGCCTCGCTGCGCACGGTATTCCTGTCGAACGTCATTTTGCCCGTCAAATCAATTTGGCCGACTATGAGAAATTCGACCGTATTATCTGCATGGAAAAGTACAACCTTCGTAATTTGCCCAAAATTACGGACAAGGTGCAGCTTCTGTTGGATCGCGATATCGCAGACCCATGGTACACTGGGGATTTTGAGACCACCTACCGCGATTTGGAAGAGGGGCTTAGGAGGTTGATTTGAAAAACAAGTGGTATTGTCATTGACCAAGGGGGCGATAGCTCTCACCTCTTTTTACGACCCCGTTTTCGCTGACGTATGCCCACAGCTGCGCGTAGAAGTCGGTCTGGGCGAGGGTTGCGCTGTTGCCGACGATGATGAGTTTCATGCGGGCGCGGGTCATGGCGACGTTCATGCGGCGCAGATCCTTGAGGAATCCGATGGCACCGTGCTCGTTGTCGCGCACCATGCTGATGAGGATGACATCTCGTTCCTGCCCCTGGAAACCGTCCACGGTGTTGACAGAGATGTGTCCGTGTATGGGGGCGAGTGTGTGGCTGCGGCCTACGAGCTTGCGCAGCAGGGCAACCTGTGCCTTGTAGGGTGAGATGACCCCGTAAGTGGTGCCCTCGTACAGCTTGGTGTCGATGGCTGTCTGGCGCACATAATCCTTGAGGATGTTCACGACCAATTCGGCCTCTTTGCGGTTGGCACGGCTCTGCGAGGCGGTGAGGCGCTCACCGAAGTCGCTGCCGGCGGTGTCAACCCATACCAACGGCGCATCCCAAGGGGCCAGGGTGCGGTTGGCCACCCTAGGGTCGGCCTTGAGCCTTCCGTCGTAAAACCAGCGTGAGGGGAAACTCATGATCTGCCGGTTCATGCGGTACTGCGTGTCCAACAGCATGACACAGGCGGGCTTGTTGTGTACCACCTTCTGCATCAGTGTGTCAGACAGTCCGCCTCGTGCCGCCTCGGGGCACAGGATGGTGGGCGGCAATTGTTGGTGGTCGCCTGCGAAGATCACACGGTCGGCACGCAGGATGGCGGCCCAACAGGCGGCTTCAATGGACTGTGTGGCCTCGTCGATGAAGAGCGTGGCGAAACGGCGCCCTCCGAGCAGCCGGTGCGCACTGCCGATGAGGGTGCAGGTGATCACTTCCGCGCTTTGCAACACCTCCTCGTGGATTTTCATTTCTAACTCGTCGCGGCGCTGTAGGAGACGGCGCAAGCGGTTGGCGCGCTGGCGCGAGGGTGTCTCCCCGGTGTGGATGTCGCGGATGAGCTTGCGGATGCCCCACAGCTCGGCATAGTCGGGGTGGGCGGCGTACTGTCGCTCGTAGGTGTGCTCCATCAGCGGACGGCTGATGCGCAGCGGGTTGCCGATGCGCACCACGCGAACACCCCGCTCGATGAGCTTCTCGCTGATCCAATCGACGGCGGCGTTGCTCGGGGCGCAAACCAGCACCTGTGGCTCGCGGCGGATGGTCTCCATGATGGCTTCCACTAAGGTGGTGGTCTTGCCTGTGCCGGGCGGTCCGTGGACCACGGCGACCTCGCGCGCCTCCAAAATGCGCTGCACCGCCTCGTTCTGGCTCTCGTTGAGGTTGTCGAATACCACACGGGGCAGCGAGCGGAACTGAGGTTCCTGTGCGCCGATGAGCGTCTCCCGCAGGTGGATCATCTTCTCGCTATCCAGACTTCTGGCCTTCAGCAAGGCCTCTTCCATCACCTGATAGGTGGTGTCGTCGAACGCGATGCGCACGCCCACATCGCTATGCTCCGCTATGCGGTGAAGTTGAAACGCCGTGTCGGGCACGTCGAGCGCGAGTTGCATGATGCGCCCCTCGATACGCTGCACCGTTGCGCCGGAGACGAGTGTCTCCACGGGGTGTTTGCCCTCCTTGTCCCGGTGGAAGAAGCAGACACACTTGCCCGGCTCGAACTCGTTGTCGGGACTGACGGCGTGGTCGGCGGCGTACTCCACCTCCACCACATATTGGTTCAAGGCATTGTAGAAAGACTTGCCGAAACGGACGGGAAACCAGCAATTGCTGTTGAGATGGCTGTGCTGCAGGGCGGCTTGGAAGGACTCCTCCAAGGCGCGCCGGTCGTATGCCTTCTCCAATGCGACAAGCTGTGACTGCTTCTGCAGGGATTCAATGGATTTCATCTTGCTGTTTTGCGGTGTTTCGGCGATGCGCTGCATTCATTCAATAAAAAGGTCTTCGCAGAGGAAGACCTTTTGTAAGACATAATACAATATGTATGGGGATTGTTAACCCTTCAGGGCCTCGGCGCCGCTCACGATCTCAATCAGTTCGTTGGTGATGGAGGACTGACGGGCGTTGTTGTACTTGAGGCGCAAGTCGCGCAGAATCTCCGTGGCGTTGTCGGTGGCCTTTGTCATGGAGATCATGCGGGCACCATGCTCGGAGGCTATGGAGTCGGAGAGCGTCTTGTACAACTGGTTTTTGAGGATCTTGGGGATAAGTGCTTCGAGCACCTCTTGCGGGGAGGGCTCGATGATGTAGTCGTTGTTGACAGTGCCTGTGCCCTCTGTGTCAAGCTTGACGATGGGCAGAAACTCCTCGACGGTGACGCGCTGTGTGGCGGCGTTGAGGAATTGGTTATAGACGATGTCCACCTTGTCGATGCGATGTTCGAGGAATCCGCTCGTCAGGAAGTCGGCGATCTTCGTCAACTCGCCGAAATCGGGGTTGTCGAGCAGTGCTTCATTGTACCGCACCACGGGATAGACTTTGCCGAGCTGTTCGTTGCCTTTTTTGCCGATGCAGATGAGCTGCACGTTGCCGGCGCGGTGTTGCTCGGCATATTTCCCTTGTATGAGAGCATGAACCTGCTTGACGATGTTGGAGTTGAAGGCGCCGCACAGTCCTTTGTTGGAGGTGATGACCACAAGCATGACCTTCTCTGGCGTGCGTTGCTCGAAGAGCGGCAGGCTCTCGGTCGAGGTGGCGGATCCGGAAAGGTTGTGCAGGATCTCGTTCAGCTTCTCGGAGTAGGGGCGCAGGTACTGGATGGCCGTCTGGGCACGTCTCAGTTTGGCAGCAGACACCAACTTCATGGAGCTGGTGATTTTCTGCGTCGATTCGATGGAGCTGATGCGGGTTCGTATTTCCTTGAGGTTACCCATGGCTATTTCATGTATTTGGCAGCCACTTCGGCGCAAGCTTCCTTGAGGATGCGGGTGGCCTCGTCGTCAATCTTGCCGGAACGCAGCACATCGAGCACGTCTTGATGCCGTTCGTGCATGAAGTGGATGAATTCGGTCTCGAAGTTGCGGATATTCTGCAAAGGCACTTTCTGGAGCAGTCCGTTGGAACCGCAGAAGATGATGGCGATTTGCTCTTCCACCTTGTAGGGCGTGTATTGCGGCTGTTTCAGGATTTCCACGTTGCGGGCGCCCTTGTCGAGCACATATTGCGTGGCGGCATCCACGTCGGAGCCGAACTTGGCGAAGGATTCCATCTCGCGGTATTGGGCCTGGTCGAGTTTCAGGGTGCCGGCCACCTTCTTCATGGACTTGATCTGGGCGTTGCCGCCGACGCGGGACACGGAGATGCCCACGTTGATGGCGGGACGCACACCGGCGTTGAAGAGGGAGGTCTCCAGGAATATCTGGCCGTCGGTGATGGAGATCACGTTGGTGGGGATGTAGGCGGACACATCGCCGGCCTGGGTCTCGATGATGGGCAGTGCCGTCAGGGATCCGCCGCCCTTGACGATGGGCTTGAGGGACTCCGGCAGGTCGTTCATCTTCGCGGCAATTTCATCGGACTCGATGATCTTGGCGGCTCTTTCGAGCAGACGGGAGTGGAGGTAGAACACATCGCCGGGGTATGCCTCACGTCCGGGCGGACGACGGAGCAGCAGGGAGACTTCGCGGTAGGCCACGGCCTGCTTGGAGAGGTCGTCGTAGATGATGAGGGCATCACGGCCGGTGTCGCGGAAGTACTCGCCGATGGCGGCGCCGGCGAAGGGAGCATAGAACTGCATGGCGGCGGCGTCGGAGGCGGTGGCGGTGACCACGATGGTGTAGGGCATGGCACCACGCTCGGTGAGGGTCTTCACCAATGCGGCCACGGAGGAGCCTTTCTGGCCCACAGCCACATAGATGCAGTACACGGGCTTGCCTTGCTCGTAGAACTCTTTTTGGTTGATGATGGTGTCGATGGCGATGGCGGTCTTGCCCGTCTGGCGGTCGCCGATGATGAGTTCGCGCTGACCGCGACCGATGGGAATCATGGCGTCCACGGCCTTGAGTCCTGTCTGCAGCGGTTGTTTGACGGGCTGACGGTAGATGACGCCGGGAGCCTTTCGCTCGATAGGCATCTCGTGCAGGTCGCCCTCGATGGGGCCTTTGCCGTCAATGGGTTCGCCCAAGGTGTTGATGACGCGGCCCAGCAGCCCTTCGCCCACGCGGATGGAGGCGATGCGCCCCGTGCGCTTGCAAAGGTCGCCTTCGTTCAGGCTCTTGGCATCGCCCAGAAGGACGACACCCACGTTGTCCTCTTCGAGGTTCAGGGCAATGCCAGTGACGGTTTCGCCGCCCGACTTGGACTCGAAGGTCACCAGTTCGCCGGAGCGGGCGTTTTGCAACCCATAAACACGGGCAATGCCGTCGCCCACGAGGAGCACGGTACCCGTCTCTTCCATCTCGGTGCTCAGGTTGAGATTCTGCAACTGCTGACGCAGGATGGAGGTTACTTCGGAGGGTTTTATTTCAGACATATTGTTGTTGGATTAAAAATTGACTTGGTAAATGTTGTGTGAAAACTCTTGCCTGAGTTTGTTGAGCTTGGAACTGACGGAGGCATCGTAGAAATAGTCCCCCATTTGGATCATGATGCCGCCGATGATGCTCGGGTTGACGAGCTGGTGGATCTCTATGGTGTAGTGGGTCCTCTCGGTCAGCAGGGCGCTGATCTTGTTGACAATCTCGTCGCTCAGCGGCATGGCGCTGGTCAGTGTGACGCTCTTGATGTGGTGGTGTTCGTTGTAGAACTTGTTGAACTCGTCGCAAATGGTGGCCACCATGGGCTCTCTCTTCTTGTGGATGATGACATCCAGGAAGGAGAAGGAGACCTCGTCCAGGCTCTTTTGGAAGAGATTGGCGAAGATGGCGCGTTTTTTGGAGGGGACGATGACGGGGCTGTCGAGGATCACTTGCAGTTCGCGATTCTCGCGAAGCGTGTTGCGGACGGTCAGAAGGTCCTCGTGAACACGCTCCAACCGCTCTTTCTCGTTCGCGAAATCAAACAGTGCTTTTGCGTATCGGTTGGCTATTTTCGGGTTTTTCATCGTGATTTTTTAAGAGCCGCAAATATACAAAATTAATTGACAATTGAAAATGGGCGCTTGAAAGTTTTAAAGAGTCCTGTTGCTGACACTTGCATTTCGGCGGGCCGGTCAGAACTTGCGGCTGCCGGGCTTGACGAAGGGTTTGCCTTCCTTGCAGAGCGGACACTCTTCGGGCAGCCAGCTTTGGATGTCAAGCTTGGTGGCGCCATAGACGGGGTAGGGCAGTTCCCCGGTGCTGCGGTTGGCGATGCAGGCGATGCCGAGCACTTCGGCGCCGTAGGACTTGAGCACCTCGATGGTCTCCAAGGAGGATTTGCCGGTGGTGACGACATCCTCGGTGATCAGCAGCTTCTGACCGGGCTTCACCTCGAAGCCGCGGCGCAGCGTCATCACGTTGTCCACACGCTCGGTGAAGATGGCGGGCACGCCTAACTGGCGCCCCAGCTCGTAGGCCACGATGATGCCGCCCATGGCGGGGCCGACCACCATGTCGATGGGCAGGTCGCGCACCTGGCGAGTGATTTCGGCAATGACCCGCTCGGCACGGTCCGGATATTGCAGAAGCTTTGCGCATTGGCAGTAGCGGTCGCTGTGCCGTCCGGAAGAGAGTAGGAAATGACCTTCCAACAAGGCCTCTGATTGTTTGAGTTCTTCTATTACCATTGTTCTTTTATTTAAAATTCGTGGCCGCAAAAATACAAAAAATGGTCCGTTTTTTTCTTGTCTTTTGTATCAAAAAAAAAATTATCTTTGCGCTCTAATTTTTTAAACAAGGTAAATTATGAAATTTATAGTATCCAGCGAGGTCTTGTACCGCAACCTGAGTGCCATCAGCGGCGTGATGAGCTCCAATAATTCCATGCCCATCCTCGACAATGTGCTGATGAGCATTCAGGAGAACAAGCTCGTTTTGACCGCTTCCGACCTGGAATCCACGATGACCGCCGAAATCGAGTTGGACAATGTGGAGGGCGAAGGTGCCGTGGCCATTCCCGCCAAGATATTGATCGAGACACTGAAACTCATCCCGCCCACACCGATCATCTTCGTCATCGACGAGGAGAACAACGTGGTGAAGTTCACGGCCGCGAATGGCGAATATGACGCCCCGTGCCGCGACGGCAGCGAGTTCCCCAAGATCGACGCCATGACGGATCCGAAATCCTTCGACATTGAGGCTTCCATCCTCCAAAGGGCCATCAGCAAGACGCTCTTTGCCACGGGAAACGATGACCTCAGGCCCCACATGATGGGCGTGCTCTGCGAACTTTCCAGCGAGAACGTGACCTTCGTGGCCACCGATGCCCATAAGTTGGTGCGCTACCGCAACGACAAGGTGAAGAGCGACGATTTCGTCTCCTTCATCCTTCCCAAAAGACCCATCGCCCATCTCAAGAACATCCTTTCCGGCGTGACGGGTGATGTGCATGTGGAATACTCCCAGAGCACCAACCACATCTGTTTCTATTTCGGGAACTATATCCTGTATTCATCCTTGAAGGAGGGCAAATATCCCAACTACGAGAGTGTGATCCCTCACGACAACCCCAACTCCTTTGTGGTGTCCCGCGACGAGTTCCTGAAATCCATCCGCCGTGTGGGTATCTATTCCAACCAGTCCACCTTCCAGGTGCGCATTTCGCTCTCTGCGGAACGCACGGACATCACAGCCGAGGACATGGAGTACTCCAACAAGGCCGCCGAAGAGGTGACGGGTGTCTATACAGGCGAACCGATGAACATCGGCTTCAATTCGCGCTTCTTGCGTGAGATGCTGGAGAACATGGACTCCGACCAGATCCGCATCGAGATGTCTCAGCCCAATCGCGCCGCGCTCATCCTGCCGGAGGAGGAGTTCAGCGAGGGCGAGAACCTGCTGATGCTCATCATGCCGGTGATGCTCAACTATTAAACCCCTTAATGGGAGGCCGGGTTGTCGCTGCCGCCATGCGCGGGAGAGGAAAGTCCGGGCAACACAGAGCGCCATACTTCCTAACAGGAAGGCATCCTTCGGGATGACAGAGAGTGCCACAGAAAATATACCGCCCGCAAGGGCAAGGGTGAAAACGCGAGGTAAGAGCTCACGTCGCCGTCAGTGATGCCGGCGGAGGTAAACCTTATGGGTTGAAAGACCAAATAAACCGAGGCTTGAGGGTTGCTCGCCCGACTCGGAGGGTAGGTTGATGGAGGCCTGCGGTGACGCAGGTCCTAGATAAATGACAACTTAGTACAGAACCCGGCTTATAGGCCCCCCATCTCTACCGGACGCAACGGCGTCCGGTTTCTTTTTACCATCTCGGCTTGAAGGCGTCCTCCAAATGCTTGACCGTCGGCTCCGCCTCGCCCATGATCACGGAAACGATGTCAAAACGCACCTCTTTCGTGATGCCTGTCTTGCCGATGTAGATGTTCGCGGCCCGGATCAGGTTGCGTTGCTTGGGCAGCCCTACAAACTCCTCGGGCTCGCCGAATTGTGCGCTCTTGCGCGTTTTTACCTCCACGAACACGAGCATGTCCGCATTCGTCGCGATGATGTCCACCTCCAGGTGCCCCACCCGCCAGTTTGTCTCCATGATGTGATAGCCTTTTCCCACCAGATAGTCGGCGGCAATCTGCTCGCCCGCCTTCCCCTTGATCTGTTTTTCTGTTTGCATAAATGTGCGTTTTTTGTTAATATTAATATATGTTGTCTCTTTGTGTATATCATAACATCTTGAAAATGCTATTGCTATAAAACACACAACGGATGAATGTTAAAAATATTATAATTGGATTAAAAAATAATTAAAAATAATTTGTATTTTTGCATCGAAAAAAATATGATCCGATGACAGAGGCATTTTTGCATTATTTGTGGAAAAACAGGTTGTTCGATTTCTTGAATATCCGGACGACAACGGGTGTCCCGTTGCAAATCATCGCGCCTGGCTACCATAACTTTGACGCCGGTCCCGATTTCAAGCAGGCGGTCATCCGGATTGGCGACCTCAAGTGGGCGGGCGATGTGGAGATCCATGTGCGCAGCTCCGACTGGTTTCGCCATGATCATCAGCACGACGAGAAATACAAGTCTGTGGTCCTCCATGTGGTCTTTGAACACGATGCCGAGGTGGAGCGCACGCAGGGCGAGTATTTCCCCACGTTGGAGCTCAAGCCGTATGTGCCGTCTGACATGTGGCAGCAGTATCAGCGTCTGACGGAGTCCCTGGAACTTTTGCCCTGTCGGTGCTATCTTGCTCAGATGGGCTCTCTTCGGCTTCGGTCGGTCGTTTCATCCATGTCCATGGAACGCCTTTTGCGCAAGCAGGAGGAGATCATGGAGACGCACGCGCAGTGCAAGTCCGACTGGAACGAGACCCTGTATCGGCATCTGGCAATCGGGTTCGGGTTCAAGACCAATGCGGCGGCTTTCGAGATGTTGGCACGCAGTGTGCCCTATAGGCTCATAGCCCGTCATTTGGACTCGAAAGTGCAGGTGCAGGCCCTGCTTTTTGGTCAGGCCGGCATGTTGTCGGAGCCCTCTGTGGATGTTTATTACAATAGTCTGAAAAGTGAATACGATTACTTGAGCTATAAATACCAATTGGATCCGATAGGGGAACATCATTGGAACAGGCTTCGCTTGCGGCCTTCCAATTTCCCGTGCTTGCGACTCTCGCAATTTGCAAATCTCATGATGAAGACTCCCGACTTGTTGCAGGCCACACTGAATGTGCGGAGTGTGGAGCAGTGCAGGCAGTTGTTGTCGGTGGAGGCCGATGAATATTGGACAAAGCATTTCCAATTCGGCAAGGAGACTATTTTGCCGCACGGCATTGCCATGGGCGGTTCTTCCGTCGATTCGTTGATCGTGAATGTCATTGTGCCCGTCTTGTTCGCCTATTACCGTTTTTCCGGAATTCAGAACAAGCTGGAATCCACGGTGGCGATGCTGGAGCAGCTGCCGTTTGAGGACAATAAAATCACCCGCTTTTTCCGTGACACCCCTTTCCCGCAGGAAACCGCGTTGGATTCGCAGGCGCTCATTGAACTGTTGCAGCGTTTTTGCAAGGAAAAACGCTGCATTGATTGCTCGGTGGGCGAGTATATTGTCCGGAAGATCGGAGAATAGGGGGCGTTGATACCCCGGACAACGCCCCGCGTGTTTATCGGCTCTTTGTCACTTTCCGTGTCACGGTTCCCTTGTCGGTTTCAATGCGCAGGAAGTATGTGCCCGCTGCCATGCCGGAGAGATCCATCTGGCCGTGGTCGTTCTCGACAGTTTGTTGCATCAGGCATTGGCCAAAAACATTGTAGATGGCTGTCCGGAGAATGTAGGCCTCTTCCGACACAACATGAAGGCTCCCTGTCGTCGGGTTGGGATAGATGGACAGTCGGAAGTCCGTGACGGGATCATGAATGCCTACCCCGAGTGTGAGATGCAAGGTGACCGTGGAGTCGCATCCATATTGGTTGGTGAAGGTCTGCGTATAGTTGCCGTTTTCGCAATACTCGATGCCATTCCAGAGATAACAGTTTTCTGTGGTGCTCACCGAATCCGTGACGTAATTGATGGGATGGATGGTGAGGTGGATGGTATCGACTTGGGTGCAGCCGTTGTCGTCCAGATGGGAAACGATATGTTCGCCATCTTGGTAGAGGATATTGCCGTACCAGGAGAATGGGCCGCAGGAGTTGACAACGGTGTCTATGTTCTGCGGGTGCATGATGCTGAGATACAGCGTGTCCACTTGCAGGCATCCGTGGATGTCAGGATGCATGGAGATGTATCTGCCGCTTTGCGTGAAGGTTTCTCCGTTCCAGTCGTATGAATTGCATGCATTTACAAGGAAAGATTGATGATTGGGCGAGTAGATGGTGAGGTGCAGGGTGTCGATGATGATGCATCCGGAAGGAGAGAGATGGGCGTGCAGGTAGTCGCCGCTATGGATGTATGTGGTGCCATACCAGGTGTACGACTCGCATTCGCTGACGGTGATGGAGGTGGACTCGGGACGCGAGATGATGAGGTGCAGCGTGTCCACTTGGGTGCAGCCGTTGGCATCCGTGTGGGCATGGAGATAGTCGCCGCTGTTGTGGAAGGTGATGCCGTTCCAGGTGTAGGCGTCACACTCTTCCACCGTGATGGCACTGTGTTGCGGGTGGTTGACGATGAGGTGCAGGGTGTCGATCTGGTCGCAGCCGGCGGCATCCGGATGCTGGAAGAGATAGTCTCCGGTTTCTGTGTATGCGGTGCCATTCCAGATGTAGGATTCACATGCCGTGGCGGTGGTGGAGGTGTGCTGTGGATAATTCACCGTCAAATGCAGTGCCACGATGCTGTCGCAGCCACTGGCAGCTGTGAAAGTTTGGGTATAATCACCGGATTGGGTGTAAGTTTGGCCGTTCCAAAGATATTCGTCACATGCGGACAAGCGCAGCTCCGTGTGATAGGTGGAGTTTATGGTCAAATGCAGTGTCACAGTGCTGTCGCAGCCATTGGCGGCAGTGAAGGTTTGATCATAATCACCGGATTGGGTGTAAGTATGACTGTCCCAAACATATTCGTCACAAGCGGATTCGTACAGATCCGTGTGTGACGATGGCGTTATCGTCAGGTGCAGTGTCACGGTGCTGTCACAACCGTTCGCGGCTGTGAGGGTTTGGTTATAATCACCGGTCTGGGTGTAGGTTTGGCCGTTCCAAAGATATGCGTCACATGCGGATTCATGCAGATCCGTGTGATAGGAGGGCGTTATTGTCAGATGCAGTGTCACGGTGCTGTCGCAGCCGTTCGCGGCAGTGAAGGTTTGATCATAATCGCCGGTCTGGGTGTAGGTCTGGCCGTTCCAAATGTATTCGTCACAAGCGGATGCTTGCAGATTTGTATGATGTGGGGAGTTTATGGTCAAGTGCAATGTCACAGTACTGTCGCAGCTGTGGATGGTCTGGAAGTGCTGTGTGTAGTCGCCAGACGAGGTGTAGCTTTGCCCGTTCCAGATGAATTCACCACAGGCGGATTCAATCAAAGTCGTTGTGGCCGGATGGTGGAGGGTGAGATGCAGCGTCACGGTGCTGTCGCAGCCGTGCGAGGTCTGGAAGTGCTGGACGTGGTCGCCCGAGGAAGTGTATGTCTGCCCATTCCAGGTGTAGCTGCTGCAGGCACTGGTGCTCCACTCGGTGGCGGCGGCGTGATGAATGGTGAGGTGCAGTGTGTCGATCTGGGTGCAGCCGTGATGGTCTGTGGTGGGGTGCAGGTAGTCGCCACTTGCGGAGTAGGTGATGTCATTCCAAGTGTAGGTGTCGCAACTCTCAATGAAGGAGATGGTTCCTTGTGCGTGATAGACGGTGAGGTGCAAAGTGTCAACCTGCGTGCAACCGGTTGAGTCGGTATGCACAAAGAGATGATCACCGCTTTCTGTGTAGATGTTTCCGTTCCAAATGTAAGACTCGCAAGCTGTTGCGGTCAAGGCGCTGTGCTGCGGGCGGTTTACGGTGAGATGCAGCGTCACGGTGCTGTCGCAGCCATGGACGGTCTGGAATTGTTGCGTGTAGTCTCCTGAAGCGGCATAGGTTTGGCCATTCCAAACATATTCGTCACACGCGGATTCGTACAGATCCGTGTGTGACGAGGGCGTAATCGTCAGATGCAGCGTCACGGTGCTGTCGCAACCGTTTGCAGCTGTGAAGGTTTGATGATAGTCGCCGGTTTGGGTGCAGGTCCGGCCGTTCCAAACATATTCGTTGCATGCTGACACATTCAGATCCGTGTGGCGGGTGGAATTTATCGTCAAATGCAGCGTTACGGTGCTGTCGCAACCGTTTGAGGCTGTGAAGGTTTGGTGGTAATCACCTGTTTGGGTGTAAGTCTGGCCGTTCCAGACATATTCGTCACACGCTGATATGTGCAGATCCGTATGGCGTGTGGAATTAATGGTCAAATGCAGCGTCACGGTGCTGTCGCAACCGTTGGCGGCAGCAAAGGTTTGATGGTAATCACCGGTTTGGATGCAGGTCTGACCGTTCCAAACATATTCGTTGCATGTTGACACATTCAGATCCGTGTGGGATGTGGAATTTATGGTCAGATGCAGCGTCACGATGCTGTCGCAGCCATTGGCCGCCTCGTTGTGGAGAATGTGGGATGGCGTGTTTGTGCTGGCGGTGTAGGTCTGGCCATGCCAGGTGAAGCTGTCGCATGCGGTTACGGTTTCGATGCCCTGCGCCGGTATGCAGTCTCCCACAAAAACGATGGCTTGCGCCGGTTCGCTGGCACATCCGTCGGTGATGCCGATGACAGAGTATGTGGTGGTAGCATAAGGCGTCAGTGTCACGCTGGCGGTGCTGTCACCGGTGGACCACACGAAACTGTCTGCCCCACTTGCCGTGAGTGTGGTGCTTTCATACAAGTGTATGGAGGTGTTTCCGGTGATGGCAATGGCGGGGATGGGGCGGATGGTGAGGTGCAGTGTGTCCACTTGTGTGCAGCCGTTGATGTCGGCGTGCGCATAGGTGTAGTCTCCACTCGCCGTGTAGGTGGAGCCATTCCAGCTGAATCTTCCACATTCGTTGACCGTGAGGGCTGTGTGATGGGGTTTGTTGATGGTCAAGTGCAAGATCACGGCACTGTCGCATCCTTGTATGGTCTGAAAATGTTGGATGTAGTCTCCAGAGGTGAAATAGTCATGCCCATTCCAGCTGAAGCTGTCGCAAGCGGTCGCAGTCCGTTCTTGAGATGCGGAGTGATATATGGTCAGATGCAGTGTCACGAGGCTGTCGCAGCCGGAGACGGAGCCGCCAGGGATTGTATAGGAGGGGGCCGTTGTGCTGGCATAATAGTTCTCACCGTGCCAAACAAAGCTGTCACAAGCAGAAACGGTTTCGATGCCTTGCCGTGGTTCGCAAGGTCTCACGGAAATGGTGACGGTGACGGGCTCGCTGGCACAACCGTTGGAGGTGCCGGTGACGGAATAAGTGGTGGTGTTGGAGGGTGACACCGTCAGAGTGGCGCCGCTCTCTCCTGTTGACCAAACATAACTCTCCGCTCCGAATGCGGTCAGCGTGGCGCTCTCAAACTGGAATATGGAGGTGTCCCCGACAACGGTCACGGCAGGTGCGGGACGGATGGTGAGGTGCAAGGTGTCCACTTGCGTACACCCGTGCGCATCGGGGTGCGAGTAGGTGTAAACACCGCTCTCTGTGTAGGTCCGGCCATTCCAGGTGTAGGATCCGCATTCGCTTGTCACGACGGATTCGTGAACGGGGTTGTAAATGGTGAGGTGCAGCGTGTCCACTTGTGTGCAGCCGTTGGCATCGGGATGCGCGAAGGTGTAGTCGCCGCTCTCCGTGTAGTTGCTTCCGTTCCAGAGCAGATTGCCGCATGCACTGGTTGTCAAGGAGGTGTGTGTGGGGTTGTGGATGGTGAGATGCAGGGTGACGATGCTGTCGCAACCACTGGAAGCTCCCCCGTATATGATATAAGTGGGGATTTGAGTGCTCTGGGTGTATGTGGCACCATGCCAGGTGTAGCTTTCGCATGCAGATACCGTTTCAACACCTTGGGCGGGGGTGCAGGCCCCCACAAAAACGGTTGTGGAGGCAGGCTCGCTGACGCATCCGCTTTGCGTGCCGGTTACCGTGTAGGTCGTGGTCTCCATCGGAGAAACGACAATGCTGTCGGCGTGGGCCCCCGTGGACCACAGATAGCTTTCTGCTCCCGTGGCCACGAGTGTGGTGGACTCGAATTGAAGGATGGAGGTGTTTCCCGTGATGGTTACAAACGGGATTGGGAGTATGGTGAGATGGAGCGTGTCCACTTGGGAACAGCCGTTTGAATCAAGATGCGTGTAGGTGTAGTTCCCACTCTCCCAATATGTCGTGCCGTTCCACTCGTATGATCCACATTCCGATACGGTGGTGGAAAGATGGTGCGGCTGATGCACGGTAAGTATCAGGGTTACAGTGCTGTCGCAACCTTGCTGGGTTTGAAACTGTTGGGTGTAGCTGCCGGAAACTTCGTATGTTTGTCCATTCCAGGTATAACTGTCGCATGTGCCGGCATGGAATGATGTCTCCAGGTTGGAATGGATGGTCAGATGCAGATTGACCACACTGTCGCAGCCGTTGGCGGCCCCGCCGGGAATGGTGAAGGTGGGCTCGGTGGTGCTGGAGGTGTAGGTGATGTCATGCCAGGTGTAGCTTCCGCAGGCAGTGACGGTTTCAATGCCCACAGGGGGGATGCAGGGGATGACCTGCACGGTGATTTGCGCGGGTAAGCTGGCACAACCGTCGGCAAATCCTGTGACACTGTATGTGGTGGTTATTTGTGGCTGTACGGTGATGGAGGCGGTGGTGTCCCCCGTGGACCATAAGTAGCTTTGCGCACCGGAAGCGGTCAGGGTGGCGTTTCCGATCGAGGATATCACGCTGTCTCCCGTTATGGTTACAGCAGGTTTGGGAAGGATGGTCAGAAACAACGTGTCCACTTGCGTGCAGCCGTTGGAATCAATTTGTTGATGCAGATAAATGCCGCTTTGCCCATGCGATATGCCATGCCAGGTGTAGGCGTCGCATTGCTGAACCGTCAAGGATTGGTTCTGGGGTTGAAGAATGGTGAGCCGCAAGGTGTCCACTTGCAGGCAGCCATTGTCATCCCTGTGGGCAAAGGTGTACTGGCCGCTTTGGGAATAACGGGAGCCGTTCCAAAAATAGTAATTGCATTCCGTAACGGTGGTCGTGACAGGCGTGGGGTTGAAGATGGTCAAGTGTAAAGTGTCAACCGTGGTACACCCATGGGCATCGGTATAAGTGTGGGTGTAGTCTCCGCTTTGTGAATAGGTCTCGCCATGCCAAATATAGGATGAACAGCCCGATGCGGTCAAAGACGAATGCTGGGGATGCGAGATGGTGAGGAACAACGTGTCCGTTTGATGGCAACCCACGGAATCAAAATAGTTGTAGTAGTAGGTGCCCGACTCGTAATAGGTTTGCCCTCTCCATGTGTATTCGTCGCAAGTGTCTAAAACAGCCGACAGGCCATTTTGGGCACATAGGTTTTCAAGGGTGATGTCATGGCTGACACCGGCCTGGCAGCCGTTGTTCCACACGGCCCACACGGTGTAGCTGTAGTTTCCACTGTAGTAAAGGGTGTCTTGGTACGATGTCCCAGACGTGGTGGCGAGGGGCGAAAGATTCCGTTCTATCATGTAATGAGACACTTCGACAGGCACATTCTCGATAGTGCCCTTGATGGAATAGTTCTTGTGGAGCCCTGTGGCGCCCCATTCCGTCTGGCCGTTGTGCTGCACGCATCGAATGTCGCCTTTGTCTTCCGTGTAAAAAGAGCCCAATGCTGCAAAATAGATACTGTCGGGCACATCGGCATATATGCCGAACCATAGCTCCTGTGTCGCGTCTATCAGAACAGGCGCGTCCAATACAACATCATTCCATTGGTTGTATGAAAGGGATGAAAGGGGAATGTTTTGCTCATAAACCAATGTTCCGGGATTGTAGGTAGCCCCAACACTTCCCCCTTTATATACCACCGCCTTGTATGAAAGGACATGTTGACGGGGAACAAATGAGATTTTGCTGAGCTGCATGTTGTGGTAATCGGCCAAGTCGGAGGTGGTGTAGCGGTGTATCATGGTGACTTGCGCATGATAGGGGAGAAAATAGTTGCTAAGGAAGTTGTTGCACCAAGTGATCTCGTGTGCTTGGGATGCCGGGGGGATGGGCTGTGCCCAATTCAGGGTGACCAGGTTGTTGTTGTGGGAGAGGGTGAGGTTCTGAGGAGGGTTGCAGTTGTCCGAGCCTTGCCCTGACAAGTCAACATGGGCGGTGATGTGTCCGGAGGTGAGCACGATGCTTCCCGTTTCAAACGCCGCTTGAGGGGAGAGTGGCGCATATCGTACATAAAGGACACCACCGGTGGGAGCGAGAATGCAGGTGTCTTGGAAATGGATGGAGTCGGTGCTGATCTTGAAATGACCGGATACGATGGCCTGGATGGGTGAATATAATCCGGAGCCGCTGACCGCCACGCTATTTGTCTGGCTGTTGAATCCGTTGTTGTGGAAAAAGTCAATTCGTTCAGGATTGGCGGCCAAATGCATGTCGTTGATGTATTGCAATTGTTCCGACGCAGAGCATCCATTGTCCCAGTAGGCGGTGACGGTGTAGTTGACGGTGTCGGTGGCGCTTAATGTGTCAGACATGGACAGTCCCGCAGTCGCCCCCACCATGATTCCGTCGCGAAGGATTTCATAATGGGTGACGGATTGAGTGTTCTCAAGTGTGGCGCTTACGGCAAGCGAATAGGTGTACTGGGATTCGGACCAGGTGATGTCATTAGAACCGTGTAATCCTATGATGGCGCCTTTACGAAACACATGGGGAGGCCCCAAGGGAATGGCGTATGTGTTGGCGGGAGCTTCCATATATACACCGTACCAAAGTTCTTGTAATGCATCTACAAGTACCGGGGTGGACAAATGGACTGTGTTCCAGGCATCGGGGACGACATTCCCCATGTTGACGTTTTCTTGGGCAACAAGTGTGCCGGGATAGATGGTGTCGTTGTCAAAGCGACCGCCCTTGTACACAATGATTTTGTAAGCTGTGGCGTTGCTGTCGGCAAAGAATGAAACTTGCGTGAGCGATCTGTTGTGGTATAAGACGAGGTCACTGGGTGTGTACCTTTGCACGAGGGAGACACGGTAGTCTTGGTTATAGCCGCCGGCATGTAATCCCGGCGCCTCGTTCCAAGTGATGGTCTTGGGGTCGGGAACCGTCGCGGGCGCAGTCCACGACAGAAGGATGTTTTGCATGTCCGGAGACGAGGCACTGAGCAGGCGTGGCGGTTGGCAGGAGTTTTCGAACTTGAAGCCCACTAAGGCGATGCTTTTCGTTGCGGCTCCGGATGACAGGACGACAGCTCCCGTGTCGGGATTGTCGGGCAGCAAGGCCGTGGGCTCATGCCGTACATATATGGTGCCGCCAGTGGCGGGAAGTGTCAAGGTGGACAGGAAATTCAAGGAATCCGCGCTGATTCGGAAGTCGCCGGATGCGGTGATGGTGATGGGGTCGGTGAGATTGTGGGTGATAATGTCGATGCTTCGAATTTCGCTGGACATTCCGACCTCAGTCAGGAACGTGTAGGAAGCCCCCTCTGGTTGGATGATGGGCCCCGAGGCCGTGATGTTGTTGATGATACTTTGAGAGAAATTGTAGTTGTTGCTTCCCGGGGTGATGCTGTCCACGAGAAAGAACCCGTCGTGGTTCCCGCGCCATCCGAAGTTGAAATGGAAGTAGTTGTCCGTTGTGTAACCATCGCAAACAAAGGAATGCCCGAGGGAGTTCCCGGATCCGATGCCGTTGTAGATGAGAGGCTGATGATGGTCGAGATCTCGTTTGATCATGTTGAGCCATGTCTGGTTGGAGAATCCCGAGCGCGTGTGATAGGTGCACCCCTCGTATCCGAAATAGTGGCTGAGTGCGTATGCGACGTCCGTCACGTATGCACCGCTGCTATGCGCGCCGTACCGCATGTCCACGCTGACACCGCAGTGGTAAATCAAATTGGACACTGCTTCGATCTGGGCTGCGGGACTGCCGGCGGAAATCGTGTCCGGCATGAGGGCGTAATTGTAGCTTGCATGTGCAAAATCGGCAGACAGGATGCCGTAAACTTGGAAACCTTGTGCCAGGAAAGAACAGTTGTAGCTGTGGCTTCCAAAACCATGGGAAGGATATTGCCAGTAGCGGAGGATTTGCGACATGGCGACGGCCACGCAGCCCGCGTTGGCATATCCTCCGTCACCGAAAGTCTCGGCGGGACATTGCGCATTGTAGGGGTAAACCTGCCCCCAGCGTGACGTGAGCAGGGGAGCCACGGCGGTGATTGCACGGGAACGGCTGCCGCGCGCGGAGGCCATGTCGCGCCATTTGGAGACCATGCGGGCATCCGTGCCGGATGGCCCCGAAAGCACCCGCTCGATGGTCGCCGCATAATAGTCGAGCAGCCCCTGCAATGGCTCTGGAATGTTGTGGATGTCGAAATTCCCCTCCGTGGAGTATCCCAACACGGGCTCTATTCTGTCGTCAGAACTGACGATGACAAACCCGTTGCCGACATTGTAAATGCGGAAACACTCGGCGGCGGCAGTCATGCTGGACGACGATGACGTGCGATATGTGTAGGCCGTTCGGGGCTCCAACGCCGCTCGTCCCATGGCACGGCCGACTTTTTCCTTGTAAAAGTTGGCCGCCACGCGCTTGCTTTGCGCGCTGTCAACGGGAGCAGCGGGCAGATGACCCGCAAAAGCCATGAGAATGGCCAAAAACAAGAGGAAGAAAATTTTTTTCATTAGGTTGTATGGTTTGTTCTTTTTCTTGAAAACAGATGCATGCAATAGCCGACAAAGGCCCAGAGGAAGCCGATGACGGAACCGATTAGGGCGATGCGCGCCACATAATCGCCGTGTCGCACATAAAACGTCTCGCCCGACTGAGCATAGACTGTGGCCTTGATAGCGGTTCTTTCGTTATATTTTGTTTTTTGTAAAACATTCCCAAATGGGTCGATGATGCCGGAAAAACCGCCGTTGGCTGCGCGTACAATATAGCGGCGAGTCTCCACCGCCCGCAGGCGCGACATCTCGAAATGCTGCTTGTGCCCCGGACTGTCGGCCCACCAGGAATCGTTTGTGATGACGGTCATCAAACCGGCGCCGTTTTGGATGAATTTGCCGAACAGCTCGCCATAGACGGATTCGTAGCAGATCGCCGTGCCCACGCGCAGTTCCTGCCCGCCCGACTGGATGGCGAAGGTGCGTTGTATCGTGTCGTTGCCCAAGGAAGTGTTGGATCCGCCCAGCTTGATGAGCACATCGCCCAGGAATCCCAGCAGTTTCGGGAATGGCATCTTTTCCACGCCGGGTACAAGGCGGCTCTTGTGATAGTGCCCGTTGTAGTAGTTGTGCCCATAACAGAGTGCACTGTTGAAGACATCCACATAACGGCCTTCTCCTGCAGGACGCGCCGTCACGGTGGCAGGCCGGTCGTAGAGCGTGAACAGCGAAGTGCCTACTACGAAGTTGAGGTTCGGATACCGGTTGATGAGACTGTCCAACAGCAAAAATCCGCTGTAGGCCGTGCTCTCTTGGGGGAAAGTGCGTAGCTGCAGGTCAAGCAGCGAGATGTTGTGCGGTATGCACGACTCGGGACATACCACCAATGCCGTATGGCTGCTCAAGTGCGGACCGGCGACATCCATGATGCGCCGGATATGCTCCTCGTTGGTCATCTCGTACTCCTCGTTCCACGGGTCGGTGTTTTGCTGCACGGCCACGATGTTTACGGGAATTTTTTTGTCAATACTCTTTTCTGCATGTTTATACATCATGGCAGAAATGAGGACGGGGGTGAGGAACACGAGGGCGCTGGCTGTAACGAAACCCCATGCGATACGGTGCGCCTTGCTCTGTCGGCGGATCAGGTAATAGAGCAGGAAGTTGAGGGCCAACACCCATGCCGTGCCGCCCAACGCTCCCGTGACAGAGTACCACTGCACCCATTGCGGACAAACTGCAAACACGTTGCCGATGTTCAACCATGGCCATGTCAAGTCCCAGTTCAGATGCAGGTATTCGAATGAAATCCAGAATGACAGCAGCAGGATAGGGTGGACCCACTCCTGGCGTGTATATCTGCGGCAACAGTGCCAAAATCCAAACACCAAAGCTTGCAAAAAAGAGTTGGCCACGATGGCACCGATGGCCCCCGGTATTGTGCAGTAACCAATCCAGTAGGTGGTGATGAGGTTCCAAATCAAAAATCCCGGCCAGCTGTAAATCCAACCCTTGAAAAATGGAGCTTTCCCGTTGCTCTCCAATAAGGAATCGCTCATGAAAAACAACGGAATCCATGCGAAAAATATCAGGAACGGCAGCCCGTGGGGATACCAGGCGAAAGCAAGAAGCAGCCCGCCAAGAATACTGAGCAATGGTGGGGTGAACCTTTTCATTTATGGTTTGCGATTTGCGTTTAACGAATTACGAATAGCCCAGAGCCAACATCCGACAGCTAATTGAATTTGTCAATCCCTTCCCGCAGGAATTTGATGTACTTGTCCTTGTCGCGCTCGTAGTATGTGGGGCCGGAGAGCACCTTGCCATCGGGATCAACGACAAAGTAGCAGGGTTGGGAGTTCTCTTTGTAGATGGTCTGCTCGATGTGGCGGTTCTTTTCGCCCAACATCGTGATGGGGTCGCCGTTGGCGTCTTTGAGCTTGCCCTTTTCGTTGTCGGGCAGCGGGATGACCTTGTCGTCGGCGTACATCGTGCAGACGATGACCTCCTCGGCGAAGATACGCCGCACTTCAGGATCGATCCAAACGGCGTTCTCCACGTTGCGGCAGTTGGTGCAGCCGTGCCCGGTGAAATCCAAAAAGACGGGCTTGCCCTCCTTCTTGGCGACACGCAGGGCCTGGTCGTAGTCGAAGTAACCCTTGATGCCAAACGGGATTTCCAATTTGTCAGCGTACAGCGGCTCCTCGGTCCATTGGTAGGTGCTGGCGGTCGCGCCGCCGGTGCCACTTTCGGTGCGCACGATGTTGGAAATGTCGAAATCCTGGGTCGTCATCGGCGGCAACCAGCCGGAGATTGCTTTCAGCGGGGCGCCGAACAAGCCGGGGATCATATAGACGACAAAGGCGAAGACAAACAGGGCGAGAGTGAAGCGGAACCAGCTCTTTTGTACGGGGTAGTCATCGTCAAGCGGGAATCGGATTTTGCCCAACAGGTAGAGCCCCAACAGACCGAAGATGACAATCCAGAAAGCGAGATAGACCTCGCGGTCGAGGATGCCCCAGTGGTAGGTCTGGTCAGGCACGTTGATGAACTTCAGGGCGAAGGCCAACTCCACGAAAGCGAGGATGACTTTCATCGTGTTCATCCAGCCGCCCGACTTGGGCAGTTTCTTCAGCAGGTTGGGGAAGAGGGCGAAGAGGGTGAAGGGCACCGCAATGCCCAAGGAGAACCCCAGCATCCCGATGATCGGCTTGATGAAAGTGCCGCCGGCGGCGTTGAGCGCCACTGCGCCCGCGATGGGCAACGTACAAGAGAAGGAGACCAACACCAAGGTCAGGGCCATAAAGAAGATGCCCACAATGCCTCCCTGACGCTGGCGTTTGGCAGAACCGTTGACCCAAGAGGAGGGTAGGGTGATCTCAAAATAACCCAGCAATGAGAAGGCAAAGATGAGGAAGATGATGGCAAAGAGCAGGTTCGGAATCCAATGTGTGCTCATGATGTTGCCAAGGTCGGCCCCGAAAATGGCTGACAATACCAATCCGAAAGTGAGGAATATCAAGACGATAAACAGGCCGTAGAGCAACGCGTCGCGTTTGCCCTTGTGACCCTCTTTGGAGAAGAAGGAAACCGTCATGGGAATCATCGGGAAGACACACGGCATCAACAGGCCGACCAGTCCGCCGCCGATGGCAATCAGGAAGTAACGCCACAGCGATTCCTCTTTCTCGGGTTCGGCCGTGGAGGATGCCGGATCCTCAGGTGCCGGCGCTATAGTGGCGGTGGCAGCGCTGTCAGGAGCAGGCTCCTCGGCGACCTCCGGCTCGGCAGCGGCCTTGACATTGTCGAAGCCTTTCACGTCAAAAGAGAACTTTTCGAAGACAGGCGTGCAGCGTCCTTCGATGCAAGCCTGCCCCTCCAGTTTGCCCTTGATGGTGAAAGGCTCGCTGTCGAGTACCTTTACGCGTTGCTTGAAGGTGACCTCCTTGGTGAAATATTTGGAGAGGCCGAAAATCTCATCGTTCTCCTCGGTGGGTTTGGGCTCGGCTACCTTGCCCAACCGCTTGTATCTGGGGTCGGGATTGAAGATGAATTCAATGGGCAGCTCGACACCGTTGTTGTGCGACTGGGCATAAAGATGCCAGTCGGGCTTGATGGTGGCATGCAGCTGCAACTCCGCCACGGAGTCGTTGACCTTGACGGTCTTATAGTCCCATTTTACAGGAGATTCCTGCGCGTGCAGGGTGAAGATGCCTGAAAGAAATACGGCGCAAAAAGCGAGGAGAACAGTGATGAATTTTTTCATATTGGTGTATATTACATGCTTGTAAATAAATAGCTGCAAAAATACAAAAAATGTTCGGACACAACCATGTCCATCCGCCATAAATTCTGGTTCATGGGGATGGACATCAATCTCGTCCGTCTGTTCTTAAAATGCAGTGGACTCTTTCAAGTGGTCGGTATCGTTTGTAATGTTCAGTAAGAGAACACTATCACTCGGATTTCACCACCCTCTTTGTCACCACGCCGTTCTCGGTCATGATGCGCAGGAAGTAGGTGCCCACGGCATAGCCCGACAGGTCAATTGTCGCCGTATGGTCGTTCACGTTCACCGTGTTCAGCATGCGGCCCGATGCGTCAAATACTGTCACACTTAGAATGTTGGAGCCGGAGTTCCGAATCTGCACCGTTCCGCGTGTCGGGTTCGGATACAGCGTGATGTTGTTCGCACTGTGGTCGCCGATGCCGACATGGAGGGTCAGGTGCAGGGTCACT
>JAFPXF010000048.1 GCA_017394765.1 Bacteroidales bacterium | reverse complement strand
TTGGTGACAAGGCTTTGCGCATTGGAACAGACCGTAGTCGCCCTGCGTGTAGAACAACCGCTGTTTGTCAAATCCTGCTTTCTGGAACTGGTGATCAACATTGGTGGTGATGACGAAATAGTCCTTGTCTTTCAGCAGTTTAAGCAGGTTGTCATAGACGGGCTTCGGGGCGGGCACGTAGCGGTTGTAGTAGATGTGGCGGCTCCAGTATGCCCAATGTTCCTCTTCGGTGGGAAAGGGGTAGAAGCCCGCCGAGTACATATCGGTGAAGCCGTATTTCCCGATGAAGTCGGCAAAGTGTTGCTGGAAACGCTCCCCGGAATAGGTGAATCCCGCCGAGGTCGATAGCCCCGCGCCGGCCCCGACTACGATGGCGTCGGCGGATTGCATGGCTCTTTGTAGTTTCTCTATTTCCATAATATCAAAAAACAATGCAAAAATACATAAAATTCCGCGACTCAAATCAAAACTTGGGTCGCGGAATTCGTGCAAAGGACGAAATGTCCGTTACATTGACGAAGTGCCTATCGGAAAATCACCTTCCGTGTCTGCTTTTGGCCGTGAGAGGTCATCCGCAACATATAGATCCCGTTCGGCAGGTTGCCGCGTTCCAGCCTCAGCGTCGATTCTCCCGCCGCCAGCCGCTGTGTTCTCAAAATACGCCCGCTGATATCCAGCAAATCGACTACCATCTCTTCATTGACATTCTTCACCGACACCACCACATAGTCGTGCGCGGGATTGGGCGCGACGGAGAAATCCATACCATTGTACTCATTCACACCGGTCAGCACTGTCAGGTTCAGCGTGATGATGCTGTCACAACCGTTGACCGTGGCCAGGTTTTGCGTGTAAGTGCCTGCTGCGCTGGCATTGAAACCGTACTGCGTGTAGGTCTCCCCTGCCGTGATGCTGTCGTTGATGGTGACGTTGTACGTCGGGTTCACCGTCAGGGTCAGCGTGTAAACGGTGTCGTTGGATGTGTAGGTGTAGCTGCCGGCTGTGGTGTAGTTGCCGTCACCGAACTCAAAGCTCTCGCCGTCGCAAATGCTCTCGTCCAGAACGACATAAACGGTATCGACCACCACCGTGGTGTCCTCCGGCGTGTAGAAATCCACTGTCACGTTGTCCATGAAAAGGTTGTATCCGTAGTCGGAAGTGGCCTTGAAAATCAGATACACCTCCTCATTCTGCACGGGGATGGTCACGGAAACGGTGTCCCAGCCGCTCATGGAGGGATCGTATCCGAAAACGGTGGTCAGGAGCGTCGCGTTGGTCGTGTCTGCTGAGGTGTTGACAAAAACCTCGATTTTGTCATTCGCCTGATAGATGTCCTGCTTGAAGTAGGCAAACGAGAGGGTCATGTCTTGCGGGATGGCCAGAGCGGGCGAGGTCATCGTGCCCCAGCTGCCCGACGGGAAGCTCCAACAGTCGTATTTCATCATCGCACTTCCGGAGTATGGCGCACAAGTCGGATTGCTGCCGGTGGCGACCACCTGCCAATCCTGTCCGGCCGAAGAGGCATCTAACGACCAGCAACCCAGTCCGTTTTCGAAACTGTCGGTCCACGGGAATTGCATGACCGTCTCGCAAGGCGTTGAAAAGGTGAAAACCTGCGAGGGCGCCGATTCGCCGCCGCCATCACAAAGGGTGACGATATAGTATTGATAAACAGTGTTATAAGGAAGATTATACAGCGTGTAATAGTTGTCCGTATAAACTTCAACGGAGTCGAACTGGGAATCAACGGAGGTCTTGTAGTAAACTCTGGCACCGTAGGCATTGTTCGTGTAAGTCCAAGAGATGGTGGCATCGAGATTGTCCACGCTGGCAGAAATCTGAACGGGCGGCGTGCAGTCGGGGGTCTCAAATACGGCTACGTTATCGATGAAGCAGCTCGGGAAAACATGGGTGGAGTTGGCCTTGCTGAACCAAAAAGCGACATGGCGGCCCGAGTCGGCGTAAGTGGCGAAGTTGATCTCCTTGGGCTCCCAGCCGCTGACACTGCCTTCGCGCCACACGGTATCCACCGGCACAAAGGTCAGCGTGTCGGACGGATCCGCCATCACCCCCACCACCATGCGCGTGATGTTCTGCTGGGCGGACTTGAACTGGAACGACATCGAGATGTTCTGCATGGACCAGACACTGTCCAAGGCGGGCAAAATGAGATACGACGAATATGAGTCCATCAGCATGAACATCACCGACTGGTTGGGATCGCTCATGCTGCCGCCGTTGATGACGGGATAATAGCTGCCGTAATATTGGTTGTATTCCTGCGAGATTTTGTTCCAGCAGGCAGGAATGGCCGAGAAGTCCCCTGGATATCCTTCGAAAGTTTCCATCATCGGGAGTGTCAACACGCAATTGGTGTCCGGGGAAACCGGCTCTCCGGAACTGAAAGTAAACACGATGTTCGGGCGGTCGTAATGGTTGCCGTGCGTGCCCTCTGGAATGGAATCCATCACCGTGGTGAAGGAAATCTGTGTCCCGTCCTGCACCCTGTTCCAACAGTTGTTGACCGTCCCGCTGTTGACGTAAATCTCTGTTTCACAGTCTCCCATGCCGGGAGAAGGGTCGCAGGCTTCGCCTTCCACCAAAACAATCAGATTGCCGCCGCCGTAGGGGAAAGGTTGCGAAAAGACAAACTCTTTCCAATAGTCATCCCACTGGATGTCGCAGCCGAGGGAGTCATACACCAGCGTGGCGGCGCTCACCATGGAGCCCCATGTCTGCGACAAATCGATGGCCGGATCGGAGGTCTCCAACAAGTAGATCTTGATCCGTTTGTCACCGTCGTCTGTCGGATAAACTCCGAACGAGAGGTGGTAGGAAAGCGATTCGATGTTGCCGGCCGAATGGTTGATTTCGTTGCCGAGATACAGCGCGGCTGACAAGTGGTAGCCGTATGCGCCCGGCATTGCCGAATGAATAGAAGTCGTTGTGCCACCGCCGATGGTGTCGGAAGTGGTCGTCTGAGCGCGAAGCGCGAAGAAAGACAGCACAAAAGCCGTCAAAATCAGGATTTTCTGAATGGATAATGTTTTTGCCATATTTTCTTATAATAGTGTAATTTTATTTTTTGTGCGGCAAAAATACTATTTGTCCAACCGTTCAAACTCCCCTGTTTATGGGAGTTTTGACGAAGGACTACTTATTTTTGGCTATGGCTGGAATCCCTTGTTCAGGACGATGTTGCTGTGTTTCTTCATCCACCTTTGACAATGGCTTAATACAAATCAAGAAAAGATAGTGTACTTTGATGAATCCCTTTCCTGAAAATAGCCACTTATTGGGATATTTCCACGCTCAGGAAATCGGATTTTTGCCATCGGAAATATCAAATGGACAGATTATGAAACCGAATTACAAAAACTGGATTCCGAAAGGTATGATTTTAGGAACTTTGGGCGGGGCCGTGGCCAGCCTTGTTTTGTTCCTCGTCTTTGGCGTGAGCGGCCTGCTTGTCGCCGGCACTTTGAAGACCATCCTGAAAATAGTCTTCCTCGTGCTCGCCATCGCATTGACATTGATTGTATTGTGGATGTGGCTGTTGCACAGGGCTTTCTCATACGACGGGAAACGACAGATGTCGAAACAGATCATCGAAGGTCTTTCGCAGTATGTCATCCTTCCCGAGGGCGGCAAAGGTCTCGATGTGGGTTGCGGCAGTGGTGCGTTGACTATTGCCGTCGCCAAGCGCAATCCGCAAGCTAAAATGGTCGGCATCGACCGATGGGGCGCGGAATACGCCTCCTACAATCAGACGCTTTGCGAAGAAAACGCAAAGATCGAAGGGGTGGACGACCGCACTTCTTTCGCCAAAGGCAATGCGCTGAAACTGGATTTCCCGGACGAGACTTTCGACGCGGTGACCAGCAACTATGTCTATCACAACATCCCCAGCCGCGACCGGCAGGCCATTTTGTTGGAAACACTGCGCGTGCTGAAGAAAGGCGGCACCTTCGCTATCCACGATGTCTTCTCGCGTATGATGTACGGCGATATGCGTGCCTTTGTGCAACGATTGAAAGAGATGGGCTATGATGAGGTGGAACTTATTGACACCACTCACGGCATGTTCATGTCCCCGTGGGAGGCCAAATGGATGACCTTGATCGGGTCGGCCATTTTAAAAGGGAAAAAATAAATACACAAATTATGGGACTTTTAAGCAAATTTTTCAGCAATGCCAGAAAGCCGGAGGGCTTTTTAGGCAAAATAATGGTCAACGGAATGAATGGAGGCGGTCACGCTGCGATGGCGAATTGGGCGTTGGCAATGGTGACGATTGACCGCGATGACCACATTCTCGACATCGGGTGCGGCGGTGGCGCGAATATCGCCCGGTTGCTGCAACGCACCCTGCGGGGAATCGTCACGGGTATCGATTTTTCGCCAGTGTCCGTACAGAAATCAACGAAAGTGAACGTTAAAGCCATTCGGGAAGGCCGTTGCAGGGTCTTGGAAGGCAATGTCGCCAACCTCCCGTTCGCCGAAGGCTCGTTCGATATGGTGACCGCCTTCGAGACCATCTACTTCTGGCCCGACATCGAGCACTGCTTCAACGAGGTGAAAAAGGTGCTGAAACCCGGCGGTCAATTCGTCATTGTCAACGAATCAGACGGCAGTGGCGAAATGGATGCCAAATGGGAGAGTATGATCGAGGGAATGCACACTTACAAGCCGGAAGAAATCAGGCACCATCTGACGAATGTCGGTTTCCGCGACATCAACATCACGGTAAACGAAGAAAAGCGGTGGCTGTGCGCGACGGCGGGGAAATGATCAACCGTTTCGCCCCACCGCCCTCACTGCCCCAAAACAGTGAATATTAACCACGCGGTTGCTGTCGATTTCAGCGATGTTTTCTTCCCATTGGTCCTTGCCTTTGGTCAATGTGCCGAGGTTTTTGTATAGTTCGGATTCGGTCATGCTCTACTACAAAAAGCCGAAAGGTGGCGTCTTGTCGGTTTTTCAAATAATCTTTCCTTCCCACAATTCTTTGAAAAAGTCCGTCACATAATACAAATCGACATCCCCGCTCCGTCGGGTGACCCGGTCGCGCGAAACTAAAATCTGCCTGACGTTGGGGTGCTCCTTGGCAAATTCGGCAAGACCTTTCCTGTGACTTGCTTGAACCGAATCGGTCGATTTGATTTCGATGGCCACCCGCGCATCCCCGATGACAGCGTCCACCTCCAGATTGTCGTACGTATGCCAATACGCCAACTTTTCCTCGCTATCGCTGTAACCGAGATACGCCACAATCTCCTGCATCACAAGATGCTCGAAAGCATGACCGTATTCAGGAGTCTTTGGAGCGAGATGATGACGGCCGGTCAGATAATTGGCGATGCCCACGTCAAAGAAATAGAATCGCGAGGCTTTGGTCAGCTTCCGTTTGATGACTTTCGAGTAAGCGGGCACCTCGAATCCTAACAAGGTGTCACAAAGTATCTTGTAATAAGCTTTGACCGTATTGGCTGAAACGCCACAATCCGCTGCCACATTCTCATAATTGAGCATCTCACCGTCCGAAATGGCAGCCACCTCAAGAAAACGGACAAAGTCATCCACGTTTTGAACAACGGCTTCTTCGATGATTTCCTCCTTCAGGTAGAGTTCAATATAGGATTTAAGGCGGTTGCGGGCATTCGCGACCATATAGTGCCGTGGAATCATACCGTTTTGTACAGCTCTTTCGAGATCGTAATCCGGAATCTCCGCACTGACCAAAGGGAATAGCGTTTCTGGAATAGCCCGCCCGCCGAGATTGTTGGCACCGCTCTTTTTCAACTTTCGGGCACTGGAGCCGCTAAGAATAAAAAAAAGACCCCTGTTCACCATCAGCCAATGGACTTCATCCAACAAATCGGGTACTTTTTGGATTTCATCCACGATGACTAACGTCTCCGGCGGATAACGCAGCAACGATTCACGAAAAACTTCAGGGTGCTGACGGAATCGATTTCTCAACTCAGAGTTCAGGAGGTCGAAGTAAACAGCCTTCGGGAATCGCTCTTTCAACAGCGTCGATTTGCCCACCTGACGACCACCGAACAAGAACATGGCCTCGTCCAAACGGTTCTCAATATCAAATATTCTATGGTACATAACGAACAAAATTTCCGCAACGTCATTGCGGATTTTTCAAGAATATCCGCAACGACGCTGCAAAAATACAATAAATATTGATTATGCAATAGTTGCCCGAAAAAATATTTTCACGTCAGGTTTGAGCACTTCGTTTCGGTGCCACACATAATCCGGCATTGTCGCATTTCAGCCATCGTCATTCCATTAACGACAACCTCCACCCATTGTCCCCGTGGTAGATCATCTGGCGGGTCATGCCGCCGTCGATGCAGATGTTCTCGCCGGTGATGAAGCCGGCCTTGTCGGAGCAGAGATACAGCACCATGTTGGCGATGTCCAAAGGGTTCCCTACCCTACCTGCCGGTTGCTGCACGGCATCGGGACCTTCATAGACGGTGTATTGGGTGTCGATCCATCCCGGGGAGATGGAGTTGACGCGCACCTTCCCCGCCAGGCTGACCGCCAGCGCGTGGGTCAGCGCGGCGATGCCACCCTTGGCGGCAGTGTAGCTCTCGGTTTGCGGCTGACTCATACGGTCGCGGGAGGAGGAGATATTGACGATGGCGGCACCCTCCGTAAAGTGCGGGGCAAAGAGCTTGGCAAGGTAGAATGGGGCTGTCACGCCCACATTCAGGGCATACTGGAACTCCTCGTAGCTGCACTCCGCAAGCCCCTTCATCAGCGGCAGGGCATTGTTGACGAGGTAATCCACGTGACCGTGCTTCGCAATCACCTCTTTGGCGAACCGTTCCAGCACATCCTTGTTAGCAAGGTCGCCAACGAAATAGTCGCCCGGTTGCTTGTCAATGACACAAACGTTGGCCCCGGCTTTCCGGAACTCCTCGGCGATGCATCGTCCGATGCCCTGCGCGCCGCCCATGACGACGGCAATTTTGTTGTTGAAATCCATAATGGTCAGATTTTTATTGTTTTATTCTAGTTCATCAGCGAACGTACAACTTCTTTCGTGCGAGAGGGTTGCAGAAAGCCGGCACATCTCCCGCAACGATGTAGTCCGGGATGGTTCTCAAGGTTGGCCGTGTCCTATCGTCATGGTGACGTTTTGCTTTTCAACTTCTCCTTCGGCAGACAATATCTCTGCACCTTGAACCGCGTTGCCTGTGACAGTCAATTTATATTCAATATGTGAGCCTGCTTGACTCACTCCATCCACTGTGATGTTGTCACCCTGCCAAGTACCTTCCACATTGATAGGCACGCAATAGTCACATCGCGTGACGACACCCGTCACATCGTTGCCGTTCTTATCAAGCACCATGCTGGCTTTGTCTTCACCAATGGTGCCCGTCAGACGGTAGCTTTTGGGATGACTTGCCGTCGGGTCCGTTTCTTTCGGTGCCATCACTTCCGTTGAATCCGCAACGGCTGCGCCAGCACTTTCTGCCTGCGTTTGCCTGCCACGACATGCTGAAAGCATTATCAAGGCAAAGATTATCAAAATACTTTTTCTCATATTCCTATCTTCTTTTGAGACGGCAAAGGTAAAAAAAATCAGCAAGCCCGAAACCTCTCTTTCGGAGTTGCGGAATGCGCTTGCAAAACCATGTGAATACCTGCCACTTACAACCCAATCGTAAAAAATTCATTTTCAATGTAACGAAATCGGCTTTTTTTGCGACACAATAAGGTGTAAAGGGAAATGTGTGTCAAATCCAGTGAACTATCATCAAAAGTATTAAATATGAAACATCTAAGCATTAAAAACATCACCGTCCTTACCCTCGTCACCATCCTGATGGCAGCCTGCGGCAAAGACAACATAAACAAAGATGCTCTTGTCGGCCAATGGGTCAACACGGCGCAAACGTTCGAAATAACCATCGCAGGACAGGAGTACATCCCAGAAGGATGTATCTGTATGGAGTTCACAAACAACAAGGTGTGGATACTCGACTCACGGACGGACTGTCTCCCAGCGTGGCATAGTTATACTCTCTCGAAAGAATCCGGCAAATGGTTGCTGGAGATTCAAGGAGGTTGCTATAATGGAAGGGTATTTGTAGTGGAAAAACTCACCAACGACGAGCTGGTGCTGGCACCGTTCTCCAGTGGAGTCGACTGGGACTTCCGCTACATCATGAAACGGGACGAGTCATCGATCTGGCCCAATTAGCCGTTTATTGCAACCTCCAACCGTTCTCCCCGTGGTAGATCATCTGGCGGGTCATTCCTCCGTCGATGCAGATGTTCTCGCCGATAATCCCTGTTTTTCGCAATGATTTGAGCCGATTCTCAGCGGAGGTTCTTCATTCGCGCCAACATCTCTACAAGTTGGGGTGCCGGGCAAAAAATCATCTATCGGAAATCCGCGCAGATCCGCGCGATCCGTGGAGATTCCCCCGCAAAATAGCCATTTATAGGGATTCCTATTTGACAGAAAATGTGCATTTTTGCAGCGTGAAAGATTAATGTTATGAATGCCATAATCATCGGAATACTGCTGCCGTTGCTCGGCACGATGCTGGGCTCGGCTTTCGTCTTCTTCATGAAGAAGGAGATCCCCGACAGGATGCAGAAGACGCTGCTGGGGTTCGCCAGCGGGGTGATGGTGGCCGCCAGCGTGTGGTCGCTGCTGATACCGTCGATCGAGATGGTTGCTCCCCTTGAAGGGGAGCTGTCCGCAGGATTGAGGGGTGTGCTGCCGGCCGCCATAGGCTTCCTGGCCGGTATCGCGTTCCTGCTGCTGATTGACGAACTGACACCGCACCTGCACAACGGCGCCCTGAAAGCCGAGGGACCGAAATCAAAACTCTCGCGCACGGCAATGTTGGCATTGGCCGTCACTATCCACAACCTGCCCGAGGGCATGGCCGTGGGTGTGGTCTTCGCCGGCGAAGCACAGGGGCTGACCCTCAGCGCCGCCCTTGCGGTGAGCATTGGCATCGCCATACAGAACATCCCCGAGGGCGCTATCATCTCGATGCCCATGCACGCGGAGGGCAACTCCCGTATGAAGTCGTTCCTCATCGGCACCCTGAGCGGCGTGGTGGAACCCATCGGAGCCGTGGCCATTCTGTTGCTGGCAGGTGTGCTCGGCGTGGCACTTCCCTACCTGCTTGCTTTCGCCGCCGGTGCCATGACGTATGTGGTCGTGGAGGAACTCATCCCCGAGACCGCTCAAGGCGCCCATACCAACCTCTCCACGATCGGCTTTGCCATCGGTTTCGTCCTGATGATGGTGATGGACGTGGTGCTGGGATAGTCCGGATATTGAACCTCAATAGTTTCATATCCTGACATTTACTCCAAGATATACACTTCTCGGCTGTTTCGGACCATAGATGTAACCTGCGTCGCGGAGGACACCGTAGTCCAGATCGGGTTGGTAGGCGTTGGTGATGTTCTGCACGCCTGCGGTCAAACGAAGCACGACTTCGTTGTAGTCCACTTCAGACGGGCGTTGTATCATAGGATTTTCAGCTTTCCGCTGGATCTTGAAATGGAAGTCGTAGGAAACCTGCGCGTTGAGGACGAAAAACGACTGCGTCTTCATCAATACGGGCGGTTCGGTCTCGTGGGGTACCAGCATCGGGCCGGTGAAATTGCCCGTGACGTTCAGGGTCAGGTGCCGCCAGGGGTTACTCTCCAGAATCAGATAGCCATAGACATTCGGTGTTCTGAGCATCCGAATTTCAGGGGCGGCGTCCTCGCTCCATTCCACCGGTTCAGTGTAGCGGTTCACCTGCCAGGTGGCACCAAGCTGACCGGAAATCCAACGGTTCCAGCTCACCTTCAGCGCACCATGAACGCCCGCCACATAACCGCGACCGGCGTTGTAACGTTCGGACATCTCATTCCCTGCGGTATCCTCATACCGCCTTTCCGCGAAGATGTCCTTCAGGTAGGTGTAGAAGCCCTCACCCGCCAAATCCACATCCACGCCACCCTTGTAAAGACAATAGTCGGCTGAGAGAGACACACTGTGCGAACGTTCCTCCTTGAGATCCGGCGCGAGGGTACTGATGATGCGTTCGCCACCCGCCAGGGAGACGTGCAGGTCTTCATCGTAGGTTTGCGGAGCGCGGAATCCAGTGGCGTAACTCACTCGCAATGAAAGTCTTCGAATCGGGTTATAACGGATATTCACCCTCGGGGAGAAAATCGGACGACGGATGAGCGAGTGCTTGTCCATGCGCACTCCGGCCAGCAGCGACCAGTGCTCGTTTCGCCACTCGTTCTGCGCATAAACACTGCCGATATGCACGTCTTGGTGCAGATACTGTGCGTAACCTGGAATCGAGTCGGTCAGGTGGTCGAAATTGTATTCCGCGCCCACGGTCAGGGAGGCGGGCATAAACCACAGTTTGTCAAAGTGATAACGCCAAAGAGCCCCGGTGGCGAGGGTGAAATTGGTGGTGTAGCCGTAGGCCTTCAATGCGTCAATGCGCTCTTCAGGCGTGCCCTCGCCAATGCCGCCGTAGTAGCTGTTGCGGCGGATGTGCTGCAGGGCGGTGTAGGCCTCCACGTGTTGGTGCCCGAAGTCGATATGGTAGTCAAGGTGCCCGCTGTGGATAAGATGCCCCGCACCCTCGGAAATGTTTGACTCATGGGGCTGCAGACCGAGATTGTTGCCGCCCCGGTGCTCGTCATTGACGATATTGTAACGGACACTCAGTTTCGACAGTCTCGTGGGCCGTACAAAGGCGTTCACCCCGACAGAGAGGTTTCGCAGCTTCGGAAGGTCGCTGTAACTGTCGCCGTTACGGTCGTATGGGTCGCGGTGACGATCCTGTGCAAAAAGGTAAATGCCCGCGTTGCGGTTTCGGGTGACCGCGGAGGCATACGCGTGCGTGGTGTTGTCGAAGGTGCGCGTAAAGTCGTAATTGCTAAACGTGTGCCCGAAGCCGCCGCCGTTCTCCGTGGCCTCCTTGGTGATGATGTTGATGACACCCGCCACCGCCGATGCGCCGAAGAGGGCACTGCCGCCGCCGCGCATCACCTCGATGCGGTCAATCATCTCCGATGGAATCTGCTCAAGACCGTAAACGCCGTTCAACGAGGAGAATATCGGCTTCGAGTCAATGAGGATTTGCGAATAGTGACCGTCCAGACCGTTGATGCGCACCTGCGTGAAACCGCAGTTCTGGCAGTTGTCCTCCACACGCAACCCCGGCATAAAGTCGAGGGTCTGCGCCAAACAGACGGCGTTGGTGGCGAACATTGTGCGCGGTGTGACAATGTCGATCAGCGCCGGTGCCTCCCGCCGGAGAGTTTGTTCTCGGTTTGAAGATATGGTGATTTCGTCCACGTGCAGCGTGTCGTGCTCGTGGTCATGGTGCGGTAAATCCTGGGCCCCCGCACCAAAGGCCAGCACCCCGAACAGAAGTGTCAGGGCGTAGTTTATACGTCTTTTCATTATTTGTTTGCTTGTTTGTTAGTGAACAGTGATCAGTGAATTGTGATCAGTGAATTGTGATTAGTGATTAGAGTACGGCAAGTACAACGCTGCCGCAAACTACTAACGGCTAACTTCTAACTACTAACTGGGCTGGCGGTGCCCGTAACAAGCTCACTCCCTTGACGGAAAGAATTTCGCAGGGGGTGGAAACAAAATGATGAAGGAATAGAGTGACCGCTCCACTGGAGAGGTTTTGGCTCTCCGAAAGAACAACTTTCGAGATGGTAAAATGGCAAATGGCGCAATCCCTATCATCATCCTCATCGACAGATTGCAGGATGGTATGTGCGAGCGTGTGGTGCGACATTGCAATGCCATCTAACGGACAGACAATGTCCTCCACAGCCTTCCAGTGGTGGTGGTGAAAGGCCTTGGTGCCGGTCATACCGCAGAACGCGAGCAGCAGCACCCACGCGGTTATCTGTCTAAGTCGTGCGCTCATTGCGGCGGCAAAAGTACAAAAAAACCAACATTGTCGTCCGACTGAATGTTTTTCCCGCAAAAATAACCATTTATAGGGATTCCCATCTGGCAGAAAATGTGCATTTTTGCGGCGTGAAAGAGTAAGGATATGAAAAAAACAGCCGTATTACTCCTATTACTGACATTTGCCGTCGGCCTCAAAGCGCAGAAAAAACAACTGTTTGACGGGGGGATGATGGTCCACACGGGTTACCTCATCGACAATATCCCGGCACTGGATTACAAAGCCAGTGGGATGTCTTTCGGGCTTGGCGGTGTGCTGCGCTTCCACATTGGCAATCGCGTGCGTTTAGGTGGCGAAGGCTATGTCTCCACGCTCCACCAGAAGCGCAACGGCAGCTATGTCCGCATGGGCTGGGGCGGCGTGGTGGCCGATTTCTACTGGCCGGTAAAACGGTGGAGTCCGTATGCCGGAGTGTGCATAGGGGGCGGCAAAGCATCAACACTGCTCGTTCTCGATGGTTCCGATAGCGACTGGGAGTCCGAGAGGAACGCGGTGGTACACAATGAGCACTTTTTCTTCGTCAACCCATACCTCGGAGTGGAGTTCGCGCTCACTGAAGCGGTCCACCTTGCGCTCAAGGCCGACCACCTCTTCCCCTTCAAGGGCGAAGCCGTGCCCAAAGGAGTGCGCGTTTACTTCGGATTCGTGTTTGCACATTAGCGGTAATCAGGATTGGGGGGCCTGCCGCTGTATTTCCACCTTCCTATTTCACCCCTTTGAACTCGAAGCCCGCCTGTTCCACGGCTTTGCGGATGTCGTTCTCGCTTGCGGTGCCCATGACCACAAGCGTGTTGGCGGCCGGGGTGGCCTCGCAGGTCTCAACGCCTTTCAACTTTTGCCCACCGACTGCTCGACGGCGGCCTTGCAGTGGTTGCAGTGCATACCCTCGACGGTATAAACCACCGTCCCGGCTTCGGTTTCCTGTTTCTTGAATTTGTCAAAGAATTTCATACCCAGTGCCCTTTTCGAGGCACCCTCGTTCTTGAGCCCGACCGTCGTGGGTATAACCCCGCACGAGCAGAGCGGCAGCGGGATGCCCAGCAATGCCGCCCATAGCACTGAAAGCATGTTGTCGCGCGACAGATACTTGGCATAAAACCGCTTCGGCACGAACACATGCAGGACTCCGGCGATGAGGAATCCTAACAGCAGATAGGGGCTCATGGCGTTGAGCACAGACAGAAACGATAGCAAAAAATTACCGATGGTCATATCACTTCATTGCTTAGCTGCAAAATTCCGCACCCAAGCTTTTCGCCCTCCAAGGCACAATGGAAATAGAACGTCCTCTCATCTGTCCGCGCCAACGACAGGGGTAATCCGTAGGGTGTTCCATCGGGACGGATGAAACTGACTGTCACGTATGGAGCCTTGTCCAACACCTCCAATGCAAAGGTGGCATCCATTTGGCGGCTTGATTTTCTCATATAATTATACTGTTTTCTCTATAGGAATAGCATTTCATTAAAACCTTGCCAGCATCATCCGTGAAACCGGAGATGCTGGACGTAGGTTTACAGATCAAAGACGGGAAAGGTTACAAGAAACCTTAGATACCGAACAACTTCATGTCCTCTTCTACCGTGCTGATTCCGCCTATACCGAAGTTCTCGACGAGCACATTGGCCACATTGGGCGAGAGGAATGCGGGTAAGGTCGGGCCAAGGTGGATGTTCTTCACACCAAGGCTCAGCAGGGCCAGCAGCACAATGACGGCCTTCTGCTCGTACCACGCGATGTTATAGGCGATGGGCAGTTGGTTCACATCGTCCAAACCGAACACTTCCTTGAGTTTCAATGCGATAAGAGCTAAAGAATAGCTGTCGTTGCACTGGCCGGCGTCCAACACGCGCGGGATGCCACCGATGTCGCCTAAGGCGAGCTTGTTGTATTTGTATTTGGCACAACCCGCCGTCAGGATGACGCAATCCTTGGGCAGCGCTTTAGCAAACTCGGTGTAGTATTCGCGGCTCTTCATGCGACCGTCGCAGCCCGCCATCACCACGAACTTGCGGATGGCACCGCTCTTCACGGCCTCCACCACCTTGTCGGCGAGGGCAAACACCTGCTCGTGCGCGAAACCGCCCACAATCTTGCCCGTCTCAATCTCCTTCGGGGCCTGACAGGTCTTGGCTAATGTGATGATTTCGCTGAAGTCTTTCTTGCCGTTGGCATCGGCGGGGATGTGCTTCCAACCCGGGAAACCTGTGCTGTTGGTGGTGAACACGCGGTCTTTGTAAGTCGCGCTGCCGGTTGGCGGCACGATGCAGTTGGTAGTGAACAAAATAGGACCGTTGAAGGCTTCAAACTCCTCGCGTTGCTTCCACCAAGCATTGCCGTAGTTGCCCTTCAGGTGGGCGTATTGTTTAAGTTTGGGATAGTAGTGTGCAGGGAGCATCTCGCTGTGGGTATAGATGTCGATGCCCGCGTCCTTGCTCTGCTCCAACAGTTGCTCGATGTCGTTCAGATCGTGTCCGCTGATGAGGATACCCGGACGGTTGCCCACTCCGATGTTCACTTCTGTGATTTCGGGGTTGCCGAAAGCGGTGGTGTTGGCTTTGTCGAGCAGGGCCATTGCCTTCACACCCCATTCGCCGGTCTTCAGCGCAAGGGCGGTGAGCTCGTTGGCATCGTTGCAGGTGACAAGCTGTCCGAGGGTTTGCAGGATAAACTCGTTGATGTCGCTGTCCACTTGACCGAGACGGGCAGCATGTTCCAGATAGGCGGCCATACCTTTGAGACCGTACATGGCGAGTTCTTTCAGCGAGCGGATATCCTTGTTGCTTTCAGCGAGGATGCCCACGGTTTGCGCTTTCTCATCGTATTGTTCGCGAGTGCCGTTCCATTCCAAAACATCAAGTTTAGGCAGCTCAATACCTTGCTTGTTGGTCACGCGGTCTTTGAACATATCGCGCAACTCCAATCCCTTGTCAATGCGGGCGTAGATGCTCTCCACATCGAAGTTGGCGTTGGTGATAGTGCTGAACAGCGCATCGTTCACGAAGGCATGGATGCTCTTGCGGAAGTCGCAGTAGTCGTGTCCGCAGCCGTGTTGGTGATGGTTGGCGATGACACCTAATCCTTTAAGGACATAAATCAGCAGGTCTTGGGCGTGGGCCACTTGCGGGGTCTTTCCGCACACTCCTGAAATCTTGCAGCCGGCGCAACCGGCGGTTTCCTGACACTGGAAACAAAACATTTTCTCGTTCATCATTTGCTCCTTTCTTTATTTTGTGTGATTGGTTATTAGTTCGTTAATCCGACTGATGATGGTGTCGTCATCCATACCCGACCTCTTGCTCATCTCGGCGATGGTAGCCTTTCCCATCATTAGCTTGCCGACGGGTGAACTCAGCATCTTGAACTTTTCGTTCACTTTTACCATCTCTTCTTTCAGCCACGGATATTGGGCAATGAGATCCGACAATCTCGTCTCTGCTGTGATAGTACTCATAATTCTCAATTCTCAATTATTACATTACTTTTACTTCCGGGTGTTTTTCACCGAATTTCTCTTTCAGCACCTCGGCGATTTCCTCGCGGGTGTTGCCTTTCTTCTCCATTTGCTTGATGGTTTTGTAGGCTTGGAACAGTGCCGAAGGGCCAATCTCCGAGCTAAAGTAACCGATGCCCTGGTTCCAGGCAAACAGCTCGAACACATCGTCCAAAGCGGCGGAATCGAGGCCGTGGATGTAGGCTTTCACCAATTCGCGGGTGGCTTGGCGCATGCGGCCCGCCCCGACGGCGTTGGCCAGCGAGAGCAGCAGGCGCATTTCGTAAGGCAGGTAGCGGTGTTCGTCGTTCCAGGTCAGATCCCAGAAATTCACGGCGATG
>JAFPXF010000047.1 GCA_017394765.1 Bacteroidales bacterium | reverse complement strand
CTATTGTCCCGGAGGGACACCCTCTCAATAACCCCACATAAGCGACGAAGGAGCGCAATGTGGGGATGGATGACGGCACCGACATCCTCTCAATAACCCCACACAAGCGACGAAGGAGCGTGTGGGGAGGAACGACGGCACCGACACCCTTTCGCGGCGCGGGAGTCATTGCTTAAGATGCCTGAAACTTGCTCGCCGCGAAAGTGAGGCGTTGGAAAAAAAAGCATTGATTGGAGAACTGTTACTACCGGCCTTGTGCCATCATGTATATAAGTACCTTATTATTTTAATGCGGCAAAATTACAACTTTTTTCAAAAGTGCGTTTTGCGGAACTTATAATCGCTCATTTTTCTTATATCTTTGCGTGTCTCTACTTTTTTATCACCCCAAAAAACACCCCGAAAATCTTCTTTCCTGAAGCAGAAATTTCGTAGTTTTGCAACCGGATTTGATTTGATGATTGAGGCTGAGTCAAGTAATACAACAAAATACACTCTGATGAAACGTCTGATATTCTTATGTGTCCTTTTCGGGCTGGCCATCTCCCTCTTCGGCCAAAACCCAACACCGACCTGTTATCGGGTCTATCTGAGTGACAAAAATAACTCGCCATACTCCATAAACAATCCTTTGGAGTATCTCTCGCAACGGGCTATTGACAAGCGCACCCGGTTCAACATTCCGGTTACAGAACAGGATTTTCCCATCAATCCCCAGTACAAGCAACAGATTTTGGCTTTAGACCCGCAGATGCGTTCGTTGGCCGTGTCCAAATGGATGAATACGTTCACGGTCTATTGTCCCGACAGCGCGATTGTTCCTCAAATATTGAACCTGCCCTTCGTGGATTCTGTGATGGCGGTGGCCGCGTACCATTTGAAAGATTCCATTGAGGCAAAAGCTGTGCCGGAGAATCCGACGCCGATGGTTTACAACACACCGACATTCAGCAAAGATACGCTGAACTATGGTCGCGGTTTTGCACAGATTGCCTTGAACAACGGTCATCTGTTGCATGCAGAAGGTTTTCACGGCGAAGGAATGCTCATTGCTGTTATGGACGGCGGTTTTGGGTTGATTGAGGATATTCCTTTTTTTCAGGAGATTGTAAATAGTGGACGTTTTTTGGGAAAGTATTCATTGTTGCCTAATTTAGATTCGCTATCAGCAGGAGGAGGAGTTGCTGAGCATGATCATGGTACAGCTGTTACATCCGTGATGGCGGCAAATATTCCTGGAGAATTGATTGGGACAGCCCCCGCCTCCTCTTACGTTTTAATAATTTCGGAAGTCGCAGGAACAGAGCAACCTATTGAAGAAGATTTTTGGGCTAATGGCGCGGAAATTGCTGACAGTATTGGAGCAGATGTTGTCAATGCCTCGATAATATTTCACAGTTTTCCAGATTTCCCGCAAGTCAGTATTGGCTACGAGCAGATGGATGGCGTATGGAGTATAGCCTCCAGAGCCGCCACCATTTTAGGACAAAAGGGTGTGGTAGTTTGTGTCAGTGCCGGAAATACAGGAGATTATACAGAAAATCATATAGGACATCCTGCCGATGCTTTTGATATTCTTTGTGTAGGAGCCACCTCTGATAGTGTTATTCTCATTTTTTCTTCACACGGTCCAACTTATGACGGACGTGTGAAGCCTGATGTCGTGGCCGAAGGAAATGATGTATATTGCTATAGAGCAGCCGCTCCTGATTATCATTACGCTAGTTATTGGCTTACACTTGCTGGAGGTACCAGTCTGGCAAATCCCATCATAGCTGGTCTCAGTGCCTGTCTTTGGCAAGCACTGCCATGCTATACTTCTTCCCAAATCATGCAGATCATTCGCGAGAGCGGCCATCTCTACAATAATCCTAATCCGGAGTATGGCTATGGCATTCCCGATTTCTACAGGGCGTACACCAGCCACGTCGGCATTAAGGACTACAAACCACAGAATCTTAGTATCTATCCCAACCCCGTCACCGACCGGTTGAATATCCTCAACCCCGAAGCCAACATTCAAGCTGTTTCCGTTTATAACGCCGCTGGTCAGCTCGTCCTGCAAACCGCCGTCCCCAACTCCCCAATTCTTGAAGTCAATATGGCTGGCTTGCCCAATGGATTCTACATAGGAATGGCAACGCTTGATAATCACCAAATTGCCACATTTAAATTTATGAAACAATAATTCCCTACCGGACTTTTGCCCCAGTCGGGCACCAAAAATAGATGCAATGATATAGATTGTTGACCTATAGTTTTTTGGTTATTACGGATTAGCATAACAGATTACATTTGCAGTTGCAGTCTTTGTTATGATCAGATGCACATTATTTCCCTTGTCCGCACACCCGTGCGGACATCCCAAGACTCCCCTTCTATTTTAGAAGGGGTGGCCGCAGGCCGGGGTAGTAACATGAAGAATTATAGTACTTTATAGAAGAGAAGACCGCTATTAACAGCATCAGAATCAAAGACCGCTATGATCAGAATCTCCCTTTGAATAGGAATTTGTCGGTTGTTTTCGAACGAACCGCAAGGCGGACAACAAGGATGGCCTAACGGCCAATCTCTCATATTAACTACCCCGCCCTTCGGGCACCCCTTCTGAAAATCAGAAGGGGAGTTAGCGCCTTGTGGCACGAAGGTGCCACAGGTGTTTAAGGGATCCGTGCCCGTTGTATTTGTCTCTCCAGGTCAACTTCTATGTCATTGCCTTTTTATGTCAAAAAAACACCCCGAAAATCTTCTTTTCTGAAGCAGAAATTTCGTAGTTTTGCAACCTGTTTTGATGATTGAAATATGGAAGAGGTAAAGACCACAGCTGATTTTGAGGAACCTATGGCAGAAAATTTTTGGGAACGTATGGCTCGCAACTGGTGGCGATTGCCGCTGGTGGTATTGCTGTTTAACCTTGTTAGATTTCTGTTCAGCTGATGACGCTCCAGTCCACTTCGCCGTGTGCCATTTCGGCCACCTTTTCCCGCAGGCGGCGATTCTCCGCCTTCTCTAACAGCGGGTCCTTCTCTAACACTTCCATGGCTAAGTTGCGGGTGTAGGCCACCAACTTCTCGTCTTTGGCCAAGTCGGCCACGTGAAGGTCGAGCATACCACTCTGCTGCGTGCCTTGGATGTCGCCCGGCCCGCGCAGCTGCAGGTCGAAGTTGGCGATCTCGAAGCCGTCGTTGGTGCTCACCATCGCGTTGAGGCGTTTGCGTCCTTCGGAGCTCAGCTCGTACTTGGACATGAGGATGCAGTACGACTGGTTGCCGCCCCGGCCCACGCGGCCGCGCAGCTGGTGGAGCTGCGACAGCCCGAAGCGTTCCGCGTTCTCGATGACCATCACGGTGGCGTTGGGGATGTCGATGCCCACTTCGATGACCGTGGTGGAGAGCAGGATCTGCGACTGGTTCTTGGCAAACCGCTGCATCTCGAAATCCTTGTCTTCCGCCTTCATCTTGCCATGCACCACCCCGATGCCGTACCGGGGTGGGGGAAAGGAACGCGTCACGGCCTCGTAGCCGGCCATCAGGTCCAGCAAGTCCGTCTTTTCCGACTCCTGGATGAGGGGATACACCATGAAGACTTGCCGTCCTTTGTCGATTTCCCGCTGCATGAAGCCGAACAGCTTGAGGCGGTCTTTCTCGTACAGATGTTCGGTTATGATGGGCTTTCTGCCTTGTGGCAGCTCGTCGATGACGGAGATGTCGAGGTCGCCGTAGAGCGTCATGGCCAGGGTGCGCGGGATGGGTGTGGCGGTCATCACCAGCACATGCGGTGGCATGCTGTTCTTGCGCCACAGCTTGGCACGCTGCTCCACCCCGAAACGGTGCTGCTCGTCGATGACGGCCAGACCGAGGTTCTGGAACACGACGTTGTCTTCGATGAGGGCGTGTGTGCCCACGAGAATATCGACATCGCCGCTTTGCAGCCCCTCCAGAATCTGCCGCCGCTTGGCGGTCTTGGTGGAGCCCGACAGGAATTCCACCCGCATGCCCAAAGGGGCCAGCTGGCGACTGATCTTCTCGAAATGCTGGGTGGCCAGGATTTCCGTGGGGGCCATCAGGCAGCTTTGGAAGTTGTTGTCTTTGGCGATGAGCATGGAGAAGAGGGCAACGATGGTTTTTCCGCTGCCCACGTCGCCCTGCAGCAGCCGGTTCATCTGCCGTCCGCTGCCCATGTCGCCCCGGATCTCGCGTATGACCCGCTTCTGGGCGTTGGTCAGCTCAAAGTGGAGATGCTCCTTGTAGAAGGTGTTGAAATAGTGCCCCACGGTGTCGAACCGGTGGCCGGGGATGCGCTGGGTGTTGATTTGTTTCAACAGAAGCATCTTCAGCTGCAGGAAGAAGAGCTCGTCGAACTTGAGGCGCAGCACGGCGCGCGACAGTTTCTGGCTGTCTTCGGGGTAGTGGATGTTGCACAGAGCCTCGTTCAATGACAGCAGGTTGAGATGCTTCACCAGGTCGTCGGGCAGCGTTTCGGGGATGACATTGCGCACGATGGGCACCAGGTTGGCGGTCAGTTTGGCCACGGCCTTGGAGTCAAGGGTCTTGCGCTTGGCGAAGTCGGAGGTGTTGTAGAGGGGCATGAACCCTGTCGGCACGGGCGACCCGCTTTGAGCGTCCGGGTCGATCATCTCCGGGTGGGTCATGTTCCAACGGCCGTTGAAAAGCGTCGGCTTGCCGAAAATGATGAACTCCTGCTTCTTTTGCAGCAATTCCTGCACCCATTTGATGCCGTTGAACCAGACCAACTCAAGGCTGCCCGTCTCGTCCGCGAAGTTGGCGACAAGGCGTTTGGCGCGTTGCTCGCCGAGCACCTGCGCTCCGGTAATCCGTCCCCTCAACTGGATGTAGCCTCCCTCCTCCACGATGTCAGTGACATGGTGAACATGCGATTTGTCCACATGACGGTAGGGATAATAGTGCAGCAGGTCGCCGAACGTGCGGATGTCGAACTCCTTTTGGAACACTTCAGCCCGCTTGGGCCCCACCCCCTTGAGGAACTCGATCGGGGTTTGCAACAGGTCTCGTTGTGCAGTCATTGCGTTGATGTATGCTCTGTTTCGTTTTTTTTTAAACAAAACGCAAAGATATATTTTTTTTCTTACAGCACAGTGATGCTGCCACTTGTCATGCTTGGTTCACCATTGATGTTGCGGTAGTGGATCACATAGTTGTAGATGGTGTTATGATGGAGTTGCCCCTTGTATTCACCATGCCACTGGAAGTATTTGTTGGTGGACGTATAGACGAGTTCGCCCCAACGGTTGTAGATGTAGATCTGGAAGTCCCTGTCTTGAACCTCGGCGAGAGCGCCCTCTGGGAGGCAGAAGTAGTCGTTCAGACCGTCTCCGTTGGGTGTGAAGGCGTTGGGCAACATCAGCGGGTGTACGCAAGGTCTGATGGTGATCTGAGACTCAAGCACACACTCGCCTTGCGAGGCGGTCACGGTGTAGGTGCCGGGCTCGTAAACGGTGATGGTGGGAGAGGTCTCTCCGTTGCTCCACAGATAGTCGGTCAGTTCGCACTGCACATTCAGGACGGCGGACTCGTTCTCGCAGAAGTTGCTGGTGAGCGTGACGACCCTGATGTCGGTGCTCACATAGATCAGATGCAGGGTATCGACTTGCGTGCAGCCGTTCTCGTCGGGATGGGCGAACGTGTAGTCGCCATCTGTTGTATAGGTGTGCCCGTTCCAGACGTAGTCGTCGCAGACATAGACGGTCACGGCGGTGTGCGTCGGGAAGTTGACGGTGAGGTGGAGGGTATCGACTTGCGTGCAGCCGTGTGCATCGGGATGCTCGTAAGTGTAGGTTCCGGACTCGGTGTAGGTAAGACCGTTGCCAAGCGCCCAGGTGTATGTCTCGCACTCGACGACGGTGATGGCCGTATGGTCAGGGTGATAGACGGTGAGGTGGAGGGTATCGACCTGCGTGCAGCCGTGGGCGTCGGGATGCGAGAAGGTGTAGCTGCCGGAATTGGTGTAGGTGGTCCCGTTCCAGATGTACGACTCGCATGCGCTGTCCGTGAGCGCCGTGTGTACCGGGTTGAAGATGGTGAGGTGGAGGGTGTCCACCTGCGTGCAACCGTGGTCATCGATGTGCGAGTAGGTGTAGTTGCCGGAACTGGTGTAGGTGGTCCCGTTCCAGGTGTAGGACTCGCACTCGGTGACGATGGTGGCTATATGGTGCGGGTGGCCGATGTCAAGGTGCAGGGTATCGACCTGCGTGCAACCGTGCGCATCCAGATGTGTGTGGGTGTATGTGCCTGATTGTGTGTATGTCTGTCCGTTCCAGGTGTAGGTTTCGCAAGCGAGCTGCGTGACAGCAGTATGCACCGGATTGTAAATGGTCAGATGGAGTGTTACGGTGGAGTCGCAACCCACAGCATTGGTGAATTGCTGGGTGTAGTTGCCGGATTGGGTGTAAGTTTGGCTGTTCCATGTATAGGTTTCACATTCTGAGACGGTGAATTCGGAGCTGCTGCTGTGGCTGATGATGAGGTGCATGGTGACAACCGAGTCGCAACCGTGCGTGGTCAGCAGGGTGTTGATGAAATCGCCGGATTGCGTGTAAGCCTGGCCATTCCATACGAAGCTGTCGCATGCGGCGGCTGAGAAGGCGGTGGCTATGTCGTAATAGACGGTGAGATGCAACGTGACAGTTGAGTCGCAACCGTGGATGGTGTGGAATTGTTGTGTGTAGGTGCCGGACTGCGTGTAAGTGGAATCGTTCCAGACATGGATATTACAGGTCTCGACGTTCACGATGGTGTCCACGCTGTGATGGATGGTAAGATGGAGGAAAACAGTGGAGTCGCAGCCGTGTATGGTAGAGAACGACTGTGTGTAAGTTCCAGTGTTCGTGTAGCTCACATTATTCCATGTGTAGCTGTCGCACTCCGAGATGTGGAAGTGGGTGGTGTCGGAGTAATTGACGGTGAGGTGGAGCGTCACGGTGGAGTCGCAGCCGACAGCGTTAAGTGTGTGATAGGTGGCGGTATCGGTGCTCTCGAAGAATGTGCGTCCGTGCCACACCAGGGAATCGCAGACAGTAAGCGTCAGGATTGAGTCGGAAGAGTGGCGGACGGTCAGGTTAAGCGTCACCACAGAGTCGCAGCCCGCCGCGTTGGTGAGCGTGAAGGTCGGGGTGTTGGTGCTTTCGGTGTAGGTGATGCCATTGATCCAGGTCAGAGAATCGCAGACATCTTGCACATCGGTGAAATAAGTGGAATGTCTGACCGTAAGATCAAGGGTGACAATGGAGTCGCAACCCACGGCATTGGGGATGACCACTGTCGGGGTGTCGGTGCTTTCGGTGTAGGTGATGCCGTTAATCCAAGTAAAGGTGTCACAAACGTCATGGACATCGGTGTAGTAAGTGGAATGTCTGACCGTAAGGTTAAGGGTTACAATGGAGTCGCAGCCCACGGCATTGGGAAGTGTATAAATTGCTGTGTCGTTGCTTTCGGTGTAGGTAATGCCGTTGATCCAAGTGAAGGTGTCACAAACGTCGTGGACATCGGTGAAATAGGTGGAATGTCTGACCGTGAGATTAAGGGTGACAATGGAGTCGCAGCCCACAGCGTTGACAAGCGTGAAGGTCGGGGTGTTGGTGCTCTCGGTGTAGGTGATACCGTCAATCCACGTCAGAGAATCGCAGACATTCTGAATGTCGGTGAAATAGGTGGAATGTCTGACCGTGAGATGAAGGGTGACAATGGAGTCGCAACCTGCAGCGTTGGGGATGACAACTGTCGGGGTGCTGGTGCTCTCAGTGTAGGTTATGCCATTAATCCAAGTCAGAGAATCGCAAACATCTTGCACATCGGTGAAATAAGTGGAATGTCTGACTGTAAGATCAAGGGTGACAATGGAGTCGCAACCTGCAGCGTTGGGGATGACAACTGTCGGGGTATCGGTGCTTTCAGTGTAGGTGATGCCGTTAATCCAAGTGAAGGTGTCACAAACATTGTGGATATCGGTGTAATAGGTGGAATGTCTGACGGTCAGATTGAGCGTCACCAAAGAGTCGCATCCTACGGCGTTGACAAGTGTGAAGGTCGGGGTGTTGGTGCTTTCGGTGTAGGTGATGCCGTCAATCCAGATGAAAGTGTCGCAGACATCGTGGACATCGGTATAGGTGGTGGAGTAGTTGACGGTGAGATGTAGTGTCACCGTGGAGTCGCATCCGTGGATGGTTTCGAAGTGCTGCACATAGTCGCCCGTCATGGTATAGACGGAGTCGTTCCAGGTGAAGCTGTCGCAGGCGGTTTCGGCGAAGGCGTATGT
>JAFPXF010000046.1 GCA_017394765.1 Bacteroidales bacterium | reverse complement strand
GCCATGCCTCACGGCGGTGGCGGTCCTGGCGTTGGCCCGATCGGCGTGTGCGAGAAGCTCGTCCCGTTCCTCCCGAACCACGCTACCGTGAAGGTCGGCGGTGAGCAGGGCAGCCAGGTGGCCACGGCTCCTTACGGCAGCGCCTACCTGATCCCGATTACCTACGGTTACCTCAAGATGCTGGGCGGCAAGGGTCTGGCTGAAGTCACCAAGAACGCCATCTTGAACGCCAACTACATGCGTGCAAGATTGGAAAAGGACTACAAGATCCTCTACACGGGCACCAACGGCATGTGCGCCCACGAGATGATCCTCGACTGCAACGAGTTCGACAAACATGCGGGCGTGCAAGTCGGCGACATCGCCAAGAGACTGATGGACTACGGTTTCCACGCTCCCACGGTGGCCTTCCCGGTGCACGGCACCTTGATGGTGGAACCCACCGAGAGCGAACCGCTGAGCGAGCTTGACCGCTTCTGCGACGCGATGATCGCCATCCGTCAGGAGATCCGCGACATCGAAGAGGGCAAGGCCGACAGAGACAACAACCTCATCAAGAATGCTCCGCACAGCATGAACGTGGTCTGCGCCGACGAATGGGATCGTCCCTACACCCGTCAGCAGGCCGCCTTCCCGCTGCCGCACACCGAGAAGTACTGGCCGACCGTCGGCAAGATCGACGACGCCTTCGGCGACAGAAACTTGGTTTGCGTGCTGAGCGAATAGTGCTGCTGCCGCAATAAGAGTTTCCCGCAGAACTCGCAGATTCCCGCAAACTTTTTTCTGCGCAAATCTGCGAGTTTTGCGGGATTTTTTATTTTTGCACGTTCAAACGGATTACCACGTATGAAAAGGAGATTTCAGATTCGGCTTGTTGCGCTTATATGTTGCTGCCTGTTCCTTTTTGCCAACGCATACTCGCAAAGAGATTCGGCCACACGCGACACTCTCTGCCGGTTAATCTCCTTTTCGGACACCATATATGTCACCAATGCCGATGCCCAATGGACTGTTGAGCGCTATCGTCATGCCTGTTATGGCGTTTCGGAAGAGAAGCTCAGCCAGCCCTTTTGGGTCTTGCATATCAAAGGTGACCTATGCGGCAAACTCTCCACTCTTGTGTGCCAACGTGCTGATTACTACGAACGTGGCAACCGCCGGTGGATCCAGATGAAACGGCTGAAGAACAAAGTAAAACCTGCGATGGATCTCACGCTGGAGTCTGCGGATTGTCAGTTGCTGTTTCAGTTTGAGGATTGAGCCTTCTTTTTCTTTTTAACGAAGATGTTATGTTCGTTCAAAGAAAACTATCTCCAATCTTTTAATGCATACGGAAACGATACGCATTACGTTTCTCCATCTCTTGCTCACATCTCTGATACCCTGCCGCCCTGATAAATTTCCAAAATTGAGAGACAAAATCTTCTGTCAAAGCCTCAATAATAAGAACAATGTCTATGTCCTTGGTTACTCTTGCCGTAAAACCAGCTTCACTTAACGCAGCATCGCAAGCCGATCCACCGATGATAATGTAGTTGTCCGAATAGTCTTCGAACCAAGTTCTGAATGTGTCAAGTCCTCTTACCATATTTTTTGAATCATTTGGTTCAATTCATATTGTATGCGTTCGTCTTGATTGTCTTTCATTGAAAGATATAGCGAAATCTTATCAACAACACCTTCCTTGGCAAACAAAGCAGGGTTATAGCCCCATACTTCAATATGCATAGGAAGATAATGGTCTTCGGTAGAATAATTCTTTAACTGCTTTGATTCTTCATAACTGATGGCCAAGTGTTCATATTCATCAGGATTTATCATGGTGTATTCCGACAATGCTGTTATTCCTGTTATATAGGCCAGTTCTGGTCCTTTCTCCGCAAAAAGCACTTTTTTCACAGGCGATTTCATAAGAGGCAATGCTTTGTTGAAGAGTTCGACTTTGTCATCGTCAAATTGTATTGTCTTCTCTCGTAAACCGACAACCCGACATAGTTTGGAAACTGTTAGAACCTCAATCGCCCTACAAACCGTAGGATAGGGCATTCCGAGAGCTTCTTGCAATTGCTTGTATGAAAAGATGTTATCGTTACCATAGAAATAATACAGTAGCACTACCTGAGCCGTAGGTGTAAGTGGTTTATCTGCGCCAATCCGTTTTGTTTTTGGAGGTTTTGATAGAACAATAAGCAATTCAGGCAAGTAAATTTGGGAATCAAGTACAATAAAGTTAACACCAAGACTACTTAGGCGTTTTTTATTGTAGCTTTGGATTTGGTTGAAAACAAAGATGACGGGGACATCAAAAACTTGCTTTAGCATTTTTTCATGCTTTGGATAATTGCTTGGGGCAAGGATGGAATCAGACATGTATTGGGCAAACACCACAGATTGCTCATAGATTTTGCCCTTATAAAGACAATACAGACTTGTCAAAAAAGTCGGCAGACTATGATTACGCTCTACAGGTGACAATTCGATATTTATTCCTAATTCTTTCTTGATATATTTAACAACTTGATCCATTGTTTATAATATATAATTTTGCTTATTATATTGATAAAATATTTTGTGCAAAAATACATATTTTTCTTTAACAAACAATATGATTGAATGTTTTTTTTCGCAAATCGGTGAAATCTGCGGGAATGTTTATGGGGATCGGCATCCAAGATGCATAAGACTTGTTCGCCGCGAAAGGGAGGCGATGGAAAAATGTGTTGTTTATCCCGGCCCGGTGCCATCATGTATATAACTACCAAAAAGAGGGACTTCAGCAGAAGTCCCTCTTTTTTTAGTCATGATGAATAAACAACACGCTACTTCACCACAATCTTCTTGGTGATACTGTTGTTCACGCGCACCATGTAGGTGCCGGCGGGCCAAGTGTGCACATCAACCGTATATTCGGTTTCTGCGCCCTTCACGCTCCAGACCATCTTGCCCATCATGTCGTAAACCTCAATGCTATTGATCTCATCGCCGGAAAGTCTGACATAATCAGCGGCAGGGTTCGGATAGAGGGTGATGTGCAACATTTCGTTATCCTCAATGCCGTCCTCGTATGACACCGTGACATTCAAAGTGGTTTCCAAATTGGAAAGATCGTTGGAATAGATCACAAGAGAACCATGTTGCAACGGATCAATCGAGTAAACCGTAATGGTTTCCTGCACTTGTCCACCTGCATTGATGGTGCCGCTCGGGGTGGAGACCGTCATCCAAGGCACGATGGGGGTGCCATCGACATTGGCGGAGAGCATCCAGTTACCCGTGAGGTCTGGGTTGCCGTTCAGCAAGTTCCAGGCCACGCTGGTCTTGTACCAGTTGCCATACGGATGCGGTGTGTAGGCATCATCCAGACCAATAGACGGATGAGTGGCCTCTGAAGGATCCTGCTCATAATAAATTCCAAACCAAAAGTCACGCCCGTCAAGCACATACGGTGTGGTCAAATAGATTGTGTTGAGGTCTTCCACAGGGATGAACGTCTGTTCATAGACCATTGCACCGGGACCGTCCACAAGAATGCCACCCATATCATAAATACGGATCTTGGCTGCGAGCATATAATCGCTATTGGTAATGTTGACATTGATGGCGTTGACCTGTCTGCCGACCAGATCCATGTCGACAATCTCCTCGGCCGTGAAGCCTGCGGCCACCTCAATACCTGTGACATTGTTGAAGAGAACGCTTGTGGATTGAGTGCCCGCGCGTGTCAGCACTTCAGCGCCCTGAGAGGTGGTGTTGGGATTAGGAATGTCATACACAGGCACGACACGGAAGTTGACCGGCGCTCCACCAGGGTTGCTCAAGTTCAAATTATAATCACCTGTCGTTGAGCTGGAAAGTTGAATGTCGATATCGGTGGCCGGAGAAACCACAAACTGTCCCTGGTTGGCTTGGGAAATCTCAGTAAAGGTGAAATTATCGACATAATAGGTGCCCGTTGCATTATTGGGAGCACCCGCGTAAAAGTTGATGGAGCCGAGCTGGTTGATGCCATTGACAGAGTTGGACTCGTAGGAAAACGGCCAAGTATGCACATCCACATTGTTGACGGTCACCGTGATGGAGTCCATGTCGAGGTCTATATGGGCTTTCACATGGAACCATGCGTCATTGGGCATGGTGTAGTTGTAGGTGTTGTTGGCCACATCGATATAGCCTGTGCCGTTATTGGTGAAATAACACTCAAAGGCCCATTGCACGCCAGGGTTGTAGTAGTGCTGGATGTTGAAATAGGCACCACTGCCCGTGGATGGGATATAGTAGTCAAACTCCACGTCGAAGACACCTGTGGTCTGGTTGGAGAAACGATAGATAATATCGTTTGAGCCCGTAATCTTCAGGGAATTGCTGCCTGAAGAAGCCTGTTCGGTGGAGATGACGGCATCCTCGGCCGAACCGGGACTGTTAGACCATGTGGTCCAGTCGGTGTTGTTCTGCGAACAGAGCTTCTGCCCTGCCGTGTAGGAGTCAAAGTTGTCGCTGAAGACAACGTTCTGCGCCTGCATCACGGCCATCATGCCGCACATCAGGCAAACAAAAAGTACAAGTTTTTTCATAACATCACATTTTGGTTAGACATTGATTTGTTTTTTTCCGTGCTTTTTCTTTTACAATAAAAGATGGTGCAAACATACATATTTTTATCCACTCGCACAAGGGTGAACCGTGAAAAAAAGTTAAAAAAAAGACATAGTCTCTCCCGCCTACATTTTGAGAAAAAAAAATAGATATTTTTGCAGTCGCAAAATTGAGTTTTCTTTCAAAGACCATAAACAATGTTATCAAAACTAAGAGAAAAGAAAAGACTGTGGAAACGCGCTTTGTTCGGTTCCTTTGCCGCCACATCCGTCATGTTCACTTTCTGCGCCTGCTATGGAATGCCCAGGGAATACGTTGAATTGGAAAAAGTGGAAGGCACTGTCATTGACGTTGAAACAGGCGATCCCGTACCCGGAGTGCAAGTACTTTCCCGTGGGTTGGGCATAGATGCCATCACCGACAATGCCGGTTGTTTTGTCGATTCCACCGACAGGATCATGGATATGTGGCAACCGGCGCACTTCGCCGTTCGCGACATTGACGGGGTCGAAAACGGAGTCTATGAGGACACGGACACTTCCATACATGCCGCAGACCTTCTCTCACCCCTGCATTTGCAGGTCAAGCCGAAACACAATGACCGATAAAAGGCCTCTCAAGCGCTGGCTATTCCGCAATTTCAGGAAAAACGAGACGGAAATTCACGAGCTGAACTATCTTTTTTGGGAGTGCACCTGGCGTTGCAACCTTTCGTGCCGCCATTGTGGATCCGACTGCAAGGCGGACGCCATAGCATCCGACATGCCCTTCCAAGACTTCCTGAAGGCCCTCGAGCCGTTGGAACAGCGCTATCCTCGCGGCACGGTCATCATTGCCATCACGGGCGGCGAGCCGTTGTTGCGCCCTGATCTGGCGGAGTGCGGACGGCAGTTGCGCGAGCACGGTTTCCGTTGGGGTGTCGTTTCCAATGGGATGTTGTACGATGAATCTCGTCATCGCGAGCTTCTGGCGGCTGGTCTCAACTCCGTCACCATCAGTTTGGACGGTCTTGAAGAGACGCACAATTGGTTGCGCGGCAACCCGCAGAGTTTCAAGCGCGCCCTGGCCGCCCTCAAGCTCATCGCCGCCACCCCGCAACTTGCCTACGACGTGGTGACCTGCGTACACCCGCGCAACCTGCCGGAGCTGCCGGCACTCAAACAGGCCCTCATGGACAACGGCATACGTCACTGGCGCCTGTTCACCATCGCCCCCATCGGGCGCGCCGCACTCGACGACGACCTGCAACTTTCCCGCCCGCAAGTCGAACAGATGCTGCAATTCATCACCAACACCCGCAAAGAGAGGCGTATCGACCTTTCATTCAGTTGCGAGGCCTACACAGGCAAATACGAGGAGAACATCCGCAGCAGCTACTTCTTCTGCCGCGCCGGCATCAACATCGGCAGCGTCCTGATAAACGGCGACATCTGCGCCTGCCCCAACGTGAACCGCTCCTACGTACAAGGCAATATCTACCACGACAGCCTCATGGACGTCTGGGACAACAAATTCCAGACCATGCGCGACCGGCGCTGGATGCAATGCGGTCCCTGCGCCCATTGCAAGGAGTTCAAGCAATGCCTCGGCGGGGCCTTGCACCTCCGCCCAAATCCCGAAAGCAATATCTTGAGATGCTACAAATTTTAGTTTCATGACACGCTCTATCCCGGGAAAATTGCAGCATCCCAATCCACGCCCTCTGATTTGCGATTCTATTTCTTTTTTTTTGTACTTTTGCCGACAAATTTCAATCTCATTTTATTCATCATTTAAATCTATAAAAAATGAAGAAAGTACTTTGCGTATGCGCTGCTTGCCTGATGATGGCAGCCCTGACAACCTCTTGTAACAAGAGATGCGAATGCAAGACCTACATCGCCGGTTCCGTGACCACCACTGAAATTGAACTCGACAAAGATCATTTCAAAAAATGTTCTGACATGGACATTCCGACCACAGAAGTCAACGGAACCATCATGACGGGTGTGAAGTGCAGAAGCCTCCTGTTCTAAAAACGCAAAAAAGATTGATCAAGAAGCCCCTCTTTCGGGGGCTTTTTTTATTTTTGCACCCTGTAACAAAACAGCGACTATGACCATCAACATCATCACATTGGGATGTTCCAAGAACATCGTGGACTCGGAGGTGCTGGCCGCCCAGCTGCAGAAGCAGGGTCACCAGATTCTCTTCGAAAGCGCCATGCGCAGTGACATCGTGATTCTCAACACCTGCAGTTTCATTGGCGACGCGCGCGAGGAGTCCGTGGACGAAATCCTGCAGCAGTTAGAACGCAAGCGCCGAGGCCAAGTCAAGAAAGTCTATGTAGTGGGCTGTCTTGCCCAGCGCAGCAAGGACGAGCTGGCGGAGGCCCTGCCCGAAGTGGACGGCATCTTCACCTTCGCGGAGCTGCGCAAGCTTGTGCAAGCGGAGGACTTCCAGCTATTGGAAACCTCCGAGCGGCTGCTTTCCACCCCGAAGCACTACGCCTATCTGAAAGTCTCGGAGGGCTGCGACCACCAGTGTTCCTACTGCGCCATCCCGCTCATCCGCGACCGTCAGGTCTCCAAGCCCATCCCATTATTGGTGGAGGAGGCCCGAAGGCTCGCCGACGAGGGCGTCAAGGAGGTGATGCTCATCGCCCAAGACCTCACCTACTACGGCATAGACCTCACCGGCAAGCGCGAGCTCGCCCCGCTGATGGAGGCTCTCGCGGAAGTGCGCGGCATCGAGTGGATACGCCTGCACTACGCCTACCCGCTCAACTTCCCCTTCGAGATCCTTGACGTGATGAACCGGCACCCGCAATATTGCCATTACCTCGACATCCCCATCCAGCACATCAGCGACGAGATTCTCAAGAGCATGAGGCGCGGCGGCAGCTCAGCCTATATCTACGACATGGTGGCCCGCATCCGCGAAACGGTGCCCGACATAGCCCTGCGCACAACCCTCATCTCCGGATATCCCACCGAAACCCGCGAACAGCATCAGGAATTGGTCGAGTTCGTGCGCAAGACGCGATTCGACCGTCTCGGGGTCTTCACCTACTCACAAGAGGAGGACACGCCCGCCTTTCCACTCGGAGACCCCATCAAGGCTTCCGAAAAAAACCGCCGCCAGCGCGAGATCATGCGACTGCAGGAGAAAATCTCCCAAGAGCTCAACCAAGCCAAGGTGGGCAAAACTTTCAAAGTCATCATCGACAACGAGGAACAGGATGCCTACGTGGGCCGCACCGAATACGACTCCCCCGACGTGGACAACTGCGTGCTCATCTCCAAGACAAAAGCCCTTACCATCGGCGATTTCTACCAAGTGCGCATCACCGAGGCCGGGCCTTACGACATTTTCGGCGAGGCAATTTCGTAACCAACTATTAGACAAAACATCGTGAAAGGGAAAGAAAACAAACCGCACATCGGCATTTTCGGGCGGCGCAACAACGGCAAAAGTTCGCTCATCAACGCCATCACGGGACAAGAGACAGCCATCGTGGACGCCACTGCCGGCACCACCACAGACCCCGTGCGCAAGTCCATCGAGATTTTCGGCATCGGCCCCGTGGTGCTCATCGACACTGCCGGCATAGACGATGAAGGTTCCGTCGGGCAGAAGCGCGTGCAGAAGTCGCTGGGCGTGCTGCCGACCATCGACTTTGCCCTGTTAGTCATCACCAACCACGAGTTCGGCGCACCCGAGCAGATTCTGATGGGAAAGCTGCAGCAGTATGAGATTCCCTTCTTGGTGGTGAACAACAAGGCTGACCTATCACAATCCCCCGGAAAGGCAGCCCTACCCTGTCCGGTCATTGATGTGAGTGCCAAGACCGGCACGGGCATTGAGGCAATGCTTGCCGAGATGGTGCGACTCATGCCACCGTCGGCCTACATCTCGCACTCACTGCTCGGCGGCCTCATCGGAGAGGGCGACACCGTGGTGCTGGTCACGCCCATCGACTCAGAGGCACCCGAAGGGCGGCTCATCCTGCCACAAGTGCAGCTCATCCGCGACGTGCTTGACAACGATGCTGTGGCGGTGGTGCTCAAAGAGGACAAAGTAGGCGAATGGCTGCGACGCAATCCAGCCCCGCGTCTTGTGGTCACCGACAGCCAGATGTTCGCGCGTGTAGCCAAGGAGGTGCCCGATGAGGTGCCGCTCACGGGCTTCAGCATCGTGCTGGCCCACCACAAGGGCGCTTTCGAGCAATACCTGCACGGCACGCCACATCTCGACAAGCTCCAAGACGGGGACCGCATCCTGATGTTGGAGTCATGTACCCACCTCACCTCATGTGAGGACATCGGGCGCGGCAAGCTGCCCCGCTGGATACGGCAACATACCGGCAAAGATCTCCACTTCGACTTCGTGACGGGTCTCGACGCACTGCCCGACATCAGCCAATATGCGATGGTCATCCAATGCGGGGGGTGCATGGTGACACGGCGGCAGCTCCTCAACCGTCTCAAGCCCGCCATCGACCGTGGCATTCCCGTCAGCAACTACGGCATGACGATTGCCTACCTGAACGGTATTTTTGAAAGGGCCGTAAGGGTTTGGATGAAACCCGCCGACGCATGATTGTCCAGTCATATAACCTGTCAGAAATCCGTCCCCAAAGAGAACAGGAACATCCCCTTTTTGTCTGCAATCTTAAGGTCTTCCACACCCCAAGCGTAGTCAAAGCGCAGCAGGTATCCGAAGATGGACACCCGTAATCCGAGGCCAAAGCCGCCCACAAAGGGATCCACCTGACGGCGGATCATTGCATGGATAGGCCCCGAATCGATATAGCGGGTATAAAGGCAATTGTCCTCGGAATAGGGCGTCATGCCTGTCCAGGCCGTGCCAATATCTCCGAAGAGATTGAGCTGCATTGAATTAAAAAACTCAATACCGACCTGATGGCCGGCTATCAACTGCACAAATGGAATGCGCAGCTCGCCGCTCAGCAAGGCGAAAGAGGTGCCGTTGCGGATATTCTGTCGAAAACCACGCATGTTGGTGGCTAATGTCTGGTAAGCGTAATCCTTGGACTGGTCAACCCAGATGGTGCGGTCGAACTTGGCGTTGATCCAATTGTCCACACCGCCCATGAAATAGACCAGTCGGGCAGAGCCCACATTGGTGGAGGCGGCGGCTCGCACCGCGAACGTCATGTTGCGATAAAGCTTGAAGGAGCGTCGGGCGTCGAAACCCAGCACAAGAAGGTTCCGTGTGTCGCGCTCAGCCCGTTGTTCATACTCCGCAAAGAGTTTCACCTTGCTGCCACGCCACAGGTTTATATAGAGTTGTTTGGATGAGTCGTAAATGTATTCCAACTTCACGCCAGCCCACAAATGCCGTGTGTCGGGCTGCTGCAGGGTGTTGTCGCTCAACGCGCCCACCACATTCGTCTCGTATCGACCTTTCAGGGTCAATCGCAGACTGTGAACTTTATTGAACGGATATTTCAGGATATAGAAGATACTGTTGGCCGTCTGCTTATAGACATACTCCCCGTCCTGAGAGGCGATATGCTGGCGATACAGCACAATTTGCCGGTCGAGGCGGCGTGCGAGGTTCTCGTAGCTGAACATCACTTCATTGCTCTGCAAGTTGAAAGAGAGTCGAAAACCGCCCGTAATGCGGTAGTCTTCAAACAAATCGGTGATTCCGAACATGACAAAGGCATTGAAGCCCGTATTGAGGTAGATGGGCGACGTTCCGCCCTCGAATTGCTGGTATGAGGTGTTCAGAAAGCTGAAATCCGCCTGCGTGACCACCCTGTTTATGGAATACTGCACACGGTATCCGCTTCCAACAGGAATGTAAAATTCGTTTTTGGCATTGGCCGGCATCGTGTCCGCAGCCGCTTGCCCATACTTTTCGTCTCGATCATAGACCTGCACAAAGCCATGCTCCTGCGTTTTTTCTTTCGTGCCCTGACGGAGACTGTCGGTCCCAAGGAAAGCCTGCATGCGAGCAATTTCCTCGTTGCGCAACTTGTTGCGATATACAGAGAAGGTCGGATCCGGATTGGCATTGAGATCAAGCTCTTCACGATACAATCGTTTGGCCTTGTCCTTGAGCGAAATATCGGCCACAAGGTTCGAGGCCGCATCATAGTCCTGCTCCAAAATAGAATAGGCGCGGTCGGTCAACGGACGAGTTTTGGCGAAATAGGCGTAATGGATGGCCGTGTCAATACGGCTGATGGCACTGTCGAAACTGGCCACATAGCGGTTGATCAGCCCGTCATTGTCGCTCAGATAGACCATTTGCTGCCGTCCGGCACGCCGTGCGTTGTATTCATCGGCATACATCGTGTGCGTCACACGCAACAGTCCCGGGTCCTTCTTGCCATAATCATACAGGAACAGGTCGTAATGTCTCGCGGGCAAGGCCGCCATGAAATCTTCCCTCAGCCCGATGGTGTCTTTCGGTCTGTTGGAGGAGAAGACAATCTGCTTGGCATTGAGAAAGACCGGATCGTAATCATCATAGAAATCCTGCGTCAGGTTGGTAAAGGAGCGCGAAAGGAAACTATATAAATATATGTCAGACTGTCCGTTTTTGAAACCGGAAAAGAGCATCATCTTGCCGTCAGGGGAGAATTGCCACGCGGTGATTTTTTCCACATCCACGAGGAAGCGTTTCTCCCACTTTTTCTTTTCAAGATCGTAAGGATAGTAGTAGCAATGGCCTTTGTCCTCAAGGGTCATGCCGAGGATGGCACCATCAGGGTTCCACGCGATAAGCGGGAAAGTGAGGTCCGGGTTGTCCTCCGTTTTGGCATACCGACGGAATATGCAGCGGGGATTATTCCGATCCGGAGTCTTGAGCCAAACGCGAACCTGGCCCTGCTCGTTGGTCACATAGGCATAGCTCTCGTCTTTCGGCGAAAGTCTCATCTGGCTATAGTCGCGAAGGGAACGAGGACGCCTGAGAAGCCCGTCGCCATCTGTCTGCCCGCGTTTTGTGTCGGGATGGTACATCACATAATAATGTTTGTACCAGTTAAGGAGCAGCTCGCGATAACGGGTGTCGGTCGCATAGGCAAAGCCCCGCTCCACGGTCTTGGCACCGCGAGTGCGGTATAGCACCTGCGCGATGGCCTTCTCGCCATAGACATCCACAATGTATTTCCAGAAGGAGTGCCCCGCGTATGTGGCATCCACCGGAGAGAGCTCCTCCATGTCGGCATAGCGTTGTGTGAGGATGCCATCCTTGACATGGGCGTCGATGGTACTGTTCCACGACTGCCCGAAATAGGAGGCTAAACCGCTGTAGAACCAGTTGGGCACACTGATAAGGTAGTCGGCAGAGATGTTGGACCCCAAGGATGAGCCCTCGACAAGCCAATGGGCATAGACATTCATGATGCCGGCGCGGATCATGGCATCGAAATGTTCGTGGTTGCCGTCAAAATAGAGGTAAATCTTCGTGCCATAGATGTTGGTCACACCGCCCTGGTTGTAGAACTCCTCGTCATCGTAGGCGAAGTTGGATTCGCGAAAGTCCTGCTGGGTGTTATAGACAATGAACTGCAGCTTGCGTCGCGACGTGTAGTTGAGCAGCTTCTCGATTTCGCGGATGTATTCCGGCACCTTGTAATAGGTGTATTGGGCCAACGCCTTGCCTGTGGGATAGTAATAGACATCATATTGCTCGGCTCGCAGATAATTCCAGTTGAAGTTCTGGTGTTGCACGCGGTTTTTGCCGAAGCTGAGCTGCGAGCCGTTGTAGAACTGGGCACGAAGTCCCCCTGCCGTCCCGAAGAGGAACACAGACAACACCAGCAAGAGTTTCAGGCTCCTGCCCTGTTTTTTCCAATGCAGCGGATGGTCAGTCATAACAGGCTGTGCAACAGTGTTTAAATCCGATTTCAAAGTAAAATCGGCCAAATGCATTTCCGACCGCAAAAATAATAAAAACAACAACTTGGGGCGTATCAAAAAATTTGTATTTTTGCCGCCCCTTGCGAAAGTCCTTTGAACAACTGTAAAAAGGAACATGCAAGGAATATAACTTAATAACTAACAACACTTTAAAAAATTATGGCAACAAGAATCAGATTACAAAGAAGAGGTAAAAAGAACCAACCTTTCTACCACCTTGTAATTGCGGATGGTCGAGCACCACGTGACGGACGCTTCATTGAAGACCTTGGAACCTACAATCCTTTGACCAATCCCGCAACTCTCAACATCAACTTCGACAGAGCGCTGTATTGGCTGGAAGCAGGTGCCACCCCTTCCGAAACAGCCCGTGCGATTCTTAAACGCGAAGGCGTTTATATGATGAAGCACCTCAGAGGCGGTGTCGCCAAGGGTGCGTTCTCCGAGGCACAGGCTCAGCAGAAGTTCAATGCCTGGAAGATGGAGAAGGACAGCAAACTCAAGAGCATTGTTCTCGAAGAGGCCAACAAGGCACGCGAGATCAAGAAAGAGCGCTTGGCAGCAGAGGCCAAGGTGAAGGAAGCCATGTCGGCCAAGATCGCCGCTCGTCTGGCTGAAATCGCAGCCGCGGAAGCCAAGGCCGCCCAAGAGGCCGCCGAAGCCGCAGCCGCCGAGCAAGCCGCAGCCGAAGCCGCAAACGCAGAACCGGCAGCTGAAGAAGCAGCTCCCGCAGAAGCATAATGAAAGACCAATTCTTCTATTTAGGCACACTGACCCGACCTTTCGGACTGAAAGGGGATCTGTGTGCCTTTTTTGAAACCGACAATCCCGAGCGCTACACCCAACTCGACGCGCTCTTCCTTGACCTCGACGGCGAGAAAATCCCCTACACCATCGAGCATATCACCTACCGGGGCAACAACCAGTTCATCATCAAGTTCGATGCCATCGGTCCGGACGACTGCCGCGACTTCGCCTCCGTGGAGGTTTATCTCCCCATGGAGCAGCTTCCCCCATTGACCGGCAACCAGTTCTACTTCCACGAAGTTGTCGGCTTCACCGTCACAGACCAGCGCCTCGGCGAAATCGGCACCTGCACGGGGTTTCTGGAAGTCAGCAACAACCCCATCATGCAGGTCGATCACAACGGCACCGAGATCCTGATTCCCGCGTCGCAGCAATTTGTCACACATGTGGACCGGGAGAATCGAACGCTGCACATCAACACTCCGGAAGGCCTTATTGAGATCTATTTGGGCACCGATGCCTCGCAAGGGCATTGAAACCCCCGCCCAACATTTTCAGCTCAAACTTTATGAAAATCAAATTGATATGGATCGGACGCACCGATGGCGACGTGTTTGACGAAGCCATCCAGCAATACACCAAGAAATTGCGGTTCTACACAGTCTATGAGCCGATTGCCATCCCTTATCTCAAAAGCACCAAGGCCCTGTCGCAGGACGAGCAAAAGAAGCGCGAAGGCGACCTGATCCTCAAGAAGATAGATTCCGGCGACATCGTAGTGCTCCTCGATGAGCGGGGCAAGGAGTTCACGTCGGAAAAGTTCGCGCAGTTCATCCAGCAGCAGGCCAACACAGGACAGAAGGCTTTGGTGTTCGTCATCGGCGGCGCCTACGGCTTCTCCGAAGCGGTCTATGCCCGCCAGAACTTCAAGATCGCCCTCTCGCAACTCACCTTCCCCCACATCATGACGCGGCTCATCTTCGCCGAGCAGCTCTATCGCGCCTTCACCATCCTGCACGGTGAACCTTATCACCATTGAAACAGACACCTGAAAACGATAAAAAATGTACTTTTGCACTGTCAGAACATATTTTAAACCTTAAAACTATATCTTTATGAAAAATTTCAAAAGTCACATGATTCTTTTCATCCTTGCAATAGGATTGACAGGCAGTGTTTTTGCCCAAGCCCCCTACAAACACAGCATCGGCGGAACGGTCGGCAACTTTGAAGCCTTCTCCTACAAGACCTTCTTCACCAACCATCTGGCCCTGCAGCTGGATCTCGGCTACAAGTACACCGTGGGTGCCACCCGTTATGGAAATATAGATGTCAACTCCTTTGAACTGAACCCCAACCTGATGTACGAAGGTCACTTCACCAAAGGTCTCTACGGATTCATCGGCGGAGGTGTCAGCTTGGGATATTCCTGGTCCTGGGGCGTTTTTGACGGCTGGTTTTATAACGCCCGTTATCGTTACGATTACGGCAAGTTCGGCGTGAACGGCATCCTCGGACTGGAATACAAATTCAACATCCCGCTGACGCTGCAGTTCGATTTCCGTCCCGGTTACGGAATGCTCTTCAACGATGATATTGACTTTGATTATTTCGACTGGAGCGTGAATATAGGTGTCCGCTACACGTTCTGATAGAAATAGCTGTCTCAGGCTCCCACCCGCTCATCCTATCCGGGTTTTGCGGTGGACCGAAACCTTTCATCAGCCTCTTCGTTCGGGAAAACGGAGGGGCTGATTTTTTTTGGCCCCTTTTTGTATTTTTGCGTCATCAATCAAAAACGAAGAGAATGCGCTCACAGACTTTTTTGGGAAAGGACCTATCACAGGAACATCGCCAAGATGATTGGCGTCAACCTCCGTTATGTGGGCGACCGTGCGGTGGCAGAAGACCTTGCGCACGACGCGATTCTAAAGGCCATCGAGAAATCGGGAAGCTACCGTCACCTCGGCAGTTTCGAGGGATGGCTGATGCGGCTCAACCTGAACAACACGCTGGACTATCTGCGCCGGCAGCCGCACTTTTTGTCCATCGACGATGCCCCCGATTCCGTCATCGTAGAGACGTGCCACGGCGCGTCTCCGCGCTCCGAAGATGTCACCGAATCGGAAATTCTCGATGCCATTTGCGCCCTGCCCGAACGCCAACGGGTGGTTTTCAATCTTTATGTCTTTGAAAAACAAACCCATAAGAAAATCGCCGACAAACTCCAGATTGGCATACGGAGTTCAAAACGATATTTGTCAGAGGCACGAACACAGCTTCAGCAAATTCTGAAAGATAAACAATCGACCAAAAAATCAGGCATTATGATTATACTGATGATGATTACGCGTCAAAGTCACGCCATTGATCGCCTTTGTCTTGCCAAACTGAAAAAAATGGCAGTGGCTCCTGTCACACCCTCCCCATTGGCATCGCTGGATTGGGCTGCCGTTCCAAAGTCCTCCCTTTGGCTCACACTCTCTGCTGCCAAGGCACCTGCCATCGCCACAGGTGTGGTTGCCACTGCCGTGACCGGCTCCGTCGTTGCATGGCAGTCGCAACCCGCACCTACACCCGCAGCCCCGACCCCGCAGGAGACGGTGGCAACCACGTGTGTTGCAACCGATACCGCAATCGTTAATGCCGATACCGCCGTTGTAGAGACGCGCCACGGCACGTCTCTACCGGAACCCCCATATCCTGACCAGCAAGTAATAGGAACCGAATTATCTGTTTCACCATTGCCCGAAACGTCCGCATCCAACGTTGTAGAGAAGTTTCGTAAAACGTCCCTACCTTCGCATCATAGCCTTAGGAAGTTCGAGCGCAACGGCTACTACGGTTTCCAAGACGAAAAAGGAAACATCGTGGTATATCCGAAATATTCTGATGTACAGCCGTTTGACGAATACCGGACCGGCTGGGCAATGGTGGAGATATTCGGGTTCAAGGGGTTTGTGGATAGCGTCGGCAAGGAGGTCGTGCATCCGCAGTACGACGAAATCGGCACCTTTGGTGAGTACCGCGACGGCTGCGCCCTCGTGCGGAAAGGGAACTTCTACGGCTTCATCGACACTGCCGGCAAGGAGGTGGTGCCGGTGACCCAGAAAAAGAACGAACTTATAAACTAATCAATGAATGACATTTACGATATATATAACCTCAGTTCGATGGAGATTCCGCTGGCTCCTATCGTCGCCTGGCGGAATGGTGCATCATGTTTGGGGTCAAAAGGGGAAAAAGATGGGCGGCGGCCGAAAGTTTTTTGGCTAAGGCACTCACTCCCCCGCCGCCCATCTTTTTCCCCCTCCCGTGCCCGACAGTGCGCACCATTCCGCCGCGAACGCAGTGCGCGAGCGGAATCTCCAACGATACATTTAAAAATCCAAATACAATGAAAAAGTCAATATTAATCATCACCATCTTGCTGTCATTCAGCATAATATATGCACAAGAACGCATCACCGCCAGCGGGTGCATCGCCACAGAAGAATATAATTTGGATGCTTTCACCTCTGTGGACATCCGTTTCGTGGGGGATGTGATTATCCATCAGGGACCTCACCACAAAACGAAGGTGACCGCAAACGAAAATGTGATCCAACATGTCCGGTTTCAGGTGGAAAATGGGAAGTTGTTAGTTTATGCAGATAAAAACTTCAACAATGTGAAAAAACTGGTGGTGGAGATTTATACACCAACGCTGGAGGTGCTCTCTATGCGCGGGCCGGGTGACGTGACGGTAGAAAAGCGGAACGAACCGCAACTGACGGTCATCAACATGGGTGCGGGCGACTGTACTCTACAATGCCTGAAGATTGAAAAAACATTGGAATTGCATAGCAAAGGCCCAGGCGACATCATCGTCCCCGCCTCCGATGCCATCAAACAAGAGACTTTGCTCATCAACAACTCGGGCGCTGGCGATGTGAAAGTCATGGCCAGTTCCACCAGTAGTTCATTGGTTGTCAACAACATAGGGCCGGGTGATGTTTCGGTGAACCTGATGAGCATCCCTACCGAAGAACTGATTCTTCAGAATAGAGGCGCGGGGGACATCAAAATGCAAAATATCACGGCAAAAAGGATAGAGCTGCGGAACCAGGGCCCGGGCGATATGAAGCTGATGAATGGGAAAGCGGATGAGATGACACTGGTCAGTATCGGTGCCGGCACGGTTAACACGCAACTTCTGAAAGTCACTACCGCGCACATCACGCACGCCAGTGTCGGCTACATCATCGCCACTGTCACAGGCACCGCTTATCTTACCGACAAGTCCGAACTCGGGAAGGTCACCATTCATGGCGGCGGGAAAGTGGTGGAGGAAAAACCTTGAATCCGACAGATGAAGTAAGTTCACAATTTTGTGGTCCACGAGATGGTGAACTATTTTTTTTATTTTTGCGGCAAAGAATTTGAATTGTGAATTATTGTCAGCAATTATGAAAAAAATCATAGTATCATTAACTATATTATGCCTTTGTCTCGGCCTCTCCGCGCAGACCTTCACCGAGTGGCAGGACCCCGCCGTGTTCGAGGTCAACAAACTCTATCCGAGGGCCAATATCCCAGACAATAACAGGAGTTCAAATTTTATCAATTATATTGATTGGGGGCTCTCTCCCTTGTGGAAGTTCCACTATGCGCCCAATGCCGATGAGCGGCCGACCGACTTCTTCCGAACCGACTACGACGACAGCGGCTGGGGCACCATCCCCGTGCCGGGCAACTGGGAACTCAACGGCTACGGCGTGCCCGTCTATGTGAACACCACCAACGACTTTGACAACAGCCAATTACCGAAGGTGCCCGTGAAAGGGAATGCCGTAGGTAGCTATAGAAGATGGGTATATATAGCCGACGATTATGACGAACCACTGCAGGTTATTCTTAATGTAGGTGGCGCGAAGTCCTGTTTCTATCTTTGGGTGAACGGCCAGTTTGTAGGCTACAGCGAGGACGCCAAGACCAATTCTGAATTCGACATCACTGAGTTTGTGCACTTCGGGAAAGCTAACCTCATCGCCCTGCAGGTCTTCAAATGGAGTGACGGTTCCTACTTCGAGTGCCAGGATTTCTGGCGGCTGAGCGGCATCGAGCGCGACATCACCCTTTACGTCCAACCCAAAACGCACATTTTGGATTACAAGGTGGTGGCGGATTTGGATTCCACATACAAAAACGGGATTTTGGATGTAGAGGTGACTGTGGAGAATCTGGAAAATTTCTCCTATAACAACACATTCCATGTATCCGTGGAAATGGAAAAACTTGAAAATTTAGGGACTAATAATTATTCGCCCCTACGGAAATCCACGGAAATCCAATTCCAAAATTCATGCAAACAAACCCTTCATTTTCGAATGTTTGTCCCAGATGTTAAATCATGGAATGCCGAACACCCCCATTTGTATTCCCTTTGGTTAACCTTGGAAGACGACAAGGGAAATACCATTGATGATGCGGCAATTTATGTTGGTTTCCGCAATATCAAAATCGAAAACGGGCTTTTGCTGGTGAACGGTGTACCAGTGACCATCCGCGGGGTGAACCGCCACGAGCACGATCCCAAGACAGGCCACGTGGTTTCCGTGGAACGTATGAAGCAGGATATCCGGCTGATGAAGGCCAACAATATCAACACGGTGCGCACCAGTCATTACCCCAATGCGCCGGAGTTTTACAACCTGTGCGACTACTACGGCCTCTACGTCATCGACGAGGCCAACGCCGAATCGCACGCGCAGGGCTACGGGGAGAAGTCGTTGGCGAAACGCGCTGACTTCAAGGAGGCTACGGTGGCGCGCGTCCGCAATATGTACGAGCGCGACAAGAACCACCCGTGCGTCATCGTCTGGTCGTTGGGCAACGAGTCGGGCAACGGCGTCTGCTACGAGGCCGCCTACGACTGGCTGAAGGCCAAGGACAGCACCCGCCCCGTGCAGTACGAGCGCGCCCTCTACGACCGCAACACCGACATCGTGGCCATTATGTACCCCTCGGCGGACTACCTCGCCCGTTACGCCCGCGAGCCGCAGAGCCGCCCGTTCATCATGTGCGAGTACGCGCACGCGATGGGCAACAGTTGCGGCGGCCTCTCCAACTACTGGGACACCATCTACAAGTACCCGCAGTTGCAGGGCGGTTGTATCTGGGACTGGGTCGATCAGGGTCTGCTGACGAAGGATGCGCGGGGCCGGGAGTTCTACGCTTACGGCGGCGACTTCGGGGAGAACATGCCCTCTGACGGCAACTTCTGCATCAACGGCCTGGTGGATCCCGACCGGAAACCGCACCCGCAGTTGGCCGAAGTGCGGAAGGTCTATCAGCCTGTCAAGATTGAGGCGGTGGATTTGGATTCACTGAAGTTCCGTATCATCAACCGCTTCGATTTCAGCAACTTGGAGGATTATACGCTGCTGTACCGCTTGCGCACCGATGTGGCGCACGAACCGGCGGTGCATCCTGACAGCTTTCTGCGGCTACCAATGCCAGGAGAACCACTCTCTGGCTACATCCCGATGGTGCCGATGCACCTTGCCCCGCATGACACCGGCTATTTCACGATGCCGCAAGAAATTATGGACGCTGTGCGAGATTTGGACGCAGTTGCTCCCGGACGGGATGTGATGGTGGATTTCTATTTAGGACCAAAAACCTATTCTCGTCCCCAATGGCAGAAAGATTTAATGACAGAAAAACAGGATTCCACTTTCTGGTATCACGTGGTCGCCTACGAACAGTTCAAGTTGCCGGTGCCGACGCGAAAACCTAATGTACCTAATCTTGGTTTTGAAAAGGATACTATTCAGTATCAATGGAATGGAAACGATCTGAATATCATCATCGGGCAGACGAAAATCGTGTTTGACCGGACGCAGGGTTGCATTTCCACGATTGAGAAGGACGGAAAGCCCGTGGTGGTGGACGGACCGCGGCTCAATTTCTGGCGGCCGCCCACCGATAATGACCACGTAGATGGTCACGGCGAGTTGCTTTGGCGGCGCATCGGGCTGGACAATCTCACCTGGACAGTGTATTATTTCGATGTTTACAAAAGTTGGGATGACGCCGTGTATGTCAATATTCAAAGAACCGCCCATAACAAAAACATGGAAAAGGTTCTCGAAACACTTGAGTATTATATGTTCAAGCGCACTGGAGACATCCTGATATACTATGCGGCTTTTCCTGGCAAATGGGTACAGTCATTGCCTAAATTCGGTGTGCAGATGAAGGTGTCGGACGAGCTGGTGAACACCGAATGGGTGGGATATGCGCAGGAAACCTACAAAGACCGTCAAGCGTGCGGCTTCTTAGGCCATTACGAAGCCCCCACGGATGATCTGTTCCATCATTATGTGTACCCGCAGGCGGCGGGCAACCGTATGGAAACGCGCTACGTGTCGATGCTCAACAAAGAACGCCAGCGGATGTTTTCCGCCACCATCCCTGACTGGTGGTTGGACGAAAGAAGAAACCTCCAGTTCAGCATCTATCCTTATTCCGATGATAATATTGGGCAGGCCAAGCACACCGACGAGCTGAGAAAGGAGAATTACTATACCCTGAATATAGACTACCTGCAGGCCGGGTTAGGCACGGCCACTTGCGGTCCCGGCATCGCAGACCGCGACCTGGTGGAAACCAGCCGGATGATGTCCTTTGATTTGCTTCTGCAAGTGGGCGAGAATGCATTTTTCGAGGATCTTTTCGTCGATAAGTCCAAATACTTTCTCTATTTCCACCCCGATGTCAATTTTCGGGTTTCCAGAAAAACAGGCGATTTCGACCCCGTCACCTTGCTGTCCAAGCCCGATGCCCCTTACGACAAGCACGCGGATTCCGTCCTCATTGACGAGTACATCGGTAATCCTGCCAACTATCGCGAAGGTTGGGTCGGCTATTTCGGGAAGCCGATGGAGTTGCGCTTGGAGACCTTGCCCCTCAACGGCGACTCCTTGACGGTCACCCTCAGTTTCGCGCACCACCCGTCGCAGTGGGTCTTTATGCCGCAGAAGGTGACGGTGTCGTACTCCAAGAACGGCAGGAAGTTCAGCAGGCCGGAGGAGATCGCGCTGCCCTTCGACCCGGCGTTGAAGGAGAACGACAAGCCGCGGGTCTGCATCCTGCGTCACAAAATCCCGGGCAAAGGGGTGAAATACATCCGCATCGAGGCAGAGCCGGTGGAGAAACTGCCGGAATGGCACGCCGCAGCAGGGGAGAAGGCGTGGATTATGACGGATGAGATAATAGTGAGATAATGCATCCATACGGGGCTTTCGGCAAGCACAGGACCTCCACACATAAGCCTAAACGACAAATTTGTACTTTCTCGTTTTTTTTTCGGGGGAGAAAACGACAACATGTCTAATATTTAGTTATTTTTGCAGTCGCAATTAACACTCACAAAAGAAAAATTCAAAGATATGAAAATTGACAATTTTTTCAAGAAAATTCTTTTTTTAGCCACGTTTTGCCTCTTTTTCGCAGCCGTTCCCACAAAAGCCCAAGTAATCACAGTCTTGGACGGGCAACCTTACACAGAGGATTTTGAAGGAAATGGCTTCAGCCAATGGACCGTGGACTCGACCAATGGCGGCCATTGGTCAGCCTTCGCCGGCGGACAAACAACCGTGTGCGCTTTCTCAGCCCAGTCCATAGGTGATGAAGCCCGGTTGATATCCCCGGTATTAGACATGTCTAACGTGAGCGAAGCCACTTTGGCATTCGCATACGCCATGATGGGATTGTATGATGCGGACATTCTTGAAGTATGTTATCGCTCCTCCGCCTCTGACAGCTGGCATGCACTGGACACCTTCAGCTTCAGCGATTACAGCACTTATTATGAATCAACCTTCAATTTGCCTAATTTATCCTCCACCTACCAAATTTCTTTTTTGGGCCGTTTCATGGGTGGCTTCATGATTTTCATTGACGACATCGAGGTTGCCTCATCCTTGAGCTGCGCCCGTCCCATCAACTTGGAAGCCAGCGACATCACAGAGTCCTCCGCTCTCCTCAACTGGTCAACCACGGGCAACGAGGTCAGTTGGACCCTTGAATTGAACGGGGTTGACACAACTGTCGCCAATCAGCCCTGCCTGATCCGCGGCCTGACTCCGAACACCACCTACTCGTTCAAGGTGAAGGCCAATTGTGGAGATGGCGATGAGTCGCAGTGGTCCCTGCCCATCGATTTCACCACACTTTGCGACGTGATTATCGTCACGGACAACAATCCCTACATGGATGATTTCGAATCCTCGGAGGAGTTCGTTTGTTGGCATAACGAAATACTGTCGGGAACCGATTCCTGGGTGGTGGACCCGGGTTATCTCTACCCCAACAACTCCGCCTTTTTCATCTGGTTTGGTGGGCAGGCGAGACTCTCCTCCACCCCTATGGACATCAGCTCGGTAACCGACCCCATACTCGCTTTCAGACACAAGCAGCCGCAAGGCGTTATGGATGTGGACGAGATGGCTGTCTGGTACAGAAGCTCTACCGAGGAGGACTGGCAACTTTTGAGAAATTACGCTTTACCCACAGACGATTGGGAGACTGAGAACATTACCCTGCCTAATCCTTCTGACAGATACCAGATAGCATTTGTGGGCATCGGGCATGATGCAGAAGGTGTCTATGTGGACGATGTGAAGGTAGGAGCTCGCTCCGTCGTGGGCATTGAGGAAAGACCGGCTATCACGGCCATGGCGTCACCCAACCCCACTACTGGCAGAGTACGGGTGGAGACCAGCATGACCGATGGCACCGTAATCGTCCTGGACATGTGCGGCAGACAGGTGGCGACTTCCTTGCTCGTGGATGGACATGCCGACATCGACATGAGCGGCTGTGCGCAAGGGATGTACTTGGCACGAATCTCCGGCACGTCCGGCACCGCAACCATCAAGGTGGTTAAAGAATAGGACACTTCTCAAAAACATCATATCAGGCAAGGCCCTGCGATTTGTCGCGGGGCCTTGTTATGTATAACGCCCTGAACTGTCAATTCGCAAAGCCTCATTTCCCTAATCACACACAATTCTGACATACACGGGAAGGTGGTCGGCGAAGCCGCCGACATAACGTGGTCCCAGGAAAGTGCGGTAGTTTTTCACCCCTCCGTATTTCTCGTCCGGCACGAGCAGGAAGTCCTCGTCAAAAACATGGGGCATGCCGTTGGCTATTTGCAGTCGGCCGTGTCCGTTGAGCAGTCCGCCTGTGACGATGAGCTGGTCGAGACACCCCCAAAAGTCCTCGTGCTTGTGGGAGCCGATGTTGTTTTGCGCCACAAAGTGGTACATCAGATTAAAGAGAGTATCTTCCGCGAGAGCGGTGCTCTTCAATGGATTTTGCGCCCTAAGGTGTTTCTCCATGCTCTCGTCGGTGGGATAGTCGTTGAAATCGCCCATCAGGAGAATGTCGGCGTGCGGGTGGTGCGTGAGGAGGGAGTCCACGAGGTGGCGTGCCACGTCGGCGTAATAGTTGCGTTTGGGAATGGTGGCCGCATAGCCGCCGAAGCGCGAGGTCCAGTGGTTGACGATGATGTGCAGGGAGTCGCCGCATGGCAGGCGTGCAAGCACATAGAGCAGGTCGCGGTTGCGTGTGTCCGGCTCGAAGGGGAACACCACGGGGACGGCCTCCTCGTGCAGCACGGTCACGAGGCTGTCGCGATAGAGCAGGGCCACATCGACGCCGCGCCGGTCGGGCGAGTCGTGATGCACGAAACGGTAGCCGAAGGACTGCAGGGGCGAACGGTGGCACAGGTCGTGCAGCACACGGTCGTTCTCAATCTCGGCCACCCCGACTATGGCCGGCGGGTCACCTTTCCCCATTGCTATGAGGACCTTTGCGATGTTGCTGACCTTGCGGTAATACCTCTTGTAACCCCAATGATAGGAACCCTCCGGAGTGAAGTCGTCATCCGCCGTCAGCGAGTCATCAGTCGGATGGAAGAGGTTTTCCACGTTATAGAAGGCTACCAAAAGCGTGTCGGCGGGTTCCTGCGCCGCCAAGCACCCCCGTAAGAGTGCGCATACCAGCAGTAATAGTATCTTTGCTTTCATAACATCCGTTTTTAAAATGCAAAGATACAATAAATTTAATATAATATTAACTAAAATTTATTTTTATATCAACAATATTGATTGTCGGACGTTGGCCGTTAGCTATTGGACTTTATTCCGCCTGCTACTTTACATGGCGGAGCAATCATCGCAAACAGGAGTCACTGTTCAAGGACGATGGGGCGTAAAACAAAAATCCCTAATAACCAAACCTGAATCCGCAAACCCGCGACCAACGGACTACAGGGAAAGAAGGGAATAGGTATAGGGGAAAGTTGGGCTAATTACCAAACACCATCACTTTTCGTGTGAGGCCGTGTCCAGTTTGTACCAAGTATAGACCGTTGGCGGCCACATGGAAGACTTTATGTTCCGTATCAACCCATTCGTTTATAAGCAGCCTTCCTGCCAAATCGTAAATCTTCACCCAAGTGTTTTCTGCGCCCTGCGCCACAATTGAGCCTCCGACACTATAAATATTCACACCGGAATCCGTATGTTCTGCGAATGCGTCAGGGTCATCCAATACTACTCGAATCATCCAAGTGAGGTAGTCGCTGAATGTAGTGGTTGTATACGGATGTCCACCGTATAATAACCATGAGCCATCTGTATTACCTGCGTATGTACTCAAAGCGGCAGCGGGCTCACTGCCGTCATAGTTAATAAAAGCCCACAAAATCTTTGAATGGTTGAGAGTGATGGGTGCATCGAGACTGATTTCCTGCCAACTGTGCGATCCAGACAACTGAAAGTTCTTGTTTGCCACCATAGTATTGCTGTTAGGAATATTTCCTTGGTAAATATGAATACTATAGTTGCCTGCTGCCACGTCAAAAAGGCGCAATGCAGTGAGAGTCGTGTATGGTGAAAGCGTTCCTGAAGGAAATCTTATTCCCCATTCTGTTTGGTTATCTACCGTCCATGCAGAATTGTAGATACCGTTGTCGTAATGACGCACATCATCGCCCAAGTCGGCAAAGTTGGCGGTGTAGGTAATGTCTTCCGACACGATGATGTTACGCGGATTATCAGTAACGCCGTCATTCCAGCCTGTGAAACGATAGCCAGCATTTGCATTAGCCCACAATTCCACCATAGATGAACCAGCGTAAATACCACCGCCTGTAGCCGTTCCCATAGCATTGTCGGAAGCGTTCACGGTAATGTTGTATTGAACATTCGGGTTGCCGCCCGCTGGCTCAACACCTATTAAAATCGCGACATTGTCGTTGTAACTGTTGTTTTCGCTGCTGCCAGTGCCGCCACCGTTCGGATTAAGAGCGTTGTGTGCGAAATAGCCGTCACAATAACTTCCCCACCCCCAATTGATATGGAAAAGTCCGTTATTGTCGTAGCCGTCGCAGACGAAAAGATGGCCAGTTCCATTCCCGGAACCTCTCTCCAGCACGGGTCGCCCCGCATTGATCTCATTCGTAAGCGTGGAAATCCAGTCAATGTCAGAGGTCTGACTTTTATAGACACATTGAAGGGTGTTCTTGTATCCGAAATAAGTTGTTAAAGCATTAGCGCATGAGGGGGTATTGGATAACGCAGAAATTAACAGTGCGAAGCTTGAGTTTATACCGTAATTCATTTTCACGGCCACGCCTGCGTGAAAAAGGAGTGTTGCTACGGCGTTTATCTGTTCTTGGCTGCTGCTAGAATCTAATACATCGGGCATTTGCGACCATTGGTAGGTGGTAGCCCCAAAATTGGCGGATATGGGACCGAAATTGTCGTCAGTGTAGCTGTAAGAACCAATACCCTGTGTTGGCCATTCCCAATATTTCATCACTTGAGCCATTGCGGTGGCCACACATCCCGTAGGAGCGCGATAGCCAGCCGAGTCGGGACACAGATTGTTATAGGGATAAATTTGATCCCATGTAGTAGTCAGCAAAGGGGACACAGCGGTAGTGTTTTGCGGCATATACCGACCTTGCCGCAAACTTGTCCACTGTTGAACGATAGTCTCGGTAGCCGCTGCGTGATGTTCTTTGTGATACAGGATCTCTTGCTCGTAGCGCAGCAAAAACTCTTGGACAGGCTCAGGCAAAGCGACCTTTGGCACACTTGTCGTTGTTGAATACCCCAAAATCGGCTGCACACAATCATCGGCCGACACCACTACAAACCCAGCACCATAGGTGTTTACAAATAAATAAAACTCTTGAAAGCCGTATTGCAATGATATATCTCTCAACATCACACCATCACCACCTTTTACAGCTGTCCAAAAATTGGCTGCCACTTTCTGCGCTGCCTCACGACTCACGGGATTGGCACTTGAAAGCATTGATGAGAGTAAAATGACTGTAAACAAAAAGAACAATTCTATCTTTTTCATTATGACGTATTTATAAAAACCTTTATGTAAACTATTTCACAAAATCACTTTAGTATATGACAAAAATTAAAAATTTTATCCTAACTCATTTATATTTTGCAAGTTATAAACAATTTTTATTGATAACTTTTTTGTTTTATCCCCAATAAAATGATTGATTTTCAACAATTTAGAAGAAGAAATATACCGCAATCCCATCGCTATGAAAATCAATCACGACCGCAAAAATAATCAAATATCCGACACGTTGGGCTCTTTTTTTTTGGAAAAACATCAAACTGGCAGACATCAAGCTCATAACGTTGCTTATCGCGGCCCTGTGCAAGGCTAAAACGGTGTGCCTCAGCCTCCTTTCAGCTGTTTTTGACCCGCCCGCGAAGTCATCGTCCTGTTCGCGGAGAATCCAGCGATTTTTCGCCGAATTTATTGTATTTTTGCCCGCGAAAAAAACTGAATATGAATGCAAGAATTCGCGAATCCATACTGGAGAGTATCGAAGTAAAACAACATATTTTGTCGAACGAAGCGCTGATGGCGCGGGTGCAGGCGGCGGCGGATGTGATGGCACAATCGCTGCGGGCCGGCGGCAAGGTCCATTTCTGCGGCAACGGCGGCAGCGCGGCGGACGCCCAGCACCTGGCGGCGGAGCTCTCCGGCCGCTTCTACTACGACCGTCCCCCGCTCAATGCCGAGGCCCTGCACTGCAACACCTCCTACCTCACCGCCGTGGGCAACGACTACGGCTATGATTTGGTGTTCTCGCGCTTGCTGCGCGGCACCGCCAAAAAGGGCGATGTCATCGTCGGCATCTCCACCTCCGGCAACTCCAAGAACATCCTCGAGGCCTTCAAGGCTGCCAAGGAGATGGGATTGCATATTGTCGCCATGACGGGCGAGAGCGGCGGCCAAATGAAGGATTACGCCGACATCCTCCTCAACGTGCCCTCCACCGACACCCCGCGCATCCAAGAGAGCCACATCCTCCTCGGACACATCTTCTGCGAGTTAGTGGAATCAACGATGTTCCCGTGCGGTTAGTGGTTGGATTTCCGTGATTAGTGAACAGAAAGGGGAGACCCTTCATTTCTTAGTTTCTTAACTTCTTAGTTCGTCAACCATGACCGAAAGTCTGGTAGAGAGGTGATCATGCGTGATGCTGTCCCGAAAGCTGCAGCAGGGCGTTGAACATCTCCACCCCTATGGGCAGCAACTCGTCGGGAAAGTCGAAGTGCGGGTGGTGCAATGGCGGCTGTTCCGTGCCGGAGCCGATGCCGAAGAGCGCCCCTGCAAAATGCTGCGTCAGCAGGCCGAAGTCCTCGCCCCACGAGAAGGGTTCCTCCTTGGTCGCATATAGCAATCCGCATTGTTCGGCGGCTTGCCGCACCTTGTTCACTGCCTCGGTCCTGTTTTCAGAGGCGGCAAAGTACTCTTTCCACACTATATCATATTGTAATTCCGGAGTGCGGGCCGTCTCCTCCTGCACAATCTGCTGCAGCTCGCACTTGAGCGCCTGCAGTTGCGCATCCTTCTTGGCGCGCAGCGTGAACCGCAGCACCCCATCGCCTGCGGCGACCCCGTAGGCCACCTCACCCACGCGGAACTGCACCAGCGTGAGCAGCTGGAAGTCCGGCGCCGACATCTCATAGCGATTGAGCGCCAACAGCCGGTCTGTGAGGGCACGCGCCGCCGGGTAGGGCGACAACGCCTTGAGGGGCTCGGCGGCATGTGCCGTATGGCCTGTCAGCACGATGTCGCAGCTGACCACCGAGCAGGTGAAACTCCCCGCCCTGCAGAGCACCTGTCCCAAAGGCGCGCCCGGAATGTTGTGGAACGCGAACACCTCATCGGGACGATACTGTTCCAAGATGCCCGTATCCAACAGCTGGCGGGCGCCCTCGCCCGTCTCCTCGGCGGCCTGGAAAAAGAGCAGCACCCTGCCCTCCTCGGGCGGGTTCGTGTGCAGCAGCTGTGCGACGCCCAACAGGATGGCGGCGTGCCCGTCGTGACCGCACTTGTGCGACACACCGGCGGTTTGAGACGCATACGGCACACCGATGGTCTCCGGCACACGCAAAGCATCAAAGTCGCCGCGCAACAGCCGTGTGGGGCCCGGCACGCCGGAATCGAACACCACCAAGATGTTGCGACTGTTCTCGAACGTATGGATTTTCGTGGGATTCAACGGACGAAGCTGTTCCAACAGGAACGCCTGCGTGCGCACCTCCTCGCCCGACGGCTCGGCGAGCGTGTGCAAAGTGTGACGGAGAATAGGCAATGTCATGATTATAAAACTGTTAAATTATTAAATTGTCAAGAATAATGGGTATCTACGGCCAACTATCTACATTTCATTCCTATCAATTTGATAGTTTAGTGTTTTAGCAAATTAAAAAGGGAGCACATGCCGCGCTCCCCTCCTTCAAATATTATATAGGCAAAACAGAACTATTCTTCTTTCATAAGAATCTGAAGCATGGCGAGGGCTGAATCCGCGATGGGAGTGCCGGGACCGAAGATGGCAGCGACGCCGAGGTCGTAGAGGAACTGGTAGTCTTGCGGGGGAATCACACCGCCGACGGTGATCATGATGTCCTCGCGGCCGAGCTTCTTGAGCTCTTCCATCACCTGCGGCACAAGGGTCTTGTGGCCGGCGGCGAGGGAGGAGACGCCGAGAATGTGGACATCGTTCTCGACGGCCTGCTTGGCCGTCTCTTCCGGGGTTTGGAACAGCGGACCCATATCAACGTCGAAGCCGATGTCGGCATAGCCGGTGGCAACCACCTTGGCACCGCGGTCGTGACCGTCCTGCCCCATCTTTGCCACCATGATACGGGGGCGGCGACCCTCTCTTTTCGCGAACTCATCGCAAAGGGCAACGGCCTTCTTGAACTTGTCGTTGTCCTGTTGTTCTGCACTATACACGCCTGAAATCAGATTTATTTTTGCTTTATAACGTCCATACACCTCTTCGAGGGCGTTGGAAATTTCACCTAAGGAGGCGCGCACGCGGGCGGCCTTGATGGAGAGGTCGAGCAGGTTGCCGTTGCCGGTCTTCGCACACTCGGTGATGGCGGCGAGGGCTGCCTTGACCTCCTCCTCGTTGCGGTTGGCACGCAGCTCGGCGAGACGCTTGAGCTGAGCTTCGCGCACAGCGGTGTTATCGACTTCGAGGGTCTCGATGGGAGCCTCCTTGTCAAGCTTGTACTTGCTGACGCCTATAATGGCCTCCTTGCCGGAGTCGATGCGGGCCTGCTTGCGGGCGGAGGCCTCCTCGATGCGCATCTTGGGGATGCCGGTCTCGATGGCCTTGGCCATGCCGCCGAGGGACTCGATCTCCTGAAGGTGCTTCCATGCACGATGGGCGATCTGGTGCGTCAGCGACTCCACATAGTAGGAACCGGCCCACGGGTCGATGCTCTTGCAGACCTTGGTCTCCTCCTGGATGTAGATTTGGGTGTTACGCGCGATACGGGCGGAGAAGTCAGTGGGCAGTGCGATAGCCTCGTCGAGGGCGTTGGTGTGCAGCGACTGGGTGTGTCCCAACGCGGCTCCCATGGCCTCGATGCAGGTGCGAGCCACGTTGTTGAACGGGTCCTGCTCGGTGAGCGACCAGCCAGAGGTCTGGCAGTGCGTGCGCAGCGCCATGGACTTCGGATTCTGGGGATTGAACTGCTTGACGATCTTGGCCCACAGCATACGGGCGGCACGCATCTTGGCAATCTCCATGAAATGGTTCATGCCGATGGCCCAGAAGAAGGAGAGCCGCGGAGCGAACTCATCGACGCTCATGCCCGCATTGACACCGGCGCGCAGATACTCGAGACCATCGGCCAGCGTGTAGGCCAACTCGATGTCGTCGGTGGCGCCGGCCTCCTGCATGTGATAGCCGGAAATCGATATGGAGTTGAACTTCGGCATGTTCTTGGAGGTGAACGCGAAGATGTCGGCAATAATCTTCATAGAGTGCAACGGCGGGTAGATGTAGGTGTTACGCACCATGAACTCCTTGAGAATGTCGTTCTGGATGGTACCGGAGAGCTGGTCCATGCTGACGCCCTGCTCCTCGGCGGCCACGATGTAGAACGACAGGATGGGCAGCACGGCGCCATTCATCGTCATGGAAACGGACATCTTGTCGAGGGGGATCTGGTCGAAAAGGATCTTCATGTCGAGGATGGAGTCCACGGCCACACCGGCCTTGCCGACGTCGCCCACCACGCGCGGGTGGTCGGAGTCGTAGCCACGGTGGGTGGCCAGGTCAAAGGCGATGGAGAGGCCCTTCTGACCGGCAGCCAAGTTGCGGCGGTAGAAGGCGTTGGACTCCTCGGCGGTGGAGAATCCGGCGTATTGGCGGATGGTCCACGGGCGGAAGGCGTACATCATGGAATAGGGTCCGCGCAGGAACGGCGGGATGCCGGCGGTGTAGTTGAGATGCTCCATACCGGCGAGGTCGTCGGCGCCATATACCTGCTTGACGGGGATTTGCTCCGCGGTCAACCAATCGGCACTGATATGGTGCTCTTGCTCCCATTTTTTGAAATCTTCTTGATTACCAGTGACTTTCTTGAAGTCAACATTGCTGAAGTCTGGACGCATAATACGTATGTATGTGTTGTTTTTTGGGGATGCAAAAATACAATAAATTATTGAGAAAGCAGATTTTTTTGTTTTTTTTCAATCCAACGGGTTTTTGCATTCTTTTTTTTATTTGGGCGTGCCGGCGCGGCGGCGCGGAAATGCATCCATAATTGCACACACCATCAAATGCCGCCGCGCCGTCGGGCTTTCCGCTCTAATGATTTTGGCTTAGAGCCCACCACCATTCCGCGAGACGCGAAGCGTTAAGCGGAACCTCCGTCTCGCAGGGAACGCATTCCCGCCAAAATCATTCCCGCTTCAATCCCTCACGCATGCTCGTCGGACCCCACACCCGTTTTGCGGCGAGCAACCCACACCCTCGCCTCAACGCTCTCCCGCGCCGCGATTTTTCCACGCACGCGCCCCGTTTCTACCGAGCTCTTGCCCCTAACGGGGCTGCTCAAGGAAAACTCTTAACTATTAACTCTTAACTGTTATCTGTCCCCGTTGTCCCGGTAGGGACAGAAGCTCGGTAGAAACGGGGGGGCGTATGCAGAACACCCGCGGTGCGGGACACAGATGCGCAGACGGAGATCTGCGTCTCACCGCGGAATGGTGGAGGCAACCGATGATGGAAAAGAGGGCCCGTTATTGCAATTTATCGCCATGATTGAATCCACACAGCATCCATGGCCTCGTGCCTCCATTTCGCGGCGAGCAAGTTTTATGCATTCTGGATGCCGACTCCCGCGCCGCGATTTTTCCACGCACGCGCCCCGTTTCTACCGAGCTCTTGCCCCTGACGGGGCTGCTCAAGGAAAGCTGTTGATTGTTGGAATCAATTTCTTAATTTCTTAACTCCTTAATTTCTTAATTATCACCCTTAAAGACCAAAAAACAACCACCAACAGCCATCAGCTATTATTTCGCCGACATTACCCACTTTTTTTGTATCTTTGCCGATTAATTCTTTTCAAGGTATGAAAAACATCAAATTTTTTATTATCCTATTGAGTATCACCGCATTGTCTTCATGTTCCTCCCAAAAGAAAATCGAATCGGAGCAGAAGGAGACCGCCAAATCCGCGACAACTGAAACTAAAAACAACAAGATGACACAGATACTGATCAAGACCTCCATGGGCGACATCACGATCGCCCTCTACAACGAGACCCCGCTGCACCGCGACAACTTCATCAAGTTGGTCAAGGAGAGCTACTACGACGGCGTGCTGTTTCACCGCATCATCAAGGGCTTCATGATCCAGACGGGCGACCCCGACTCCAAGACCGCCAAGCCCGGCCAGCGCCTCGGCATGGGCGGCCCCGCCGAGCGCATCCCCGCTGAGTTCGTGCCCACGCTCTTCCACAAGCGCGGTGCCGTGGCCGCCGCCCGCGACAACAACCCCGCGAAGGCCTCCTCCGGCTCCCAGTTCTACATCGTGGACGGCGACATCTTCCCGCAAGACAAGCTCGACATGATCGCCGCCCGCACCGGCAAAACCTTCTCCCCCGAACAAGTCCGGGCCTACACCACCATCGGCGGCGCACCCTTCCTTGATGGCGACTACACCGTCTTCGGCGAGGTCGTCTCCGGCATGGAGGTCGTCGATAAAATCGCCGCCCAAGAGAAGGACGGCAACGACAGGCCGCTGGAGGACATCAAGATCATCAGCGCCAAAATCATCGAATAACCCATATTGTGGAGACGAGGCGCGCCCCGTCTCCACCAAAAAATAACGGGAAAACAATGTAGAGACGCGGCATGCCGCGTCTCCACCCAAAAAAACAGAAATGGAAATATGAAAAGCATAGAAGAAATTCGAAAGGAGATCGAAACCTTCCAGATTGAGAACGCGGAGGCGTTGGAGCAATTCCGCCTTCAGTTTCTAACCAAAAAGAGTGAAATACAAGCGCTGTTCGCCGAGTTGAAGAACATGAATCCCGATGAGCGCAAGGCGTTTGGCCAAATTGTCAACGACTTGAAGATAACCGCCCTACAGCGTTTCAACGAGTACAAGGAGAAAGCGGACCGGGTAATCGCCTCGCGCCATCAGATTGCCGATGTGACACGTCCCGCACAGAATGTGGAGGTCGGTTCCATGCACCCCATCTCCATCATGATGAACCATGTGCGCCGGATCTTCGAGGACATCGGCTTCACCGCCGTCACGGGTCCCGACGTGGAGGATGACTGGCATGTGTTCACGGCGTTGAACTTCCCGGAGGAGCATCCCGCGCGCGACATGCAGGACACCTTCTTCATCGACCTGCACCCTGACGTGTTGTTGCGCACGCACACCTCCTCGTTGCAGGTGCGCACGATGGAGACGCAGAAGCCCCCGATCCGCGTGATCTGTCCGGGGCGTGTGTTCCGTAACGAGGCCATCACCTCCCGTGCCCACTGCATCTTCCACCAGGTGGAAGGCCTTTATGTGGCAGAGAAGGTCTCCTTCGCCGAGATGAAACAGACGCTGCTCTACTTCGCACAGCGCATGTTCGGTCCCGAGGTGCGCATCCGCCTGCGTCCCTCCTACTTCCCCTTCACCGAGCCTTCCGCCGAGATGGATATCTCCTGCAACATCTGCGGCGGCGCCGGCTGCAACCTCTGCAAGCACACCGGCTGGGTCGAGATTCTCGGCTGCGGCATGGTCGATCCCAACGTGCTTGAAAACTGCGGCATCGACAGCAAGAAATACAGCGGCTTCGCCTTCGGTCTTGGCATCGAGCGCATGACCATGCTCAAATACACCACCGATGACATCCGCCTCTATTTCGAGAACGATGTCCGCTTCCTGCGCCAGTTCAAGGCCGCCACAAAATAGCATTCAATCAAATTTTCAAAAATAAAAATGAGTAAACAATTCAAATTCATCAACACAATTCTCGGCGTCATCATTGGCATCGTGGCCTCCGCGGTCTATATCATGACAGCCGAGCCCACCGTCTCCTGGTGGGACTGCGGTGAATACATCGCGACCACATCGAAAATGCTTGTCGGCCACCCGCCCGGAGCACCGACTTTCCAAATCATCGGGCGTATCTTCACCCTCTTCGCGGGTGACGACCCGACCAAGATGGCCTATTGTGTCAACTGCATGTCTGCCATTTGCAGCGGCCTGACCATCATGTTCCTCTATTTCACCATTGTGCGCCTGGCCCGCAAGCTCATCGCCAAGTACGGTGAGATGAGCCTGCCCCGCAGCATCGCCGTCATCGGCGCAGGCCTCGTGGGTGCCATGGCCTACTGTTTTTCCGACACTTTCTGGTTCTCTGCTGTCGAAGGTGAAGTTTATGCCATGTCCTCGTTCTTCACCGCACTGGTGTTTTGGTGCATCCTACGGTGGGATGAGGAGTATGACAACCCCAAGAGCAATGTGAACCCCAACCGCTGGATCGTGCTCATCGCCTATCTGGTAGGTCTCTCCATCGGCGTTCACCTGCTGAACTTGCTGACACTGCCCGCTGTGGTGCTGATTGTCTATTACAAGCTCAACAAAGAGGCCACCGGCATGGGCGCCGTGCTCACCTTCGCCATCATATCCCTCTTCTTCGCCTTCTTCTGCCCGCCGTTGTGGATGTTCCTGATTTGGATTTTCGTCACCATCCCGCTGTTCGTGCTCTGCGCCAAGAGAGGCACGCTGAAGTCGAAGGCCGAGTGGGGCGTGTTCCTTGCCCTGGGCGCTTCCGTGGTGCTGCTGGGCATCATCCTGTGGGGCATCATCCCGCAAGTGGTGAACCTCGCCGGCAAATTCGACCTCTTCTTCGTCAACAGCCTGCACCTGCCCTTCAACTCCGGCACCATCTTCTTCTTCCTGCTCATCGCAGGCCTCATCGCATGGGGGCTGTGGGCAGGCTACAAAAAGCAAAAGAACATTCTCCTGGTCGGCGTCTATTGCTTCGCATTTCTGCTTATCGGCTACTCCACCTTCTTCACGCTGGTCATCCGTTCCAACGCCAACCCGACCATTGACGAGAACAATCCGGAGGATGCCGTGGCCCTGCTCTCCTACCTCAACCGCGAGCAGTACGGTTCCAACCCCCTCTTCTTTGGCCAAAGCTACAACACCCGCGTGGTGGGCAACAAGGACGGCAAGCCCTTCTATGTGAAAGACAAGGAAGCCAAACGCTATGTTGTCTCCAACTCCCGCAAAGACGAGCAGCTCATTTTCGACAATGCCGGACAGATGCTCTTCCCGAGAATGTGGTCCGCCGAGAGACAAAGCGAATACATCAACTGGCTCAACAACCGGTACAACTCCGACAGCGCCTCCGACAAGGAGAACCGTCGTGCCTTGGCCCGCGGCGATTTGCCCACCTGGCAACGCAACATCAAGTTCATGCAAACCTACCAGTTCGGTTACATGTATTGGCGCTATTTCTTATGGAACTTCGCAGGACGGCAGAATGACGTACAAGGTCGCGGCGACTATATGAACGGCAACTGGATCACCGGCATCCCCGCCATTGACAAGAAGATGGTGGGCGAGCAACGCAACCTGCCCAGAGCCATAGAGCGTCCCAACCACAACACCTACTACCTGCTGCCGTTGCTGTTGGGCATCATCGGTTTATGTTTCCAGGTCAAGAAGGACACTCCCAACGCCTTCATTGTGTTCATGCTCTTCATCATGACCGGTCTGGCCATCGCCTTCTACCTGAACATGTACGCCTTCCAGCCGCGTGAACGGGACTACGCTTTCGCAGCATCCTTCTATGCGTTCTCCATCTGGATAGGCTTCGGTGTGTTGGGCATCTACAACCTGTTCGAGAAGCTCAAGAGCCGTTCCGTGCAGGTGGCCGGCGCCGCGCTGACCACAGTGGTCTGCTTCGCCGCAGTGCCTTGTGTGATGGCTGCCCAAAACTGGCACGGTCACGACCGTTCCAACCGCTACACGGCATTGGCCATCGCCAAGAACTATCTTGACTCGTGCGAGCCCAACGCCATCTTGTTCACGTTGGGAGACAACGACACCTTCCCCTTGTGGTACGTTCAGGAGGTGGAGGGCTACCGCACCGATGTGCGTGTTTGCAACCTCTCATTGCTCAGCACCAGCTGGTATGTTGACCAGATGAAGCGCAAAGCTTACCAATCCGACCCGCTGCCCATCTCCATGACGTGGGATCAATACAAGGACGGCACCCGCGATGTGCTCTATCTGGAGCCGGCCGGCAACCAGTTCATCGACCTCAACGCTGTGGTGGACTACATCAAGAACCCGCAGTTCGACAACACGCGCCATGTCATGCTGCTCTCCTCTGACAAAGGCTATCGCAGCAACGGTCGCGCCATCCCCGCCAGCTTCTCGCTGAAGGTGGACAAGGAGAAGGTTCTGTCCAACGGCACTGTCAACCCTGCTGACGCCGAGAAGGTGGTGGACCGCTTGGAGTGGAACTTGAAGACCGACCGCGTCAACCCGTTAGCAAAGGCCTACATCATCATGATGGACATCCTTGCCACCAACAACTGGGAACGCCCGATCTACTACGCCTCCACCACCGGTTCAGAGGCCTACCTGGGCTTGGAAGACTACTTCCAGCTGGAGGGCTTCGCCTACAGACTGGTGCCGATCCGCACCCCGCGCAACGGTTCCTACGAGTATGGTCGCATAGGCACCGCACACCTCTACCAGAACGTGATCAACACCTTCAATGACCATAGCCGCGTTGACTTGGTCAACAACCCGAATGCCACCAAGAAAGAGGCTTACCCGTACCTGTGGGGCGGTTTCAACGATCCTCGCGTCTATCACAGCGATGACAACATCCGATTGATATCCTTGATTCGTCAAATTCACAGCCGTCTCGCACGCCAATTTACCCGAGACGGTGACATCAAGCGCGCCGAGGAGGTTCTTGACAAGGGCAATGAAGTGCTTCCCAATGAGATATTCCCCTACACGGCCGTGATGTCCAACATGGGCGGCTATACCCAGAGCAACATCTTCTACCTGCAGGAATACTTCAACCTGCACACCCCCTCGGGTGACAAGAAGGGCATGGATATGGCGAATAAGATCTGGGACGGCTATGTGGAGCTCTTCAACTGGTACGAGAATGTGGATGAACGCACCCTTGAACTGCACGGCGACGACATCCGCTATGACCTCATGTTCATGAACTTCCTGCTCAACAACGTCCGTTTCCCCGGTGAAGGACTTGCCCCCAGATACAAGGAGTTGAAGTTCAACAAGGTGGCCGACTTCTACGCTGGCATGCTGAATGGCAACATCGCCAAAAAGCTGCGTCAGCCTGACTTCGACCAGCAAGCTTTGGCCAACGACTTCCAAGAATTGCATGAGGTCATGACCATCGCCCGTCTGTGCGGCAACAACGCCATGGCTGAGAAGATCCGGAAGATGGCCGACACCCAGTTCGATGCCATGGAGGCCTCTGCTCCCGGCATGGGCGCTGCCTACCGCAACTTCTTCTACGGCATCAACGCACCCGCAAGCGCCGAGGAGACCGCCGACACGACTGACACAGAATCGCCCGAAGGCGAAAAATAACCGATAACCCATTCTTCCGTGCGAGCCCCGACATGCCTCGCACGGAAGATTTTCAAATCCCATTCACTATGAAAAAATTTGCTGTAATATTATGTGGCTGCGGCACATTGGACGGAAGTGAAATCCACGAGTCCGTGATGACACTTCTGGCCATCGACCGCAACGACTGCGAATATAGTATCTTCGCACCCGATGACAACCAATACCATGTGGTGAACCACCTCACGCGCGAGGAGATGAAGGAGTCACGCAACATGTTGGTGGAGGCCGCTCGCATCGCACGCGGACAAATCCGGCCTTTGGAAGAGTGCCGCGTGGAGGATTTCGATGCCCTCGTCTTCCCCGGCGGGAATGGTTCCGCCAAAAACCTGTTCACATACGCCGTGAAAGGCCGCAAGTGCGCGGTCCGCGAGGATGTGGCCGACCTCATCCGCGCTTTCCACGCCCAGCACAAACCCATCGGCGCCCTCTGCATCGCCCCCGTGATGCTCGCCAAGGTGCTCGGTGACATCACCATCACCGTGGGCAACGATGAAGGCACCATCGCCGATGTGCAGAGCTTCGGCACCCAACACATCAACACCCAGCAGAAAGAGGTCATCTCCGACAAACAGAACATGGTCTTCACGACCCCCTGCTACATGCTGCCCGCGCGCATTTCCGACATTGCCGACTGTGCCGAGAACCTCATCGAGGCCATCCTCGACAACATCCAATAAGATGAAAACCATCGTGTTCGTGGGCTTCCCCTGCGCCGGCAAGACCACTGCCGCAAGGATCATGGCCGCCCAAAGGAACCTCCAATTCGTGGACATGGATGCCGCTGTGGAAGAACGCTATCACATCACCATTCCCCATCTTCTCCAGAAGTATGGGGAATTTGCTTTTCGGCGCTGCGAACAAGCCGTTCTCCGGGAACTTCTCTCCCACCCCGACACGGTCATCGCCACCGGCGGCGGTGCCCCGTGTTTCGAGGACAACATGCAGCAAATCAACGCCAACGCCACCTCTATTTTCCTCGACATCTCCGAAGAGACGCTCGCTGCCCGGCTGAAGAACGCCTTCTTCAGCCGACCCTTAGCCCCCGCCAACGATGAAGCCGCCATCCGCCAATATGTCCATGATACCCTGCTCCAACGACGCCCCTTTTACGAACAGGCCCATATCATCCTGTCCGAACACCAAGTACAAGACAAAATGAATCTGCCTGAATTATTCAGAAACCTGCATATCTAATTCATGTAGGGACGATGCACAAGCCTTCTCCACCCATAATCTGTATTTATGACAATCAACGAAATCCGCACTCTGATAAACCCGTCCAAATGCCAGATCGTCAGCCCCCATGCGCAAATCGGCGAACTGTGCTTTGACAGCCGTCAGATCAAGAAACCGACCGAGACACTTTTCTTTGCCTTCAAGACCGACCGCAATGACGGTCACCGCTACATCCCCGATCTTTTGGACAAGGGTGTGCGCCATTTCGTGGTCACTACCCTGCCCGACCGCTGGCCGGAATTGGACGACAATCAGCGGAAGATGCTCCTCGCAAGCGACCTCTTCGTGGTGAAAGAGACCTTGACAGCCTTACAGTCGATTGCCGCCGCGCATCGGCGACGTTTCCAATGTCCCACCATCGGCATCACCGGCAGCAACGGCAAGACCATTGTCAAGGAGTGGCTCTCCGACATGTTGGCCGAAGACCGGCATGTCACCGCCAGCCCCGACAGCTACAATTCACAAATCGGAGTGCCCCTTTCCATTTGGCAGCTCAACAGCCAGACCGAGGTGGCCGTCTTCGAGGCGGGCATCTCCAAGCCGGACGAGATGGAGCGACTCGCCGACATCATCCGCCCCACCATCGGCATTCTCACCAACATCGGCATGGCCCATGCACGTTTTTTCCGCGACAATCGGCAAAAGACCATCGAGAAGCTCAAGTTGTTCAGCGCCGCTGACACACTTGTTTACCACGACGATAACGAAGAGGTCAACATTCTTTTGGAGCTCCCCGAATACCAACATTTGAAGATGGCCTCCTGGGGGAGCACCCAAGCCAAATATCCTGTCACAGAGCGATATAACGATGGCAAGCACGCCTGTATCACGCTTGCCGGCCATCGTTACAGTATCCCGTTTCTCGACGCCGCCTCGATCGAAAATGCCACCCACGCCATCGTGACCATGCTCGAGCTGGGCTACCGCCCCGACGTCATCGACCAACGGTTACAAAAACTCTCCCGCGTCACCATGAGGACAGAGATTCTCGAAGGCAATCGGCACTCCGTCATCATCAACGACACCTACAGCCTGGATATCAACTCCCTGCGTGCCGCGTTAGACTTTCTGGACACACAAAATCAAATGCCCCAAAAGGCGATTATCCTCTCCGATTTCGAACAGGTTGGCGAACTGAAAAAAGAGGAGTATCGCGAAATCAACGACCTTCTCCACGCTCATAACATCACAACTTTGGTTTCGGTCGGACACAACTTCTGCGAACACAGAAGCTGTTTCGACATACCTACTACACTGTGTTTTCCAGACACCTCGTCACTGCTCTTGCAATTAGCAGACATGGACTTCTCCTACCAGTCCATCCTCGTCAAGGGAGCACGGGTTTTTCATTTTGAACAGATTGTCAACCAGCTTCAACACAAGACACATCTCACAATCCTTAACGTTAGTCTGCCTGCATTGGTTCACAACCTTGAATATCATCGCGCGCTATTGAAACCCGACACCAAGATAGTGGCGATGGTAAAGGCACATTCGTATGGGCTCGGTGATGTGGAACTGATAAACGAGTTAGTTTATAGAAAAATCGACTATCTTGCCGTTGCCTACACCGATGAAGGATTAAGGCTTCGGAAACGCCACATTCAGACACCCATCATCGTTTTAGGCGCCGAAGCGCACAGTTTCGACGTTATGGTGGAACAAAATTTGGAACCTGAAGTCTTCAATTTTTACTATTTATCCGAATTGGCACAAGTTTTAAAGAGACGACCGAAAATCCAACAATTCCATATTCATATAAAACTTGATACCGGGATGCATCGGTTGGGATTTGACGAACAGGATTTGGACAAGCTGATTCAGATCGTAAAAGATAATCCGCAACTTAAAATAGCCTCTGTTTTCTCTCATCTTGCAGCCGCAGAAGATCCCAATGAAGATGCTTACACTTTACATCAAATACATCTTTTCGAGCGGATGGCCGAAAAAATCTGCAATGCTTTCGACTACCCCATTTTGCGTCACATCCTCAACAGTGCGGGCATAGCGCGTTTTCCGCAATACCAGTTTGACATGGTACGGTTAGGCATCAGCCTATATGGATTCTCCGGCATCCCTGCAGTGCAGCCACATCTGCAGAACGTGGCAACGCTGAAGACCGTCATCACGCAAGTCAAACGGATTGCCGCTGGCGAGACCATCGGTTACAACCGCAGCCACACGCTCGCACGAGACTCGCAAGTAGCCATCATCCCCATCGGATATGCGGACGGCTATCCACGCGAGTTGGCCAATGGCAAGGGTACCGTACTCATCCAAGGCCAGAAAGTGCCTGTCATCGGCAAGATCTGCATGGACATGTGCATGCTCGATGTCACGGGGCTCTCGGTCCACGAAGGCGACGAGGTCATCGTCTATGGCGAGGGCAACAGCGCCGCCGACATGGCCGACGCCGCCGGGCTCATCAGCTACGAGCTGCTCACCCGCCTGTCACAGCGCGTGCCGAGAGTATATGTCAAGGAGTAGGGCCGCACCAACACGCCGACCCCGATTTCCACATCCGGACAACAACAGTCCCTGACAAGCCCTAACACTCAACAGCTATTTTTTGTACTTTTGCGCCGCAATTTTTGATTCATGACCAACCCTATCAAGAAACTCTATCTGAAGATCAGGAAAATGCACATCACCCCGCCATGGTTAGTGATGGCAATAGACCTTTTTTGGGTGGCAATTTCCGTGTTCCTGACGCTCTTTTTGCGCGACAACTTCCAGTTTCCCACGCGATTAAACTTCTCTGACTGGGTTTATACGCCTGTCTTGCTGTTGTTGGTTCGTTTCTTCTTTTTTGAAGTTTTCCAGACGCACCATCTGGTGATACGATACACCAACACTCAGGATGTCGTCAAACTCTTTTGGGCCTGCCTGTCCGGAACCGCCGCCATATTTCTGATAAATCTGGTTGATTACATACTCACGAAACACTTTGTCGTGCCCAGCTCCGTGCTGATCATGGAATTTTTCGTCTCCATGGTGTTTTTGGTTTTTTATCGTTTCGCTTTCAAGCTTTACTATTTGGAAACGATGAACCCGGCCAAGCGGCGGAAAAACATTGTCATCTTCGGTGCCGGTTCCTCCGGTGTGACCACCAAGCGCACCATTGACCGCGACAATGCCTCCAAATACAACGTGCTCGCCTTTTTTGACGAGGACGACAACAAAATCGGAATGCAGTTGGAGAGCCTGCCCGTGTTCGAATTCCAGCATCTGGAACCGTTCCTGCGCGACAACAATGTTTCCTTCCTCATCATCGCCGTCCAGAAAATCACCAATGCCAAAATCAAGGAGATCACAGAGATAGCACTTCCCTATAACGTAAAGGTGCTGAAAGTGCCGCCCGTGTCGCGTTGGCTGAACGGCAACTTGAGTTTCAAACAGATCAAGAAAGTGCGCATCGAGGATCTGTTGGAGCGCAATCCCATCCAGCTCGACCTCTCGCTGCTGAACAACGAGTTGAATGGCCAAACCATCATGATCACCGGTGCGGCCGGCTCCATTGGCAGTGAAATCGTGCGGCAGCTCCTCAAATTCCAGTACAAGCAACTGATTCTCATCGACGAGGCCGAGACGCCCTGTTTCTTCCTAGAGGACGAGATCCGGAAAGCCAATGGCATGGAGCACATCAAACTGCACATCTTCGACATTTGCGACGAACGGCAGTTAGAGAAGATGATGGCACAGTACAAGCCCGACGTCATCTATCATGCGGCGGCCTACAAGCATGTGCCCATGATGGAGAAAAACGTCCGATCCGCCGTCAAGGTCAATGTGGGCGGCACACAGTCGCTGGCCGACATGGCCGTGCGCTACGGCACCAAGAAGTTCGTGATGGTCTCCACCGACAAGGCGGTGAATCCCACCAACGTGATGGGCGCCTCCAAACGCATCGCGGAGATGTATGTGCAGGCCCTCAACTTCCAGCAAAGCACCACCAAGTTCATTACCACCCGCTTCGGCAACGTGCTGGACTCCAACGGCTCGGTAATCCCCATTTTCCGCAAGCAAATCGAGAACGGCGGCCCCATCACGGTCACCCACCCCGACATCACCCGCTACTTCATGACCATCGCGGAGGCTTGCCAGCTGGTCATCACGGCCGGTGCCATGGGCAAGGGCGGCGAAATCTTCATCTTCGACATGGGCAAGTCAATCCGCATCAGCGACCTGGCGAAGAAGATGATCCAGCTCTCGGGGCTCACCCTCGACAAGGACATCTCCATTGAATACACGGGATTGCGCCCCGGCGAAAAACTTTACGAGGAACTGCTCGCCAACGAAGAAAACACCATCAAAACCGAGCATCAGAAGATCATGGTCGCCAAGGTGCGTCCGTGCGACTACAACACTCTACTGCCCAAGGTGGAGAATCTGCTGGAGCACCAAAACGACGACGACTTCACCATCGTCACCTGCATGAAAGACATTGTGGAGGAGTATAAGAGCCAAAACTCCGTATTCGAAATCATTGACAACCAAGAGAAGAGACCATCATGAAGAATTTCGCCATCATCGGGGTCGGCGGCTACGTGGCCCCACGCCATCTGAAGGCCATTCACGAGACGGGCAACAACCTGATTGCCGCGTATGACACCTGCGACAGCGTCGGCATCTTGGACTCTTACTTCCCCGCCACCTCCTTCTTCACCGAAATGGAGCTCTTCGACCGTCATTGCACCAAGGCCAAGAACCGGGGCGAGCAGCTCGACTATGTGTCGGTTTGCACGCCGAACTACCTGCACGACGCACACACGCGCTATGCCCTGCGTCTCGGTGCCGATGTCATCTGCGAGAAACCGCTTGTGCTTAATCCCTGGAACCTCGATGGTCTCCAACAGACTGAAGAGCAGACGGGCCACAAGGTCAACAATATCCTGCAGCTGCGCCTGCACCCCTCCATTGTGGCACTGAAGGAGAAAATCGACAACGGCCCGAAAGAGAAAGTTTACGATATCGACCTGACATACATCACCTCGCGCGGTTATTGGTATTACGCTTCCTGGAAAGGCGACACCCGCAAAAGCGGCGGCATTGCCACCAATATCGGCATCCATTTCCTTGACATGCTGCTCTACCTCTTCGGGAAAAAGGAGCAGAGCCTCGTGCATGTCTCCACCCACGACCGCGTGGCCGGCTTCCTCCAGCTCGAACGTGCCCGGGTGCGCTATTTCCTGAGCATCAACGCCCACACACTGCCTCAAAAAGCTGTCGAGCAAGGTCTTCGCACGTACCGTTCCATCACCATCGGCAACGAAGCGTTTGAATTCAGTGGCGGCTTCACCGAGCTGCACACCGAAAGCTACCGCAGGATTCTGGACGGCCACGGCTTCGGCATCGCGGAAGCACGCCCCTGCATTGAGTTGGCCTACGATATCCGCAATGCGCAGCCCGTCGGACTGAAGGGCGACTACCATCCGTTGGCGGTACTCGACACCGAGGCGCATCCGTTCGGATGGCGATAAGCAGAAACTATTTGTTATACCGGAACGCGAAGATGAACGTCACGGCGACCACCAAGGCATAGCCGGCGAAGATGTACCAGGAGGTCTGCCAGCCGTGCCACACGTTCATGGCCAACGCCTCGCGCGCCGCATCGGTCATAGCCGCACGCGCGCCCTCCGACAAACCGTGGAAATTGGAGAATACGAACTTGTTGACAACGGCTTGCGCGCTCAACGTGCCGATGGTGGCACCAATGCCATTGGTCATCAACATGAACAGACCCTGCGCGGAGGAACGGATGTCAGAACCGGTCTCCTTGTCCACGAACAAAGAACCGCTGATGTTGAAGAAGTCGAAGGCCACACCATAGACGATGCACGAGAGCACGAACAGCCAGACACCCGGGCCAGGGTTGCCCAGCCCGAAGAAGGCAAACCTCAACACCCATGCGAACATGGCGATGAGCATCACCTTTTTGATACCAAATCGCTTCATAAAGAAGGGTATCAACAAGATACAGAGCGTCTCCGAAATCTGCGATAGGGAAATCAGGATGTTGGCATGTTGCACGCCGAAGGTGTCGGCATACTCAGGAATATGCTTGAAACTCGACAGGAACGGGTTCGCAAAACCGTTGGTGATCTGCAGGGAGACACCCAACAGCATCGAGAAGATGAAAAACACGGCCATCTTGGGGTCCTTGAAGAGCGCGAACGCCTTGAGGCCCAAAGCCTCCACAATGGATTTCTTCTCCGCAGACTGGCTGGTCGGGCAATGCGGAAGCGTGAAGGAATAGCAGGCCAAGGCAAGTCCTATGCCGCCACTGACCACAAACTGCGCGGCAGAATCCTGGAAGCCGAGCAAATCGACAATCCACATGGTGACGATGAAGCCGATGGTGCCGAACACGCGGATGGGCGGGAAAGTCTTCACCGTGTCCATGCCAGCTCTCTCCAAAGCGTTATAAGCCACAGCATTCGACAATGCCAACGTCGGCATATAAAAGGCCACGGCGATGGTATAGAGACCGAACAGCGGGCCAAACTGGACGGCATCGCCTGCATTCAGGCCATAGAGGCCCGCCGCGATCATGGCAATGCCTGCAATGCCATGGCTGATTCCCAGCATTTTCTGTGCCGGGATCCATTTGTCGGCCACGATGCCAATGAGCGCAGGCATGAAAATGGAGACAATGCCTTGTATGGAGTAGAAGATGCCGATGTTTCGGCCCAAGCCATGGGTAAACAAGAAGGTGCCCATGCAGGTCAGATACGCCCCCCAGATGGCAAACTGGAGGAAATTCATGATAATCAGTCTGATTTTCAGGTTCATTGTGGCAGTTTTTATGATGATAATCCAAGAAAATACTGTACGACTGTCTTGCCTGAAGATGTAAAATCTGAAAAGAGCAGCTCGTCACACAGTTGGCCGCAAAACTACAAAAAATACAGCAAAATTGAATAATTATTTTTGGGAATTATATACCTGATGGCACAAATCAAGGCTTTTGCATCTTTTTTTTGATTTGGGCGTGCCGGCGCGGCGGCGGAATTTACGTCACACCCGCATACGCAATCCAATGCCGCCGCGCCGTCGGGCTTTCCGCTG
>JAFPXF010000009.1 GCA_017394765.1 Bacteroidales bacterium | reverse complement strand
GTAGCCGCCCGTCTTGCGAATCTGAGGCAGCACCTCACTGGTCACCCAACGCTTGAAAGCCTTGGCTTGTGGCAGCTTCGAAGAGAGAATCAGCGAGTAGAGACCACTTTCGTTGATGAACACCGCTTTCTGGTTTCTGCCGATGGCGTCACGAATCGTTACGCCATCCGTTTTGTCCTCATCATCTACATGATCAAGCAATGCTTTACGGCTATTGCTGTAGCCCAGTGCCGTAGCAACATCCTTGCCCACGAACATAATTTGATTATTGAAACAGGGACCAGTCCCCTGATTCATTTCTCAAAAAACTTAAAATAATCGCTAAAATACTTGCAACTTTCAGAAATAATGTCTATCTTTGCAGCGTCAGAATGTATGTTCTGGCTATCCGGGTAGAATCCCGAGTGGAGTAAGCCTTCATCGACCCTGCTCCGTTTTAAAAGTCACCTTCGGGTGGCTTTTTATTTTTCGAACATCCTCTTAAACTCGAAATAGAATCTGGCACTGAGAGCAAAACGTCTGGATACAGACACCTCGTTCTTGCCTTTGAATATCAGCACTTCGATGGCATCGGGGTATTTCACGAAATACTTTCTGATGTCATGGACCAGTTTACGGGTATTGTATTGAGGCATGTTCAGCAGGGTTCGGTTACCCTGGGCTATCGACTCTTTCAGACGTGTGTGAACGATATTCTTTCCGCTGATGTTCTTCAAGTCGAACAACTTGTACACGCCGCGACGCTCAAAAATATAATCGGGTGTCTTTAACCCATGAGGATTTGGCAACATGAACACACGATAGCCATGTTCAACGGCTTTCTGGGCTGCCATCAGCAAAGACGGATAGTCGGGATCACTGGATAGTTGATTGCCTCCACCAATAGAATAAATGAAGGGGGATTCCGGCAGTGCATGGAACTCCTTCCTGCCAGCGATCTCTTTCAGCTTTGCACCGAAGGCAGCACCTTCCAGTGATTTCAATAACATTAGTTCTGCGGTTATGTCGCCTTTACTGCTTTTACTCATACGAAGTGCAAAGGTACAAATAATTTCTGAGATTATTCACGACCAACCACAATTTTACACAATCACGTGGTCAAATGGTCAAGGTCATTTGGTCATTTTCGATTTCGGGAACGCGGTCATTGCTCACTATATATAAATAGAATATTTATATTATAGTGGCGGATTTTGACAGTCTGTTTTCGATTTTGACCAAATGACCATGACCAGATGACCGGCCCCGCACGAAAAGACACATGGAAACGAAATTATGGGAAATTGGGGGAAATAAAACAGACGCTAAGAAATTAATCATAATTTCCCATAATTTCTTTCATAAAAAGAAGGGGGGGATATTCGTGAACCGCAATGAAAGATTCGCACCTTTGCAATGCATTTGAGATGCATTGTCAATCAGACGGAGCGGCTCGCCACCACCTGCCGATAGGCTCGAGACAAGATGCGCATAGGCTCGGGACTACATGCGGACGCGCTCGGCGGATAGTGAGAAGCGGCTCGGCACAAGGTGAGAACGCACTCCGTGAGTGAGACAAAGTGAGTGAAACGAATTTAATATTTAATGTTTAATGTTTGTGGAACAGGGGACTGGTACCTGTTCCAAGGGTTAAGGGTTAAGAAACATACGCTCGACGAAACAAATTAAAACGAGTTTTATTTGGCATTTCGCTCGATTTACACTATCTTTGACCTCCGGTCGAAGATAGGCTGCATCTCGGAAATACAAAGAAAAAAAAGTTTTCCTTTGGTATTTCGCTCGATTTGCACTATCTTTGCAACCGAGAAAGCCGCGATTAAGCGAGAGAAGACCCGAAAGGATTTCGGGATATTCCGAGCGGAAGCGGTTTCGAACGAGGTTCAAAAACGTAAAACAACGACGATTATGACAGCAATTACAATTAACATCCCTAACCACGAGGTCAGCTTCTTCAAGAAGATGATGGAAAAGATGGGCTGGACGTACAGCGTGGCAGAGCCCCGCAAGCCCCGCCTCTACGACCCCGAGACCGGCGAGTACCTCAACGACGAGACCATGCAGGCCATCGAGGATGTGCGCAGCGGCAAGGAACCAGTGTATGAAATGAAGTCGATGGACGAGTTCAAAGCCTGGTGCGAGGCACTTTAGGAGTATGGCAAAGTTCATATAAGGCTGTGCACGCATTTGGTTCGATTAACATATATTAAGGGGGAAAAAGATGGGTTATTAGGGAAATTTCGCTATTTTTGTAGACAGAATCACTACAAAAACGCTTAACGATATGTACGAACAGATACTGGAAGATGAGATATTTGTGATGCTTTATGCCGTCGTCACAGTGCTGGCGGCGCTGGGCTGTGTTTACCTGCTGTTCCGGCGGGGCAACGCCTTTGCCGCCGACGTCACGCCGCCATTGCGGCTCAGGCGCTGGGCGGCTGCGTTCCTGGCGGTCATCGCCTTGGGCCACGTGTGGTACTGGCCGGCCATGGTGTTCTCATCGAGCGAGGCTGTTGAACGGTGGATGCTCATCGGCGGACTGCTCGACTGTCTGCTGACCATCCCGGTGGCCCTTGTCGTCATGCTCTGCATGTTGCAAGACAAACGCCGACCGCTGTGGCCCGTGTGGCTAGCTATGGTGCCGCTGGTCATTATGATGGGGGTGAACATTGCTAACTGCAGCGTAGCCCTGTTGCCGTGGATGCAGGGCTATTTCCTGCTGGCGGTCATCGGTTTTACGGTGTATATGGTGCGCGAGGTGCGACAGTACGGGCGCTGGCTGCGCGACAACTATGCCGACCTGGAGCACAAGGAGGTGTGGCAGAGCCTGCTGGTATTGGCGGTCATCATGTTCCTGTTCGTCTATTACGTGACGGGCTACGGCAGCATCACCTACGAATACATCATTCAGGTGAGCGGCCTCTTGCTCATCGGTCATCTGCTATGGCGCGTGGAGACGCTGCAGGACCTAAATCTTCCCATTTCATCGGAGAATATCGTCGTCGCAAACGCTACACCCATCGACGATAGCGATGCGATGGATACGATGATTGCTACGGAAGAGCCGGAAGAGGCTGACACCTCGCTGTCCGTTCGCAATAACATCGGGCCGTTGCTCAAGCTGCATTGCGAGGAGCCGCAGCTCTACCTGCAGTACGACCTCACCCTCACGCAGCTGGCCACGCAGATTGGCGTCAACCGCTCGTACCTCAGCAAGCACTTCGCCCTGCAGGGCATGACTTACAACACCTATATCAACGACCTGCGTATCCGCCACTTCGTCAGTCTCTGCCATGAGCGTGCCGCTGCGCACCAGCCCCTGTCGGTTCAGCAGCTGTCCCTTGATAGTGGTTTCCGCAGCTACAGCACGTTCAACGGTGCCTTCAAGCAGGTCATGCATACAACGGCGACGGAATGGCTGCGTCTCCTCGCTGAGTAGCGTTGGAGTAGCGGTTTTGGGGCTGTGATTGCTTCAGAATCGTAAAATCTGCTTCAAAATCGTAAAAATTTACCGGTAGGTTCCCCTTGATTGTCGTTCTTTCAAGGGGAATTTATTATATTTGTACACCAAAAAGGAGAGAACCTTCTGCCGCGAGGCAGGAGCCTTACCTAATAACGACACCTTTACCAAAAGGTCTTAAAAGACAAAAAACAAGCGATCTTTAACATACTGAGACAAACGGAAATTATTTGGGGTTCACGGTGAATGATGCACGGTGAATGGAAATTATATGTTAAAGAAAGAAACAACTTTCGGGAAATTTGTGTATCTTTGCACCATGAAACTCTAAATGATGAGAATTATGGAAGCAAAGACAACAAAACCAATGCGCACCCGTGAGGAAGTCATCTCGTGGCTGAAGGGGGTACGCGAGCGCAAGGAGGCCTGGCAGGAGGACGTCAGGCGAAGGGAGGCCGAGCTGCAGGTTGAGTTGCAGCGGGCCAAGGAGAATCCTTTTTACCAGCGCGGCACGGAGGGC
>JAFPXF010000045.1 GCA_017394765.1 Bacteroidales bacterium | reverse complement strand
TTAAAACACACTTGTGGGTCGCTGTGTGCGCCTATCTTTTACTTGCAAAGATCAAACACGACTATAACAGCAGCTATTCTGTCACTGAGATAGCATCACTCATAAGACTGTCCGCACTTGAAAAAGTTCCTCTCAGAAAACTCCTTTCAAAACCCTCCGAATCAATCAATTCAAATCAAAATGTCAAAGAACCTACTTTATTTGATAGTTTATGAAAATTTATTGCGACAGTACTAGTTCGAAATAATTCTTAATGCACGTAGGGATTGTTTAACAAGTCGTCATGCCCTTTTTCTTTAAGCTTGGAAATTTTACAGTTTCGGACTCTGTTTCTCAAGAGTTGGTGATCATTCCATTTAACAACAACTATATCGCCACTTACGGTTACATTTGGCCAATCATGGTCGTCATAGTCACCCAATTTTTTTCTAAATGACATTGAGTCTGTAAGATATATTTTATAAGCATCTCCATCATAAACACCTCCACGATAAGTCTGATATGTTTCAACAAATAAGTTATCACCAATTATTTTGGAATTTGAATAAATAATATCTTTATCACTTGAACTATGGGTGTACAATATGAATATAAATAATGCCCCAAGTAATAAAACCCAAATAAGTAACAATACTAAAATAAAATATATAAAGAATTTTCTCATTATTATTGAATTGTTTCTTTTGCCGCATTCATTCCTTTTGTGTTGAATCTGAAATCTCGCCTTCTGTCACCGGATTTTATGTTAACTCTGCAGATATGCATCCCCTGACGGGGATGGGTTTCCTGTGACATACTCCGTCAGCCACTCCCATACTGCTCACTCTTCACTGTTCACTGCTCACTCGTCACTTAACCCATACACATACTGCGCCAACAACTTGGTGAAGTTAATGGACACAACCGTCACCTTCCGACCACCTATCTCTTCACAAAATTCTTCGTCACAGGACCCTTGTCGGTCTTGACACGCACATAATACATGCCGCTCGCAAGGCCGGAGATATTGATTCGTTGTGGAGACGCGCCTTGTGGTGGCGCAATGCATTGCGTCTCCACGTTAATCATCTGGCCATACACATTGTATATTTCCATGCTAATGATGTTGATATTAGCATCGCTAACGGTCACATTGAGGGTGCTGGTTGCCGGGTTCGGATAGAGCGTCACACTCTTGGCAAGATGGTCCTCTATACCGACGCCTTGCGCCACCGCCACCAATATGTTGGACCAGTCGCTGACTACCCCGTCGCCGCAGACCGCCTGCACACGCAGTTCGTACGTTTCATAGGCCTCCAGCTCTCCCATAAAGGATACATGAGTGGTGTTCACCACCATAGTGGTCCAGTCTTGGGTGCCCTGGATTCTGTATTGCAGATTCCATTGGCGGGCGCCGGCATTGTCAGTCCACTGCACAAAGAGGAAACCGGGGGCCTTGTCGATAACCTCACCCGTTTCCTCCAAGTTCGTCGGAGCGAGGCACAGGACACTGTCCGTAGTGAAAGTGATCTCATCCCCATAGACAACCTCTCCGTCAGCCTCGACAAAGGCCTTGTAGGTATAACTCGTGGCGGGATCGAGACCGGACAGCGCATGCGTGAACGTATCGCTCTGTGAGGTCACATTCACCACCACATAGCTGCCGCCAGCGGTCTCTTTCCACTCAAAACCCCTGGCAGTGATGGCCACTTCGTCAGGGTTGGTGATGATACCCTCCAGCGTGGCGGCGTTGTCGCTTATCTGGCTCGCCGGCTGCGTCTGCACAGAGGGAATCGCCGCACTGTCGGTGGTGAAGGTTTTGGTTATCCAGACACTGACATCACTGAGGCAGTCTGTGGCCACCCGCACCTTGTAGGAGGTGGAGGGATTGAGATTCTGAAGGGTAAGCGTGGTCATGCCTCCATACTGGGAAATCACCGAGGGATCGGTCCACGGCAGATGGGACTCCACACATTCCACCATATAACTGCCCACATTGGCCGTGTCAGTCCATGCCAGATCAACGGTGTGCGCGTGGATGTTGGAGACCGTCAGGGTCGCGGGTGCGGCACAGGTGTAAGGCTTGACCATAAGGTTGGTGATGATCGCGCCGGGCTGGGTGCCGCCGCTGACATCATTGCGCCAGCCGAACACCAGCTTGGCTTCGGAAGAGGGATCCGGATTCTGCACAGGATTGTCCATGATCAAGTCAAGATGCAACGTCCCGTTCACAAGATTGATAATGTAAGGATAGGAGGATGATGTGCCCGTCTGGGTAATGTATGGTGCCAGATTGGCCGCATAATCGGAGTTGGCCTTGTCTGCCCATCCTGTAACGGTACTGGCTGTGGAGGGCGCATACTCCTCCGACATCGGCGCGAGGAAAATCTTCAGATAGTCATAGCTGCTCTCGCCGCCGCACTTCAGGTCAAACGAGACCATCAACCTGGGCGCGTCGCCGACCTGGAAATACTTCTCTGCGGCCACGGAAGAGATCCCCGTCACGTTATAGTAGGCGGTGTGGCCGTCAGCCGTCACAAACAGGGCGTGCTCGCCGTTGTGCATCCCCTTCGCCCAATAGTTGGAGCAGCTCCCCCTGTTCACCAGCCAACCGTCAGCGGCCCCAAAGTCGGCCATGTATGGCAAGGTATGGGTGGACAGCAGGGTGGTGAAATGCGCCACCGCACCATGGCTGGTATCATTGGCACATAAAGTGTTCACCGTAAGGGTGTAATCGGCACCTTGATAGAGATTGGTGAAGGTATAGAACGTGTCCGTGGTCGTGAAGGTCTGGCCGTTGAGATTCAGCAGATACTGGATGCCCTGGGCAACACCATTCCAGGAGACCGTAGCGGACTCATACTGGACATCCTCCACCGTGACGCTGCCCACGGCGGGGCATTGGTCGTAGCCCACCTCGACATCATCCACGAACCAGTACCACAAGATGGATTCTGAGCGGTGGCGGAAAGCAATGCGGGCGTTGTCGGGAACCGTCGTGAAGTTCACATATTTCAACTGGTAGGCATCATTGAAATCACGGTAGGAGTAGGTCTCCACTGGCACAAAGGAGGCCGTGTCGCCCAAGTCGGTCACATACCCCACGTCAAACGCGCCCGCCGAAGCGGATGTTCCCTCGGGGCGGGTCCTGAACTGGAGATAGAGATTCCGAATGGGGGCAGGGAAGTTGGGGAGCACCGCAATGTTGTTGGCGGCAGAGCCTGTAAACCGCAAACTGACGACATCGTACAAATAAGAACCACTGTTGACATAGAGCAACGAGCCTGCGCCCATCTTATTCCAACCCGGCGGTATCGTGCCGGAGGAGGCGAGCGTGTTGAAATTCTGGTAATAGGGCAGCGTGTCACAAGGTGTGGTGAAGTGTGCTGATGCATAGCCGCTGTTGATGCTACCGCAAAGCGAGCGCACTCTTGCCGTATAATCCGTGAACTCCGGCAATCCCTGTACCGTGTAGGTATTGGCTGTAACCGCCAGCGTGTCCACACCTTCCAACATAAACTCATAGCCAGTGACACCCGGCACGGAGTCCCAGGAGAAAGTAATGGCGCCGTGTCCCAACGGGGTGACCGTCAGGGTGGTGGGTCTGGAGCAGTTGTCCTCGCGCACGACAATGTCATCCACGCAGATAAAAGCGGTGTTGCCTGTGGCGCGGGCACGGAGGGCGATGTAGGTGCCCTGGCCCGTGTAGGACGCGAACGACACCTCAAACTCCTCCCATGTGGAAAGAAGCGGCGGCACGCACGTCTGTATCAGCTCAAAGGTATTGGTGTCGGACGGGTTGGTCATCACCCCTACGTCAATGAGCGGGGAGTTGTTTTGGCGGTACACCCAGAAATCGATCATCAGGTCGTGGATGTCCTGCATCTGCGGGAGAATGGCATACTGCGTCTGTCCGCCCGGGCCCGGATAATAACAGAAGGTGTTGCCCACCCCGGGGATACGGGTGTACTGGTTTCTGGGATAGGGCCCCACCGGATATTGCGGGTTATAGCTGAGACGGTGCCAACAGGGGTTGATGGCAGCGTTGGCGTTATAGGCATAGAGGTCGAAGGTCTCCTCAAACGGAAGGTCATTGTGCGTCAGTATCGCGCATGAGGTGCTGAACGTGGTGGTGACTGACGAGGTGACATCCCCGTTGCAAATGGAGCCCACCGACACGTCGTACACCGTGCCGACCCGCAGGCCTGTAAGAGTGACGATGTTGTTCTGTACCACCACGGTATCTTGGGAGTACACCGAGGTATAGATCACCTGATAGCTGCCCGAGTTGGCAGGGTCGTAGATGTGAAGCTGCGCCGAATTGGCGGTCACGTTCTCCACCGCCACACTGTCGGGACGGTCGCAGCCGGCGCTGACGCTGACGGTGATGTCATCCAACTGGATATAGAAACTGCCGTGGCTATGGGTGCGGAAGGCAATATAGTTGCCGATGCCGGGGTAATTGCTGAGCGGCACCTCGAAGTTAGACCAGTCGGTGGTGCCCAACACCGAGCCATACGTGCCGATAAGGTAGAAGGAGGCAGTGTCGTAGGGGTTGTCCATCACACCCAAATCCAGCGTCACATTGCTGTTGCCACGCTTGGTGTAGAAATTCACCGTGAGTGCGCTCACATTCTGTATGCCCGGCAACACGAGGTACTGCTGCTCGTCAGCAGAACCTGGCAAGAAGAAAATTGTCTTGGCCGTGACGCCGTTCCAATTCGTGCTCGAATAGACTTTCGGATAATCCTGGTCAAGGGAGAGGCGCGTGAAACATGTATTCAAATCCGCGGTGGTGGCACAGGAGTCAAAGGTCTCCGCAAACGGAAGGTCTTGGTGGGGAATCAATTCGCACAAGGTGTGGAATGTGGAGACTGAACTCGGCTTCGTCGTGTCGCCGCAACGTGTCTCCACGAACCACATATAGTCGGTGTTTTCCGTAAGATTGGTGAGTTGATAGTTATTCGTCACATTATGGACCACCGTATAGCCGACCGCCGACGCCACTTTGTAACAGAGATTGAAGTTGGAGCCCGTGGAGAACCATTCGAGTGTGGTCTGGTCTATTTCCGGGTGCGCTATCAGCCGGGTGGGCTTGGAACACGCCGACAGCGGTCCCAACGTCAGATTGTCCAGCCTCATAATATCCATATTCACATTCCTGAAGGCGATGTAGGTGCCCGAACCCAAATAGTCGGCCAACGGAACCTCATACAGCTGATACTGGTCGGTCAGCACAAGACTGGAGACCAGTTCAAAGGTGGCAGCGTCTTCCGGATCGGACATCACGCCCACCTGCAGCACGACACCGCTGTTGTTGCCCTTGGCGAAGAAGGAGAGTTCACTGTTCTGCAAGTCGATAGAATCAGGGTCTATGGGCGGCATCGCCACATAATTGGGATAGAAAAAGTAGAGTGCCTTGCCGCCGGCGTATGACTCGCTGGAGCTGCTGTTCACGTAGGGAGTGGTTTCTGCGGACCCTCTTATCCAGCCCGCCGGGAGGGGGTTGTTGCCCGACGGCACCGTCTCAAAATCACAAAAGAAGGGCAGTTGCGTCAAGGCAGTGTGGAAGGTCAGTTTCCTCCAGAAGCTTTTGACCCCGCCGCACACCGACCGCACATAGACATTGTACAAAGTGTCCGGTGTCAAATTCGACATTAGCTGGAAAGTGTCGGTGGTGGTGTATGTGGGCGTGGTAGAGGAGGTGGGGGCAGTGGAGGAGGTGGTGACATAGACCTCCCAGGCATTCGCCTCAAAGGAGGACGACCACGTCACCAGCGCTGTGGTGGCAGTGACATCCCTGACGTGCATATCCGTGACGTTCGGGCAGCCGTTCCCCGGCGCGGTGAACAGATAATAACGGTTGGCAGCAGGCCAGTTCCCGGTAGCAATGGTGGTGGAGGTTCCGGCGGTATAATGCGTCGCCGTATTGTTAGCCTTCACCAGCCAGATGTCGGAGCTGTTCACACACATTCCCTGCTGCCGGGTGGCGGAGGGACCTGTGGAAGGCACCGTGGAGGGATAGACAATCTGGATGTTGTTGCTCTCCTCAAACAACTGCACCTGCCAACGATACAATATGCCATGCGTGGCAGTGGCGGAAGAGGAGTATGTTGTCGATGTGGCAAACTCAATCACACAGATACGGTTCGGTTCCACACCCACAATCTCTTTGCGGACATAACCGCTGTCCGTGGCATCGCCGTTCGCTCCAAAAAAGTTGATTTTCGGATTGTTGGCATTTGAATTGTTCGAGCTGAAGGGGGTGGAATAATTCGCAAAGCCCGTTGCCGTGGTACCGAAACGGAGGTTGCCGTCCGAGTTCACCGAAAACTTCGTGTACTGTTCCGACCCGAAGGTAAACGTGAAACCGATGTCCAACACAGCAGAACGCCTGCTGTCGTATGGGTGAGTGGTACTGCCGCTCCCGACGGTCAACAAATTCGTGGTAGTGGTCAACGGTATCCACCGTGTGGCATCTATCCCCGTGGAGAATGTGTAGTTTCCTAACGTCTGTGCTCTTAAAAAGGACAGTCCCAATAACGAGATCAGGCAAACAAGTAATAATCGTTTAATCATAACACGCTGTATATTTACAGTTTAACTTAAAACAACCAAAATAATATGGGTGCAAATGTACATAAAAAAAATGAATATACGCGAACACATGAAAAAAAGGGACATTGCATGCAACATCCCTGCTTTTTCAGAAGAGAGACATATCTAATATTCCATACTACTTTCCCGCCTTGGCGCGCCACTGCTCGGCGGAGGCGTTGTCGCCCTTGAGCTTGTAGGCTTCCGACAATGCCGTGTAGATGACGTTAAGCTGGTCTTTCTCGTAGGCATAAGTCTTGGCCTGCATCAAATATTCGATAGCCTTGTCGGCATTCTTCTGGAAGAGGAAGCCCAGGCCGAGGTTACAGAGCATGCGAGCGTTCTGCGGGAACAGTTCGTTAAGGTCCTTCTCGTATTTCACAAGACGGTCCCACGCATCCAGCTGGTTGAGCACATAGCAATAATCATCCCAAATGGGAAAGGAGGTGTTGTCGATAGCCAAGGATTTCTCAAAACAGGTAACAGCTTCGCTGTACTTTTTCTGCATGGAGCACAGCGTGGCCTTGGACGCGAAACCGATGCTCTCGTCGGGGTGTGCCGCAATCAGCGTGTCAGACAGTGTCTCTGCCAGGCGGATGGTCTTGGGATCCTTGTTGCGCAGCACGTCACCCAACACCTTGCGCATATAGTTGCTTTTCTCAGACATCGCCACATTGCGATTGCTGAAAACACGCATCAGGCACTGCATTTGCTTTTCCACATTCCCTTGCTGTTCCCACTGCTGGGCCATCAGAAAATTGAGCTCAGGGTCGCTGGAATTGAGTGCGGCAGCCTTTTCAAAATAGGGCATCGCCTGGGCGTTCATACCGTTGCTCTGATACACCTTGCCGGCCTTCACATAGTACTCGGCGTTGTGCGGATAGAGTTTGATGAGCTTGTCGTACTCCCCTACTGCCTCCTTCACTTTGTTCATGTAGAGCCAAATGGAGACCTTCACGCGCGTCAGCTCGTCATTGTGGCCAATGATGCCCTCCATGCGGTCGTAGGCATCAACCACCTTGTCGAATTTCTTCATGGCGAGATACGCCTCCGCTAATGAGTACAAGTAATATTCATTGTTGGTCTTCTCCTTGCAGATCTGCTCTAACAACTTGGCCGCGTTAGGATAATCCTCCATCTGCAAGTACAGGTCGGCGAGATCGACTTTGTACCAGATGTTGTTCTTGTCGAGCTTGATAGCCTTCTGCAGATTGTCCACAGCCTCGCGCACATCCTGCTTATCCGTATAAATGCGGGCGAGCATGAAGTGGGAGGCATCGTGCTTGGGGTTGTCGAGCAGAATGCCGTTGAAAATCTTGAGAGCCTCGGACATATTGCCGGAATAATAGGCCTTCAGCCCTTCCGTGTATTGCACAGAAATCTTGCGGTGATTGACGGAGGTGGCATCGGTCTTGGCCACGTTGCGGGTTTTCTTGTTGCCTTGCGGCTGCGGTTGCGCCACCGCCAGCATGGAGAGGCTCAAGAGGAATACAATATAAAATATTTTTCTCATTTTCTTGATTTTGGCAGAAACGCGATGAATCGCGCTTCTGCATGAGCAATTCCGTAAACGATGAAATGGCACAAATATTGCAACACTATTGTGGAACTATTTCCGTCCGCTGTGCCCGAACCCGCCTGCACCGCGTTCCGTGCTGGAGAGCTCGTCCATGCTTGCCACCGACTGCAGGGTCACCTGCTGGAAGCGGGAGATGACCATCTGGGCGATGCGCTCGCCATGCTGGATTTCGAAAGGCTCGCCGGAGAGGTTGATGAGCAGCACCTTGACCTCGCCCCTGTAGTCGGGGTCGATGGTGCCGGGACTGTTGAGCACCGTGATGCCGTGCTTGAAAGCCAGGCCGCTGCGGGGCCGGATCTGTGCCTCACAATCCTCAGGCAGCTCAATGAAGAGTCCCGTGGGCACGAGTTTGCGTTCCCCGGGGTTGAGCACAACACTCTCTGCCAAGTTGGCACGCAGGTCGAGGCCCGCCGCCAGTGCCGACTCGTACGCGGGCAACGGATTGTTGGAAGTGTTGAATATCTTGCAAATAGACATAGTTTCGCAATTATTTGTTAGAGGTTGCAAATGTACATAAATTATGAATACACACAAACAAATGCACGCAGATGCATCAGGAGATCTCAAAGGCGACACCCCATCAGTTCCATGACGCAACCGATTACATTTTTTTGTACTTTTGCGGCCAATTTACAAAATGATATCGCATTAGTATGGCTTTTTCAAATCCATTGCTCCTTATAGGCCTTGCGGCCATCCTGGTACCCATCATCATACACCTCTTCAATTTCAGGCGTTACAAGACAATTTACTTCTCCAATGTCAAGATGTTGGAGGAGATCAAGAAGAAGACCAAGCGGGAGCAGACCCTGCAGCAGCTCATCGTGTTAGCCCTTCGCGTGCTCGGCATCGCCGCGCTGGCACTCGCCTTCGCGCAACCCTACATCCCCTCCGGCAAGCAGAAGAGCCGCACAGGCAACCTGGTGACCATCTTCCTCGACAACTCCCACTCCATGGAGGCCAACAGCAAGGAGGGCAAAACCCTATACGATGCCGTGGATGCCGCCAAGAACATCGTCAGCTCGTTCGGCTTCAACGACGACTTCGTGCTTACCACCCATGATTTCACAGGCGAGCAGACGCACATCCTCAACAAGGACCAAATCCTCGAGATGCTTGACAAGGTGCAGGCATCACCCAACAGCCACACTCTCGCCGAGGTGCTCGCCTTCGAGAAGAACACCTGCGCCAACTCGCAGAAGGGCAACGTGGTGCACTATTATCTCTCCGACTTCCAAAAGAACAACTTCAACATCGCCTTGCTGGGCGCCGACAGCGCAGCATCGACCTTCCTCATCCCGCTGCCCACCGAGGCGGCCAACAATGTGGGCATCGACAGCTGCTGGTTCCTGTCGCCCGTCTTCAAGGTGGGCAACCAAGTCACCTACTTCGTCCGCATCCACAACTATGGCAAGGAAGAGGTCAACAAGGTGCCGGTGAAGCTCTACATCAACGACAAGCAGAAGGCCGTGGCCTCGCCCGACATTCCCGCGGGCACATACGTGGACTGTCGCATGGTTTACAACATCGAGGAGCCGGGCACGCAATGCGGCCGTGTCGTCATCGAGGATGCCCCCATCACATTCGACGACCAGCTCTTCTTCACCTACGAGGTCACCGACAACACCCGTATTGCCGCCATCCACGGCAAGGAGCGCAACCGCTTTCTCGATGCCCTCTACGGTCGTGACTCCGTGTTCGACTACCTGCCGATGGCCTACACGCAAGTTAACTACACCCAGCTCAAGCAGTGCGAGGTCATCGTGCTGAGTGATGTCCCCACCCTATCGTCCGGCCTGGCCGACGAGCTGGCCAAGTTCGTCAAGGGTGGCGGCACCCTGCTGGTATTCCCGCCCAAGGAGATGGACAACACCTACAATCGCATGCTCAGCTCACTCGGCGCAGCCTCATACGGCGCTTTGGCCAAGAAAGAGCTGAAATGCGGGCAAATCAACACTGAGAGCCAATATTACAAAAATGCTCTGGAGAGCCAGCGCGAAAAGCTCGACATGCCCGTCACCTTGCAGCACTACGACATCAGTGGCGGCAGTGGCGGCGAGGTCGTCATGGCGCTGGAGAACGGCTCTCCCCTGCTCGCCGTCTATCCGGTGGAGCGCGGCAAGGTCATCCTCTCCGCCGTGGGCATGGACGATGTATATGGCAACACCCACCGCCACGCGCTCTTCTTCGTACCCTTGCACAACATCGGCATCATGAGCGCCATGCAGAACAAGCTCTACAACACCATCGGCAAGGATCGCATGCAGACCGTCGCCTCGCGCACCGGCAGCTCCGACGAGGTGCTCACCCTGCGCAGCCGCGGCCACAAGGAGGAGTTCATCCCCGAACAACGCCGCATTGGCAACGAGACGGCCCTCTATTTCCACGACCAAGTCAAGGAGGGCGGTCTGTTCGACATCGTCAACGGCGGTGCCGTGACGGGCACGCTCGCCTTCAACCAGGACCGCAAAGAGTCGGACCTCGACTGCTACGATGCCGACGAGCTCACCAAGATGGCCAAGGCCTCCGGCAAGGAGATCGACGTTATTGCCGCCGACACCAAAAACATCGCCAAGAGCATCGCTGACAAACTCAACGGCAAGCCCTTGTGGCCCTACTTCATCATTCTGGCCCTGCTCTGCCTTCTGGCGGAAATCACGCTGCTGCGCTTCTGGGGCAAGCCGACCATCAACAACGAAAAAGTGTAAATATCAATTACAATATTATTATAAACCTTTAAACCCCCATTTCAATGAACAACGAACTTTTGAAACTGTATCCCCACGACTTGTGGGAGAACTTCGCCCATTTCTGCGACAACCCGCACCCTTCCAAGCACGAGACCGCTGTGGTCAACTGGATGAAGAGCTGGGCGAAGGATCATAATGTGAAAGTTGAACAAGACAAGACCGGCAACCTGCTGTTCACCGTGCCCGCCACCAAGGGTATGGAGAAGCTCACGCCCGTCATCCTGCAGGGCCACTGCGATATGGTGCCCCAAGCCGACGATCCCAAGTTCGACTTCCTGAAGAGCCCCATTGAGCCCATCATCGACAATGGCTGGGTGCGCGCCAACCACACCACTCTGGGTGCCGACAACGGTGTCGGTGTCTGCGCGGCTTTGGCCTGCGTTACCACCAAGGGCGTGGAACACGGTCCCCTGGAAATCCTCGTCACCATTGACGAAGAGACAGGTATGACGGGTGCTTTCGGCCTGAAGAAGAACTTCGTCAAGGGCAAGATCCTCATCAACCTCGACTCCGAGACGGAGGGTGAGCTGTATGTGGGTTGCGCCGGCGGCATGGATGCCAATTTCCAACGCAAATACACCACCATGCCCGTTCCTGAAGATATGAAGGGCTTCCAAGTCTGCGTCAGCGGTCTGCACGGCGGCCATTCCGGTATGGACATCAACTTGGGCCGCGCCAACGCCAACAAGCTGCTCGTCCGCTGCATCAGCAAAGCCGTGAAGGAATTCGGGGCTTGTGTGGCCACGATTAACGGCGGCAGCCTGCGCAACGCCATCCCGCGCGAGGCCACAGCCATCATCGCCGTGCCCGCCAAGAAGGCCACCGCTTTCAAGACTTTCGTGAAGAAGTACGAAGCCACTGTCAAAGCCGAGTTCTCCGCCACCGAGGAGAACCTCGCCGTCAGCGTGAAGGCCGTCGATACCCCCAAGAAGGTCATCCGCACCAAGGCTCAGAACCAGTTCCTCAATATGATTTTCGCGATCCCCAACGGTGTGGTCCGTATGAGCGACTCTATGAAGGACCTCGTGGAAACCTCCAACAACTTAGCCAACATCAAGGCCGAGAACGGGGTTATGAGCGCTTGCTGCCTGCTGCGCAGCTCCGTTGACAGCGCCAAGGATGCCCTCGGCGACAAGATGTCCGCCATTGCCGAACTGGCAGAATGCGACATCGAGCTCACCGGCGCCTATCCCGGCTGGAAACCCAATATGGAGTCTCCGATTATGAACACCTGTATGAAGGTCTATAAGAAGAAATTCGGCAACGACCCGAAGGTGATGGCCATCCACGCCGGCCTCGAGTGCGGTCTGTTCGGCGCCTGCTATCCCGACTGGGATATGGTCTCCTTCGGCCCCACCATCGAGCACCCGCACTCCCCCGTCGAGAGAGTGAACATCGACAGCGTGGGCAAGTTCTTCGACTTCCTCGTGGAAGTGCTGAAGAATATCCCCAAGAAGTAGCTGTTGGCTGTTAGCTTTTACTGAAAGATAGGCAACGGTCCCCGGGTTTTCCGGGGGCCGTTGTTTTTATATTATTGCCGTGCGTTTTGTCGGCATTCCGCAGCGAAAGACAAATCAACCGTCCATTCCAATTTTAACAGTCAATAGTTAAAAACAATTGATTATCAATATGTTAAAAATTATATTTTTGCAGCGGTATTATGGAACTTAAAAAAACATCTATATGGACAACGAAACAAGAGAAGAAAAAAGCATTGGTATTTCTGAAAAAGGGGAAATTGTGTTATACGAACCCGACAGCAGCATCCGGCTGGAGGTGCGGATGGTGGATGAGACCGTCTGGCTGACGCAACAGCAGATGGCATTACTATTCCAAAGAGACAGAACGGTCATAGGGAGACACATAAAAAAAATTTTTGAGGAGGGAGAACTGGATCCGTCTATGGTATGTGCAAATTTTGCACATACCACTCCCCACGGGGCCATTCAAGATAAATGGCAGAGTAATGAGATTGTAATGTATAATCTTGATGTGATCATATCCGTTGGTTATAGGGTTAAAAGTCTGCGTGGAACACAATTCAGGATTTGGGCCACACAGACTCTAAAAAATGTCCTTTTGCGTGGATATGCCATGACACAGCGCATCGAAAATCTTGAGCGGCAAGTGGATGAACACGACAAGCAAATAGGTTTCTTCGTGCGCACCGCCCTGCCACCGGTGCAGGGTGTTTTCTGCGACGGGCAGATTTTCGACGCGTACACCTTCGCAGCGGACCTCATCCGCGCGGCGAAGAGACGCATCATCCTTATTGACAACTATGTGGACGACTCGGTGTTGAAGATGCTCACCAAGCGGGCTGACAATGTCAGTGCCTCTATCGTCACCCGGCACATCTCCGACGCCTTCAGGCTTGACATCGAGCGCCACAACCGGCAATACCCTGCTGTGGAGGTTCGCACCTCCGACCGTTTCCACGACCGTTTTCTCATTCTGGACGACACCGTCTATCATCTCGGCGCTTCGCTCAAGGACCTCGGCAAGAAGCTGTTCGCGTTCAGCAGGATGGAGGTGGAGGCGGTATCCCGTTTTCTTTTTCCAAATGTTTGGAAGTTAGCTCAAAAATTTGTTCTTTTGTAAACTCCATAAGTTCGTGCTTTTTTATAGGTTTGTGTTTTTTATTCTTTCACTTTACAAAACTATAAAATTCACGAACTTTTTCTATTCTCGGACACACTTTTTGAAACAGTATCGAGCTTGTGCGGCTGAAGTACAACCCCATCCGCATCCTCAAACACGGCAGAAAGGCCAAGAGCATCTTCCGCTACGGCCTCGACATTGTGACGGAGTTCCTGTTGAGAGGCAGAAATGAATACAAAATACCGATTTTTGACTTCTCAGCAATTGTTAATCAAATACTTACACCCGACTGAAATTTTTGTCATATACTAAGACACCCCATAATTTCTTAATTCCTTAGTTCCTTAACTTCTTAGTTCCTCACAGGGCCAGTATTCCAGACATTCTATGCCGAATCAGAGCGGTTTCGCGTCCCAACACTCCATTTCCTCCGAAATAAAATTCAAAAATTAACAATTAAAAGATGTAATTGTTAATATAATTTTGTAATATCCTGATTATTAGTTGAAAAGAATTTGCACAAAGCACTTGACAAACACTACTATTAATTATATCTTTGTTGAAAAATCATTAACAACATAATCAACAATAATATGACAAACATTACAGAAGTAGAAAACAGGATCATCACCCTGCGCGGTCAGCAGGTGATCATTGACGCCGACGTGGCGGAATTATATGGTGTTCAAACCAAAGAAATCAATCAAGCAGTGAGAAACAATCCGGAGAAATTCCCGGAAGGCTACGTTTTTCAACTTGAAGATCAAGAGTTTAACTCTTTAAGGTCAACATCATTGACATCAAAAGATGAACCGGTCAAAAATTTTGACCGGTTCGAGAAGAAGAAACATTCAACGGTCAATCCAAAGGCCTTCACCGAGAAGGGCCTCTATATGCTGGCCACCATCCTGAAGAGTCCAAAAGCGGTAAAAACCACCATCGCGATCGTAGAAGCGTACGCCAAACTCAGGGAACTGACGCGGGTAATGAGCGAGATTCCGCAACACGAGGGCGACAAGACCCAACAGGAGTCGCTGCTGAAACGGGGCGGCCAATTGGTGGACGACCTGCTCAACGACGTGATGCCGGTGCAAAGCAGCGAAACCACTCTGGAACTCAATCTGGCAATGCTGAAACTCAAACACACCGTCAGGCGCGAGAAACCGGAAAACACGTAGTCGCTCAATATCCTCGCATACAACATTTAACGCTCACTTTAGGCCTTCGCAATGCCTCTTTATCAGAATTAAAAAAAGAAACATTTATGGAACAAGTTGACAACATCCAAAATCTCATCCACACCATCCGTGGTCAGCGCGTGATGCTTGACTTCGACCTCGCACGTCTGTATCACGTGGAGACAAAAACATTAAATCAAGCGGTTAAAAGAAATGCTAAACGTTTTGAAGGCGAAGAATTTATGTTTCAACTTACGAAAGAAGAATGGCGTGAGGTAAAAGTTAAGATTACTAATATAAACATTGTTGACAATCAGGATATTACAACTTTGCGGTCACAATTTGTGACCGCAAGACAAGTCCAAAAGCAACGTTTCCAACCCTATGCTTTCACAGAAATTGGCGTGGCTATGATTAGCAGCGTATTAAGGTCTGAAGTAGCCATTTATGCAAACCGAAAAATAATGCGTGCATTTGTCTGCTACCGGCATTTGGCGGAAATGCCGCTTGCCGCGACCTATATCGAATTAAGGAAACAGATTGAAGATCTTAGAACAGAGGTCGATGAGATTCTATCAGCGCAAAATGACATCAACGAGATCACGCGAGCCCAACTGGATGTCATCAGCTCGGCATTGTCCGAATTGCAGGCCTCAAACGACGCAGAGTCTATCCCGTCCAGACCCATCGGCTTCATCCGCCCGGATGAGGAGAGTTAATCGTATTCTTGTCACAAATTCATTAACAATATAATCAACAATAATATGACAAACATTATCGAAGTAGAAAACAGAATCATCACCCTGCGCGGACAACAGGTGATCGTTGACGCCGACGTGGCGGAATTGTATGGCGTAAGGGCCTCTATATGCTGGCCACCATCCTGAAGAGTCCGAAGGCCGTGGAGACCACCATCGCCATCGTGGAGGCGTACGCCAAGCTCAGGGAACTGACGCGGGTAATGAGCGAGATTCCGCAACACGGGGCGACAAGGCCCAACAGGAGTCGCTGCTGAAACGGGGCGGCCAATTGGTGGACGACCTGCTCAATGATGTGATGCCTGTGCAAAGCAGCGAGACCACCCTGGAACTCAATCTGGCGATGCTGAAACTCAAATACACCGTCAGACGCGAGAAGCCGGAAAACACGTAGACGCGAAAACTCCTCTCTGACAACACCTAACGCTCATTTTCAGGCCTTCGCAATGCCTCTTTTTGCCCGCACACCTACGGCGTGCGCCCGTTCGTGCGCGGGCATTCGTTTTCTACCGAGCCCTTCAGCCCTAACGGGCTGAATCAGGGAGAGATGCCATAACCTCAGTCACAAGCGGACACGCCCACTTAATTCCTTAACTTCTTAACTCCTTAGTTTCATAACACCTTCAGTCCTAACGGGCTGAATCAGGGAGGGAGGCCACAACCTCTGCCACAAGCAGACACGCCCACTTAATTTCTTAACTTCTTAATTCCTTATTCTCATAACACCTTCAGCCCTAACGGGCTGAATCAGGGAGGGAAGCCACAACCTCTGTCACAAGCTAATACGCCCACTTAGTTTCTTAATTTCTTAGTTTCTTAATTCCCAGATACTGTTCACAGTTCACTGACAAACAAAAAAATCGTAACTTTGCACCCTCATTCTAAAACTTCATCCTTATGGCAGACGACAAGAAAATCATATTCTCGATGGTGAACGTCACCAAGACGATTCCGCCGCAACGACAAATCCTCAAAAACATCTACCTTTCCTTCTTCTACGGGGCGAAAATCGGCGTGCTCGGTCTCAACGGCGCGGGAAAATCCACGCTGCTGAAGATCATCGCCGGCATTGACAAGTCCTATCAGGGCGAGGTGGTCTTCGCTCCGGGCTACTCCATCGGTTATCTCCCGCAGGAGCCGCAGCTCGACGACACGCTCACCGTCAAGGAGGTGGTGCAGCAGGGCGTGCAGAAGATCGTGGATGTGCTGAAGGAGTACGAGGAGGTGAGCATGAAGTTCGCCGAGCCCATGAACGACGACGAGATGAACAAGCTCATCGAGCGGCAGGGCGAGCTCACAGACCTCATTGAGCAACACGACGCCTGGGAGCTCGACTCCAAACTGGAACGCGCTATGGACGCGCTGCGCTGTCCCGACGGCGACACACCGGTGAAGCACCTCTCCGGAGGCGAACGGCGCCGCGTGGCCCTCTGCCGCCTGCTGCTCACTGAACCCGACATCCTCCTGCTGGACGAGCCCACCAACCACCTCGACGCCGAGTCGGTGGAGTGGCTGGAGGCCCACCTGCAACAATACAAGGGCACCGTCATCGCCGTGACCCACGACCGCTACTTCCTCGACCATGTGGCCGGCTGGATCCTCGAACTCGACCGCGGCGAGGGCATCCCCTGGCAGGGCAACTACTCCTCCTGGTTAGAGCAGAAGTCGAACCGCCTGGCAATGGAGCAGAAGCAGGAGAGCAAGCGTATGAAGACCCTCGAGCGCGAGCTGGAATGGGTGCGTATGGCCCCGAAGGCGCGCCACGCCAAGTCGAAAGCCCGTCTGAACGCCTACGACAAGCTCCTCAACGAGGATGTCAAGGAGAAAGAGGAGACCCTGCAGATCTTCATCCCCAACGGACCGCGTCTGGGCAACGTCGTCATCGAGGCCCAGCACGTGCGCAAGGCCTTCGGCGACAAATTGCTCTTCGAGGACCTCAACTTCAACCTGCCGCCCAACGGCATCGTGGGCGTCATCGGGCCCAACGGCGCCGGCAAAACAACCCTTTTCCGCCTCATTATGGGCTTGGAGCAGCCCGACAGCGGCGACTTCAAGGTGGGCGAGACTGTCAAGGTGGGCTACATTGATCAGCAACACACCGTCATCGACCCGGAGAAGAGCGTCTGGGAGGTGGTCTCGGAGGGCAACGAACAGATTATGATGGGCGGGCGCCTCATCAACTCGCGCGCCTACCTGTCGCGTTTCAATTTCAGCGGCACAGAGCAGAACAAGAAGGCCGGCGTGCTCTCCGGCGGTGAGCGCAACCGTTTGCACCTGGCCTTGACCCTGAAATCGGAGGCCAACGTGCTGCTCCTGGACGAGCCGACCAACGACATCGACGTCAACACGTTGCGCGCATTGGAGGAGGGCTTGGAGAACTTCGCGGGCTGTGCCGTGGTCATTTCCCACGACCGATGGTTCCTCGACCGCATCTGCACCCACATCCTCGCTTTCGAGGGCGACTCGCAGGTCTATTTCTTCGAAGGCGGCTACACCGAATACGAGGAGAACAAGAAGATGCGCCTCGGCAACGTCACGCCGAAACGCATTCGGTATAAAAAGATTACGGTGATATAAATGAAACACCCCCACCTGCTTTTTCTACTGTTAATGTGTACAATCGTCGCTAACGGACAGGGCGAGCATGTCATATTAACTCCCGTAAAACCACACAAGATTACCGGGCATTTCCGTTCCCAAAATGCTTTGGACACCATGTATATGGAACTCTATTCTTCTAAAGACGGAAAGATACTGGACAGTGTTCCATCCCCCGACAACTATTTCGACCTATCACGAAAGTGGTACTTTCAACATGAAGTTAGTGTCCGCTGGGTGATGCGGGGAACCGACACCCTATTTTTCATCAATGCTATCGGTAGCATATACGATACCTTACTGGTCAATGTTTTCAAGAATGGTATTGATGCCCCTGCATTCATAGCAGATTATGCTGATGACAGCAACATCAACACCGTGTTTGTATGGTTAATCCACAATGGCAAGTGGGTACTAATAGACAGCAGGATTGTGAACGAGTTTGATGCGGAACGATTTGAGTGCCGCGATGGACAATGGTGGGTTCATAGTTGGTCGGATTACTCTGACGACCTTGACTGGCATCCTTTGGAAGACCGCAGCGGGTATCTGCATCTTTGCAGAATGAAGGGTGTCCTTTGGAATTTGGACACGGAACTTTTTCGTTCCATTGCGAAAAAAGAATTTACCGACATTCATTTCTTGAACCAGCAGGGGTACGATGCCGTGCAGCTTCCAGAAATCATCGGACCCACGTATTGGTCAATGCTGGAAGGCAACCAGTTTCAATATTTAACCTTTGAGATAGAGGGGCATCCCTACCCTGCTTTTATTTTACCCATGGCCGACTGGACTCGCAAAGTCCGCTTCTCCGACCGCGGATACAAAGCACGTCCCACACCCAAGCCCGATTATGTGGTACAGTTCTCCATCAACGGCCATCTTGTCGTGCTGTGTGTTTCCAATCCAGACTCAAGGAGAGAGCAAGTCCTGAATCGTTTGGCCAAGGTGATGTTGAAGTACCTAAAGAAGAAGTAACGCTTGTTAGACAGTGACGAACACAACATCAAGGTCTTCGTCTTCCATTTCGAGAAAGATGAGCTTAGGCATCACTAAACAAAAAAGGCCACCTGTGAGGTGGCCTTCGTCATATTGTAGAAAAATGAGGCATTATCGGCTCACTACAATCCGGCGCACGCCATATTCTTTCTCCCCAACCACACGAACAAGGTAAACACCCGGTGCCATACTCTCAACATTCAGCTTGATTTCGTTGCTTCCGTCGCCAAGTTCGCTCAGGAGCACACACCCCCGCACATCCATCACCTCCACTTGACGAATACCCGCCGCACGGACAGTAATCTGCGTGGAAGCCGGATTGGGACACACCTGCACATCCGCCACCGCATAATCGGTTATGCCGTCAGTCAGCGTGGTGAACTGCAATTTCTCACTCCAGTCGGAATAATGGTTGGAAGCACACACCGAACGGACAAACACATCGTAGGTGGTGTTTTCATCCAAAGAAGTAAGATTCAAGTGGTTGGTCTGTGTGGTAATCACCGTCCCTGTGGAGGTCGTGATATTGACACCATAACACACTTCGTAAGAAACTGCCTCCGTAGCATCCCACTGGATATAAGCATTGCTGAACGTAACATTGTCGGCTCTCAAATTAACAGGCGCGGAACAAGGCTGAGAAAGCGTGGTTGCCGATTGAGTCGTCCACTCGCTGTTATTGCCGTTGTCACAATTGCTTTGCACACCTATCGTGTAGGTCGTTTCCGGATCCAGCCCTGTAAAAGTATAGGTAAACCCGTTCACCGGAACGGGGTTTGATGGCTCCGACCAAGTGCCGGAAATGATGGCCACCGAATAGTGATTGGCATCACCCGTCCAGGAAACCGTCACGGTAGTTGCATCAGGGCTGACCGATGTGATGACGGGATTGTCGCAAGAGGGGTTGTCGCCAATCGTGATGTCATCGATATACATATCGTCGGAATCGTAAGAAGTCTGATGGAAAGCAATATATATAGTCTGGCCGGCGTATGCCGAAAGAGGGAACGACCGCAGGTCGTAAGTGCCGGCATAGGTTTCATTGGCCAAAACGTGGGTAAAATCGGAGATATTTGTTCCTGTCGTGGAAACCAGTGTCCGATAGGAGGTTGAATTCCCGTAATAATCACCGCCGCGCACGTAGTAGGACAGCCACAAGTCAGTTGCATTGGCCGGGACAACGATGGCGGGTGAGATGATATAGTCGTCACACGTGCCGCCATTATTATAGGAGCCGCGCAGTGCATAGTTGCCGCTGTATGCATAGGAGGGATCGTTGCTCAACACCCAGTTGTCGGCCGAATAGTTGTTGTTGTCCACAATGGTCCAACACTGCAACACACTGTTGCCCGACTCGAAATCCTCCGACCAGGGGAAAGAGGTCACAGGACTACAATCAATGACGGTGATGACCGCCATAGCGGTATCGGCCCCATAGACATTGGAAGCAATCACCTGCACGGTATCCGTACCGCCGACAGTATAGAGGATGGTGGCACTATTTCCGGACGGGGTAATGGTTCCGCCAAGCGTACTGCTCCAAGTATAGGTCAAGCTATTAGGCGATCCCTCTTGCAGTGTTGCGGTAAGCGTAATCGTATCTCCAGTGAGCACCATAGAGGGCGCCGACAAGGAAACAACAGGCTCCAACACAAACCGCAGGGAGACATCGTCTATATAGAGACCATTGTCGTTATAGCTGTCGTGCACAAAGGCCACCAGCACCGTTTGCCCTGCATACGGCTCAAGGTCAACGACTCTTTGCACATAGTTTCCGCTATAGCTTTCGGCAAAGAGGGAGTCGGTGAAATCCGAGATCGAATTGCCTGTGGCGGAGAGCAGAACCCTATAATGAGACTGATTGGACGAGAAGGTGGTGCCGCGCACAAACCAAGTAAGTGAGAGGCCTTCGGCATTGGCCGGTATTTCCAATGGCGGAGTGACAAGCCAGTCGTTGGCGGCAGACGAGGAGTTGTAGTTGCTACGCATACTATAATTACCGGTATGGGCATAGCTGATGCTGTTATAACGGCTCCAGTTGTCATTGGTGGAGTTGTCGAAATCCAAAATCGTCCAACAATCTATGGAAGAGGGGGTCTCAAAACTTTCTGACCAAGGCAAACTGGCGACAGAGCCACACACGCGCACCACGAATGTCGCCGTGTCACTGCCATACGAATTGGTGGCGACCAGCTGTATGATGTCCATACCCCCTGACGTATAATTCAAAGCCACCGAATCGCCGAAGGAGGTGAGCATAGCCTGTCCGGCTGTTGCCATCATAGAGGTCCAGTCATACTGCAGTCCTGTAACAGAGCCTTCAGAGAGTTGGGCGTGGAATACAGCATCCATCCCCGTAAAAGCCATCTCCGGACCGGAAACCGACACCACCGGACTCATGGAAATGAATATGCCGATGTCGTCCATATAGAGACCGTTGTCGTTGTAACTATCGTGGACAAAAGCTATATAAAGCGTGGAACCAGCGTAGGCGTCAAGGTTGACCATACGTTGTACGTAGCCACCGCTGTAACTTTCCGCAAACAAGGAGTCCACAAAGTCGGCCGCATCGTTGCCTGTGGTGGAGAGGCGCACGGTGTAGTGCGGCACATATGAGGAATAGGAGCTGCCTTTCACAAACCATTTCAGATACACTCCTTCTGCACCGTATGGAATCTCCACAGGCGATGTGACAAGCCAGTCGTTGGCAGCCGCGTTGGAGTTGAAACTGCTTCTCATACAATAGTTTCCGGAGTGGGCATTGCTGCTTCCCGAATAACGGGTCCAGTTGTTGCTCGTAACACTGTCGAGATCCAGAATGGTCCAGCAGTCCAGCGCAGCGGCATTTTCAAAATTCTCTTCCCAAGGAAGGGTGACGATGGTGCCGCACACACGAACCACAAAGGTGGCCGTGTCGGTACCATACATATTGGTAGCGACCAGCCGGATTGTATCCATACCTCCCGCCATATAGTTTATTTCCACCGAATCGCCCAGACTTACGAGGGAGGCGTAACCGTTGGTGCTCATTGTGGAGTACCAGTCGAATTGCAGACCAGCGGTTGAGCCGCCCTGGAATATTCCGTAAAACACCACATTGTCGCCTTCAAAGGCCAACGTCGGCCCCGTGATGGAAACCTCGGGTGGCAGAGCGCAATAGACGGAAATGTCGTCAAAGAATATGCTGTTGTCGTTTTGGCTGTCGTGGATGAAAGCCACGTAGATCGTTTGGCCGGCATAAGCGTCAAGATTGACCGAACGATCCGTCACCACTGCATTCCCGTAGCTTTCGGCATAAAGGGTGTCCACAAAATCGGAGGCAGCATTGCCGGTGGTGGAAACCAGCACCGTATAATGCGACACATTGGACGAGAAGGTGCTGCCTCGGACATACCACCTCAAACTATAGCCGTATGCGGAGGCTGGGATGTCAACCGGTGGGGTGATGAGCCAGTCATTGGCCGGAGCATTGGTGTTGTATCCGCTTCGCACAGAGTAACTGCCGGAATGGGCATAGCTGCTGCCCGAATAACGGCCCCAGTTTGAGAACGAATGGTTGTCCAGATCAAGGGTCGTCCAGCAGTCAAGCGCATTGGGGTTCTCAAAACTCTCTGTCCAGGGAAAGCTGGTCACGTGACCGCAATCGGTCGTGAAGACAAAGCGGGCATAATTACTGCCGGCACCATTGTTACAGTCGCCTTTCACATAGAAATAATAGGTGCTCTGGCCCGAGAGCCCCGACAAGTGAACAAAAGTGTCCATGGTAGAACCCTCGTTGTGGAGTCCTTGCCCCGGCACAAAATCGGTCACATCATACTCGTATGTATATTGATAGATGTCAGGGTTGGATTCCCAAAACACAACGGCAGAAACATCGGTCACGGCAGAGTCGGAGATGCTCAGCGGGCGGGAGCAATAAAGGGTTGGTCTGATATAAGTTATTACGGTGCCTGGAATCGGAGCCCCGTTCAGATAAGACATCTGTGCAGGATTGCCGACAGCGGGCGACAGCCAGGAGCCTGTAAGCAGGACGCGGTCGGTGAGGCTGTTGGCCGTCATCATAAAATTAGCATAACTGCTGCTGCCCGTCATCGGGCCGTAGGTCACCGAGACATCTCCATTCTGGAAAATCCGCAGTTGGTAGTTGAACTGGCCCCCATTGTCCACATAATGCTCCACATCCACAAACTCGATGATCAAAACACTGTCGCCTGAGACGGTCTCCTCCACCTGCCAATAGACTGCCGAGGTGTTGCTGGGCATATACCCGTCGTCACAAGTGTAGGGCACGATGGCGCAATAACTGTAACTGTTGTTCACAGGCCAATAGTTGTAGCCAAAGTCACTGCCACTATACGTATCGCCATTGAGGTTAAGCAGAATATGGCCGTCGGAACGCACTCTCACGGTGGTTCCACGCACAACACTCTGTAAGCCAAACTCGAAAGAAAAGGGCATCGCAAAAGTCTGGTTGGCATAATCGCCATACACGTTCATCAGCTGCGTACCGGTGGCAGCGATGGTGGAGTAAGTCGTGTTGCCTACGCTGACCGTGTAGTCACTCAACTCTTGAGCACTCAGGTGAAACAAGGTCAGGAAAGCCGTCAAAACAAGGAAAAATTTTTTCATATCGTGTTATTTTTACAAAATTTCTCTGCCGATTTTGAGGCTGCAAAAATAGCAGATGAAATCCAATTTCCCTATCTGTTCATAGTAGAAACAAAAGATACAAAAACGAATATGAAAGATATTATAAAGATATTTTCAATACAAAACATTTACTACCAATATTTTAATAATTCACAAAAAACTACAGGGAGGCTATGAAGGTATTCAGGTCTTCCTTATCCGTCAACTGGAATTTACGCCGCATCCGGGTACGATAGGTGCGCACGGTATTGTCGGCGATATGAAGCGTGTCGGCAATTTCCTTGTTGGTCAGTCCCACGCGGAGCAGCATCGCGATTTTCACTTCTATAGGAGATAGCGATGGGTATTGTTGATTCAGTCGTTCCAAAAATCCGGCGTGCTGGCGGGTGAAACTGGACTCGAAATTATCCCACACGTCCTGTTCACGACGTTCCTCCATGCGATGGATGCCTTGAAGCAGTTTAATGCGCAGATTTTTAGGCATATCGCTGGCTATACGTCTCATCTCCAGCGCAAAATTATCCATCTGTTCACGGGTGGCCACGTGGTCCATCCGGGCAGTGTCGATTTCGCGTTGCTGCCGGGCAAGCTCTTTCTCCTGCTCCAGCTCGCGGACACGGGCGTGACGCTCCTTGAGACGACGCTCCTTGTGGTAGAGCATAAAACCCACAATGGTGACCGTGAGCAGGAAGGCCACCAACAACAGCCATATTCGAGCCCTGACACGCCCTATCTCGAGTTCGTGAATGTGGGACTCATATTTCTGCTGGCGTTCAATTATCTCTTCGATAAGGTGGGCATTGACTTTCTGGTCCGTTACGAGAGAGGACAATATGTGTCCATACTCAAACGCATTCCGGTAGTCCTCCTTTTTTGTGAAGCACTGCACCATCAAATCGAGGGCTTGCCGTTGGATGGTGAGGGTATGGTCGCTTTGATAATGTTCGTAAATGTCCGTGCATATTTCCAGAGCCTTGTCAAGATTCTCTTGCCTGAATGCGACCCAGGCGGTCATCAGCCGCTGGATGGTGGTGTCGAACGCGGTTCCATTGGCCACAGCGGTCTCTTCCATACGGGCGCATTGGATTTCCGCTTCCGGCACCTTGTCGGCATTCAGCAGGGCGAAAATGTAATTGGAATAGAGCAGAGACCAGAAGCGGGCGCTGGAAGAGGAGGGGTAAGAGGGGCTGGAGCTGTCGGCCCTGGCATCCTGCACCAGTTTCTCATAGGCCCTTACGGCTTCCTGAGCGTGGCCTTGGTGGTTGAGCAGCATAGCCGTGTAGAGCCTTATATTAAGCTGATACGAGACAGGAGCCCAACAACGGGCGCTGTCCAAGCTGGCTGTGGCAGCTTCCATATCGCCATTGATACTGTAGCAGTTGAATTTGTTGATATAACAACTGGCAATCATCAGCGAGTCGCCTATTGGGCGGAAATAATGCAAGGCCTTATCATAGCATAGGAGAGAGTTCAGACTTAGCGATGTGCTGAAGTTGACAGTCCCTTCCACAAAATAAGCATATCCTTGCAGAAATGAGGGGTCGTTGTAATCCAGGGAGGCGCGCGCCACCTCCATATAGCGCGACATATTGTCGAAGTCGGCCCGTTGTGCGGCCAGGCTTGTCAAGCTGAGGTAGGCCATCACCTTCCCATACCGGCTGCCATTTTTTTCGGCGTACTTGAGCATGTCCAGCGCATCGGTGGCGGCCTGTTCGTTACCGACAAACATCACCCGTTCGCGGCTTTCGCGAAACATCCTGTCATAGATTGAATGGTCGGGATTAGAGTTACGGCAACCTGCAGCTGCCAACAGAATCCATAATACAAGCTGCACGCCAACTGTCCACGAGCGACCCGGGGAAGCCTTCGCGGCTTCCAAATCTTGCATTGCTTTGGGGAGGCATCCCCCCTCCAAGTCCGTATTCCGAAAGTTATTATACATTTATCAAAAAAAGGGCCAATAGGTTAGAAAAAAAAACAGCGAACATTCCAACGGTGCAAAAATAAGAAAAAAACAAAAAAAGGCCACCTCGCGGGCAGCCTTCATCATATCGTAATAAGGGTATTGCAAATTATTCAGCGGCGGGAGCAGTCTCCTCAGCCGGGGTCTCGACGGCAGCTTCAGCAACGGGCTCGGCGGCGGGGGCAGCGGACTTCTTGCTGCTACGACGGGTGCGCGTGCTCTTCTTCTTGCCGGACTCGACGGTGTAAGTCTCGTTGTAATCCACGAACTCAATCATACACATCTCTGCATTGTCTCCCTTGCGGAATCCAGTCTTAAGGATGCGGGTGTAACCGCCGGGACGGTTAGCAACCTTCGGGGCGATCTCGCGGAAAAGTTCCGTGACGGCATACTTGTTATGCAAAAGGGAGAAAACCATACGTCTGGAGTAAGTGGTGTCGTTTTTGCTGCGGGTCACCATCGGCTCAACATATTTTCTCAACTCCTTGGCCTTGGTCAGGGTGGTGTTGATTCTCTTATGCATAATGAGGGACGTGGCCATATTGGATAACATCGCTTTTCTATGGGCGTCCGTTCTTCCTAAGTGGTTGATTCTTTTAGCGTGTCTCATTGTTCTTAATCGTTATCTAAGTTATATTTTGAAATATTCATACCGAAATCCAGGCCTTTGGATTTCACCAGTTCCGCGAGTTCCGCGAGTGACTTCTTGCCGAAGTTGCGGAATTTGAGGAGGTCGGTCTTGTGGATGGCCACCAGGTCACCGAGGGTCTCGATCTCAGCAGACTTCAAGCAGTTGATGGCACGGACGGAGAGGTCCATATCAATGAGCTTGGTCTTGAGAATCTGGCGGATGAGCATAGAATCCTCGTCATTGCTCTCCTCGGTCTCGGTCTCTTCGGGAGCGTCGAGCGTGATCTTCTCATCGGAGAAGAGAGCGAAGTGCTGGAATGGGTGCGGATGACTCCGAAGGCCCGCCACGCCAAGTCGAAAGCCCGTCTGAATGCCTACGACAAACTGCTATTTGACGACCTCAACTTCAACTTGCCGTCCAACGGCATCGTGGGCGTCATCGGGCCCAACGGTGCCGGCAAAACCACCCTCTTCCGCCTCATTATGGGCTTGGAGCAGCCCGACAGCGGCGACTTCAAGGTGGGCGAGACCGTCAAGGTGGGCTACATCGACCAGCAGCACACCGTCATCGACCCGGAGAAGAGTGTCTGGGAGGTGGTCGCGGAGGGCAACGAACAAATTATGATGGGCGGGCGCCTCATCAACTCGCGCGCCTACCTGTCGCGTTTCAACTTCAGCGGCACCGAGCAGAACAAGAAGGCCGGCGTGCTCTCCGGCGGTGAGCGCAACCGACTGCACCTGGCCCTCACCCTCAAGTCGGAGGCCAACGTGCTGCTCCTGGACGAGCCGACCAACGACATAGACGTCAACACGCTGCGCGCGCTGGAGGAGGGTTTGGAGAACTTCGCGGGCTGTGCCGTGGTCATCTCCCACGACCGCTGGTTCCTCGACCGCATCTGCACGCACATCCTCGCTTTCGAGGGCGACTCGCAGGTCTATTTCTTCGAAGGCGGCTACACCGAATACGAGGAGAACAAGAAGATGCGCCTCGGCAACGTCACGCCGAAACGCATTCGCTACAAGAAGATTACGGTGACATAAAGCCTTGCTCTATGCCTGTTTCGCACAATACGCCTCCATTTTGTCCAACCAATGCAGCGCCGATTTGATGGTAGGGACATGGTGGATGATAAAGAGCAACTTGTGATTGACCTCCTTTAGCTGAATGGCGGGATGGTTAATTTGCATGAAAGAGAGAATAGAGCCAAAAGCATCGGATTGATAGAATTTGGAAGCGGCATTGCCGATAAAATAGCCCGTGAAGGTGTCGTTTTTGAGAATTATCTTCTCAAAATAGAGTCTGGAAGCCACCATGCGAAGAGGGATGGTCTGCATCAGCTCCACCGTGGGTTTCGGCATGGGGCCAAACACATCAACCACTTTCTTTCGGAATGCATCCAATTTCTCCATATCACGAATGGCCTCCAATTCTTTGTAAAGGCTCATGCGCTCACTGACATTGCTGACATAGTCGGAGGGGAAGAGGGCTTCGATGTCGGTCTCCAGCAGGCACTCGCGCGCAAGAAGGTCTGTATTGTCGGCCATTTCCATCTCTTCAAAGTCGGCATCTTGCATCTCCCGGATAGCCTCGCTCAGAATCTTCTGGTACATTTCATAGCCGATATCGTTGATAAATCCGCTCTGGTCGGCGCCCAAGATGTTGCCGGCGCCCCGGATGTCAAGGTCGCGCAAGGCGATCTGGAGGCCGCTTCCGATGTCGGAGAAATCCTCGATGGCCTGCAGACGTTTGCGGGCCTGGTCATTGATCACATCGAAGGGCTTCGTGAAGAGGTAGCAGAAAGCCTTCTGGTTGTTACGCCCCACCCTGCCGCGCAGTTGGTGCAGCACATTGAGGGCGAAGTTCTGGGCATCGTTGATGATCATGGTGTTGGCGTTGACAATATCCAGTCCCGACTCCACAATGGTGGTGGAGACCAGCACATCGCTTTGGTGGTTGATGAAATCAGTCATGATGTGTTCAAGTTCAGCGCCCTCCATCTGACCATGGCCGATAGCAATGCGGGCTTGCGGAACAAGTCGTTGAATCAAACCCGCCAACTCCTTAATATCTTGGATCTTATTATGGACAACAAAAACCTGTCCATCGCGGTTGAGCTCGTATTGTACAGCCTCACGGAGGATGTCTTCGTCAAACACATGCACCTCCGTCTGGATAGGTTGCCTGTTGGGAGGGGGGGTGGTGATGACCGAGATGTCGCGCGCGCCCATGAGCGAGAACTGCAAGGTCCGGGGTATCGGGGTCGCCGACATGGTCAGCGTGTCCACGCTGACACGCAGTTCGCGAAGTTTCTCTTTCGCCGCCACGCCGAACTTCTGTTCCTCGTCGATGATCAGCAAGCCGAGGTCTTTGAAAACCACATCCTTGCTCAGCAGCCGGTGCGTGCCGATCAGGATGTCGATCTGCCCCTCCTTGAGCTTGCGCAACGTCTCCCTGATTTCACGGCCCGTCTTGAAACGGTTCACATATTCAACACGACAGGGCATATTGCAAAGTCTGTCGGTGAAGGTGGTATAGTGTTGCAATGCCAGCACGGTGGTAGGTACCAGCACGGCCACCTGCTTGCTGTCGCACACAGCCTTGAAGGCGGCGCGAATGGCTATTTCCGTCTTGCCGAACCCCACATCACCACAAATCAGCCGGTCCATGGGATGCTCGCTCTCCATGTCGGCCTTCACATCAGCAAGGGTCTTGACCTGGTCGGGGGTGTCCTCATAGATGAAGGAGGCTTCTAATTCCGTCTGCATAAAGTTGTCCGGGGAGAAGGCGAATCCCTTGCGGGCCTTGCGCTGCGAGTAGAGCTTGATCAGGTCGATGGCCAGTTCCTTGACTCGCTTTTTGGTGCGCTCCTTGAGTTTGTCCCATGTGCCGGATCCAATGCGATGCAACGTGGGCGCAGTGCCCTCTTTCCCCACATATTTGCTGATTTTGTGCAGGGAATGCACGCTGACATACAACAAGTCGCCGTCCTTGTAGGACAACTTGATGACCTCCTGTTCCTTGCCGTTCATTTCCGTCTTCACCAGCCCCTGATAGACACCGATGCCATAGTCGATGTGCACCACATAATCGCCCGGCTGCAAGTCGTAGATCTCCTTAAGCGTGAAGGCCTCGCTCTTCTTGTATCGGTCACGGATGACGACACGTTCGTTTTTCTCGAAAAACTGATGGTCCGTATAGACCGACAACTTGCGTCTTTCGTCAAAAAAGCCCTCATGCAGGATGGCCCGAATGGGCGTATATAGCGCCTCCACGGTGACACTCGCGACATTGTGCTTGTTGTACTTCTCCACCAAATCCGACATAATCTTCTCCAGGCGGTCAAGCTGCGATTGATTCTCAGCTAGGAAAACCGTCCGGATGCCCTTTTCCAGATTGTCAATCCACTCCAGCAGCAAGTAGTCGAAACTGCGTCCGAAGTGGTTTTGCGGTTTGATGGCGAAATCCAAGTCATAATCAGGATGCTCGACAGTTGTGTTGAGCACACAGCACGGACGATGCGCGACCGACTTCTCGAAATCGCGACGGCGGATAAACAGGCTGTCCGTCCCAACAGAGTCCTCATGCCCCGAAGAATCCCGGCGGCTTTGGAACTCCTCGTCCACGGAACGGTACAGAGAAGCGATTTGCGAGCCGATATCCTTTGGATTATCCAGCCAAAGATAGGTATTTGCCGGCAAAAAATCGAGGAGGGGGATGCGTTCTTCATCGACCTGGTGCGTGACAATCTTGGGCATGATACGGATTTCCTCTTCTTCACGGATGGAAAGCTGCGTTTCCGGGTTGAAAAAACGGATCGACTCCACCCTGTCGCCGTCCAACTCGATTCGGCAAGGATATTCCTCGGAGAAAGAGAAAATGTCGAAGATGCTGCCACGCCAGGCAAACTGGCCCGGTTCAAAGACGAAATCTTCCTGCAAATACTCGAACTGATAGAGAAACTGCAAAAAGATATCCGTGGGAACGAGGCTGTCGCGCTTGATTGAAAAGGAATTCTTGCTGACGAACTGCCGTGTGACCACTTTTTCCGCAAGCGCTTCGGGATAGGTCACGATGCAATATGGAGAATCGGGATGGCTTGCCACTTTGTTCACGATCTCAGAACGCAACTTGACATTGGAATTGTCGATCTCGCTCTCGTTGTGCGATCTTTTATAGGAAGAGGGCAAATAGTGGACCCTTTTCTCGAACAGCGGCAGACTTTGGTCATGCAACAGCTTCTCGAGATCATTATAAAAAAAAGCGGCTTTCTCACGATTGTCCAGCACAAAAAGATGCGTCCGGGACGCTTTCCGCACCAGATGGGATGCCAATATCGGGAAAGAGGATCCTGTAAGGCCGTTGATTTGCACAATTTTCCCCGTGCCCTCTTCCGAGACCAAGGGCTTGAGCCGAGCGATCTCCGTCGGGAAACATCTCGCCTGTAAGTCGTCTAACGTCATATTCAAAAAAAAGAGCGCAAAAATACTAAAAATAGGCGAGCGTCCTCCCTATCTTTCACTTCGATCTGAGGAACAAAAATGCGAGAGAACTCCCGATTTTCTCCGAAATATAAACAATTTTTTAACATTATATATTTAACTTTATTTTTGCTATTTTATAACATATTGAATACTAATTAGAAAAAATTTTGGCTCACCTCTTGACAAAACCATAGTGGCGATTATATATTTGCAGCACAGAAACGACGCAAACACAAGACTGGCAATCTTGCGTTTGAACATAGTAAAAGAAAAAAGTAACAACACAAAATTCAAACGACGCCTACAATCAGACTCAAACCATCTTCCGAGGGCAGTCCCAAACGAAGACGTCGCTATGGAATCGAATCCCGCGAAAGAGGAAAGATTTAATGTTAATTATTATTAAACGATTAAAACAAAAAGTTATGAAAAAGATTTTCTTATTAGCAGCAGTTTTCTGCATGGTGTCCTCCCTGTCCGCGAGAGAGCAGCCGAATGTCATCGTACACAAAAGCAATGGCGGCTACTTGGCGTGGCTCAACCTCTACAACGACATTGATTACACGCCGTCTCCCGACGGCATTGAACCTGCCAGGCTGAACTGCACGGGCAGCGGATGGAGCTTCTGCCGCGTGCCTCACATCAGCATGGGTTCTTTCCAGTCAAGTTTCACGCCCAATCAGAACTGGACGGCCGTAAACAAGGCCTGTGTAAGTGCCATCAACGAAATCATTGAGTTCAGCGAGGCGCGAAGCCGTGCGGGAAACAATCAGGGCAGCAAATCCATCACCCTGAGCGTGCCCACCCAAAACCGTGGATTTAACACCACCTATGTCGTCAAAGGCGAGTGGCGTTACAATCAATATGGCGAGGGTGACTTGTACGTCTTCATTTCCGTCTTCGACGACAGCCATCGTTATTAGAGGAGAAGGCACCGTTTATAAATAAATCGACCTAAAGCAAAGCGCAATGAAACCGCGAATAATCATAACAGCACTCATTTTTTCCATCCTCGGAATGGCAAAAGTTCACGGGCAGGAATGGATCGGAACGGCATTTGAACTCGACACATCCATCATTCTTCGTCCCTCCATCCCGCTTCAAGAGCTCACGCGAATCAAATGCTGTATCCATGACGGGACATTCTATTACACGGACATGCAGGCTTTTCAGCACAAAGACCGGGACTATTCGGCGACCATACATTCCGTGTCGCTATATGATTATGCGCAGGCAGAGTTTCTTCTTCCACTGCCTCCGACAAAGGAGCGCAAGGAATTGTTGTCCTCCCGACTTTGGATATACGATTTCGACTTCGACGGAGACCGACTGGCTGTTTCCACACAAGACCAACTGCTTTTATACCACAAATCCGAAGGAACATACATTTTCGACACAATGTACCTTCACCCCAACAGCAAGGCGGTTTTCATCCACAACGGCATGTTGAACTATCTGGAAGAGGACCACGATGCCGGATACATTTGGTTTCAGCGCGCCATCAAGGGTGGCGGCGAGAAGCTTCTCCAAAAGCTTGATTACGAAGCGCCCCATGTGGTGCAGGCGAATCCGAACCGCTATCTTTTCCACGACTCACACGCACTCTATTTTTTAAGTACAAGGTTTCCGGTGTTGCACCGATACGATTTGGACGGACATTTTCGGGAAAAGGTATCACTCGATATCCCGATTTGGCATCCCTTCGAGGATGAATACATCCGAAAAAGTTTGTCTGTGCCATACGGAGCGGAACGGATCTACGCCACCATGGGTGAAATTTTCCGGTATTCATATCCGAAGGTCCTCTTTCCATTGGGCAACACCTTACTCTTGTACTACACCCAATTTGACACCTTGACAGGGAAGTCGGCACCCGCCTACGCCATTTTGGACCGAGACGGGCACACTCGGCTGTATCTTGCCAAGGACACCTCAAATGCGCCATACGTCAATGGGCGATTCCCGTTCAATCTCTTCAATGTCCAGGAGGACAAGGCACACATCAGTTGGAACAACCTGCTGATCGAGATCTCCGCCGAGGACACGTCCGATTGGTATGGGAAGAGGCCCGAAGAGCACAAACGTGACAGGGAAGCGTTCTTCAAGAGAAACGAACCGGTTTTCAAAATCAAAATCATGCGCCACAAAAACAACGACCCGACTGTTACGCCTTTCTTTGTGGACACCGAATCCTCCCTGCAAGCATTGGAAGACCTTCCATCGGGAAAGAGTATCATACTGGTCAACCACGAACTGGAATGTTCCGCCTGTGTGAACCACCTGCTCCATTTGCTTAACGACTCATCCGCCACAGACGTCCATATCGGCATACTATATCCTTATATTCCGGGGGCTCTACAAGAACGAGAGATGAGCAACCGCATCAAAGCGCATCTGGAAAGGCCCTTTCGGCTGTATTATCTGAATCGGAAACAGTTTGCAAGCTATCCCTCATCCCTGATAAAAGAGGAGGCGACCTATCCGGCACTACTGTTCTTCGAAAAAGGTAGAGCCCCCATTTTACACACTCTTGACGACATCTACGACGACAATCCCTACACTCTGACATTCCGGGAGAGCTTCCTTGAATTCTGGAGACAATTCCACACGGACACAGGAGGGTGGATTGGAAAATAAATCGTTCCCGCAAAAGCATCTTTCTCGCCGGACGATGGCAAAGATTTATTTTTGTACTTTTGCGGCTCAAATTTGGAAACGAATGGCATACACGATAGATCTCACCAAAATCACTCAATACGACCATGTTGAATTCATTGCCAAGCAGGTGGTGGAAGGTTTCATAACGGGCATGCACAAGAGCCCCATGCATGGTTTCTCGGTCGAATTTGCCGAGCATCGCCAATACAACACCGGCGAGCCCATCCGGCACATCGACTGGAAGCTCTATGCGCGCACCGACAAATTGTTCGTCAAGACGTTCGAGGAGGAGACCAATCTGCGCTGCCATCTCGTCATCGACAACTCGTCGTCCATGTATTTCCCGATTCGTGAGAAATACTCATTGGCCGCGCCCAACAAGATTTTCTTCGCCGTCTATGCCGCCGCGATCCTGATGCAGATTTTCAAGAGCCAGCGCGATGCTGTCGGGTTGAGTGTCTTTTCCGACAAATTGGAGCTGCACACCAGCGCCCGGGGTGGCGATGCGCATCACAAGATGATCTATCGGGAACTGGAGAAGATCTTGCAGCCCATCGGCACGGAAGTACACCGCAACTCCATGGTCACCGACACGCTGCACCAGATCGCCGAGCAGATCCACCGCCGTTCCATCGTCATCATCTTCAGCGACATGTTGGAAAGCAGCAAGGATTTCGACGAGCTGATGCTTGCCCTCGGGCATCTGAGGCACAACAAACATGAAGTGTTGCTTTTCCACACCTTCGACAAGAGTCTCGAATACGATTTCGCTTTCGAGAACCGGCTTTACAAATTCGTGGACATGGAGACCGGCCACGAGGTGAAGGTCCATGCCAACAACATCCGGGAATTCTACCAAAACACGATTCACGAGTATTTCCACGAAATCAAGGTCAAATGCGGCCAGTATCAGATCGATGTCGTACCCGCCGACATCACCCAGGGCTTTGACCAGATTCTGCTGCCATACTTGCTGAAGCGCGCGCACACCGTCTGATGGACAAGCCTGACACTTTGACCGCACGGCTCACCATACCGGACTGGTGTGTGGAAGACCGGCCTCGGGAAAAATATGCGCAAAAAGGGGCCTCTTCCCTCAGCGATGCCGAGCTCCTCGCCATCATCCTCCGAACCGGCACTTCGACTGAAAGTGCAGTGGACCTGTCCAAGCGCATCCTCCATCAATGCGACAACAAGCTCAACAAATTGGAGGAGATGTCGTTGCAGCAGTTACTTCAAATACACGGCATCGGGCAAGCCAAGGCCGTCACACTGAAGGCGGCTTTTGAGTTAGGGCATCGAATCCGCTCGGAGCGCGTCGAGAGCGGGGGGTGCATCCGCTCCTCCACAGATGTGCTGGAAATCATGCAAAAGCGAATCAGCCACCTTCGGCACGAGGAATTCTGGGTTATTTTCCTCAATCAGGCGGCCCGCATTTTGCACACGGAACAGATCGGCAAAGGAGGGCTCACCTCCACCACGGTTGACGTGCGGCTTATCGCCCAAAAAGCCCTGTTGTTTGAGGCGACCGCACTCATCATTTGCCACAACCATCCCTCGGGTTCTGTAAAACCCAGCCAAGCCGACATCACACTCACCCGGAACATCCAAAAGGCGCTGGAGCTTCTCAACATCTCCTTGCTCGACCACATCATCCTCCACAAAAACTCCCATTTCAGTTTCCTTGACAACGGAATTTTATAATTTTGTATTTTTGCGCACTTATTTTAAAACCTCCAGACTTCCCAGCATGGACACAGCCATATTCACGGCATCACAGGTTCGCGAATGCGAGCGGCACACCATCGAAAGCCAGCACTGCACCTCCGTAGATTTGATGGAGAGAGCTGGCACAGCATGCTTTCATGCCATCAAAGAGTTGTTGACGGACACTGTTTTCAAAACCGTGTGTGTTTTTTGCGGAACAGGCAACAACGGCGGCGACGGACTCGTCATCGCACGGCAATTAGCCCTGGATTCTTCCGGACAAATAGATCTTGTCACGGTTGTCATCTGCCAGAACGAGCAGTCGCGACGCACCGACCAATTTCAGGAGAATCTCCGCCGATGGGAAGCGCTCAACAGCACCGGGAGAACCCGCACGGTCCTCTTTGACGAGACCCTTGTCATTCCCGACGACTGTCTTGTGGTGGATGCCATTTTCGGCATTGGCTTAAACAAGCCCGCCTCCGGGGTACATGCTGCGGCCATTCGCGCCATCAACGCCTCCGATGCGCCCGTGGTCGCCATAGACATTCCCTCCGGACTCTTTGCAGACCGTCACACGCCGCACGACAACGACATCGTAATGGCAACCTTCACGCTCTCCATCCAATTTCAGAAATCTGCATTTTTGCAATCCGAGACATACCCGTTTTGTGGAGATGTCAAAGTCGTGGACATTGGCATGAACGCACCTGATGGCCTGGAGGCAGAGCGGACGTGCATCACCGAGGATTTTGCCCAGTGCCTCATTCAGCGCCGCAACCCATACGCGCACAAGGGTGTTTTCGGCCACGGGCTGTTGATTGCGGGCAGTGCATCCATGCCGGGTGCCGCCATCCTGGCCGCCAAGGCCGCCCTGCGAGGGGGCATCGGCAAGCTCACCCTGCACACCTCCGCCATGGCCGCGCAACATGTTCCCTCCACCTTGCCCGAAGCCATCCTGCACACAGACCCCGACCCTCAATGCGTCAGCCATATCGACTGGAGCACCCTTCCCCAGAACATCAACGCCATAGCTATCGGCCCCGGATTGGGACGACAGCCCAAAACCGTCACCCTCGTCAAGGATGTCCTTGACAGCATCCATACGCCACTTGTCATCGATGCCGACGCCCTGAACGTGCTTGCCGATAACAAGACATGGCTCGCCTTCCTTCCTCCCTTCAGCATCCTGACACCCCACATGGCAGAATTCGAGCGCCTTGCCGGACCCGCCGAAAATGATTTCCATCGAATGGAAATGGCGCGTGATTTTGCCAAACGATACAACATTATATTATTACTCAAAGGGCACCACACCTGCATTTCACTGCCAGACGGAGCCCAGTTCTTCAACACCTCCGGCAACGACGGCATGGCCACCGCCGGCAGCGGGGACACCTTGACCGGATTACTCCTCGCCCTGCTGGCCCAAGGCTACAGTCCCATGACAGCTGCGCTATTCGGGACTTACCTCCATGGCCTTGCCGGCGACCTTTACGTCCGGGAAAACGCCCCGCACTCCCTCATTGCATCCGACTTGCCACAATATTTCGGCAAGGCGTTACGTTACCTCTTGCCAAATCCCTTTCACCATAAATAATAATGTACATGAAAAAAAATTGTCTGTTCGCCATCATATCCCTTCTCATTGCCATTGGCGCACACGCACAGTCTGAAATCAAGCTACAGATCAACAACATCAGGGCCGACAGCATTAAAATCCAAGGATTCAGCAAATCCAGGAAAATGGAGACTGTTTTTGCCAAGCCATTTTCCCAGGAGCTCATCTTCAAGAGCGCCACGCCCCTCGAACCCGGCATATTTTGGGTGTTGGGCGACAGCTCATTAATCGATGCCTTCCTTATCTCCTCCGAAAAAGGACAAAAATTCACCATCTCCATAGACACTGGAAAAATCACATACAAAGGGAGTACTGAAAACACCCGGTATCATGAATATGTAGAAGATCTCCAGGATTTTGACATGCAGATGCAGAAGCTGAATCAGGAGTTCACCCAAGCGCAGAGGAGCATGCCCCAGTACATGCTGCAGGTGTTCGTGGATTCACTGACCGCCCGTGCCAACCGTGTCATGAGCAGCAAGGAGGCCTACCAGCGCAAGGTGATCGCCGAGAATCCCGGCACATTGCTGGCTTCGGTCGTCGCCATCTCCATCGAAGGGCCACAACCGCCCCAAGAATATTATGCAGACCGCACGCAGAATCTCATGAAAAAATTCTTCATGGAACACTATTTCGACAATTTCCCGTGGGAGGATCCTCGAATCCTAAACACCCCCATGGGCGACAACAAGATCAAAGAGTTCTGCAACTACATCTACCAATTCGACCGTCCCGACCTTGACACCTGTATCATCAAAGCCCTCGATGCTGCCAAAGTAAACGAGACCACCTTCTATGCTCTTTTCGACAGGATGGAGAAAATCCTGGGCAGCAACGTCTCCCCCTATCAAATGGAGAACAGTTACATCAAGATGCTCCAGTTCATGCTTAACTACCCCAAACTCGAAGTGGCCAGAAAAACACGATACGAACACGAGTTGTCCATCATCGACAAAAACCACGAGGGCGATATCCTGCCCGATTTCCGCATTGTGATGAAAGACGGAGACACGCTCACCTTTCATGGCATTCAAAGCGACTACCTGTTGCTATATTTACAACACCCCACCTGTCCCACATGCCGCGAGGTTCGAGGGCGCATGGCCAATTTCCCGGCGCTCAACAGCGCCATTGCCAAAGGCAATCTCAAGGTGCTCACCGTCTATTTTGAAAACGACACCAACATTTGGAACAACTTCATCCGCTCCTCTGAAGCAAACCCACATTATCTTCACGGCTGGAATTTTGACCAGACCATCGAGGAACAGCATCTGTTCGACACCCGCACCATCCCATACATGTTTCTCGTTGACAAAGACAAGAAAGTCATCCGCAAAGACATCTTAGTGAATGAAATTGAAGACTACATCAAACGTCTGAAAATCGACTAAGGAGGACTTCTTCATATACAATACAACAATCCAAATCTCTTTCCATGTTCAAAAAAACTCTCCTTTC
>JAFPXF010000044.1 GCA_017394765.1 Bacteroidales bacterium | reverse complement strand
CCAACTGACAAATCCAAAGAAATACACTTTGTCCCGTTTCTGTCCCGATTTTAACGCAAAAATCAGCAATCTACTTGCGTAAATTGCTGATTCTGATTGAGTTTCGGGCTTTTGCGGAGAGAGCGAGATTCGAACTCGCGGTAGGGTTTCCCCTACGACAGTTTAGCAAACTGTTGGTTTCAGCCACTCACCCACCTCTCCGGGCATAAATGCTGAATAAAATGGTCGGGGTGAGAAGACTCGAACTTCCGGCCTCTACGTCCCGAACGTAGCGCGCTACCAACTGCGCTACACCCCGCCGTTTTGAGGTTGCAAAAATACACTTTTTTTGTTTCACTCGCCATCTGTTTGACAAAAAAATATTTGTCATCCAATTATAACATTGATAGAGCTTTAGGTGGTGTGGTATAAAAAAAGCCTTCCGGACAGAAAGGCTTTTTTGTATCGGAAATGGTCGTTTTTTAGAACTTGTCTTCGTTGTCGGCCATCAGTTTGTTCTTCTTGTTGTAGGTGACAATGAGGTAGGTTTCCATCAACATGCAAAGAATCATGATGACGATGGCCGCGATGGCGATGCTGCCGTGGTTGAACTTCAAGAAGAAGGCGCCTTCGGCGAAGAAGGTCTTGTACAGCACGAAGTTCATCAAAAGGGCGCTGATCAGGAACAAGCCCCACCAAATGCCGAGGTTGAGACCGGAGTTGTCCACCTTGTCGGTGTCGCCGGCCACAAGGTTCTTGCTCTCCAGTACATAGTCGGTCTCTTCCCATATCTCCTTGATAAAGGAGACTGGCTTGAGGAGGTTATAGACGGGCACGAACCAAGAAACGTATGACATGTATGGTGCCATGCCGTCTTTCATCCAATTGGCCACATTGTGGAGGTTTTTGGAGTTTTTGTATCCGTAATGTGCCAACACGATCGTTTTGATGATGAAGATGATCAAGGTGAGGACAGCTATCATCACGAAGGATTTCTTTGCTTTGTCGTTGGCATTGTTGACGTCATCCCAATGGGCCTTGAGAGCGGCGTAGGAACCGGTCAATTCCTCGACTTTGGCGATGTGCTCGTCACGTAATTTGATTTTTTCGGCCAGAATCTGCTTGTTGTTCTCGATGCTCTCCGCCAAGGCCTTGCGCTCGTCCTTGGAGGCGGGAGTCTTTTGCATCAAAGTGTCAACTTTGTACTGATAGTAGGCGACCTCGGCGCTGTCCTGCTTGAGCGGGTGTTGTGCCATCACATACTCTTCGTACGCTTTTTCATAGCCGTTGCGCTCGGAAACGACCACATTGTTGGTCTTGTCGAACTTCATCAACATCAGCATCGCGATGATAAAGAAAATGAGGACTACGACGTTCAAGATGATCGTCAACTTGCCCAGCATCGTGTTGTTTGTAATCTTCTTCATGTTACAGTTTATTTTAAGTTATTAATAATCAAAACGATAAAAACAAACTTCTCCTAATTTGAAGTCGTCGCAAAAATAAAAAAAATATTTTGACGATGCTCCGACTTTGAAAAAGATTTTTCAAATAGTTTATTGTCCGGCTTTCGATCGCATGGCCCTGTCTTTTTGCAGACTTTCAAGGTTGAAGAGGATGTTCTGGTTGTCAGGGGCGAATTCGAGCGCTTTTTTGAACAGTTGTTCGGCTCGGTCGAACTCGCCTTTGATGGCGTATGCAATCCCCATGTTCTCGTATGCGCTGGCGAATGTGGGGTCCTTGGCGATGACTTGCTCGTAGATGGCGATGGCCTCGTCAAGACGGTTCATGCCGCGTCCGAGCACGTTGCCCTTGACGTTGAGGGCAATCAGACTTTCAGGATGTTCCTTGAGGTAATCGTCTATTTGTCGATATGCCTCCTGGATCTTGTTGGGATCTTGCAAGGCGATGCCTTCGTCCAGCAAAGCCGTGATGGGCTTCAGGAAGTCGTCTTCGGTGACGGAGACCATCAAGGCGAGGTTGTCCTGCGCCAGTTTGTTGTTCGGGTCGATCAGCGTGGCGTTGCGATAGGCCTGGTATGCCCCGGCCTTGTTGTTGTCGAGGTACATCAGCTCGCCGAGCAGCAGGTAGGCGTTGAGGGCATGGTCGTCCAGTTTGAGCGCCTTTTCCAAATATCGGTAGGCCTCCACTTTGTCGCGTTCTTTGTGGCTTTTTTTCCATATTTGCAGTTTGCTGCCGCCGGCGGAGATGTTGCACTTAATGCTCTCGTGAGAGGTCTTCACGTCGGTTAGAAAGAGTGAAAAGTCATTGTCCCACACAAAATTGCGGGTGAATGTCTTGATGCCGAAAAGCAGCCCGACGACTGCTATGATGCCGATGGAGAGCTTTTGCATCGAGACGCTCTTGGCCACGGACAACAAGTAGATCCAGTAGCCGACAATAAGTGTGAATCCCAAGGATGCCATGAAGACGAAACGTTCGTTCATGAACGTGCCTACGTTGAAGAGGAGGTTGGAAGTGATGGAGAAGGTGATGACAAAGAAGAGGATGCCGTATGAAACGACAGATTTCTTCTTGAGGTTGAGAAGGGCATATACCACCAGCGCGACACAGCCGGCCAAGATGACCCAAACCAAGGGGTTGGAGAAGTCGGTGATGGCAATCTGGTGCGGATAGTAGTCGTGCGTGAGCGGGTGCGGGAAGAAGAGGAGCTTGAAATACATGCCCCATGTGATGAGCACGGTGGCGATTTCCTGCGCTTTTGTGGAGTGTATAAAGGGGTTGTTCAGGATGTTTTGGGTGGAGTCCTCGGGCATTAAACCGCCTAATGCTCGGCTGCGCACCCACACAAAGAATATGCTGCCAACGACGATCGGCAGTAGGGTGGTGAGGTAGTCGATTTTTTTCTTGTGCTCGTTCTGATAAAAATAGAGTGACAAGGGCACCACGGCCAAGTATGTGATGGCGTTCTCCTTGGAAAAGAGACCGAAGGTGATGGCCAGCAGGCTGAGCACAAGATACCACCATTTGCGGGTATCCACGTATTGGAGACTGCACCAGAGTGCTGCTGTCGCGCCGAGCATGGCGAAAATTTCGTCGCGACCCTTGACGTTGGCCACAGCCTCGGTATGGATCGGATGCAGCGCGAATAGCACCGCCGCCAAGAAGGCTAACGACTGGAACCATTTGTCGCCTTGGTATTTGCGGAACAGTTTTCGGAGCACGTCATACACCAGCAGACAAAGCAAGATGTAATAAACCATGTTCATCAGATGGCAAAAGAAGGACAGAAATGACCCCTTGAAATATTCCTCGTGGGATGGGTCATGGAGGTTGTCGAAATCGTGGACATCGCCGATCTTTTCCTTGATTTTCTTGCCGAAGAGTGTGGCCTCGAGCATGAAGGAGAGTTGGGACATGGGACGGTAACGGCCGCCAACCACGACAGACTTGTCGTTGCCGAAATAGCCGGTGAATGTGTCCTCTGTGAAGATGCTCCTGACACCGTCCCAACTTCCGTCAAGGGCGAATTCGTTCTCCATGACGACCATGCGGTCGTCAAGCGCGAAGTCGAGTGAAAGTGTGTTGCAATAAAAGAGGACGATAAGCGTCAAGAGGATGATCTGGTGGATACGACTATTTTTCATAAACAGCTTTTCTGATCTTGATTAATTTTTGGAGAAGGGGGTTTAGTTGCTTTAAGGGGAGCATGTTGGCGCCATCAGACAGGGCCTGCGTTGGGTCGGGATGCGTTTCCATAAAGAGGCCGTCGAAACCGACAGCCACGCCGGCCTTGGCGATGGTCTCGATAAGGTCGGGGCGTCCGCCGGTCACGCCCGCGGGCTGGTTGGGCTGCTGCAGCGAATGGGTGCAGTCGAGTACCACGGGGCAATGGTTCTCCTTCAGCGCTTTGACGCCTCGGAAATCGACAATCAAGTCCTGATAGCCAAAAGAGGTGCCGCGTTCGGTGATCATCACGTCGTCATTGCCGGCGTCGCGCACCTTCTCCACCGCGAAGCGCATCGCTTCCGGGGAGAGGAACTGTCCCTTCTTGATGTTGATGAACTTGCCCGTTTGGGCCGCGGCCACCAGCAGGTCGGTCTGGCGGCACAGGAACGCCGGTATCTGCAGCACGTCGGCCACCTCGGCGGCCCACGCCGCCTCTGGCTCCGTGTGGATGTCGGTGACAATGGGCACGTTAAGCGTCTCTTTCACCTTGCGCAGCACGGCCAGTGCCTCCTCGTTGCCGATGCCCGTGAAGGAGTGCAGCGAGGAACGGTTGGCTTTCTTGTAGGAGGCCTTGAAGAGGAAGGGAATCTCCAGCTCGGAGCAAATAGCCTTGATTTCACGGGCGATGCGAAGGGTGATTTCTTCGCCCTCCACGACACAGGGGCCTGCAATGAGGAAGAAGTTGCCGTTGTCGGCAGCTAGTATCTTGCGAATATCTTTTGTCATCTTGATAGATTTGAGGTGCAAAAATACGTTTTTTTTGCTATTAGACATTAGCTGTTAGCCGTTAAAATGGAGACGCTATGTCTCACTCCACGATTGCCAATCCACCCATCGACGTCTCCTTGTACAAGCTGGGCAGGTCTTTGCCCGTCAGATTCATCGTTTTCACCACCTTGTCGAAGCTGATGAGGTGCTTGCCGTCGGACATCATGGCGAAGAGGTTGGCGTCAAGGGCGCGGAGGGCGGCGAAGGCGTTGCGCTCGATGCAGGGGATCTGCACGAGACCGCAGATAGGGTCGCAGGTGAGCCCGAGGTGGTGCTCCAGGCCCATCTCGGCGGCGTATTCAATCTGTTGCGGGGAGCCTCCGAAAAGCTGGTTGGCGGCTGCGGCGGCCATGGCGCACGCGGAGCCGATCTCGCCCTGACAGCCCACTTCCGCTCCGGACAGGGAAGCGTTGGTTCGGATGATGTTGCCGAAGAGTCCGGCCGTGGCCATCGCCTTCAGGATGAACTTGTCGCTATAGTCGTGGTTGTGCTTGAGGTGGTAGAGCACCGCCGGAAGCACGCCCGATGAGCCGCAGGTGGGCGCGGTGACGATCTTGCCGCCCGAGGCGTTCTCCTCCGCCGTAGCCAGGGCGTAGGCCGACACGAGACAGCGGCCTTGCAGCGAGGCCTTGTAGCTGCGCGCCTTCACGTAATACTGCGTGGCTTTCCGCTTGACGTATAGCCCACCTGGCAGCACCCCGTCGTTCTGCAGCCCTTTCTCGATGGTTGACTGCATCACCTTCCAACGCTCCTCCAAGAAGTCCCAAAGGTCGGCATCCTCGTGTTTTTCCACATATTCCCAGAAGTTCATACCGTACTTCTCCACCAATTTCACGATTTCCGACATACTGTTCTCCTCATAGCGCTCTTCGTGGTCGATCACGGAGTGCTCGTCCGCAATCTCGCCGCCGCCGATGCTGTAGATCTTCCACTGGTCGGTCACCTCCTCGCCCTTGAGCGATTCGAAGAGCATGGCGTTGGTGTGGAATTTGTGTTGGATTTCGGGTTTCCAGACAATCTCGGTGGGCTTCGGCGAAAGGGCGTCGATGATGGTCTTGTCGGTGAAGTGGCCCTTGCCGGTGGCCGCCAGACTGCCGTAGAGGGTCACGCGGTAGCCGTTGGCGTCGGGGGTTCTCTCTTTGAAGATCTCGGCCGCGCGGTGCGGTCCCATAGTGTGGCTGCTGGACGGTCCGTAGCCGATTTTGAATATTTTCTTGATGGATTCCATTTGGTTAGTTTAGGGTTTAAGGTTTATGGTTTAGAGGGTAGGGAAATTCGGGAAGGGTGTCTTTGAAATTCCCTTTTCGGATTTTTTCGGGGAGGTAATAGCCGATGTGTCGGAGTTTGAAGCTGTCGTTTCGCAAACAATAATACCAAATCAAAGGATCATAATAGAATTCTCCGTCACATTTTTTATATTCGGGAAAGGATTTGGGGTTAACGAATTCCAACGAGGATTCATTTCTACTTAGCATAAAGCTGTCTAATACCAGATTGGTCAATTTTCCGTCTATGATGGAATAAAATTCGGACACTTTTGTGTCAAAAAACTCCAAATAGTCATTGGATGATGCCGCGTGATAACAAGGAAGCGGAAACACCATAAGCCAATGGAGCGAGTCGGTTGGATTATCTTCGGGGAACACTTGAAGGGAAACAATCTTGACATTGTTGTCTGGCGAAACCGAATCCCAGTAGTGCAGGGTCTCCCGCACAATCCGGTGTATTTCCGATGCGGAGGCGACGGAAGCGGTGTCCTTGCTATCCATATCATTTGCCGTGTCCGTTGGATTATTGACACAAGATATTGAAATACAGCACAATATCGCAACAATGAGTTTCCTCATAGTGGGGTTGATTTAATAGTGCAAAGTTACGAAAATAATAGAAACTACTTCATTCCGACTTTATTAAATATAGTTAACCTTATAGTATTATGTTAAAACAACGCGATAGCTTGCGGTTAACGCATTTTATTTTATAGTTAATCGCAAGTTATCGAATTTTTTCTTGTTTTTGTGATATGAAATTAGAGAGTGTTTGGGATTTGATGACTAGAAAAATGTTGTCGTTATAGAGACGTGCTGCCATACATTCTTTACAATAGAGGCTTCCCCTCGACCAGTGTGTCAGAAAAAAACTATTTTTGCAAACTTAAAATTTTAATAACATATCATTAACACTTTAAAATAAAATCTTGTATGAAAATAAAACGAGTGAAAACAGGAGTTGACGCTTCCAGCGTCGCATCAGGAGTTGACGCTTCCAGCGTCATAATAGAGGATAACGCTTCCAGCGTCATAATTAATAATTCTGCAACGCTTGGAAGCGTTGCCTCCTTCGAGGGAGATAGCCAGCTATTGTTTATGGAAAAAGACAAGTTCATCAGTATCAAAGGTTCCAAACTGCCCCATTGGCATCAGACAGATAAAGTGCAGTTTGTTACTTTTCGTCTTGCAGATTCACTACCTCAGGCAAAACTTTCAGAACTTTTGACTTTCAAGAAACAATGGTTGACGGAACATCCAGAGCCGTGGGACAATGAGACGCGAGAGGAGTATAACCATAAAATTCGCGTAAAAGTGGACCGGTGGCTTGATCAAGGTTACGGTGAATGCATTTTGGAACGGGGAGAAATCAGGGAAATCGTTGTGAATGCACTGCTTTTTCATAACGGAAAACGTTACAGACTCCACCATTTCGTTATTATGCCCAATCACGTACATCTGTTACTTTCCCCTATTGGTGACGACGAGGTGGTTAAATCCATTGGTAGTGTCAAACAGTTTTCCGCTAATGCCATTAACAAACGTTTAGGGCGCAGAGGGAATGTTTGGCAGCGCAATGTGTTTGACCGTCTTGTTCGTGATATGCAAAGTTATGAGGCGTGCGTCAACTACATCAATCATAATCCCTGCAATTTGAGGCCTGATCAGTACACCCTAGGAGCTGACGCTTCCAGCGTCAAATAACGTGCGACGCTGGAAGCGTCGGCTCCTATTTCCAAAACTCCACCCATTTCCTCTCCTCTGCGTTGAAAGCATCCATATTCCCGTCGTATTCCGGGTTTGGGAGGTACCAGTCAGTGGCTTCGAAATAGTCTCGTAATGCTTTGGTCTTGAAGATGTAGCCGCGATAGGCGAAGGGCAGGTTCTTGAGAATGCGGCGCTGGTCAGGGGTGACGAGGGTGTCGTAGTTGTATTCGTAGTCGGTGTCGGATGGGATCAGCGAATTCGTGATTTCGTGTCGAAGGGCCGCCAGCAAATCAGAATAGGAATAATATTGTTCTGCCAGTGTCTCTGTAAAAGAAGGAGCGTCGTCAGGATCACCGAAAGAGTAATGGATGGTGTTGCTTTTGGTGAGATACAATTCGCCTTTCGGGTGGAAGTTGGCCTTTCGGAAAGCGAGGCTGCCTTCTTGGACGTGGAAAACAGGGATATCCCTTTTCGTAGGGTATGAAGAAGAGTATGTCGTGGTTTTGCCTTTCCCGAGGAATCTCCATTCGTCAGGACTTTGAAAAAAATCCGGATCAATGCTGAAAGATTCGCGGTCGCCCATATTGACTAACAACAGGAAGTCATCGACTTGGTGGTTGGCCCAGCGGTTGGCAGCGGTCAGCACGTAGGGAAAATAGAATTCCTCATCGATAGAGAAAGAAAGGTCGAAGTCGTAAGTGTGGTAGATGATGTTTAGCCCTGGGCGGAATTTCGCCTTGAAGTGATAGACATAGTCGGTGGGCATTCCCGGAGGATACTCCCAGGCGGCCAGCGTGTCTTTAATCTGCTGCGGCGTCCAATCTGTAAAGCGTCCGTTGGAGTAATATTCCGAAAATACATACTTTCCATCCAATTCACGTCCGTATTGTACGTGCGCAATCTCGTATGGGAGCGGTTCGCCGTTCATCGCCACCTTGAAGTTGCGGATGTGCGGATGTCGCGGGAACATCTCAAAAGGATCCAACATACTGTTGTAAGGCGACTCGGCCTCGAACCCGACCAGCAACTCCTTTTCACTCACGGGGTTGAAGAACTCGTAATAGACGGTCACCTCCAGGTGGTCGCCCACGCGGTTGAGGGTCAGCACCTCCTTCTGCACGCTGATGTCGGTCTCCGTGATCGGGATCAGCTGGTTGCCGGAAGCGTAAAACACGCCGTCGTTGGCGGTAACGAAAAGCGCTGACAGACAGCAGAATATGACAATAATAAGTTTTTTCATAACGGATTTGGTTTGCAGGTGCGAAATTACGAAAAAATTTTTTCTCAACGAATGCAATATATAACTAATTTTTTCGTTGTATGATTAAAAAATAAATTATATCTTTGCCGCGTCGTTCCTTGAGCAGCCTATTCCCCTCCTCTGGAGGGGTGCCCTTAGGGCGGGGTGGTAAGGCAAAACGCACGAAATGCAAGTAACCCCACCTTTAGTTTTGCAGCGTCAAAAATTCAAGGAATGGAGTTGTTGAAAAATATGTATTTTTGTATCACATGAATTAATCATAACCAAAGGAAGGAGGGTGAACTAATAACCCCGTTAAAGCTAGGCTTTTTCTT
>JAFPXF010000008.1 GCA_017394765.1 Bacteroidales bacterium | reverse complement strand
GAGGGCGCGGCTCCCGACCTCAGTGGTTACGACACCGTCTTCATCGGCGGCCCCGTGTGGTGGGGCACCTACCCGCAGATCATGTTCACGCTGTTCAAGGACATCAACCTCGACGGCAAGACCGTCATCCCCTTCACCACCCACGAGGGCAGCGGCTTAGCCTCTTGCGCCAAAGACGTGCGGAAAGCCTTCCCGAATGCCAACATTACGGGCGAGTTCAGCATCTACGGTCACGAGGTGCGAGGCGGCAAGGCGAAGGTGGAGCGGTGGCTGAAAGGACTGAAATAAGAATCGTTTTAGTGTTATAAAGAATCCGTAACTCAAGTAAAGTCTTGGTTTGCGGATTTTTTTTGTTCAAGCGAGGACAAGGTTTCCACTGTTTTCCGTACTTTTGCACCCTTTTTCGGCGAGCGTGTCGGTAGCCGGACCATAGGGTGAATTAGTAAGAACTATGCAAGTTGGGCTTTTGTTTTTTTCTCCTATTCCTCAAACTTGTTTTTGCCCCTCATCGTATGGCGAAGGGCGCTGAGAAGCTCCTGCGACTCCTGAACAAGGTTGAGGAAGACCGTCATACTTTCAATGTTGAGCTGCTTTGTTTGGATATCCCTGATAATCCGTTTCCGATAATCGGAAAGAGCGTTTTGGATTCTGGCGGCATCATCGCGAATATGGTGGGTGGTTTCATCGGAGATTGCCCGTCTGAAAATACTAACGATCTCATCACGAAGCGTGAGAAACTCGTTTACGTATTTGCCAGGAATAGGACGGAAATTATTGGCGACATATTCCAAGCAGGGTTCGCCCATACGTTTCAGACAGTAAACCATTTGGGATAGAGAGTTGATGGTGAGGAAGTACCACGTGCCTTTCTCCACACTTAATACCGGGTCTATACGGCGCAATGCGATAATCTGCTTCCGACGCTGACGCTTAATATCCTTCCGTTGACCGTCAAACTGGGCAACCGTATGCTTAAGCGTCCGGTAATCTTCGTGGAAGAAAGCCGTCGTCATGGCTTCATAGTTTAAGGTCACGAACCGTAGATTGTCCATTGTGGTAAGTTTGACATGGTTACAGAGTAACAACCAACATTCGGTTTTGTCATCACTATACAGAATTTTCGAGAACAACTTGTCGGCTTCGCTGTTCTTGTTGTTTTTGGTGTCGCGTAAATTGCTGTGAATAAGTATGGTGATGGCGACAATAATAGCGATAACCATAGCCACGAATGAGCCGAAAAACAATCCGTTGGTGATAAGGAAGCTGACAATGAACGCCGCACCCGCAGTGATAAACCAACCGCCAATGACACTCAACACCCCGTAATGCGGAACACGGCGCTTTCGCGGTTCCAGGCACGGTCGGCAAGCGAGGTTCCCATAGCTACCATAAAGGTGACGTATGTGGTGGAGAGCGGGAGCTTCATGCTCGTGCCAAAAGCGACGAGAAGTCCGGCGAGGACAAGATTGACGGATGCACGAATCTGGTCGAATGCCGCCCCCTCGGGCAATACGGCAGCCTCGGAATTAAAACGAGAGTCTATCCATTTCTTTACACGATCGGGTATCAATCCTCCGATAACGGTCGCGGTCTTTTGTGTGTTCCGTACCAAAGCACGAGCCACACCGCTCGAACCGAACATTTCGTCGCCCTCATCTTGCCGCGAGAGGTCAACAGATGTCTTCACCACATTCTGCGCCTTCTTTGAGAACACTAATGAAAGTACCATGACTACATCTGCAATGAGCAGGTAGATAGTGGGCGTATGCGATGTGTCCATCAGCGACTTCATCATATACAAAGATGCGTCACCGGAACCATTGGCCATATAGTCGTTATAGGCTTCAAGCCCCGTTAGTGGCACGCCTACGAAATTCACCAAATCGTTACCGGCAAAAGCCATAGCCAAAGCAAAGGTACCGAATAGCACGACAAACTTCAACACCGGCAACTTAAATGCACTAAAAATCGTCATAATGACAGAAAAAATAGCGAAACCACCTCCCAATATCAGCCAAGTGTTTTCGTTGATTGTCTCTTTTAATTCGGGTGTCATAATACTTGACCCTTTCAGGCCATTAATCAACAAAAACCATATGATGCTTGTGACGGCTATTCCGCCAAACAGGCCAATCTTCAGTGACGAGCCGGTAAGACCACCCATATTGCCGTATGCGTCGGTCGTTTTGCCATTTACTCTGTAAGTGAAGGTGAAAACCATACGGGCAACCCACTGCACCAACATTCCCAACACAAAGGCGATAGCCACGCTGAAGAATATGCCGATAATGACACTGAGTGCCTTTTCCGTATTCAGCAGATCTCCAAAAGTCAAGGCCACTCCGTTAGAGTCCGTCGCTCCACTGACAATTTTGATTACGGCGATGGCGAAAGCTCCGCCAAGCAGTTCGAACACCATACTGACTGTGGTTGATGTCGGCATACCCAAATTGTTGAAGACGTTCAGCAGTACCACATCCGTGACCATCACCGCCAGAAACAGGCACATCACATCATAGAATGAGAAAAACTCTGGTGTCATAATCCCATGCCGGGCCACATCCATCATTCCGTTACTCAGAGCCGCTCCGGCAAACACCCCCACGGCTGCTATTGTCACAATGGTCCTGTACTTTGCCACCCGCGCCCCGATGGCCGAGTTCAGGAAGTTCACGGCATCATTGCTCACCCCCACGATGAGGTCAAACACCGCGAGCACAATAAGGAATAATACGATTCCGAAAAATAAAGTGTTCACTTGTCTTGATTTTGATTATGCTTTAACCAGCTTTACAAAAATAAATGTGAGAAGCAATACGAATAGGATGATTCGCGCCCAGTTGTAAATTCTGAAGACTCCTTTTCTTTTTTCCTCGTCCATACTGAACAATGTTTCAAATTTGCGGCAAAGAAACACATTCAGCATTACAGGAGTATTTCAAGCATATTACAATAATATTGCAACTCCATCATCAAGATGGAATAGCAATGTCTCGATGTGGACAGAAAGAAAAGAGATATTATGCCTGAAGCGTAAACTTGATAGTCAGTCCACCGCCGAGCGTGGAAAGCGCGGTGATGGTTCCGCTGTGGGCGACAACGGTGTTTTTTACAATGGCCAGACCGAGACCGGTGCCGCCGAGTTTTCGCGAGCGACCCTTGTCAACGCGATAAAACCGCTCAAAAAGGTAGGGAAGGTGCAGAGGTGCAACCCCCGCACCGTTGTCGGAGAATACAAACTCGCCATTGTTGTAGCTGATACGAATGGAGGTAGCTCCTGTGGCATGAGAGAGGACATTATCAACAAGATTACGGAAGACACTGTATATCAAGCTTTCAGTGTCAGCAAAAGGAGAAGATATAAGGATGCTTTCGGGAAGTTCAACAATGGGCTTAATACCTTTCTCCTGCAATTGCAGGGCTGTATCTTCCAACACATTGTAAACAATCGGCACTATATCGAAATTGTTGATCTCTCTGTTTTCCGAGAAACTTGCCGGCATTTCATCCAAGCGTGTCAGTTGTGACATATCCATAAGCAGTTTGCTCATACGCTCGCTTTGGGCATAGCAACGTTCCAGAAAATGCTGGCGCTTGTCCTGGGGCATATCGGGATTGTCCAAAATGCTTTCCAAATAGCCGTGAATGCTGGCGGCGGGCGTTTTCAGCTCGTGGGCGGCATTCTGTGTCAGTTGGCGTTTGAGGCGAAGTTTGTCCTCTTCGCTGTGACGCAGTTTCCAGTATAAAGTAATGATAGTGTGAGAGATTTCACCCAATTCGTCATCCGGCAGGCGTTGTTCCAGTTCATGATCCAGCTCCTCGCCTTTTTCCGCCTTTACCGCGAACTCCCGCAAATACCTGATGTGCCGGCTGATTCGGCGCGTGTTCAAATAGAGTACAATGGATAACAGGAAGGTTATGGCAATAGTGAAGTAAAAAAAAGTGTTGTCAGCTTTCAGAGACTCAGTCAGTTCAGCGGAATAGGGAACAGCGGAACGGACCACCAAATTGCCGAATCGCGTAGCAGAATAGAAATATGTTTCGTGGGTGGATTCGGAGGTGCGCTTGATGTCATACCCGTTGCCGTTAGCCAAAGCCTCCTGAACTTCAATTCGTTTAAGATGGTTTGGCAGAGAATCAATCGCTTGATAATAGTTGTCCTGCAGCACACGTCCGTTGGTGTCAATAATCGTCACACGCATTCGGTCTATGCTATGGGATTGGGTATATGCCTCGAAAAGGCTGTCACAGAGTACACCTTGATCGCCCAAAGATTGCATCAGCTCATAATTGTACGTTTGCAAGCGTGAGTGCAGAATGTCGATTTTGTATTCTTTTTCGCGTCGGTATTGATAAAGGCTGAAGCAGATGGCAAACAGCAGGAAAATGCCACCGATACTGAAGAACAGGTTCCTTTGAAACGATTTACTTCTCAAAACAGTAGCCATAGCCAATCCGTGTTTTTATCTGTTTGCCATAACGGCCTATCTTCTTTCTCAAACGGGTAATGTTAACATCTACGGTGCGGTCGAGTACATACACGTCTTGTGGCCAGCATCTTGCCAGTAAATCCTCGCGGGAAAACACCTTGTCAGGATTGCGGAGGAAGAACGACAGCAACTCGAACTCCAATTTGGTCAACGCCAATTCCTCTCCGTCTAGTTTGGCCGTTTTGGTGTTCAGGTCAACAATGATTTCTCCATAACAAATTGTACTGCCTGTAACTTCTCGTTGCTGGGACGGAGGATTAAACCGCCTCAATACTGCCCTGACTCGCGCCTTCACCTCCTTCATGCTCAGTGGTTTGGCAATATAGTCATCCGCCCCGATGTTAAGTCCCTTGACCGTGTTGTCCTCATCGTCAAGAGCCGTGATAAAGATAATCGGAATCTGTGACGTGGCAGGATTATCCTTGATTCTTCTCGCCATCTGAAACCCGGACATTTCGCCCATCATCACATCCAGCAGTATAAGGGAAAACTCATGCAAGGGAAGCTCAAGCGCTTCCTCTGCGGAATTGGCCGTCATGACCTCATATCCTTCAGTCTCAAGGTTGTATTGCAAAATCTCGCAAAGGTCTAATTCATCATCGACAACAAGAATTTTCATAAATCCGTTGATTTATTGTGCCTTAAACAAAGGTACGAATCTTGTGCAAAGATACAACTTTTCACGGGACGAGGATATTACAATGTTATTACAATTTCACCATCGGGTAGTGCAAGGCTGGTTCATCAGGCGTTCCAAAGCCTCTCTGCATGAGGTGTCTAATTGCAGTTTAGAGACACTTTTTTCGTCTGGGAAGGAACAGACTTTCCTCTTTTTTCCGTATTTTTGCACCCGTTTTTCGGCGTGCGCATCGTCCGCCTCGCCGAAATCGAGGTGGTGCCGGAGTGTCTGGAAGCGTATCTAACTTACGCCAAGGAAGTTGGGGAGACCTCGGTGAAAGTGAAGCCCGGCGTGCTGACCCTCTTCTCGATGCAGACCAAGGAAGACCCATGTAAGATCTGCATCCTCGAAATCTACGCCGACAAAGAAGCCTACCGGAGCCACCTCCAGACCGCCCATTTCAAAAAGAACAATGAAGGAACCGCCCTGATGCTGAAGAGTCTGAAACTCATCGATTCCAACCCATTGGTAAAGCTGGAATTCGGGAAATTGAAGGTTAAGTATTAGAAGGTGGAAGTATGAAAGTTAAAACAATGATTGTGGCAGCCTTCGCGCTCCTTATGGACACAGGCTGCAACGGACAAAATAACAACGTAGAGACGCGCCACGGCGCGTCTCTACAGAACGAACAAACATCAAATTCTGGAAATATGAGCAAATCCATCGTCATTTTCTTCTCCCACGCGGGGGACAACTATTCCGTCGGCATCATCGACACGGGCAACACCAAGATCGTGGCCGACTACATCAGTGAAATCACGGGCGAGTTCAGCATCTACGGTCACGAGGTGCGCGGCGGCAAGGCGAAGGTGGAGAAGTGGCTGAAAACTTCGTGTCAGTGAGCCTTCGCTGTTGGTGAGCCTTCGGCTGTTAATATTAAATAATCAACACGAAGTCACCAGCTTTCCGTTTTATTCAAGAAAAGTTCTATTTTTGCAGCGTTTTCTGAAACCGTTGTCTGTATGAAAAGAGCATTTTTTTGTTTAGTTTTATCGCTGATGTGCTGCATCGGAGGGCTTCGCGCCCAAAGCATTGATACAATACGGCTAAAGGATATCGAGGCTTCATTTCCGATGCTCGGCCAAATTTCAGACCTGCCGTACATCGGCGACGGAAAAATCAACTGGCGATATAAAAGCTGCAACCTTACATTAGAGTTTTATCCATATAGAGTTACGGATTCCCTTGTCCGGCGGTACCATGTCAACACCCTCTCCGGCTGGCCCAAGATGGGTTATATTTCGGAAGGGAATCGTCTGCGACTCCAATATTTGGATTTCAAGAAGATGAAAAAATCCTATTTACGTGTGAAAGGCGTCGCTTTTCTTTCGTATAAGACCACGATAGAGGAATTTGTGAAAGCTTTTCATATAACGGACACCCTCGAATGGGGTCCGGAATGCATGGCCCCGTACGAGATTGACAAACATATTCTTCTTCGTACCCGCTGCCATAGAAACAGGCAATATTGTCCGATAGGTTTTTATACAGGTGAGGACAAACGCACGTTTATCACCTTTTTTTTCGACCACAAACGACATTTGCGGTTTCTTGAACTGGATTATTGCAACCCCGAAACGGTAGAGGTATATTCCCGATAGCTTTTTTCACGGCAGAGACCCATTCCGGCCATTTTTTTCAGTCAGGAACCGCAACGGGTTCTTTTTCCCCGTGACGGTTCCAGCCAAGGGTACTATGCTCTCCATGAAGTTTGCGGCACTGCTGGCCCGAGCCAAAGGACGTGACTTCTACGACACCATCTTCCTTTGGCAGCAGACCGACCCCGACTACGACTTCCTTCGCCAACGGTGCGGGGTCGACAGCCCTGAAGCGTTGAAAATGGCTTTGTGCGAAAAAATGGACACGACAGACCTTGCCCTAAAACAAAAAGACTTCGAACATCTGCTCTTCAACCCTTCGCACAGCATGCAGATACTGCATTTTCGACAATTTATAGACAGCAAATTAGGATAACTATCACCCAATGCTAAAAAGAACATAACACCGTTTTTACAATTTTCATTGTCCACAGACAATAAATTATGCTATTTTTGCGCCGACAAAGAAGAATCATTATGGGATTACACCGAAAAAATTATTACCAGAGACGAAAGCGAATGATCGAACAGCCGTTTGAGGCGCAGGAAAAGGAACAGCGTCGCTTCGATTACCTGATTTTTGCTGTACTTGCCGCAGTATTTCTTTTCGCGATAGGATACTCGATTATCAAAAGCCATAATTACGGATTGGCTGTCCTAGATGTTCTGCTTCTTGCCTGGTGCGCTTGTTATTCTTTCCAATCAGAAATCTATAAGTATGCCAAGGGAAAAGGGTGGGACTCGGTTGCCAAAATGACTTACGACCCGAAAACCGAGAAACCGCGCGAAGAGGCCCTGTTGCGCGAGGAACGGCTGAAAAATCCGATCGACACGGACACTCTCATCCTCGTGGAGCGGGCAACCGAACTCGACGAACTGGAAATGATCCTCTTCGATTATGTGGAAGTGGAATGCGACAAACTCTGCGAGGACTTGCCTTTGTTGTGGAAAGTGGGCGAGTGCCGCTATGCCATCACCTTTCCCTGCGGGGTTTCGCGTATGCATTTGTACGCCCTCGCGGACAACCTCATCACTTTCCTGGCCCCGGAATCCATTCACGCATGGTGCTGCCCTAAACTCTTCAAGAAGAATATGGACGGATGGCTTTACCTCCGCAACGGAAACGACGACCTGCTCAAGGCCTTTTCAGCCGATGGAACCGTCTGGAGCATCAATGAGGATGATGCAATGCTTTTTGACGCGCGCCCTCAAGCCCCGTATTCCACCTCTGGCTACAAGGAATATCCGGACATCGAATGGGGCTCCGCTGAACAACTTGGGTTGTATTACTGAATTTTACACCCTTGCGCAAGCAAAACGACAAACCATCGCT
>JAFPXF010000043.1 GCA_017394765.1 Bacteroidales bacterium | reverse complement strand
GTTTTCTGAGAGGAACTTTTTCAAGTGCGGACAGTCTTATGAGTGATGCTATCTCAGTGACAGAATAGCTGCTGTTATAGTCGTGTTTGATCTTTGCAAGTAAAAGATAGGCGCACACAGCGACCCACAAGTGTGTTTTAATCGCATTTTCGGAGTAACCCCACAGACGCTTTATGCAGATGTTTTGTTTGATCCATTTGAAGAAAAATTCAATGTCCCAGCGATGGCGGTAGATGTTAGCAATTTCAATGGCGGGGAAGTCAAAGTTGTTGGTCACAAAGGTGATGATTTCGCCACTGTCAGGATCCAGCGCCTTCACCAGCCGCAGTTGGCCTGGATAAAGTTTCTTGGATTTCGTGACCACAAGATGGTGGCCACGATCAAAGCGCACCCTGGTGCAGACCAAGTTCTGACAGAATACGGGCAACCAGAAAACGAACAAAAAAAAGACATAAGAAGCCCGTCAATTCCACCCCCCCAAAAAAATGTCATAGCTCATAGTTCACAAGAGCTATGACGGCTAATGGCTAACTACTAACGGCCAATCGCCACATCCTCGCCTTTATTTCACCTTGAAGTCGAACATTTTCTCGCCTTCCAGAAAACCCTGCAGGCGGTCGTTGATGTGGACGGGGCCAATGCCGACAGGGGTGCCGGTAAAGATGATGTCACCCGTTTTGAGGGTCATAAAGCGAGAGACATGGGCAATGATCTGGTCGATGGTGAAAAGCATGTCACGGCTATTGCCCTCCTGCACTTTTTGCCCGTTGAGCAGTAGATGGAAGTTAAGGTTCTGCACATCGGCAAACATACTCTTAGGCAGGAACTTGCCCACCACAGCGGAGCCATCGAAGGCCTTGGCGATTTCCCACGGCTCCCCCTGCTCGATGCACTTGCGCTGCAAATCGCGTGCGGTGAAGTCCACTCCGAGTCCGATCTCGTCATAATAGAGAGGTGCGAACTTCTCCTGAATGCACTTGCCCAAACGGTTGATTTTCACGATAATCTCCGTCTCATAGTCCACCCTTTCGGAAAAATCGGGCAGAAAGAAGGGTCTGTTGCGCCGCGTGATGGCATTCTCCTGCTTCATGAAGAAAACCGGTTCCTTGGGCACGGAGTGCTGCAGCTCGGCAGCATGCGCCGCATAATTACGACCTATGCAGATGAATTTCATTTCCTACAAGAAATTGATATGAAGCACAATCTCCACGCGGCCAAATGTAGCCTTGGGGTCCACGTTGAGCACGCTGTTATAGGCTTGGTTCCTGCCTTTGAAATAATTGGTCAGCGAGTGGACGTAATTGGCCATCACGCCGGCCCGCATCTTCGGGGTCACAGCATACTCAAAGCCAATGCCTGCAAAGACCGACTCCTTGAGGACGAAAGCTTCTGTATAAGGCTGCTTCTCGCGCGACCACAGTTCGTCATTCTCGCCCAACTCACAGGCATCGATATGGTTGGCACCCAGCAACAAAGCATTGTAGAAACCCGCGTTGCCACAAATGTAGAAATTGTCTATTGGATTGGTTTTCAAAGTAATACCCACAGGCACCATGAGATACATGTTACGATATGTCCTATGGATGTCGGCTGTGGAGCCACCAATGCCGGGCAGCACCACGCTGTCGCGCAAGGAGAGCTTGCCACCAAGGTGCTCCACAAAGACACCGGTGGAGACATAGAAGTTCTTGCCTTTGGTAAGATTGATGTTGACGGGGAAGCCATAGCGCATGCCCACCACGAATCCGTCACGCTTGTAGCCCTCTGTGGAAGTGTACATCCAGTCGAAAGTGGGGGCAAAGGCAATGCCGAAGTTGACAGGGCCACCCTCGCCGGGATCTTTGTTGATCACAACCGAGTGGATATGAGGCGGACGATTCGGTCCATGACGCTGGGCCTGTATGGGACAGGACATCCCGAAAGAAACCAAAGCCAAGAGAAGTATAATCTTTTTCATAACGAAGGGGATTAGAAGAGTTCGGGTTGGGAAGCCGCATAACGGCTTTTGCCAAGATGGGCGTAGGCGAGATCGGTCACCTCGCGGCCTCGCGGGGTGCGCATCAGGTAGCCCTCCTGGATGAGGAAGGGTTCATAGACCTCCTCGATAGTACCAGGGTCGTCGCTGACAGCGGTGGCGATGGTGGTCAGTCCCACAGGACCACCCTTGAATTTGTCGATAATGGTGCTCAAAATGCGGTTGTCCATCTCGTCAAGGCCATGCTGATCGACATTGAGGGCTTTGAGGGCGATTTGGGTGATGGGCAGCGTAATGGTGCCGTCGCCCTTGATCTGGGCGAAATCGCGCACGCGACGCAACAGCAGGTTGGCGATACGGGGCGTGCCCCGACTGCGCGAGGCGATCTCATAGGCCGCATCCTCGTGGATGGGGATCTTCAAGATGTCCGCGGAACGATGGATGATCTTGCCGAGCGTCTCCGCATCGTAATATTGGAGCCGGAGGTTGATGCCGAAGCGCGAACGGAGCGGGGCTGTCAGCAGTCCCGACCGTGTGGTGGCGCCCACGAGCGTGAAGGGGTTGAGCGAGATCTGCACACTGCGCGCACTGGGACCGCTGTCAATCATGATGTCGATCTTATAATCCTCCATGGCGGAATAGAGGTACTCCTCCACCACGGGCGACAAACGGTGTATCTCATCGATAAAGAGCACATCGTGGGGTTCGAGGTTGGTCAACAGGCCCGCCAAGTCGCCAGGCTTGTCGATAACAGGTCCCGACGTGCAGCGCACGTTGACGCCCATCTCGTTGCCGATGATGTGCGACAGGGTGGTTTTGCCCAGTCCGGGAGGGCCGTGCAGCAGCACATGGTCAAGAGCCTCGCCACGAGCCTTGGCCGCCCTCACGAACACAATGATGTTTTCCAGCACCTGCTGCTGGCCTTGGAAGTCCTTGAACACGGTGGGGCGTATGGCGCGCTCCATCTCTTTGTCTGCCGAGGACAACCGGTTGGCTGAAGGATCCAAGTTTTCGTTCATGGCTAACGGCTTTGAAGTTTATCCAAACGGTTCAGTCCCGCGATGGCCTGCTCGAAATTGGTCTCCAGCCGCAAAGCCTCCTGATAATCCTTGCGAGCCTTGTCGTACTCGCCGAGGTACTCGTACGCCACACCGCGGTTGCAGACGGAATACACGAATCCCGGATTCGCCTCGATGGCGCGTGTGAAGAGCTTGGCGGCCTCGTCGTAGCGGGCCAGGCTGTCATCCAAATACAAGTATCCCAGATTGTTAAGTGCGGGGATATTCTTGGGGTCGATTTCCAGCACACTCTTATACTCTTGCTCCGCCTCCTCTATCTGGCCCATGTCCTGATACATCTTGGCGAGGTTATAGCGAATCTCCACATTTTTGGGATCCACTTGCAGGGCATTCTGGTAATAACTGACAGCTAACGGGTTATTGTGTTTCTGGTAGAAATATCCCAACTCCAAGAAAGCCTTGACCTCCTTGGGATCCTGATCGATGACCAACTGCAGGAGACGAAGGTAATCGGCGGTGTCGCGTTCTTCCTTCCGCATGAAGGCTTTGATGAGGTAAGCTTTCGGGTTGAAGGGCTGCAATTCAACGGCCTCATCAATAGTGGTATTGCACTGTTCCATCATGCGAAGGTGGAAATAAAGCTCGGCCAGTTTGAGGCGTGCCTCATTGTTGTTCGGGTCCTTGCGGATGGCGATCTGGAGCATCTCTTCTGCCAAGTCGGTCTCGCGCTGGGCGAAATAGAGATCGGAGAGCTTGACGTAATACTTGCTGCTGTCGGGCTGCAGCCGGATGGCGGTCTGCATGTCGGCGATACCCTTCTCCACATTCTGATGATAATAGTAGTAGTCGGCGCGCTGGTAATAGAGCTCGGCACGCTTGGGATGACGGTCGATGCTCTTGCACAGCTCGGCCAGTTCCTTGGGCATGTCCGCATACTGGCTCTTGTTTTTGCAGCCACAACCGAAAAGCAGCAATAATGCCAACAGGCTTGTGATAATTCTATTCATTCTGATCATATTTGGATTATGGTATTTGGATTTTGGCCACCAACATCCAATAGCCAACAGCCAAAAGCCAACTATCTCATATTCTCTTTGATGGCGGCGCGGATTTTGGCTTCAAGTTCGTCGGCCAGCTCCGGGTTGTCGGCCAGAAGCGTCTTGACGGCCTCGCGTCCCTGGGCCAGCTTGCTTTCGCCGTAGGAGAACCAGGAGCCTGATTTCTTGATGATGCCGTATTCGACGCCGAGATCGACAATCTCGCCCGTCTTGGAAATGCCTTCGCCGAACATGATGTCGAACTCCGCCTGGCGGAACGGGGGTGCCACCTTGTTCTTGACGACTTTAACTTTGACGTGGTTGCCGATGGAGGTGTCGCCGTCCTTGATTTGGGCCTGGCGGCGGATGTCAAGACGCACGGAAGCATAGAACTTCAAGGCATTGCCACCCGTGGTGGTCTCGGGATTGCCGAAGAGGACGCCGATTTTCTCGCGCAACTGGTTGATGAATATGCAGCAGCAGCCGGTCTTGTTGATGGTGGCCGTCAGCTTGCGGAGGGCTTGCGACATCAGACGGGCCTGCAGGCCGACCTTGGAGTCGCCCATATCGCCCTCGATTTCGCTTTTCGGGGTCAGGGCCGCCACGGAGTCGATGACAATAATGTCGATGGCACCGGAGCGGATGAGGTTGTCAGCGATTTCCAGCGCCTGCTCGCCGTTGTCCGGTTGCGAGATGAGGAGGTCGGAGGTGTTGACGCCCAGCTTCTCGGCATAAAAGCGGTCGAAGGCATGTTCCGCATCGATGAAAGCAGCGATGCCACCCTGCTTCTGGGCCTCCGCGATGGCATGTATGGCCAAGGTGGTCTTACCGGAGGACTCCGGTCCGTAGATCTCTATGATTCTGCCCCGAGGAAGGCCGCCCACGCCCAACGCGGTGTCCAATCCAATGGAACCCGTGGAAATGACATCCATCTCTTCCACATTCGTGTCGCCCATTCTCATGATGGAACCCTTGCCAAAGGTCTTCTCCAATTTCTCCAAAGTCGAGTTGAGCACTTTCAATTTCTCGGCATTCACGCCTTTCTTGTTTTCTTCATTTTCCATATTCAGTACAGGTCTTAGTTTTTTAGAGCGCAAAAATACGCAATTTTCATATACGAAAACCGCATGTTTTTAAGAGTACAATGTTAAAATGATTTTTTTTATTGATTGATTGTCAATGTAATGAGCAATTATTAACAATCAATTCCAAAAAAAATCTCGGAATGAAACAGAGGTTGGCCTGTTGTATGAGAGACTGGCCGTCAGGCCTTCCTTGTTTCCGGGTCAGATTTTCGTCTCGTCGATCGGGAAAAACAGCTCGCTGTGGTTGGCGTTATGGAGGAGGCACTGGTCGCAGATGGTGAGTTCGCCGTTGAGGCGGCGCTGCACCATGTCGCTGAGGCGGTCCTTGAGGGCAGGGATCCGCACATAATTGCACACTTCGTTGGCGAAGGCAAACATCAGCAGTTTGCGGGCGCTGCGTTCGCCGATGCCGCGGGAGCGGAGGTAGTAAAGCGCCTCGTCGTCGAGCTGCCCCACCGTGGCGCCGTGGCTGCATTGCACATCGTCGGCGTAGATCTCCAGGAAGGGCTTGGTGTTGACCGAAGCCTTGTCGGTGAGCAGGATGTTGCGGTTGGTCTGGTAGGCGTTGGTGCGCTGCGCGTCGGGGAAGACGGCCACATGCCCGTGGAAGCCTGCTTTCGCCTCGTCGTCCAAAATGCCCTTGTAAAGCTGGTAGCTCTTGCAGTCGGTGGCAATATGGTTGATTTTGATATGGTTATCGCACTGCTGTGTCTTGTCCACGAGGTAAAGGCCGTAGAGGCGCGCCTCGGCGAAGGGCTCGTTGAGGTTGACGTGGATGTTGTTGCACACATAGCCCGCATTGAAGGTGATGGCGTTGGACTGGAACATCGAGAAGGCCTGCTGGTTGACAAAGATATGGTGGAACAGATGCGAGTCGGCCTCTTTGTTCTCGGTTTTGTAATAGTGCAGCGTCGCGTTCTCGGAAAGGGAGATCTCCGTGACAATATTGAGGAAATGGCTGGTACTGCGGATGGAGTCGTCGCACTGGATGAGCGACAGGGTGGCGTTGCGGCCCACGCGGATGACATGGCGGTTCTGCACCAGCAGTTCGTCGCGGGAGTTGACCAAGGAGACAATTTGGAAAGGTTTCTCCACGCGCACATCGTCGGGCACATAGATAAAGATGCCATCATTAAACTGCTGTTCATTACTGTCGGTCAGCTCGTTGCTTTCCTTATCGGAAATACGGGACAGTGCCGGGCGCACCAGTTCGGGGCAACGCAGGAGGGCGGTCTTGAGGCTGCCCGCCACCACGCCGTTGTCGTAGGTGGTCAGCTCATCGCTGTCATGCACATACCAGCCATTGAGGATGGGCAGCATCTCGGAACCCATCTGGCTGACCTGGCATTTGAAATAGTCCTCCACCGGCCGGTAGGGGTCGGGGGCGGTTTGCTGCCGGAAACGCGACAGCGTCTGTAAAGCTTCTGCAAACGACTTCATCACGCCAATTTTCCTTGTTCGTACTCTTCCTTGATCCATTCGTAGCCGCGCTTTTCAAGCTCCAGGGCCAGCTCTTTGGGACCTGACTTGACAATCTTGCCGTCATAGAGGATGTGGACCACATCGGGCACGATATAGTCGAGAAGGCGCTGGTAGTGGGTAATGACGATGGTGGCGTTGTCGGGGCGTTTGAGCTGGTTGACGCCGTTGGCGACGATGCGGAGGGCATCGATGTCGAGGCCAGAGTCAGTCTCATCGAGGATGGCGAGTTGAGGTTCGAGCATGGCCATCTGGAATATCTCGTTGCGCTTCTTCTCGCCGCCGGAGAAGCCCTCGTTCACGGAACGGTTGCTGAGCTTTTCGGTCAGCTCCACCACTTTCTGTTTCTCGTTCATGAGACGCAGGAACTGTGCGCCGTTGAGCGGGTCGAGGCCGCGGTACTGGCGGATCTCGTTGAGGGCGGTGCGCATGAAGTTGGCGATGCTCACGCCGGGGATCTCCACGGGATACTGGAAGCCGATGAAGATGCCCTCGCGGGCGCGGTCCTCGACGGGCAGTTCCAGCAGGTTCTTGCCGTTGAAGGTGATGCTGCCGGCGGTGACATCGTAGCCCTCCTTGCCAGCGACCACGGAGGCCAACGTGCTCTTGCCGGTGCCGTTGGGTCCCATGATGGCATGCACCTCACCAGCCTTCACTTCGAGGTTCACGCCTTTCAATATCTCACGTTCCTTGATGGTCACGTGCAGGTTTTCTATCTTTAGCATATCGTTTCTTTTTGAGGGCGCAAAAATACAAAATTCGGGTAAATGGAGAGAGAATAGTTAAGAGTTAAGAGTTGAGAGTTGAGAGTTAAGAGTTAAGAGTTGAAAGTTCATAGCTAATCAGCTAACGGCTAATGGCTAACGGCTAACACACGCAACCTCCTATAGCACCATGATACTTCCCTTTATCTGATGTCTCCCCATTTTGTCTGTGTATTGGATGATGTAGTTAAACATGCTGTTATGGTAGATTTGTCCATTATACTCTCCGTTCCATCTGAAATTCTTGTCGGTGGAATAGAAGACAAGCACTCCCCAGCGGTTGTAGATGCGAATTTCAAAGCGACGGATGTCCTGCTGGAAAATTTCAGGAATGGCGAAATAGTCGTTGAGGCCGTTGCTGTGGACCGGGGTAATGGCATTGGGCAGGTAAAGATCTATATCACAATTTTCTATAAGAATTTCCGCCATATTCCGGCAATCGCCCTGAGAAGCCGTCACCGAGTAGCGTCCGGGCAGGTTGACGGTGATGTTCGGGGAGGTTTCACCCGTACTCCAGATATAGTCGGTCATCGGAGACTCAACCGCCAGTTCCGCCATCAGCCCGTCGCAGAAATTGTCCGTCAGGGAGGAGAGGCGCACCGAGGTGTCAATGACGGAAAGATGGAGCTTGACGAAACTGTCGCTGCCACATGATGTCTGCAGTTCTGCCTGGTATTCGCCGGCACACGGCAGCACTTGGTCATTCCACAACAGCGGCAAATCCGACTCGCAGATGGTGCTGTCCACCGTCACGGTCTGGTTGTGACACACATAAAGCGAATAGTTGATTATACTGTCGCAGCCGTAGCTGTTGGGGATGATCAACACCGTATCAACATCATCGGCAAAGAAAAGTCCGTTGAAACTGGCGGGCAGATTGTTTTCCGGCACCGTGTCATGCTGTGAGGAATAGGAGACCGGAAGCAGATGTACCTGAAGTTGGAAAACCTCGGGCAGGGCATTTTCGTGGGTGACGGTCAAGGTTTGGACGGTGGTGTCCAAAAAAGTGAGTCCGAACCAGTTCAGCGGGAGTTCGTTTTCGCAAATGGTGGTATCCACATACTGGATGACCAGCACCCGTACCGAGTCGATTGAGCTACAGAAATCAGAGGTGAATCCCGTCACGTAATAGAGGGTGGATTGTGCGGGGGAGGCCACTGGCGAGGCAGAGGTGGTATCGGACAGGCCGATGGCGGGTGTCCACAGGTAACTGCTGGCGCCCGAAACATGCAATGTCGCGCTGGCTCCAGGTTCTATCACTACATTTTGATCCACCATCAACTGCGGTTGCTGCACCACCGAAAGGTGAAGCACGAGCAGGCTGTCGCAAACACTGTCCATGGGTGTGGATTGCCGGTAGGTGCCGGGAGCCGTCAGAGACTGTCCATGCCATAAAAAAGGCAGTTCAGAACTGCACACAACCGTGTCCATTTCCCGCACATTTCGGGAGACATTCACATGAAACTGTGCGGATCCGGCACAGCCATGTTCATTCACGTATGTGTATGTCATCTGGTATTCGGGCACATTCTGGCTAAGCGCAAGTGTGTCGCCCATCACCACTCCGCCTGTATAGGTGCCGCCTGCGGGAAGTCCCTGCAGCACCACCAACGAATCAGAGAGGCAGGCTAAAATGTCGCTATGCGATACCTGAGGCACGAAGTTCTCAATGGTCACCTGCGCGACGGCAGTGTCGCCCAAGGCGTCGGTCACCGTCACCGCATAAGTTCCTGCACACAGACCTGTGGCAGTGTCGGTGGTCTGCAAAAGGAAATCGTTCCAGAGGTAAGTATAGGGTGCTACTCCGCCAGACACGTGGGCTACGGCAATAGCGTTACAGGTGATCACGGGCGGATCCACGCACGTATCGTTGCAGGTGGCGTATGTGGACGCAACAGACTGTGTTGACCAAGACCCGCCGTCGGGCACACGCCGTAACGACTGTCCCTGTGTTAAATTGTTCCCAATATAGTTTTTTTTCGAGTAGGGTATTTGGCTAAAAGACGCGAGCGTGCCGGAAAAACCGCAACCAGTTCCTGAAGAGACGCAGGGCGGGCAAGTACTGCAGAAATTGGTGCTGTCAGCCCAGTAGATGGCATCTTGAACAACCCCGTTGGCATCGTAAAAGGCAAACCAACCACCGGCGTTCGGAAACCAGAGACGGGTACCGTCTCCGAAGCAATATCGGCTATTCACCACAACTTCCACGACATTGCCGCCGTTTTGCACCAAAAGGTTAGACGGAACGGCAGGTGCGTTCACACCCCTTACCAAGCAGAAGCCCTGGGGCGGCACCACGGTGCCCTGCGGAAGCGTGAAACCACCGCCGTATGCAGTCAGGGTCGGATTGTAGTCTTTGGCGTTGTTTCCCAAAAAGTAGCAGGAGATATCCACCGACTCGCATTTGTGCGGGTTATAAAGTTCTAACCATTCGCCCGCATAGGTGTCGAAGCTCCCCGCAATGGAGCCGTCTCCAGTGGACGGTATCAGCGCCACTTCGTTAATTAAGATGGTCGGGCCGTGATACTCGCACCCGACACCGTAACAATCTGTGTTCTCCGTTCCTTCCACCGAAACAGCGAGAGGTTGGGTCTCTTCAATCAAGACAACAAGGGAGACGAGCGTATCGCAACCCGTTGCAGCGGTGCTCCAATAGAAGAGGTGCAGTGGGCCGGGGGTGCTGGCAGAAATCAAGGTGTCGGCCAAAGCAAGATAATACGGCAGCATAGTGGCGTAAAGCACCATAGTGTCTGCCGCCGTTGGATTTGGAAGCACCGTCAGGTTCATCACCACGGTGCTGTCGGTCCCGTTCGAGGCGGGATAAGTCCGGGTTTTCGTCCCCGCGGATGTAAACACGCTGTCGTTCCAGGAGAGCGGCAACTCGCTCTCGCAGACGGCACTGTCCACCATCACGGTCTGGTTGTTATACACGGTTAGCTGAAGTGTCAGCGTGCTGTCGCAGCCCGCCGTACTGGTGAGATGCTGAATGTAAACGCCGGATTGGTTGTAAGTCTCACCATTAAGTTCGTATGGGAGGTTGTTCTCCATGACGGCCATGGCCAGGGAACCGGCAGTGGGATGGTTCACCGTCAGGTGAAGAGTGATTATGGAGTCGCAACCGTTGGCAGCAGTAAAGGTCTGTGTATAGTCTCCGCTCTCGTAGTAGGTGACACCGTTCCAGGTGTAGCTCTCACAGGCAGTGGCTTCGACAAGTTCAGACACTGTCGGGGTCACCGTCAAATGCAAAGTGAGATTGGAGTTACAGCCAACCGACTGAACAGTACGTGTCAAGGTGAGGAAGCCGGCACTTCCCGTCTCGGATTCAGCCAAGTTAAAACCATTGGATTCATAACCTGTGCCTTGACAAACTGTGTCGTATAGAATCTGCGACTGCCCGTTTCCAACAAAAATCGTCTGCTGTGCCGTGTTGCTACAGCCGAACTCAGTAGTGGCAGTAACGTTGTAAGTGGTGGTCTGCGTAGGAGAGACATCGATATATGGATTTGTGCTGCCAGTGTTCCATTGATAGGTCAGGGAGGAGTCATACAGGATCGGAGAGTTCTCGATGTGGCAAATAGCTCTAACTCTATTCGAAGTTGTCTTTCCTTTTTGAACAAACCCTCCCGAGCTTGTATTGGCACCAAAATCAACACACCACGCCTCAGAGCTACTTCTTTCCGTGCTTGACCAATACCAAGCATACGACATCTCTGTTCCTCCTGCATTCGTGATGGCAGAAGAGACATAAGGCAATTGACCATACAGCATTCTCAATTGAGCAGCGGACGGCAAAAACCAACCGTGCACAAAATCCACCACTCCTGCCGCATTATTACTATTATTGTAATAGGTCCGCAAAGACAGAGTGTTTGTGTAACCTGCTGTGTCTATCAACAAATTCTGAGCATAGGAGGGATTATGGTTAATCAAGTTAGGAACATCAGTGGGATTACCCCAGACACACCCTGTAGAAACATCATTCAATGCCACAGCCAAGCCACCACTTCCGTCCGGATAAAGGTAGTAAACGATACCCCTACTGCCATCGGGAGCGGTGTACAGATCTCCAATATTGTATGTCTGTGCTGATGCCACACAACAATACAATAATAAAATCATCAATACAACAATTGGCTTTTTCATTTAGTATCACCTTTAAAAATCCCTGACAGAACGCATATAATTACCAGCGTTATACCCGCTTTTATAATCAAAATGCGTATTTCCATCGATAGATACTTTCCAAGCATATGTTTGGTCATACTCCGTCGAAGACCAGTACCAAAAATAGTAATTCGTAGGGAATTTTGTTCCCCCAACCACATCCAAAGATGAATTGAGCGTAACTAATTCAGCGAACAACAAACTCAGTTGACCAATGGCTGGAAGATACCAACCATTTGCAAAATCCGTTGCCCACGCAGCCGGGTATGTTGCTGAATTACCCGCATTTCTTATCTTCTGCGTGTTGGCATAACCATTTAAATCACTGATTGCTGAACGTCCCGAATAATAGTTGGTAAGAGTGGGTATATCCGTTCCTCCTCCACCCCATCTTATATAAGTACTTTGGTCTTGTAGATGTACTGCCCAACCATGTTCCCCCGAATTATCAACATAAAAGACAATGCCCATTGCTGTTTTCCCTGCCACGGGCCAGGCAGAGGGCTTCACTATGGAGTTGTCGGTACAGAGGATGTCGCCAATGGCCACAGTTGGTGTGGTGCCACCCTGCGAAAAAGAGGCGTTCTCCCCCAGGGCGTGTATAGCGGTGTTCTGCCCCGCACAAATCTCGGCAGGCTGTGCAAGCGTTGTGAGCGTGGGCGTGCCAGTCACCAACAGCTGTAAAATGCGCACGCTGTCGCAGCCGTTCACTGTGGTGTAGTGCTGGGTGAACGTAAACCAGCCGGCACTGTCCTGCCGCGCCAAGTCAAAACCGTAGCCGTGGTATTCGTTGCCGGAACAGATGCTGTCTTGGTAAAACAAATGGTAATATGGATGGTGTGAAATACTGATTGTGACTTCTCCGCTAACACAATTGTTGGCACCTGTGACGGAAATTATGGCAGGGGCAATTGCGTTCTCGTCAAAATAAACATCCACAGTTTGCGTTCCCTGACCATCAAGAATCGTCAGGCCATCTGACACGCTCCACGACAAAGGCACATTCGTATCAACTCCAGAACAAGTGTATGTATGCACATCCTGTACACAAGGTGTATTATTGCCTGATATATATCCACTCAAAGTATAAAACGGAGTTACCGTAAGGTGCAACACCACGATGGAGTCGCATCCATACTGTCTGTTGAAAATCAAGCTGTCAAGCCGTTCTCTTTCCTGCAGGTTTGTGATATTGAATCCATTCTCCATATAGTCTGAACCAAGACATACGGTATCGTATATATGGTAGTACTTTTGGCTTGTAGTTAGAAAAAGTGTAGTGGTAGGCCCATTTTCCAAACATTCCGCAATATTGAAAAAAGTATTGCGGAACAAGTGCATTCCAGAGACATTTTGTACGGGAAGAGCAAACGAATGCCCGTTATAGGGCTCCCCCTCGCATATAGTATCAAAGACAACAGAATCAGTGGTATGTGGCATGCTTTGATTCGAGATTGTCCCACTCAACAAGAATTGGCATCCCGTTAAGGAAGAAATGGTGCAATTGACATTTGTGGTATTGGTAACACTGTATGTGGCATTCGAAGAAGTGCTACCATTGTCCCAGTAATAACCAGCAAATCCAAGTGGGGCACTTAGTGTGATTTGATTACCATTGCAGCTTGTCAAGGAAAGTTTATTACTAACAAAAGATGCCGTAAAGTACGCGTATCCAAAATGATCATGCCAAGCACAATCGTAAGTCACAAATTGCAATCTGATCTGTTGTCCAGCATAGTCGGAAAGATTAATGCCGACAACATCCCACGGACGGTATTTGACTATGCCATAGGATAAGAATCCAGGTATTATGCCTTCAGAATTCCACGCAGCTACATCGAAGTCTATGCATGTTTCCACAGGATTTCCTGCGGCATCAAGCACTCGCACCAAAAAATGTGGTTGTGTCGGCGCCGGATGTTGCGGGTCGTCGAACACGACTGCATACTTCAAAAGTAAAATGGATGAATCATTATCCACCGTGAACTGGTAGGTCACCGCTTCCGCTTCTGCACCCACCTGTTCGTTCCCAAGCTTCACCACCGCATTCTCACCCGGCGGAAGGAAAGGCAGCTGATAGCCCGTGTTGGGATCGCCACCCTGCTGCGTGATCACGGTGTGCCGCCCGTATGCTATTCCTGTATTCATAAACGGATTGTTGAACGTCCCGTACTGACAGATCACGCCCGATGCATTCAAATCCGTGAACACCGGACATTGCGACCACAGCATGATGGGGGTTAGCCACAATCCGACAAACAGAAATATTTTTTTTTCCATCATTTAAATACAAAAAAAACGTTGCCTGCCTCACGGCAAAACAACGGTGCAAAAATAGCAAATATAACCGCAGTCCCGTCGGATGAGTTATCCACAACGGCTGGAAAATATTAACAAGTAGGGGGTTGGCTGTTGAGGGTTGGTCTTTGATATTCATAGTTAAGAAATTAAGGAGTTAAGGAATTAAGAAATTGACTCCAATAACCAACGGCCAACGGCTAATGGTGGCTGATCATTGGTAGGGTCGTATGAAAACGTTGCCCCGACAGGGGCTATAGCTCGGTAGAAACATGGTGCATGCAGCCCACCCGCGGCGCGGGACACAGATGCGATGATGAAGACATGCTTCTCACCGCGGAATGGTGGAAGCAACCGATGACGGGGAAACAGCCGGTTATTGCAATTCGTCTCCATGATTGATCTCCACTGCGCCCATGGCCACGCGTCTCCCTTTCGCGGCGAGCAACCCCGGTGCTTCGCGACACCTTGGGTGCCGCGCCCCAAAAACTCCCCTTCTGATTTCAGAAGGGGTGCCCGAAGGGCGGGGTAGTTATATGAGAGATTGGCCGTTAGGCCATCCTTGTTGTCCACCTTGCGGTTCGTTCAAGAACAGCCCAACAAATTCCTATTCACAGGTGAGATTCTGGACATAGCGGTCTTTGACCCTGATGCCGTTAATGGCAGCTGTCTCTTTTATAAAGTATTATAATTCTTTATGTTACTACCCCGGCCTACGGCCACCCCTTCTAAAATAGAAGGGGAGCTATGGGGTGTCCGCACGTGTGTACGGACAAAGAAAATATGTGCATCTGTTCATCAACAAGAACCGCAAACCAACTGCAGGTCAACATCTATATCTATGCCAAATGGATTTGCGATTTGCTTTTGGCGAATACCCTACCCCAACATCCAATTCCCAAAATCACGCACGGTAATTAAACGATCTCTTCTTTGAGGCGCTCGGCGTTTTCGGCCACCTGGAGGGCTTGCAGCACCTCCTCGATGTCGCCGTTCATGAAGTTGGCGAGGTTGTACATCGTGAAGTTGATGCGGTGGTCGGTGACGCGGTTCTGCGGGTAGTTGTAGGTCCTGATCTTGGCGGAACGGTCGCCGGTGGAGACCATGGTCTTGCGCTTGGAGGCGATCTCGTCCAGATATTTCTTGTACTCCATCTCGAACAGGCGGGTACGCAGCACGCGCATGGCCTTCTCGAGGTTCTTGATCTGGGACTTCTCGTCCTGGATGGAGACAACGATGCCGGTGGGGATGTGGGTGAGGCGCACGGCAGAGTAGGTCGTGTTGACGCACTGGCCGCCGGGGCCGGAGGCGCAGAAGGTCTCCTTCTTGATGTCGCTCTGCTTGAGCTCGACGTCGAACTCGTCGGCCTCGGGGAGCACCACCACGGAGGCAGCAGAGGTGTGGACGCGGCCCTGCGACTCGGTTTGCGGCACGCGCTGCACGCGGTGCACCCCCGACTCGTATTTCATAATGCCATAGACCCCGTCGCCATTGACGGCGAAGACAATCTCCTTGTAGCCGCCCACGGTACCCTCGGTCATGGAGATGACCTCGATTTTCCAACCCTTCTTGTCACAATAGTGCTGGTACATGCGGAACAGGTCGCCGGCAAAGATGCTGGCCTCGTCGCCGCCGGTGCCGGCGCGGATTTCCATCTGGGCGTTCTTGCCGTCCTGCGGGTCTTGGGGCAATAACAGCAGGCGGATGTCCTCTTCCAGCTGCTCCTTCTCCGTGGAGAAGCTGTCCAGCTCCATCTTGGCCATCTCGCGGAACTCCTCGTCCTTCTCGTTGGCGAGGATATCCTTGGCGTTGGCGATGTTGCCGATGACATCCTTGTAGCGCTTGTAGGCGTCCACCACGGGCTGCAGATCCTTGTAGTCCTTGCTCATCTTGATGAACTTCTTCATGTCGTTCATCGCATCAGGTTGCGCGATATCCTCACCGATCTGAAGCCATCGTTTGTATATAAGTTCCAGTTTTTCAAGTAAATCATTCATAATCTTACCTCGCTCAAAATATGGGCGGCAAAGATACAAAAAACGATTATACAACAATATCTAAACATATAGTATTCTCCCTGTTACATTCCCATACCCCATTCCCCGCAGCAGGCCGCAGTAGGTCTCTATCTGCTGCTCGTATGCCTCATGCTCCTGCCCCGTCTTGTAGTCGATAACCACCACGCGGTCGGGAAGGAAGACCACCCTGTCGGGACGATGTTCCGTGCCGTCGGCGTCAAGGATGGTGGTCTCGTTGAGGGCCTTCACGCCAGGAGCGAAACAGGGGTGCAGTTCCTCATTTCCCAAGATGTTCCGGAGAGCCTCGCGCAGGCGCGGACGGTGCGATTCGTCCACCGTTGCCACAAGCGTTTCCACCTCCTCCATGCTCTGCGGGAAGCGCTCCTGCACGGAGAGAAAATCGTGGATGAAATTGCCCATGGCCCGCTCGTCCTCCTCTTCCACAGAGATGATGTTGGCCACGCTGTGCATCGTGAACGACGATGTCCTGATTTCGGGGACAATGGGGACAACCACGGACTTGTCGGTCTGTTGCTTACGCCACTGCATGTCGCCGGCATAATAGAGCATGGGGTAAGTCTCGTCTTGGGTGAAACGGAGCTCGTCCGCATCACCGGCCTCGGCGCCGGCCTCTTTCTGGCGAATGAGGCTGAGCATCGCATCGCCGTAGCCCTCCTCGCTGCCCTGGGCCGCCGTGATGACATACAGCATGTCACCCGCGCGTGTGTGCGCCACGTAGAGCAGGTTGAGTTCGTCCAGCCGGCTGTTGCGAACCTCCGCATGGTACAAATCCTCAAATGAAGAATCAATACACTCCTTCTTCAGAGGAATATAGGCCACTTGCTGGTCGGGCGTGACGGTCCATGTGGGATGCAACCGGTTGGAGCCCTTTGCGTAAGGGAAAATGACCACCGGGTACTCCAACCCTTTGGATTTATGTATCGTACTGACTTTTATAGCATTCAGATCAGACGGAAGCGTAAGGGAGAACATCTGGTCCGTCTCTAACAGCATCTGCCACCACTGCAGGAACTGCGCCGGCTCGCCGTTGCGGTTTTTGAGATAATCCAACACGATGTTCTCGAAATCGACAATGAAAGGATCCCCGGTCCGGTCCAGTTCATAAAACCGGATAATATTCTTGACCAAAACGAAAAGAGGCTGGGAAATCCAATGGCAGGGAATGTCCAGACCATAGAGTTCCTGCATCAAGTCGTGGAAATTGGAGGAAGAGAGGCTTAGGAGCTTTTGCGGCAAAACCTCTGCGTTGCCCTTGACTTTAGCCAAAGCATGCAGGATGGTTGTCTGGGCCACAAGGTCATTGGGCTGCAACAAATACTTGATTGTCTGGATAATGAGATTGACAGAGGAGGAAGCGCTCAATACAAGCGAGCGTTCCGTGACCACAGGAAAGCCCATATCCAAGAGAAGGTTTGCAATGCGCGTACACTTGTCGTTCCCGGAGTAGAGAATGGCTATATCCCCGTAGTCGTAGCCACGGGCGAGGGCATCGCCCACGGCACGCAGCACCTCACGATCCTCCGGCTTGAGGTCCTGCAGATGGGCCGAAATATAGGTCTCTATCTGCTCGTCCCGATGTTGGCCTGCACGGGGCGTGTCCGCAGTCAACTCCTCGCCCGTCTCGCCACCGCCCGCCAAATAGATCTCCACCAAGCCCGGCTTCGGTTTCATAATCAGCTGTTCCACATCACTATAGTAATCTTCCAGTCCCAATACACGACTGTATTGTCCAAAAAAGGCGTTGTTGAAACGAATGACGGGCGCAGTTGAACGGAAGTTGTATTCAAGTCGCCTGTTTTCATACCCGTCGGGGCCCACCGCCGCCAGATCCCTGTCCTTTTTCAGCCTATTGTAATCAATGAGGTTGTAAAACAGTTCCACATCGCCATTGCGGAAGCGGTAGATAGCCTGCTTGACATCCCCGAAAAGGGTGACGTGTCCGCTGGTGGCAAGGGCTTTGTTGACGATCAACGGCTTCAAATCACGCCATTGCAGGTCGGAGGTGTCTTGGAACTCATCGATAAAAAAATGGCCGAAAGGGATGCGGTCGAAGATCTCAGGCATGTCCTTTCCTTTGATATGCTCATAGATAAACATATTGGACTCGCTGAGTATCATGATATTGCGCCGGGTTTTAATCTCATTCATCTTCTCCTGAAGATCGAAAAGCAGCGACAATTTGAAGGCATTGACCAATACCAGCCCTATGTCCAGATATTCGCGGCGCAGCGGGGTCTGGATATCCCGAACGCGGTTAAAGCAACCGATGATGGCCGGCAGCTCGGCATCCGCACGCCTCTGTTTGTCAGCTGTCAACTCCTTTCTAAAGTAAGTACCGGTTTTTTCATTGATAAATTCCTCAAAATCAGTCTTATAATATTTAATCGGATCTTCCATCACCTTTTCGAACCATTTGTTCAAGGTTGTGGAATTGAATGAGAAGCCAAGATTGTCGATATGAGCCTGTCCTTCGGCGGCCACGTCTTTGACAGCCGCCCGGATCACATCCGGAAGCTCCTTCCGACGAATGCGCCAGGACGAAATGGTTTCACGGAACTGCGCGGGGGCAACCGTGCGCAATCTCTGCAGATAGTCGTAGTTTTTATCAATATTGTCGTAAAGAATGTTGAGCACTTGGCGCAACTCGCGGTCCACGTTGAGGTTGCCGGAGTCCTCCATGCTGTTTTCCAACAGGAACAGCAGCTTGTGCGACAGCTCCGTGCCGGCACTCAGTTCATTGAGCAGTTGGTCTATAGCCTGTACAAAAAACTCATTAAGCTCGATTTGGACGGAGTAGTTGAGATTCAGGTTGAGCGAGAGCGCGGCGGAGCGAATGACGCGCTGGAAGAAGCTGTCGATGGTGCTGAGCGAGAAGCGGGCGTAGTCGTACAGGATGCTACGGAGCAGTTCCAGCGACTCGCGCCGCATGAAGGCGTCAATCTCCTCTTGTGAAGCCTTTTTTGACGAGAAGAGCTGGTCCACAACCATGCGGTAGATGGCTTTGGCACGAGGCGACAGTCCGTCTGCCGGCTTGAAGGCAAACTCGTGGAGGGTCTGCACAATGCGCTCCTTCATCTCAGCAGCGGCATTATTGGTGAAGGTGATGGCCAAGATTTTGCGAAAGAGTCCCGTGTCGGAACGCGCCTGCGACACATCGCGACTGTCGAATGCAAAACAGAGCGAGATATAGTCGGCCACCAAGTGGGTGGTCTTGCCGGAGCCTGCAGATGCGGAATAGGTTGTAAACATGGCCTTATAGGTTCAGGAGTCTATCATTCTTTTCTTTCGATGGCAGAGAGGAGGTCACCGACGACGAAGCAGCTGCCGCCGATGAAGACAACATCATCGGGGGCGGCGTCGCCCCGGGCGGCGGTATATGCCTGCGCCACGGTGCCGAAGACCCGGCAGTCAAGGCCGTGCTGAGCAAGTATGCCGGCCAGCTCGTCGGAGGGGATGGCGCGGTCGTTGTCGGATCGGCACACATAATAGAGTGCCTTGACGGGCAGCAGGGGGATGACATGGTCAAGGTCCTTGTCGCTGACCATGCCGAAGACGATGCGGAGCTGCCGGCAGGGAAGGGCTGCGAGTTGCGGCATGGTGATGGAGAGTCCACCCACGTTGTGGCCCACATCGCAGATGGTGAGCGGTGTGCGGCACAGCACCTGCCAGCGGCCCTGCAGTCCCGTGTTGGACATCACATGCTCCACGGCGGCGGGCACCACGTCCTTGTCGGCGGGCCACAGTTGCTGGAACAGCTCCACCGCCTGAAGGAAGGTGGCTAAGTTCTTGCGCTGGTACTCTCCGTCCAAAGGCAGGTGCAGATGCTCATACAGCACGCTGCCGTCGTAGTGGCGCACGGTGCAGTCGTAGAGGTCGCCCTCCACGGTGTAATTGGCTTCGGCGAGGAAGAGCGGTGCATGCCGCTGGTCGGCGATGTCGGTGAAGACCGGGTAGCTCTCAGGGTGGAATTCCCCCACGACCACAGGCGTGTCCTGCTTGATGATGCCAGCCTTCTCGAAAGCTATCTTCGCGATGGTGTCGCCCAGCATCTGGGTATGCTCCAACGTGATGTTGGTGATGATGGAAAGCATCGGATGCAGCACATTGGTGCAGTCGAGGCGACCGCCGAGGCCCACCTCGACGATGGCCACGTCAACCTGCTGCTGGGCGAAGTAGTGGAACGCCAGCGCAGTGGTCATCTCGAAGAAGGAGGGCTCCAAGAAGTCAAATCGGGACTTGTACTGGCGGAAGAAGTCGAGGACCGCCTCTTCGGGGATCATCTCGCCGTCGATGCGGATGCGCTCGCGGAAATCGACCAGATGGGGCGAGGTGAACAGTCCGGTGCGGAGGTGGCGTTCCTGGCAGTAGGAGGCCATCAGATGCGCCACGGAGCCCTTGCCGTTGGTGCCGGCGATATGCACCGCCTTCAGCCGCCATTCGGGGTTGCCCACGATGGCGAGCAGCGCCTCGATGTTCTCCAGCCCCTCCTTGTAGGCCGCAGAGCCAATCTTATGATACATGGGGTAACACTTGAAAATCTCGTCCAACAATTCCTTGTACATCGTCTTGTTTTTTAGGGTGCAAAAATACAAAAAAGGCCCGAAGCTTACGCTCCGGGCCTTGGAGTTATCATATTCTGTATTCTTCCTTATTTCTTCTGAACGCAGCGGATGCTGAATCCGAAGTCTCTGTCGGCAGTCTCGTCGAGGCCGTCCTCGCAGTAGTAGTTGAGGACAAAGTTGTGGGCTGTCGGGGAGGTTGCCGTATAGTCGGAAGCCCAGAAGTGGGTCACACCCAGCAGGTCGGTGTAGCGTCCGATGTTGGCATCGTAGTAGCCGGCACCGAAGGCGTTGAACTTGTTGGGAGCGATGCCCTGCTTGCCAGGCAGCCAGACGAGAGAGGACGGGCTCTTCACCAGGCCGGCGACGCCGCCGGAGGCCTGGAACATGGTCTGGTACTCAGCGATGGTGGGCAGTGCCCAGCCTTGCGGGCAGATACCCTGGACGTAAGCGCCCGTAGGAGCCATGGAGTCGGCAGGTGCCTGGGTGTCGTTGCCTTCCGGCACGCGGACTGCAGAATACCAGCTGTAGAGCTTGCCGTAGATATTCTCCAAGGAGTCGCTGTTGCGATAGCTGCTGAAGTTTGCAATGTCGGTGCCATCGCTGTAGTGCTCGTTGCGGAGGTTCTCCGTGGTCCAGCAGTCGCAGCCGATACGTTCGGCGTTGTAGGTGCGTCCGTCAAGGAACACAGGCTCACACGGCGGGAATTGGACCGTCACGGTCTGGGTGCAGGTCTGCATCTCGTTTCCGCAGTCGTCAAGCAGGCTCCACGTGATGGTGTGGGTTCCCACAGGCAGCGGGTTCTGGAGAGCCAGGTCGTTGACAATAGTCGTGTTGTCAACTGCCGGGGTCAGCGTAGCCATTGCCGGCAGGACCACCATCGTGTCGCAACGTCCGTACCAGAGCGTGATGTTCAGGTTAGCGGGACAAACGAGCGATGTGGACACCGGCGTCACAATGAGATGACCGTTCACGTATGTGATGGTGTAGCTATCCGTCACATCCTCTGCATCAGAGCCGGTGCCATGCATGATGACAGCGTTGGAGATCTTGCTGGCACTGTCGCCTACGCAAAGAATCTTACCCGTCAGACTGATGGAGGAGATGGCATCGTCCGTAGCCAGGCTGCCACTTGTAATGTCATAGCCGGGAGCCGCCAGATCGTTGACTGTCAGCAGGATGCCGTCATACTCCTTCGTGGTGCTCTTGGCAGTGATCACTATCGGGCGCACAGTAATCTCCAAAGTCACATCGAAGAAAGGCGCATAGTTTGCCGTCATGCTGGCCGGGCCGAAGTTGCTATTGTTGGCCAACAGATCGTCCATCATACGCAGGAACTGGTTGTTGCGGCAGTGGTACACGCCCACTTGGTAACCGTCGGTGGTAATCTTACCGGAAGTGAAGGCTTCGCCGGCCACCAGACCGTCATAGGACAGGTCACTGTAAGACACCTCGAACGGAGTGCCGTCATACATCTTGGTAAAGTTACCCGTGATGTTCAGACGTTTTTTAGTGATTTCCAACATGAAGTCGCAAGTAGCCGTCATGTAGTTCGGGTGCTTAGCGCGGACATAAACATCCTTTGTGCCGGCATCCTTGATTGTCGGGGCCGTGGTGCTCCAGTCGGTTTGATTAAGACTGTACTCGATTACGATCTCCGCAGCGTCATCCGTGCCGCTGATACCCGTGGCCGTAGCCTCGGCATAGTGCTCCTGGCCGTCATACACCCACTTGGTCACGTTGTCCGTGCCCGTCGTCGGGCAGGTCAGGTGCAGGTCGCTGGCCGGGGCCGGCGTCACCTCAAGGACAAAGTCGCAGGTGGCCGTCGTGTAGTTCGGATGCGTAGCGCGGACATACACCGTCTTCGTGCTGACCTCCTTGATCGTCGGGGCCGTAGTGCTCCAGTCGGTCTGATTAAGACTGTACTCGATCACAATCTCGGTAGCGTCGTCCGTGCCGCTGATGCCCGTGGCCGTAGCCTCGGCATAGTGATCCTGACCGTCATACACCCACTTGGTCACGTTGTCCGTGCCCGTCGTCGGGCAGGTCAAGTGCAGGTCGCTGGCCGGTGCCGGCGTCACCTCAAGGACAAAGTCGCAGGTGGCCGTCGTGTAGTTCGGATGCGTAGCGCGGACATACACCGTCTTCGTGCTGACCTCCTTGATCGTCG
>JAFPXF010000042.1 GCA_017394765.1 Bacteroidales bacterium | reverse complement strand
ATTCACCAACTCGGTTGAGGCGGGCTGGACGAAGTACATCAACAAGTTCGGCAACGTGGGCGTCAATGCGTGGTTCAAGAACACGAAAGACGAGTTCTCCAGCCTTGCGGATGTCTGCTACGACCCGTTTTTCGGAAGGATGGTCTATTTTTCGCAGCCCATCAACGCGGGCAAGACCCTGAACACGGGTGCGGAGGTGAATGTTACGTACCAGCTCAAGAGCTTTATGAACATCCGTTTTTACGGCAATGTCTATTACACAAAGTCGGCGTTCCAGTTCCGCGACGAGGATCAGCCCTACGAGACGGAGAATTTGGGGTACAGTTTCCGGCTGAACTTCTGGGCGAAGCTGTGGAAGGTCTTGGAGGTGAACGCCGCCGCCAACTATCAGTCGCAGAACGTGTTCCTGTTCACCACGGTTCGGCCGAGCTACAGCATCGACCTCGGGTTGCGGGCGGAGTTCTGGAAGCGGCGCATCGCGGTGTGGGTCAATGTGGACGACCTCTTCGACTGGAACCGCAACGTGACCGTAAACACCAATCCCTATTACAGTTACAGCGACTCCACGCGTGTGAGCTATCGGGCGCGGACGGTGCGGTTCGGGCTGTCGTTCAAGTTCGGGAAGATGGAGTTGGAGGGCTCGCAGGCCGGTCAGGGCCAGGGGGAGCGGAGGTAGTGTTCTCCAGCTGCCGTTTCATCGTGCGAACGTTCCAGTTGGCAGGCCGTTTCTTCGCGTTGAAGAAGGGGAACCCCCGGTCGATCCAATGTTGCCGGTAGGTGGAATAGGTGTGTCCTTCGGAATCGTCATCGAAACCGAACTCGAAGCCACAGCACGGGAAGATCACGTATGTCGGGCAACCGTGTTCGTCGCGAGGGGGCTCTGGCAAACGGTCATATCCGCAAACGGGGCAGATTATTCTTTCTTGCTCATGACGATGGTTTAAGTTGGTTGGTTTAGAGCCTCACTCGTTAAGATGCTTTACCAGAAATTCACGCATGGTCTCTGTAGAGACATCATATATCGGACTCATTTGCGAGAAGCCGTTGTCAAAAGGAATCCGGTTGGTCGAGAGCATTATCATCAAGGACTTGGAAGAGAGTTTATGTCCAGAATATTTCACAGCCGCTTCGATACCGTCACGTAGGGAGTGCCCGGCTTTCACAATAGAGTAAATATCATAGTAGTCTCTGTATTTAAGCCTGCGCAGCATCACCTCCAGCTTCATGGCAAGTATAGAAGCGATATCGGCTAAATATATATTTCCGTGATATTCAATTCTTTGGTTGACAGGGGAATAATTGTTGCTTACAAAAAAAGAGAGTTTCACCCCATTGACCACAAAAGCGACTTGGTCAAAACCGAGGATGTCACGATGTTGTATTTCGCCAACCTTTTCTTGGATCTCTTTCTCAATCGTAGGCCAGTCCACCTCGGGCTTCTCCGCTTTGGAGATTCGCCACAGCATAAAATCCAAATCCTCACTCATTCGGTGGCCCAGCTGTATGGCTAAAGCCGTACCGCCGCACAAAGTGTAGGGTTTGATGCATTCCAGTTGTGACACGTTGTCGATGATGACTTCAATGTTCGGGGTTAATCCTTTACGCATAGTGAGTTATTTTTTTCAGATGTGACATTTCCTGGCGGTGGAGGAACGCTTCAGGTTTTTTGATGTGAAAGAAAACGAGCGCGATCATCACATTCAGGTCGAAAAGGTACTCCCCTTGGACGGCCATATTCTCACGCCATACTTTTTGAATGTATTTTTTAGGGAAAAGTTCGAATAATTTTGCGATATCATCCATGTCGAGATGCACAAACACTTTTTCGATCAGCAATTCATCAGGCAGATTGTTTGCCGTGACATTGTCGTAAGACCAGAAAGCGTGTGCCTGCTCCAGTCTCTCGAACAACTCTCGTCTGAGACTCTCCTTGTATTGCCGGATTTTGTATTCGTTCTGGATTTTCAGGATTTTGCCTTCGGGAAGAGCAAACAGAGATTCGATTTTCAGGGACAATGGAAGCGTTATTTCTCTTTGGTCAAGCACAATATAGTTCAGCATCTGACGTGAGATACCCAATTCCCTTGCCAACGCCGACTGGTTGTAATGGTCTCTAACCATCAATTTGCTGATATATTGCCCTGCACTTTGTTTCAAAACAGTCACTATAATAACGAACGTGCAAAAATACAAAAAATGTCAACTAATGGGTTGACAAAAAAATCATATTTGCATTTTTTAGTGAAATGTGAAAGTGATCAGTGAACATTTTTTTCTCTGGATACGCGAAAATCGCGGATATATCTGTGCGGATGCATACAATTAATATTTTGTTATTTTTGCAGCGCTGTTCTGCCATAGTGTTTTACGAACTTTGCATTATGGTAACGGCAATACGAAAAAGAATGTTTTGGAGACCATCGTAAAAATTGTAAAAATAGACAAGAGGACTTTTATGAGAAAAAATGCTATCCCGTTTGTGACCTTTTTTTTGATTTCATTTATCGTTATGCTCGGATTCGGATCTGCCGAGGCCCAGCATTATGGGTTTGTTCAGACTAAGAAGCAAACGGGCGTCTATGCTGGAGTCCCTGTGCCTTTGAACATCATAACCGATGGCAAACCTGAGGACGTTTCACTTGCCGCATCAGTTGGTGTCATCAAAGACACCTACTTGACCGTCCCGGATTCAATGGTCGGAAAAAAAGTCAAGATTTCCGTTATGAAAAAGTCTTCGAAAACAGAGGCGGAGATAGGAAGTTCCACCTTTTTTGTTCATAAAGTACCCGATCCACATCTCGTTCTTGGCCCTCGTGTGAGAGGCGGCTATCAAAATCGTGGCGATCTTTTGTTTTACCCGAAAATTCGAGCGACAATGGAGGAGAATTTCCCGTATGACATCAAATGGGAAGTCATCAATTTCCGTGCAATCGTGATACGTGACGGGAAAGTGGTTGCCAATGAGGTCTGTTATGGCGATATGCTGACGGAAAAATTGCAAGCACTTATCCGTGATTTGCCGGGACACTCCACTGTCGTTTTTGACAATGTGGTGGTCACATCGGTTGTGGGCACGCGCGTACTGAAAGGCTTTACGGTTGTCATTCGTGATGAAGAAACAGAGGAAACAGCTGACGATGATGAAAATCTTGTTGATTTTGCGGAACAGATGCCCGAATTTCCAGGTGGACAGGAAGTATTGAATGCCTATCTGGCCAAAGAAGTGAAGTACCCGGAAGTGGCAAAGGCACACGGTGTGAGCGGGACTGTTGTAGTGGAGTTTGTGGTAGAGAGAGACGGAAGCATCAGCAATGCGACAATCAAAACCCCATTGTTCCCTCCGTGCGACGAGGAGGTCTTGCGAGTCATCTCCTCTATGCCAAAGTGGATCCCCGCAAGGAATAAAGGTGTGCCTGTCAGATCCTATTCGCAGATTCCGGTGACATTCCAGATGAAATAAATTTCTTTTGGAAAACCACCAAACCATACGGCAAGGGTGTCAGATTCTTAGCCCGTGTACTAAAAAAATGAGGTACGGCAATTCGTTACCGTACCTCGTTTGGTCTCTGTAGAGACGCAAAAATTTGCGTCTCTACCATGCTGGATATTTTTTATTTTCTGTGGCGTTTCTTTCTCGCCAGCTCGTTGGGTTCCAACGCCATCTGTTCGCCGTGGAGGAGGGAGGCCACGCCTTCGACGTGTTTCTTGTCAGGCAGCGGGCTGCAGGTGTTCTCCTGATAATCCTCAGGCTCGGTGTAGGTGGTGATGACGCCTTCGTAGTTGCGGAGGATCACCTTGTGCGGGCTCTGGGAGATGACGTACTGGGGCATCACGGGAATCTTGCCGCCGCCGCCAGGAGCGTCCACCACGAAGGTCGGCACGCAGTAGCCGGAGGTGTGTCCGCGCAGGTTCTCGATGATCTCGATGCCCTTGGAGACGGGCGTGCGGAAGTGTTCCAGCCCCATGGAGAGGTCGCATTGGTAGATGTAGTACGGACGCACGCGCATACGCACGAGGTCGTGTACGAGCTGCTTCATGATCTCGGTGTCGTCGTTCACGCCGCGCAACAGCACGGTCTGGTTGCCGAGCGGGATGCCGGCGTCAGCAAGACGGGCGCAAGCGGCCATAGACTCTTCCGTCACCTCATTGGGGTGGTTGAAGTGGGTGTTGAGCCAAATCGGATGATATTTCTTCAACATATTCACCAAGTCGTCAGTGATACGCTGCGGGCAGACCACAGGGGTGCGGGAGCCGAGACGGATGATCTCCACGTGCGGGATAGCGCGCAGACGTTGGATGATGGATTCGAGCATCTTGTCGCCCACCATCAAAGCGTCACCGCCGGAGAGCAGCACGTCGCGCACTTGCGGGGTGCGGGCGATGTAGTCGATGGCGGCCTGGATGCGGTCCTGGGTCGATTCGCAGTCGTGCTGGCCGGCGAAACGTCTGCGGGTGCAGTGACGGCAGTACATGGAGCACATGTCCGTGATGAGGAACAGAACTCTGTCGGGATAGCGGTGGGTGAGGCCGGGAACCGGGGAGTCCTCATCCTCGTGCAGCGGGTCGAGCAGGTCGGCCGGCGACTGGTGCACCTCGGCGCCGGTCGGGATAGCCTGGCGGCGAATCGGGCACTTCGGGTTGTTCGGGTCAATCAAGCTCAGGTAGTACGGCGTGATGGCCATGCGCAGTGTCTGAAGCGACTTCTTCACGCCTTCCTCCTCTTCGGGAGTGAGGTCGATATATTTTTTCAGTTCTTCGAGGGTCTCGACTCTGTTGCGGACCTGCCATCTCCAATCGTTCCATTCAGCATCGGTAACGTTGGGAAACAATTCTTTTCTTCTACTTGGCATACTATCAGTATTTTATCGTTTTTAAAAAGAGGTTGCAAACATACATAAAAAAAATGAGATTTTAACCCGCATCTCTCCTTTTTTCTATTCAATAAATCTCTTAAGTTGAAAACGAGGATTAAAATCAATATTCAATGTTCATCGAGAGTCATTCTCCTCCATCAGTTCTTTCAGCTTTTGGGAAAATTCAGGGAAACTGTGGTCGAGGATGATGGGACGGCCGGCGGAATCGACGAAGCAATGGCGTGTGCGCCCTTTCAGCACAAGTTCGCCGCCCGGCAGCTTGCGCATCACATATTCAATGGTGAGCCGTACGCCCCGGAATTCGCTCACCTTCACCTCTATTTCCACACTGTCGGCGAAAACAGTGGGATTCTTGAACTCGCATTCCACGGCGAGTACGGGCGAGATGATGCCGTCTTCCTCCAGCTTGCGGTAGCCGAAGCCGATCTTGTCGAGGAAATCAACGCGCGCCTCCTCCATCCAGCGTACATAGTTGGAGTGATGTGTCACGCCCATCTTGTCGGTTTCGTAGTATTGTACTCGGTGTATGTAGGTGTCCATTTTTTTACAATTTGTAGATCTTGAAATAATGGGCGCAAAGATACACTTTAAATCCGATTGCCCCAAAAAAGGGAATTATAAATCAGGGCTTCTGTGTCTTTTTTTATTTGGGCGTGCCGGCGCGGCGGCGGAAATCATGCCACATTCGCGCACACTATCAAATGCCGCCGCGCCGTCGGGCTTTCCGTTCCAATGATTTTGGTTTAAAGCCCACCACCATTCCGCGAGACGCGAAGCGTCAAGCGGAACCTCCGTCTCGCCAGGGAACGCATTCCCACCAAAATCATTTCCACTTCAATCCCTCACGCGGGCTCGTCGAACCCTGCATCCGTTTCACGGCGAGCAACGCACAACCTCGTCTCAACGTTCTCCCGCGCCGCGATCTTCCCGCGCACGCATCCCTCCCAGGGGTTGCAGCGCTCGTCCCTCGCGCTTTAACCCCTGGCTACCGAGCTCTTGCCCCTGCCGGGGCTGCTCAAGGAAAAATATTATCCATTATTCTACCAAGCTCTTGCCCCTGCCGGGGCTGCTCAAGGAAAACTTTTAACTATTATCTTTCCTCTATTGTCCCGGAGGGACACACTCTCAATAACCCCACCTTTAGTTTTGCAGCGTCAAAAATTCAAGGAATGGAGTTGTTGAAAAATATGTATTTTTGTATCACATGAATTAATCATAACCAAAGGAAGGAGGGTGAACTAATAACCCCGTTAAAGCTAGGCTTTTTCTT
>JAFPXF010000041.1 GCA_017394765.1 Bacteroidales bacterium | reverse complement strand
GAACTGACAAATCGTATCAAACTTGATACAATTCACGCACTTGTTTTTGACAAGCACGGCGGAGGGCATTGTTTGCCAGTTTTGTGCGGAAACGACAAAAAGCATCGCACAGAAAGCGATGGTCATAGCCAGTGGCAGCACCCTATTTCGATTTAACTTCTTAATTTCTTAATTTCTTAATTTCTTAACTCCCCTTAATCCTCCTCTTCCGCATACCGGCTCTTCACATACTCTAACTGGCGGCGGTCGCGCTTGGTGGGGCGGCCAAGGCCGTGGGGACGGTACTCGGCGGTTTTGAGGGTTTTCATGCGGTCGTACTCCTCCTGCGGGGTGAGGTCCTCCATGTATTGCGGCACGAGCGGCGCCCCCACCCTGCTCTTGGGTGTGCCGAGCACCTTCACCGTCTTGTTCAGCGAGCCGATGTGCACCTCGTACACCTCCTCCGTGCGCACGTCGCGCGAGGGCTTCACGTTGGTGCCATCCAACTTCACCTTGCCCGCATTGCAGGCCTCCGTGGCCAACGAGCGCGTCTTGAAAAGACGCACCATCCAGAGCCACTTGTCAATTCTGACGTCGAGTTTTTCCATACGCTATCCTATCTTTTTCCATTTCATTGTGCGGCCCAACGCAGGCACGCCGATGTAGCCGCGCACCCGCAGCGTCTTGTCATCCTCGAACCACATTCGGCTCTTGTAGAACTTGCCGTGCACGGGATCGTAAATCTCCCCGTCCACCCACTTGTTCTCCTTGGCGTCATAGCGAAAATGGAACAGCAGCTTGATCTTGTCGCCCGGCGTGTTGCGTTTCTTGGGGTCGGGGTTCATGATGTCACGCTTGGGCGACCCGTCCTTGAAGGTCGGGTTCTTCACCCAGATAATCTGCCCCTCATACAGGCCGTCGGAGGTTTTGGTGATCCGTATCTTGCAGTCCTCGTCCGACTGGTCATCGGAGATGTAATAGACCCCTAAAATTTTATCTGCGGCCGACTGTGCGACCGCAGATAAAACGGTTGTTGACAAAAGGATTGCCAATATTATGCAGGAAAATATTCTATGCATCTGATTTATTCATTTTCAGAAGTATCGGCAGGAGCTTCAGCAGCAGGTGCCTCGTCATCCTTGGACTTAGGATTGTTCATCATCCTGATCTTGTACTCCAAGTCCTTCACCTCCTCCTTGGCAGCATCAATCTTCTTGCGGAACTCAGCCGTGATAATCTCAGCGTTCTTGGAATTGGCGAAGAAGCCCAAGTTATTTTCCCACAGGACAATGTCTTCCTTCAGCTGCGCCAGTTTGTTTTTCAAGAAGTTCTTCTCCTTGTCAATGAGCTTGTCCGCATTGGGATTGTTGAGGATGTTGTCGATGCGCGACTGGTAACGGGTGCGTCTCATATCCTCGGCACTGATCTTCAGTTCAGCAAAACGCTTGTCGAGAGCGGCACGATACTCAGCATAGATTCTATCCTTGTCCTTTTTGGGCACAAAGCCAATCTCAATCCATTCGTTCTGATAGGCCTTCAGCACATCGATATTGGCGGCACGGTCGTCGGAGAATTCATGTGTGAGGATCTTTTGGATGAGTTCCTCCTTCTTCTGAAGGTTTTCCTTCTCCTTATCCTGAATATTGTTGAAATATTCGGACTTGGCAGCAAAGAAATTGTCACATGCCGTTCTGAAGCGTTTCCAAATCTGATCGGAGTATTTACGCGGGGTGGCTCCGATGTTCTTCCATTCAGACTGCAGGCTGAGGATGTCGGCAGTGGCTTGTTTCCAGTCGGTGCGGTCAGCAATGCCCTCGGCTTGGATGACGAGGTTGAGCTTCTGATTGTAGTTCTGCATCTGCGTGTCCTTGATTTGCTGGAAATACTCCTTCTTCTGGGTGAAGAACTTGTCGAGCGTACCCTTGAAGCGGTTCCAGATCTCGTCGTTCAGCTTGGCAGGGGCCGGGCCGAGCGTCTTCCACACACTGAGCAACTCGGACAACTTGTCGCTGATGTCATTGAAATTCTTGATGTTGTCGGAGGCAGCCGCAGTGATCTCCTCAGCTTGTTCGCAAAGAACGACCTTGGCGTTGTAGTTGTTCTGCTCTTCGGCGAACAACTTGTCATAATGTTCCTTGCGTCTCTGGTTGATTTGGTCGGAAGCGGCTTTGAAGCGTTCCCAAACCTCCTCTTTCTTATCTTCGGGCACAGGTCCGATTTCCTTCCACTGCTCGTGCAGATTCTGCAACTCCTTGAAGGATTGATTGATGGAATCCATCAGCAACAGGGACTCCGCTTTTTCGCACAGTTCAAGCTTGCTTTCAAGATTCTTCTTGTAATCCATCTCGCGCGCCTCTTTGTTGAGACGAAGGATGTCGAAGAACTTCTCCACATAGAAATGGTAGTTCTGCCAAAGGTTCGTGGACTCGGCTTGCGGCACAGAACCGATGGATTTCCATTGTTCCTGAAGCTCTTTGAACTTGTCGTTGAGGGTCTTCAGGTTCGATTCGGTTTCAATGAGGTTCTTCAGGCCTTCGATAATCTTGTTCTTGGCATTGAGATTGTCCTGTTTCTGGGCTTCCAAGGCTTCAATGAACTTAGCTTTGGAGTCCTTGAATTGCTGGAAGGCTTTATTAAAGCGCACTTCAATCTCGTCGGGCTCATTGGACGGAGCGGCGGGTTCCTCGACGGGTGTCTCAGGGTTTTCCGCGGCTGCAGCGGCTGCAGCAGCCTTGGCAGCTTCAAATTCCTGCTGTGCAGCACGTCTTCTGGCGCGGAAGAATTCGATGATTCTCGCGCGCAGCACACCCACGCGCATTTTGATGAGATTGAAATTCGGCTCCTTCACCAGACGTTCCAGTTCAGCCACACACTGTTCCAAGTCGAAATCGGCATATTCAGCCTCTACTTGTTCGAGAGTTTCCTCCACAGGCTGTGTCTCCGTCTCAGCTTCGGCCTCAGCAGCCGTCTCAGACGTCTCGGCAGCGTGTTGTTGATCCATTTCGGCCATCATCTCCTCTGGAGAGGCGGACTTTTCAGCGGCCGGCTCGACCACCGGCTCGGCAACAGGTTCGGTCACCGGCTCGGCAACAGGTTCGGTCACCGTCTCGGCAGCAGGCTCAGCGACAGGCTCAGCGACAGGCTCGGCGGCGGGTTCAACAACAGGCTCCTCAGCAATGGGGGCATTTTCCTCTACGGATGCGGGAGTTTCTTGGGACGTAATGTCTTGGGCCTCGACAGAAGCGCCAGAGTTCACCTCTTGGTTTTGCACATCAGCATTTTCCGGGTGAAGAAGTTCTTGGTTTTCCATAAAATAATTTTTTTGATAGATAAAAATTAGGTTTTTTCAAATGGGCGGCAAAAGTACAAAAAAAGCATACACACCCACTTATTTTGCATATTGTTTTTCAAGGAATGAAATCATCCGTTTTCTCAACCTCCAAAATCATCGTAATGTATCATCTCTGAGGGCACTCCAAGGTTGTCGAGCATGGTCAGAACGGCCTTCAACATCAAGGGCGGCCCACAAATATAGTATTCAATGTCTTCTGGATTTTCGTGATGTTGGAGATATTGTTCGAAGATTACCTGATGAATGAAACCGACCGGGCCGTCCCATTTATCGTTGGGTTGCGGTTCGGAAAGGGCGACATGGAACTCGAAATTGTCGAATTGCCGCGCCAGCTGCTCAAACTCATCCATATAGAAGAGTTCCTGACGTGAGCGGCCGCCGTACCAGAAGGTCGCCTTGCGCGTCGTGTGCCGCGTCTTGAACTGGTCGAAGATATGGGAGCGCATCGGGGCCATGCCCGCGCCACCGCCGATGAACATCATCTCGCGGTTCGTGTCCTGCACAAAAAATTCACCATACGGGCCGGAGACCACAACCTCATCGCCGGGTTTCAACCCATAGACGTAGGAAGAAGCCACGCCCGGGTTCACTTTCTGAAACTCTCCCTTCTTGCGATCGAAGGGCGGCAAGGCGATGCGCACATTGAGCATCACCACCCCGTCTTCGGCCGGATAATTGGCCATTGAGTAGGCTCGCACCGTGGCATCGTTGTTTTTCATCTTGAGGGCAAACAAACGGCGGGCTTGCCACTCCTGGCGGAAGGGCTCGTCAATATCCATATTGGCAAAATCAATGTTGCAGGCAGGGATGTCGAGTTGCACATAGCCGCCCGATCTGAAGTCCATGCGCTCGCCATCCGGCAGTTGCAGCACCAGTTCCTTGATATAGGTGGCCACGTTGCGGTTGGAGAGCACGCGGCATGTCCACTTGCGCACGCCGAGCACCGACTCCGGTATCTCAATACGCATGTCTTCGCGCACCTTCACCTGGCAGTAGAGGCGATAGTGTTCCGCAGCCATGGCGCGTGTGATGTGGGCTTTCTCGGTGGGCAGCAGGTCTCCGCCACCGGCAAGCACCTTGCCCTTGCAGGTGCCGCATGTGCCACCGCCGCCACACGCGGAAGGCATGAAGACCTTCTCGTCGGAAAGGGCCTGCAACAGCGAGCAACCCCGCTCATGCTCTATCTCGCGCTCACCGTTGATGGTGATTTTCACCTTCCCGTCCGGAACCAGCCGTTTGCGTGCAAACAGCAAAAGCCCCACCAACAGCCAGATGACGGCAAGAAAGATGACAATCGACAGAATTATGGTTTTCAACAACATTTCTAATCCTCCTATATGCCAAGAAAACACATGAACCCCAACCCCATCAGCCCGGTAATGATATAGGCGATGCCGTTGCCTTGCAGCGGTTTGGGGATATTTGAATACCGCAGGCGCTCGCGGATGGCGGCGAAAGCCACGATGGCCAACAACCATCCGATGCCAGAGCCTAATGCATAGACAAAGCTGTGCGCCACCGTGGGGAAATGCCGCTCCTGCATAAAGAGCGAGCCACCCAGTATGGCGCAGTTCACCGCAATCAAGGGCAGGAAGATGCCCAAAGCTTGATAGAGCGGCATGGAAATCTTCTCAATGACCATCTCCAAGAGTTGCACAATGGCGGCTATGACAGCGATGAAGATGATAAGCGTCAGAAACGACAGATCGAGGCCCTCGCCCCACGCGCCAGCCCACGCCAACGCGCCCGGGCCGAGCAGATATTTGTCTATAAGATAGTTCACCGGAATCGTGACCATCAACACAAAGCAAACCGCAACACCCAATCCGAAAGCCGTCTTCACATCCTTCGACACCGCCAAATAGGAACACATGCCCAGAAAATAGGCGAAAATCATATTGTCGATAAAGACAGAGCGCACAAATATATCCACCAGTTCCATCATTTCACATTTTTAGGGTTACGATTCAATATCCATATCAATGAGCCAATCAGGATGAGGGCCATGGGCGGGAGAATCATCAGGCCGTTGTCAAGGTAGCCAGCCTCATAGAACGCTTGGGGCATGATGCGAAAGTTCCACAAGGTGCCGCGGCCGAAGAGTTCACGCAGCGTGCCGACTACCACAAGCACCAACCCATAGCCGAGACCGTTCATCAGCCCGTCCACGAGCGAGGGCAGCGGCTTGTGCGACAAGGCAAAGGCCTCCAAACGGCCCATGACAATGCAATTGGTGATAATCAGTCCCACGAAGACGGAGAGCATCTTGCTCACGTCATAAACGAAGGCTTGCAGAAACATATCGACCATCACCACGAAGAAGGAGACAACGAGCAGTTGCACAATGATGCGCACACGAGGCGGGATCGTATTACGTATCCAGGAGATGATAAGATTGGAGAGGGCACAGACAACCGTCACGGAGAGGGCCATCACCACAGCGGGCTTCAGCTGTGCCGTGACCGCCAAGGCAGAGCAGACGCCGAGCACCTGCACCAACACCGGGTTTTCCTTGTTCAAAGGGCCTAAAGACTTCTTCATTGCACCACCTCCTTCAAACTTTGGGACAACATATTCTCCACACCGCGGCTGGTAATGGTGGCGCCGGAGACGGCATCCACACCGTGCGGGTCGTCGGAATGGCCACCTCCCTTGAGCACTTGAAGCGGCTTGAAATTCCCGTTCCCGTCACGCAGCTTCTTCCCCGCAAAACGTTGTTCGAACTCCGGTTCCGCGATATTGGCGCCGAGGCCAGGCGTTTCCGACTTGTGGGAGAAGGTCACACCCTTTATTTCACTCATATCTTCATCCATAACGACATAGCCCCAGATGGGCCCCCACAGTCCCTTGCCATCCACATACACCACAACGCCGTCGGTGCCGTCCGGGCAGTGGATGCCGTACATCTCACGTCCTGCGGCATTGGCTTTGGGACTTGCCACTTCTCCGAGCAGTCTCACAGCATCGGCCTTGTCGGCGGCATCATAGCCCGCCGCTTTCAAAATCTGCACGGCCTTCTCCCGCTGGCGGTTGGCCTCATGCCTGGGTTTCAGCCCGACGGCAGCCAACGATAGCAGCAGCGCGATGACCGTCACCAAAGCGCCCACATAGAGGAAAATATAGGTATTGCTGAACTTCTTCATACTTTGGACCGGGCGATTCTCTGTTTACGTTTGCGAATATGGATACGGGTGACGCAGTAGTCGATAAGCGGAGCCATGACGTTCATCAGAAGGATGGCGAGCATCATGCCTTCAACGTAACCCTTGTTGAGGACACGCACCATGATGGCGAGGATACCGACAAGCAAGCCATAGACGTACTTGCCCGCACGGGTGTGCGCCGCAGTCACGGGATCGGTGGCCATGAAGACCATGCCGAAGAGGAAGCCGCCCATCAGCAGCTGGGTGAGCACCGGCACGCTGGTCATGCCCACGGCATGGAAGATGGCAGCCATGCCGGCACCGCCCACCAGCACAGAGAGCATAATGCGCCAATCGGCCACTTTGGTGAGCAACAAGATGGCAGCCCCAAGCAGGACAGCGATTTTGCAAGTTTCCCCGATACAGCCGGGAATCGCGCCCACAAAGAGTTCCCAATCACATGGAATTTGGGCTACATCCACTGCCAGGGGCGTTGCACCCGAGACAGCATCGCACACGCCGGGATGGGCGATCCACACGCTGTCGCCGGAGATAACGGAGGGATAGGCGAAAAAGACGAACACACGGGTCACAATGGCGGGGTTGAGGAAATTGTAACCCGTGCCGCCGAAGACCTCCTTGGCGAACACCACGGAGAAGGCGGTGGCCACGGCGAGGATCCATAGCGGCACAGTAGGCGGCATGATCATGGGAATGAGGAATCCTGTCACGAAGAAGCCCTCCGCAACCTCGTGTCCGCGCCATTGTGCAAAGCACACCTCTATGGTCAGTCCCACAGCATAGACCACGACCGCCATGGGCAGCCATCGCAGGAAGCCATAGCCGAAAGCCTGCCAAAAGCCGGGAGTGGCACCCACAGAAAGGAAATGTTGATATCCCACGTTCCACCAGCCGAAGAGCAGGGCAGGACACAGCGCAATCATCACCGTGATCATGATGCGCTTCATGTCCACGGCATCGCGCACATGGCTGCCACCATGAGTGACTGCGGCTGGCGTGAGCAGGAAGGCGTCCACAGCATCGAACAGGGCTTTGAAAGCATGCAGCGGCCGCCCCTTCTCGAAGTGGCCACTCAACCTGTCGCTCCATTCTTGAAAAAATCCCATATTCCGCCGTTTTTTAGTTCTCATATAAGTAATGAAGGGCCTCTTCCACAATTTGCTGCCATGCGATTTTGGAGGGACAGACAACCTCACACAGTGCTACATCCTCGCTTTCCACACCATAAATGCCGAGTTCCTCCATCTGCTCCACATCTTTTGCGATGCAGGCCCTGAGCAATTCGGCAGGCATGATATCCATCGGGAAGACCTCGTCATACACGTCGCTCAGCACGAGGGCGCGTTCGCCGCCATGCATGGAGGTGTCAAACGAAAACTTTCTCCGTTTGGCGAGCCAGGCCACAAAAGTATGCGACAGGCTCCACTTTTTCAATCCCGGAAGCAGCCAGCCCAGGAATTCACGCTGGCCGCCCTCAAACAGACGGGTAATTTGGCAATCGTAAAAGCCCACGCCGGGAAATTCGCCCAGGGCGACACCTGTCAGCACGTTGCCACTGATATTGCGCACGGCGCGGCCTTGCGGGTCGGAGGCAAGCAGTGACGACAGATCAGCCCCGTAAGTCATCGCCACATAGCGTGGACGCGGTTCCGCCGGGCCGACAAGGGCGATGCAACGCTCATAGGAAAGCGTATGGCCAAGAAACAGCCGCCCAACAGCCGCCACCTGCCATGGGTGGATATACCAAACCACATCGCCCTTGTCAAGAGGGCGGATGAAGTCGATTTGAGTGCCGATGTTGCCGGCGGGGTGCGGACCGCTGAAATAGTGCAAGTTCACACCTTCCGTTCTCTCAAAGAGCGCATTATCAGCACCGTCCCGCAATCCAAGATGGACAGGGGCACCGGGACAGATTTGGCGCAGGACATGGATGCCCTCGTGCCATTCGGCTTCGCGGCCTTTCAACAGCACGTTGAAATCCGGGGCCAGCGGCGCACTGTCGAAGCAAGAAACAAAAACGGCATCAGGGGTGCCGTCAGGATCGGCAATGACGGAAAACGGACGTTGCCGCAAGGCGGGCCAAAGGCCATGTTGAAGCAAAATGTCGCGAATTTGCCGTGGCGATGGATCATCCGACACCTCAACGTCCAAGGAGTGGGATTGTGCCTCGTCGGCGTTTATGACAAGCGCGAGAATACGTCTCTTGTCACCGCGGACCACCTGGCTCAACACACCGCCCACAGGCGAGCAGACGCGCACACGAGGGTCGCGCTTGTCGGCAAAGAGAGGTGTGCCCACCGACACGGGGTCGCCCTCGCGGACCAAGAGCTGAGGAGTCATCCAACGGAAATCCGACGGGCGGACATAATACCGGCTCGGCGCGTGCGTCTCCACAACAGGAGCAGCTCCGCCGTCGAGTTGGAGGTCCAGTCCCTGACGAATCTTGATGGTTTTTCCCGTCATTCCTTATTTGTAATCAAAAACTTTCAGCAATTTCAGAAACAGCCAGCTGCCACTTCAACACGATCAATGATATTTCCAATCTCCATCCAAATCCCCGCCAAAATAATTATCGGGATGAGTATCATAGATATCTCGCTGAACCTGAATTTTTCTCACCATCAGATATTTCCAGTTCGGTTCATGACGTTCACCAAATTTATTGGAGTGGATAAGCTCGTAATCGTTGCCCACCAAGGAGGGATCGTAGAAGACGAACTTCACGTTGGATTGGTCATCAAGATAATAGTAATGCCAAATTTCGTACGGCATGGTGACAGGGTCGGACGGCACCTCCTTGACGTCGTTGGGTTGTCCATACTGCAGATAAACGCGGCCGCGGTCGGTCTTGTAGCCCTTGACCTGCACGCTGCCGAAGCGTTCCTGCACATAACCTACCATTTTGTTGTATTTGTTCCATGCCGTTTCCGGATCATTGGGGTTTCGAGCCAACCAGAAGGCATAGAAGAAACGTTGGAGCTGTTCGGTAGGAATCTGCTTCATGCGTGTGTCGAAGAACTCCTTCTCCATATTGGTGCTGATCGGATATAAAGAGCGGATGTACTCTTCCAACACCTTGCGATCCGTGAAGCGGGACACGAAAGTCTCCTCTATATCGACGGCATCGTATTGGGTGATGTCTAACTGAATGGAGGGATTGCTTCTTTGGAAGAACGTCTTGTTGATCAGGAGAAGGCTGTCTCTGTCATTATACAACTCCACGACCACGTTGAAATTCCCGGAGGGGAGCTGGTGAATGCCGAATTGGTCGAGGATGACAACCACATCATTGGGTTCCAAGAACTTGGTGATGATTTGATTGGGCAATGACACCATCTTGTTCTCGAAATTCTCGATATAGCACTTGGCCTTCATATAATGGCCTTTGCCAATGATTTCAGGAGTGTTGTAAACTTCCAAAGCGAAAGGCAGCATGCTTTGCTCCTCCTTCACGTATGAATAGTACAACGGCGGGAGATCATAGCCATATCTGGAATACAATCCCGCCCCGTCGGTTTGAATCATATTCTCATATAAGGAGATTCGGGAAGAGGAGATCTTGTCGTTGGGGAAATTCACGACAATCTGGTCAATGTACTTCAGTTCCACAGAGTCCCTGTTGTGATCTTTCAGATAAAAATTGAGGAAAAACTCGCCATTGGGGACTGGCAGATTCTGAATGTCGGCGAAATCGGGTTTGTTGCTGCGCGTCGAGTCCGAAAACTCATCGGAAGCGAGAATATAGTGCAACGCCTTGACCACGGTGTCGCCGTGGGCAACCTCGACGAGCACTTCCACATCGGCCTGGTACTTGCCATACTCATTGGGGGCATAAGCCACGGTATTGCCACCCACAATGAAAGTGAATTCAATATAGGGCTGCAGGTTCGAGGTACAATAGGCCTTATGGCTGATGAAGGCCTTCATGTTTTGGGCGCACGCTGCACCAACCAGCAAAAGAGCGCCCAGCAATAGAGTAAGTTTTTTCATATCATTATATTTGTGACCGATGTCGGGCGACCGTAGATGCCGGCCACACGACATCGGTGAATTAACGCAGCTTGGCGGAGATCTCGCTCACCAGAGCATCGACGGGCAGGCGATACTGTGCCATGGTGTCGCGCTCGCGCACGGTGACAGTGCCGTCCTCCTTGGTCTGGTTGTCCACGGTGACGCAGAACGGCGTGCCGACAGCATCCTGCCGACGGTATCGGCGGCCGATGGCGTCCTTGTCCTCGTACTGCACCATGAACTCCTTTTTCAGCTTGTCGAAAATCTCCAGTCCGATTTCAGGCAGGCCGTCTTTCTTGACCAAAGGCAGCACAGCGACCTTGTTGGGGGCCAACTTGGCGGGTAACTTCAGCACCACGCGGGTGGAACCATCCTCCAGGGTCTCCTCATTGTAGGCATTGCTGAAAACAGCCAGGAACATGCGGTCCACACCGATGGAGGTCTCAATGACGTATGGCACATAGCTCTCGTTGATCTCCGGATCGAAGTAGCGCAGCTTCTTGCCGGAATATTTCTCGTGCTGCGACAAGTCGAAGTCGGTGCGGGAGTGGATGCCTTCCAGTTCTTTGAAGCCAAACGGGAATCTGAACTCGATGTCGGTGGCGGCGTTGGCATAGTGGGCCAGCTTCTCGTGGTCGTGGAAACGGTAGTTCTCCGGGGCAATGCCCAGGTCGGTATGCCACTGCAGGCGGGTCTGTTTCCAATAGTCGAACCACTTGAGCTCCTCACCGGGCTTGACGAAAAACTGCATTTCCATCTGCTCGAACTCCCTCATGCGGAAGATGAACTGGCGGGCCACAATCTCGTTACGGAAGGCCTTGCCGATCTGGGCAATGCCAAACGGAAGTTTCATGCGGCCGGTCTTGTAAATATTCAAGAAGTTCACAAAGATACCTTGGGCGGTCTCGGGACGGAGATATATGGTATCGGCGCCTTCGGACACGGAACCCAGCTTGGTGGCGAACATGAGGTTGAACTGACGCACATCGGTCCAGTTGCGGGTGCCGGAGATGGGACAGGCGATGCCCAGCTCTTCGATGAGGGCCTTCAACCCAGCCAGGTCGTTGGCGTTCATCAACGCGGCAAAGCGCTCGCGAATCGAGTCAATCTCCTTCTGGTGTTGCAACACACGACCGTTGGTTTCGCGGAACATCTTCTCGTCGAAATTCTCGAAACGCTTGCGGGCCTTCTCCACCTCCTTGGTGATCTTGTCCTCGATTTTCTGGATGTGGTCCTCAATGAGCACATCGGCACGATAACGCTTCTTGGAATCCTTGTTGTCAATCAGCGGGTCGTTGAAAGCATCCACATGGCCGGAAGCCTTCCAGATGGTGGGATGCATGAAGATGCTGCTGTCCAGCCCGACAATGTTGTCATGGTACTGCACCATCGACTTCCACCAATATTGCTTGATGTTGTTTTTGAGTTCAACGCCATTTTGGCCATAATCATACACGGCACCGAGGCCGTCATATATCTCGCTGGAGGGGAATATAAACCCGTATTCCTTTGCGTGAGCGATAATTTGTTTGAAAAGATCTTCGTTGTTAGCCATAATTATTCAAAGGTAAAAGATATCATGAGTATTTTGGATTTCAGGGAATTGATGGTCGTGGCATGGATGTCAGGGTCTTCAATCAACAGATTGCGCAGGCCGAAAGACATCTTAAGTTCAGTGGAGAACTTGAAATAGGTGCAGTAAAAGTCGAATCCCACGCCCGCAATGGCATGCACATCACCAGGGTGGAGGCGAAGCACATAGCCGACATTGTTTTGGTGTTTCTTGGCAATAGAGGTGAGATCGAGGCTGTATTGGGCGCCGGCAAGCACGTAGGCCCTGATATTGTTCATCATGCGCGACGATTTCATCTTCACCAACAAGGGAAGGTCCATGTACACTGCACCGGCCACACTGTTCTTGGGGTTGGTGTTCTGGTGATATTCCACCGCATCGTTGTAGGCCACACTTCTGTCAAAAAAGGAGAGCGTGGGGATGAAGCGCAGGTCAAAGTACTTGCCCATGCGCAAGTCGGTCACGATGCCAAGGTTAAAGCCGCTGTAACCGCGGGTATTGATGATGTTGAGCGTGTCGCTTTCGTTACAGTCGGCCTTGGAATGGATGGTGAAATCCGCCATATTGTAACCCAACAGGAAGCCGAAATGGAAAAGTTTGTTGTCGTATTTGAGCAAGTTGGGCACGCCAAAGGCCCCGGACGACTGGGCTTTGGTGGTGGAGAAGGTGACAGTCACAAGGAGGAGGAGGATCGACAGGTATCTAAGATGTTTCATAACTGTTGCAGAAGTTCAGACTGTGGAAACGCACAATCTGCTGTTTTATTGTACTACAGCATCCTGGTTTTTGACGATTTCATTCTGCAATTGCGCACTGTTGATGGGTACAACACCCACATACTCGCACACCAAGCCGCCCGCGAGGTTGGAGGCCAAGCAGGTCTCCTCCATCGAACGTCCCGTGTACATGAAGAGCGTGGCCACGGAGATGACCGTGTCACCCGCTCCCGACACATCGGCGACACGACGCTTGAATGCCGGCTGGTGATAGAACCTGTCAGCCTGGCGATCGTAGAAGGCAATGCCCTTGGCCGACATGGTGATCATCACTTTGTCAATATTTTTATCTGCAGCAAAACGTTTGGCCAGTTGGTGTATGTCTTCCAACTTCAGCTCAACATTATCCTCAATGTGCATGCCCATGGCCAGCTCTTTCAAGTTGGGTTTGAAGAGATTTACATTGGCATAGTGGTTGAAGTTGCGCTTTTTGGGGTCAACAGCCACGAAAATGTTCTTCTTGTGCGCGAAGCCGAGTATCTCGTCAATGACATCCTTGGAGAAGAGGCCCTTGTCATAATCCTCGAAGATGACGGCATCTATGGGATGGTGCTCGATAAGCTGTTCAACGGTGGTGACGAACTGCCGCTTTTCGCGTTCCTTGAGCTGTTCGTCGCGCTCGTCATCGACACGCACGATGTGGGCATTGTTGCCAATGATACGGTATTTGACGGTGGTCTTGCGCCCGAACATGGGCACCAGGCCGACAGAATCCAGCTCGCAATCCTCCATCAAGTCGTAGAAGACCTTGGCCTTGTTGTCGCCACCGATGACGGAACACAGAATGGGCGTGGCACCAAGCGACTTGAGGTTGAGGGCCACGTTGGCCGCGCCGCCAAGACGGTAGTTGCGGCTTTGCGCATTGACAATGGGCACCGGAGCTTCCGGACTGATACGGGAGACCGTACCGGTGATGTAACAGTCGATCATCACATCGCCGATGACCAACACCGTGGTTTTATTAAAATGGGAGAAAATCTCGTTGACGTTGTCGATATCCATAGTATCAAAAATTTGGGCGCAAAAATACAAAAAATGTGGAGATGAAAGCCCCCTCAGCTTTCATTATTATCAACCTCTCACTCAAAGAGTTTGTCCTCGAAGTTGATGAGATACACATTGTCCGTGCTGCGCGTGACGGCGGTATAGAGCCAGCGCAAGTACTCTTTGTCGAGGTTCTCCTCCGTAAGGTACCCTTGATCGACGAGCACATGCTTCCACTGGCCGCCCTGCGTCTTGTGGCAGGTAAGCGAGTAGGCGAACTTCACCTGCACGGCATTCAAGAAGGGATCGTTCTTGATCTGCAGGAAGCGAAGCCGCTTGTTGGCAATGTCGGCATAATCCTCGGCCACAGCCGCATAAAGCCGCCGATTGTCCTCAAACGACAGGGAGGGCGCCTCCACCTCAAGGCTTTCCAAGATGATCTTGATGTCGATGTCGGGATAGTTGGGGTAATCGCAGAGCCTCACGGTAACGTCGGCGAAGTGAAAGCCGTAGAGCTCCTGCTGCTTGTGGATGGCCATCACCTCCATGATGTCGCCATTGGCAATAAAGCCAACCTCGGAGTCTTCGTCGAGCCAATAGTAACTGTTCTTGACGGCCATCAGGTAATCACCGGTGGCGATGCGGTTTTCGCGATAGAGAATGCGCTGCCGGATTTCACAGTTGAAAAGGTAGGCGCGCTTGTTGGAGCGGGTGATGGCCACGATGTCGTCGCACGCATTGTGGCCATAAAGGTCGTAAAGCAGGTCCTCCAGCTCGCCGCCACGGATGCGGGTGAAGTCGTCGAAAGGCTGGCCACTGAAGAAGGGGAAGGCTATCTCCTCGCGCCGGATTTTATCGCGAAGCTTGGTGGCGTTGAAGAGGATGCCGGAATCGTTGGCCTGGCGCACCACATCGGTGAGCTGCTCGTCGCGCACATTCACATCAAACGCCGCTTTCAGGTATTCGGCGGAAAGCGCGGGGCTCTCGGTAGCGTGTACCGGCGGCAACTGCGCATCGTCGCCGATGAGGAGCAGGCGGTTGTGGGGACTGGAATAGACGAAGTCGATAAGATCCTCCAGCAAGCTGCCCATGCCGGGGAGCTCGCCGGCATGGGAGTCGGCAGAAATCATGGATGCCTCGTCCACAATGAAAAGCGTGTGGGTCGATTTGTTTTCCCGGCGGATGAACATGCGCAACCCGTCGCGGGTGGCCACACGGTAAATCCACTTGTGGATGGTGAAAGCCTTGCGACCCGCATACTGGGAAATCACCTTGGCGGCCCGGCCTGTGGGGGCCAGGAGGACGGTGCGCACGCGAATATCGTCGAGCGCCCTCACCAAAGCGCTCACCAAAGTGGTCTTGCCCGTGCCGGCATAGCCCTTCAGGATAAACAAAAAGCGTTCCCCCTTCTCATAAATGAAGTCGGTAAGCCGGCTCATCGCCACACGCTGGCTCTCCGTGGGCGAGAAGCCGAAATGGGCCAGAAACCGATTGTGGAATGCACTCTTCATGGGGTTTTGCGGCTGTTGTTTCAACAGGTGTTTTTTTGACTGATAAATATTTTGCAAAAGTATCAATTATTTTTGAGATGTGTTTTGAAAAAAAGTGTTTTTTTGCAATCCAATATCATCGCTATGAAACAACCCAAGATCAGCATCATCGCCACCGGCAAAAAAAGCGGCGAACATTGCATGGAGGAGAGAATATGAGCAGAGGATTTGTAAAAGAGGGTGACCAGGAGGAGGTCCCGTTGGTCACACCAAGAGCATTTTTGCCGGCCGGCGTCGAAAATTTCGTCACGTCCGCAGGATTGGCCGCATTGAACGAGGAGCGCGAAGCCATCCTGGCGGAGCGCAAGCCTTACGAGGGCGTTGACAACAACGATGCCCGCGTGAACAACAACTTTCTCACGGCAAAACTCAAGCAAGTGGAGGAGCGCATCCGCTCCGCCAGAGTCCTCGACTACGACCCTGCGCGACAAAAGGACATCGCCTTCGGCGCCACCGTTGAATACAAAGAGTTGAGAAGTGGCAGGCTGTTCAAATACCAGATTGTCGGCGTGGACGAATCGAACATCACGAAAGGCAAGATCTCCTTCCTTTCACCGTTGAGCAAGACCCTGATGAACAAGAAGGTCGGCGACATCGTCTATTTCGACACGCCACGGGGAGCGCTGGAGATCAAGATTCTGTCTATCACATAACCCGAGGCAGCGACATACATCGGGGCGTTGTCGGCGAGCCATACTTTTAGCCATACTTTTATCTTTGCACGTTATTTTCATGTTGTAATCCCTTCTTTCACAAAACTGATACTGCCGTGGAAAAAAACCTCTTCATCAACGCCATGACCATTCACGAATTCGACGACCTCACCGCTCTCATCCAACAATTAGGCTTCCTGCCGTTATTGGACAACCCCGTGGCAGGCTTCTCCGCAGAGGAGATGGCCTCCATCGAATGCCGCTACCAGCGCTATAACGACGGCAGCTGGAGCTGGCCGCTGTGGGACTGGAAAGGTCCCGCCGTGCAGAACACGCCCTGTGTCTATGGCAAGTTCTTCGGTGGGCGCGCCGGGTTCGTCAGCCTGGAGTGGTGGCCCGACCTGATGAACTACCGGCGGGGCACACACCCCTACCCTGCCGAGAACAGCGTGGAACGCGCCATCCTCGACATCCTCGAGCTCAACGGGGCCATGATCACCCGCGAGCTGCGCAAGGCCTGCGGTTTTACCGGTCCGAAGATGCGAAGCCGCTTTGACAACTACGTCACCCGGCTCCAGATGGAATGCCGCATCGTCACCGAAGACTTTGTCTATCCCAAGGACAAGCAAGGCGAGCGCTACGGCTTCGGCTGGGCATTGCTCAACACGCCGGAAAACACGGTCGGGCGCGCCGCCTGCCACTGCAACCGCACCCCGCAAGCATCTTTCGAGCGCATTCTCGGGCACTTTTCCAAAATATTGCCCCACGCCAATGCCGATGCCATCCGCAAGCTAATTTACTAAGGAACTGAATCATGTTGCAAGGCGTGGCGAGAGATGAGTGAACAGTGAGTAGTGATCAGTGAACAGTGATTATGTAAGATTATAAAAGTAAATAGATCATGAAAAAAATTTTTATACTCTTCTTTCACGAATTTTATGTATGTTTGCAGCACTATTTTTGAAAAACATAAAATATCTAATAATCAATTAATTATATCTATGAAAAGAGACGAGCAAATCTTCAACCTTATCGAGCAAGAGCGTCAGCGCCAGACCAACGGCATTGAGCTGATCGCTTCCGAGAACTTTGTCAGCCCCCAAGTGATGGAGGCCATGGGGTCCGTGATGACCAACAAATACGCTGAAGGACTTCCCACGAAGCGTTACTACGGCGGCTGCCAGATTGTCGATCAGAGCGAGCAGATCGCCATTGACCGTGTCAAGGAGCTTTTTGGTGCCGAATGGGCCAATGTGCAGCCGCACTCCGGCGCGCAAGCCAACATGGCAGTGCTTTTAGCCTGCCTGCAACCGGGCGACACCTTCATGGGCCTCGACCTCAACCATGGCGGGCACCTCTCCCACGGTTCCCCCGTCAACTCTTCCGGCATCCTCTACCATCAGGTGGCCTACCAAGTGGAGGAGGAGACCGGCTGCATCAACTATGACAAGATGGAGCAAGTGGCCCTCCAGGAGCGTCCGAAACTGATCATCGGCGGTGCCTCCGCCTACAGCCGCGACTGGGATTGGAAGCGCATGCGCGAGATTGCCGACAAAATCGGTGCCATCCTGATGGCCGACATCTCACACCCTGCCGGCCTCATCGCCAAGGGACTGCTCAACAACGCCGTGGCGCACTGCCACATCGTGACCACCACGACCCACAAGACCCTGCGCGGACCGCGCGGCGGCCTCATCATGATGGGCAAGGACTTCGAGAACCCGTGGGGCAAGACCACCCCGAAGGGTGTCGTCAAGATGATGTCCCAGCTGCTCGACTCCGCCGTCTTCCCGGGTGTGCAGGGCGGTCCGCTGGAGCACGTCATCGCCGCCAAGGCCGTCGCTTTCGGCGAAGCCCTGACCGACGACTATGCCCAGTATGTGAAGCAGGTGAAGCTTAACGCCGCAGCCATGGCCGAAGCTTTCAACAAGAGAGGCTACAAGATCATCTCCGGCGGCACCGACAACCACCTCATGCTCATCGACCTCCGCACCAAGGTCCCCGACATGACCGGCAAGGTCGCCGAGAACACCCTCGTCAAGGCCGACATCACCATCAACAAGAACATGGTCCCGTTCGACACCCGTTCCGCCTTCCAGACCTCCGGTCTGCGCGTCGGCACCCCTGCCATCACCACCCGCGGTCTCAAGGAGAATGACATGGACGGCATCGTCGAGATGATCGACAACATCCTCTGCGATGTCGAGAACGAGGAGCTCATCGCCAAGACCCGCAAGCAGGTCAACGACATGATGCACGACAGACCTCTCTTTGCCTGGTAGTAAAAACAAGCCCTGTTCCACCCCATGGCGCGGGGCTTTTGTATAACCCCACTTTAAAACATTAACACAATGAGTAAATTAATCACCATAGAAGAAGCCGCTTCCTTCGTAAAGGACGGCATGACCATCATGTACGGCGGTTTCCTCGGCTGCGGCTCCGCCGTGAAAGTCATCGAGGCCATCGCCAAGAGGGGCGTCAAGGACCTTACCCTGATCGGCAACGACACCGCATACCAGAACAAGGCCATCGGCATGCTGATCGCCAACAAGCAGGTCAAGAAACTCTACGCCTCCCACATCGGCACCAATCCCGACACCATCCAACAGTTCAACGAGAAGACCCTCGACATCGAGTTCTGCCCGCAAGGCACCCTGGCGGAGCGCATCCGTTGCGGTGGCGCAGGCCTCGGCGGCGTGCTCACCAAGACCGGTCTCGGCACCGTTGTTGAGGAAGGCAAGCAGAAAGTCGTGGTGGACGGCGAGGAATACCTCCTCGAAAAGCCCCTCCACGCCGACATCGCCCTCATCGGCGCCAGCATCTGCGACACTATGGGCAACTGCATCTACAAGGGTACGACCCAGAACTTCAACCCGATGATGGCCACTGCCGCCGACCTCGTCATCGTGGAGACCAAGGAGCTCGTCGAGGCAGGCCAGATCCCCATGGAGAGCGTCCACACCCCCGGCATCTACGTCAACTACATCGTCCAATAGATGATGGACAAACTGTTCAAAAACACACAGGCATCGTCTGCGGCGCGAAAGCACACACAGACGATGTCTCTGTGTTTCTGAGCCCCAACGTCAACGCCACTGTCCATAACCCAACAGATACTGACATGACCGCACTGCCGCCCACCCGTCTGAAAAAGGGCATCCGCCTTCGGACCGCCCTTGTCGGCCTTTTGCTCTGTCTCGCCCTGCAAGGCTTGCGCGCCCAGGGCGACAGGCCCATCCGTCTGGAACTTCCCGCCGACAAATACTCATCAGAACTGCAGTGCGCGATCTGCGACACGTTGGGACTGTGTCTGATTTATCCCACCTTCGACATCGACACGCCCGTGGCGCACATCGACCATTATGACGTCAACCTGATGCCCTTAGAGCAGCACACCCTACGTCTGCCGGTCAATTATATATATGTAGCCTCCACCTACCATGCCGGCGACCTGTTTGTGCTTTACCAAGAGAAAATCAAGAAAAAAAAGACCCCATCGGGTGTTCTGCTACATGTCAGGCCCGGCAGCAGCCTAATTGACACGCTGCACATCCGCAACTTGCCCGTCAATGACATCACACGGTTCACCTGTTGCAGCAACACGCTGCTCTTCACAAGTCCCACTGGCCGGGAAAGCAGCAACCTTTTCTATTTACCCCGCCATCAATCGGTTGTACACGGATTATTCTTGAAAGATGCGCCCGACTACTCCATCGACGACTTCATTGCCGACACCGTCCATCAGCGCATTTTCGTATGTGCCAACCTTGCCTCGAACAGCAAGGACAATGTCATCTGGCTGTGCGAGAGCGACATGTCGGGAGAGATACAGCGCATCATCGACCTGCCCGACACGGGGATCTACCGTTTCCAAAACGCACGCATCACCCTGTTTGACGATAAGCGTCTCTTCATCGCAGGCACCTACCAGATACGGAAGAGCTCGCCTTACAACACCGCCACCGGAGTCTATGCGCTTCTATACAAGGACGGCACTTTCACCGAGCCGGAATTGCATCCTTACGAGCCGTCGGCTGCCGGCAAAGTCGAGGTGCTCTACCTGCCCGGACGGCTTTTCAGGGACAGCACGCATGTGGCGCTGGTCACAGAGTCGTTCTATCCCGAGTACCGCTACTCCACCACCTACAGCTATGGCGTGCCCACCACGGAGCCTATCTTCATGGGGTACCGCTTCATCAGCGCCGATGTCCGCCTCTTCGACGCCGACGGACATTTGGCAGGCACTTACGACTTTCCTTTCGACAACATGCTGGTCACCAACCTGACCACCCACCTGCGCGTCGCCTTCTCGCCCGGACAGATTCTGTTCTACCACATACTCAACCAATCGCTGGTCACCATGCTGACCGACGACGAGCTCAACGTCATCGACCCCATCCGTGCTGTTGAGATTTTCCCGCAGGAAAACCGCAACACCCCCATGGTTTATACAACGGCACTGTATCCGTGGTACAAGAACTATTACCTGTTGTCGGGCTATCGCTTCCGCAACACCGGAAGCACCCGGAACCGCAATGCGGTCTTTTTCCTCAACAAGCTGAAATATCAGTAACTCAAGTTTCGCATGTTCTTCTCAATCAGTTTGTTATGGGTTTCATGTTTCAGACTGTGGAACCTGAGACCTGAAACCTAAATTAGAATCTCTCTTGAACATAGTGGCAGGTTCTTACCGGTGGTCTATGATCAACTGCTCAATAGAAAAAAGTTCTAATTTCAAGTTTTACGCTTGATTTGAAACGAAAATTATTCACAAATAGGATGGCAAAAACATGCGAGACCCGAAAAAAATATCTTCAGAACTTTTAATTATTTTTTTTATTTTTGCAAACGTAAAAAAGCAATCTGGCATGCTCGACAGAACCTTTTTTTTACCACTTATAATCCGACTCCTCACAACAGGGGGGGGGGCTTCTAATTGTCATATTTTTGCTCCCTGCCAAACCATTGTGCGCCTTTGGCAGGGAGTTTTTTGAAATAAAGGATTAAATAAAAGACATTCAAGAGATTAATCCTTAAAATCTTTTATGGCATTGAACGATGATTTCAATCATAGACAATCCTCTATGGCACACTTTACAAAGGAGTATATAGTTTCATATATTAATCAAATTCAAAATTAGAGAATACAATGAAAAAAATATTTTTTATACTAACCGTTTTTGTCACAGTATTTTTCTTTACTGGATGTGAAAAAGAAAACATAAAACCTACTGGAACAAATACTATCAACACAAAAGAAGAGCCGAGTTTTCTCTTTTCAAAGGGGCACGTTTACGTTTGGGAAGCTGGTTATGGATACATTCATGTAGGATATTATATGAGGGAATACAGAGAAACCGGTTTAATGGCGTGGCTTCTTGGCCCTGATTGTTACGGTTTCTCCGGCAATTGTTTACCTGAAGTTGTCATCACCTCAATGGCCCCAAATACTGATGATGAGGAGGAATCTGAAACTTTAGGAATGGAATATGAACTCAGCGATGCAACTGTTGATTATGTTAACTCACATTATTCCATTCCACTCGTTTCTGTGCTTGACTCTAATTGGCAATCACAATACGTTTTTTTTGCAAATTTTGCCAATAATTGCGAGAATATTCCTTCAGAACTATTGAATGATTTTTCGGAAGGATTATTAATAATAAAACAATTCCCTGAAGGTGTCTATGTTGTCAATCAAGGTGCTACAGAGTATGATGACATTCCAGAATACGAATGGTAAACACAACTGTAATGAAAAAGTTACTCATTTTTCTAAATATACTTTTGGCTGGATGTTCCGACCAGCCAAAAGTGTATTTAGTTTTAGACAAAGAGGTATCATATACCCGTGAGAATGGTGTAAACGATTATTTTTGCTGTCAATGCGACAACAACATTTTCATCGCCAATCCATATCATTCCAAGACCATTTATGTTTACGACATAAATGGTGGAGAAAATATCCGTAAAATTGAATTGCCAATAACAACTTACGTTCAGGGTTATCATTACGAATCAGATTCGTCTGTCATTTTTTGTCCTTACCACTCGACGCAAATTCTCAGACACAACAATATAACAGGGACATTGGACACTCTTGTCAACTTGACGATAGCCGAACTCACCAGACTTAGACAATCTGGTAACGACCTAGGGCCTACTGTAGAATTCACTTGCGGCCCCGCTACGCCACTCATTGCCAAAACTCCTCACTACTACATCGCTAATGTCGTTTTTCCTTATGGTAATAAAAAAGAACAAATGCCTATAATACACTTCGTTATCACACCTGATTCCACCATAGTAGACAATTCTGTAGGCCGATTTCCTGATAGCTACTATGATGAGGGGAAAAGTATGTTTCCTTTTAATATGACTACCACTTACACAATGAACGACAAACAAGAGATTGTTGTTTCCCATTTGGCAGACCATCATCTGTACATATACAAAACAGACGGAAACTTGATCAGCAAGGAATGTAAAAGCAAATACCTAAAAGAACTCCCGAAAGGTATAGAAATAACCGCGTTGGAAAACGAAAACATACTTGCAGAACGTGACAAACTCGCTGCATACGTGGGAATTGCATTCGATTCCTATCGAAACATCTATTATCGGTTTGTCAAAATGCCAGACAAAAAAGCAAAAACAAACAATTTATTTTCTTTTTCCATAATGATATTAGACACTACATTCAACGTTTTAGGAGAGCAACTGTACAGTAACACCCCCTACAATCCCATAAACGCTTTAGTAACACCGGAAGGTCTGTTGTTGAAGAAAAACGACGACTATTCCGGTGCAAGCAAATTCGGACTATTTAAGATTAAAGGATTATGACCAGATTATTTTTTTTATTATTAATATCTCCACTGTTCATTGTTGGGTGTCAGTCCTCCGACACAAAAAAACGTCAATATTATGACAATTTTTTCACTTTTTCCAATGAATCCCCCTATGATATTGTATATGTGTTTGTTCCACAAGGTTGTTACTCCTGCAACCATGAATACTACAACAACCTGAAATACAAAACCTTGGAAAAAAATGAGTACTGCCTTATCTTGTCACACTATCCTTATTGTGAAAGTGAACGGGAGATTACAACAGTTTTGAAGCGAAAATTTGGCAGCAGGTTCGCCATTGACAGTACAAACCTTCATCTGCAATATAAGGAAGTGCCAACGTACTCGAAGACCGTCATACTGCAAAAAACACATCGAAAACGATTCTGAACAACAACAAAAAAAGACACCGATTGGTGTCTTTTTTTTCTCGATTGAAAGTCGGGGTGATCCGACTCGAACGGACGACCCCTTGCACCCCATGCAAGTGCGCTAAGCCAACTGCGCCACACCCCGATTGTTCGAGGCCGCAAAGATACACTTTTTTTGGAATGTTTGTATGTTCATAAGTTTTTTTTTGTAACTGTCGGATATTTGCTATCTTTGCAGCCATTTTTCAAAACTGATTTTATGAGAAAAACCGCCATTTTCACGATTCTATTTCTCCTGTTTGGGAGTGTTTTTGCGCAAAACGTCACTTTTTCAGAAGCCGCCCGTGTAGCCAGCCAGTTCTTCCACACGCAAGGCAAGTCACTCGTTCAGTGCGCCGACGTGGCGGTGGCGGATGCGGACACCCTCTATTATATCTTCAATGCCGACAACGGTTATGTGGTCGTGGCCGGCGACCGGCGTGTGCCACCTGTCCTTTCCTTCTCCGACCAGCGCCCGTACACGGTTTCCGAGATGGTTCCGCCCGCCAAGATGTGGATGGACCACTATCGGCGGCAACTGGCCGAACTCAAGACGCAGCCTGCAAGCGCACAACCCGTGCATGAGGCGTGGGCACGGCTGTCGCGCGGGGAACAACCGCTGCGCGATGTGGTTGAAGGCATAGAACCCTTGGTACACTCCCATTGGGGACAGGGCACCTTCTATAATTATTATTGTCCCGTCGATTTTTCGGGTGAAAACGACCATGTGGTCACCGGATGCGTGGCCACAGCCATGGCACAGCTCATCTACTATTTCCGTTTTCCGGAAACGGGCACCGGCTCCTATTCCTACACGGACGCGAACTACGGCGTGCAGTCTGCCGACTATGGCGCCACCACCTACAACTATGAAGCCATGTGTGACGAGCCCACCGCTATCAATCCCGAGATCTGCAAGTTGATGCATCACTGCGGCGTGGGCGTGGACATGGTGTACGGCCCCGACGGCTCCGGCATGTACAACCACAGCGCCGCCCGCGTGCTGCGCACATTCTTCAAGTACAGCCCTCAAACCGAGTACCTTTTCCGAGACTCCACCGACTTGGATTGGGACAGCGTCATCGTCTCCCATTTGGAGCGTCGCATCCCCATGTACTACGCAGGTTGGAGCAACCCCGAGACAAACAACGGACACGGTTTCATCGTCGATGGCTACAAGATTTTGGACAGCGCTTACTACTACCACTTCAACTTCGGCTGGGACGGCTATGCCGACAACTATTTCTATACAGACCAGCTCAACGTCTCCAGCACTCATTTCAACTTGGCGCAGGAGTTGATTGTGAACGCCTACCCCGACACGACGCAATACACCTACCCCACCCCGCAGCCCCTCACAGGCAGCAAAACACTCACCTCACTGTCCGGTTCGTTCACAGACGGCAGTGGCGATGTGGAGAACTGTCATCCCGACATGGACTATGTATGGAACATCGTCCCGGACATCGACACATTGGTGTCCCTGACGCTCGACATCACCTATTCGCTTGCGGAAGGCGACACCCTGTGGATTGCGCCCGACTGCGTCAACACCTTCTATGTGCTCACCGCCGACACGGGGCACTGGCACGAGGCATTCCCCTGCATGGAGATCGGCATGCGCCTTGTCACCTCCAACCCGTCCAACTCGTTGGGGTTCCGCGCCAACTACACCACTGAACTGCCGCAATACTGCAGGCCTGTTTCCGTTCACTCTGCGGCTGCCGGCGACCTCTCCGACGGCAGCGGTGCATACGACTACACTCCCTTCTCCCATTGCATGTACCGCATTATGCCCTCGGGATACAATGCCATCTTGATAGATCTCCACTCACTGGAGCTCACTCCCGGACGCGACTTCCTGCGCATCTACAAACGTCCCCACTCCGACAACAACTTGCTGACGGAATTTACCGGGACCCTGAACGACACGACTTTTGTGCTCGAACATGGCAAACTGGACATCGTCTTTGAAAGCGATGCCCAACCTTGCAACGGCGGATTCGACCTCTCCTACACCGGAATCACCATCGGCGTGGAGGAACATGCCGGACAAGGGCTGCGTTTCTGGCCGAACCCCGCCTCCACGACTCTTCATCTGCAGGCCGGCGAGCCGCTGCTCGATGTGGAGATTTTCGACCTGCAAGGCCGGAAAGTGTGGAGTCACAGCATTCAAGATGCACAATGCGACATCCCCGTGGCCGACTGGACCGCAGGCCTCTACTTCGTCAAAGCCAGAACCTCCACGGAAACCACAACCACGAAATTCATCAAACAATAAACCTGTTATTATACCCTAAAACAAATGAGAAAAAAACTACCCTTCATTCTCCTTGCCATCTTTATGATCGCACAATCCTCCCTTTCTGCAGACAACAACACCATTTTTTCCTCCACCATCGACAAGACCATCCGGTCAGTGCGGGCGGTTTCCAACATGTCCGACCAATTAGTGGAGCGTGGGGTAAAGCAAGCCGCTGCCCTCTGGATAGAGAGCGACGGTTCCCAGCAGGATTTTCAGGATTTTTGCAGAAAGAATTTCTGCAAGAACATTGAGGAGAAGGTCACCCTTTTCCATCGCATCTGCGACAATTTCGAAGTGATTTACGGGCACAACCATCGGATATCCATCGAGTTGATGCGCCCCGAGCAGTTGGTGGGCTACCCTTCCACTTCGGTCGATCAGCTTTTCAGCGCCTACAACGGCATGACCCACTTCCAGGAAGACATGTTCGACAGCAAGCTGGCTTTCATCGTGATCCTGAATTTCCCTCATTTCACGCTGAAGGAGAAGCAGCAGAACGGCAGCCGGTGGTCGGAGCAGGAGTGGGGGTTCGTGCGCCTGGGCGACGTGTTCACCTCGCGCGTGCCCGCCTCCGTGGAGCAGCGCATCGCCAATGTGAGCGCCGCCGCAAACCACTATATCGACAACTTCAACATCAACATGCTGCAGGTGGGCAGCTATCATAACGAGTTCTTCTGGCACAGTTCCCTGCCGCTGATCACTCACTGGGGGTTGCGCGACGAGCTCAAGGCCGCCTACGCCGACCCCAGTCGCGGCACCGACAAACAGGAGGTCATCTATGACGCCATGATCCGCATCATCAAGGACGAGGTGCCCATGGAGGTCGTGAAGCAGGACATGAGCTTCAAATGGTATCCCTCCACCAACCAGATCATGCTCAACGGCATCCAAATCCTCGCCGACGACCACAGGCCCAAATCCCGCTACCAATACCTTCTTGACTTTTTCCATGCCGAGAAGGCCGCCGATGAGTACTGTTCCAACAATTTCATCCAACGCAAGTTCGAAAACGAGTACGAGATTTCCGTAGCAGATGCGGAAGCCCTGTTCCACACACTCCTAACCTCCCCGGCAGTTGAACAGGTGGCCAACCTGATCTCCAAACGCCTGGGCCGCAAACTCAAGCCGTTCGACATCTGGTACGACGGCTTCAAGAACCGCGGTGACATCAACCAGGACTCCCTTGACCAGATTGTCAAAGCCAAATATCCCACCAAGGAAGCCTTCGAGAAGGATCTTCCCAACATCCTGACCAAGTTGGGATTCACAGCCGAGAAGGCGCGCTTCATCTGCGACCATGTGGCCGTGGACGCCTCCCTCGGCGCAGGACATGCCATAGAGGCCAAGATGAGAGACGACAAGGCCGTGCTCCGCACCCGCATCGGCGAGGACGGCATGGACTACAAAGGCTACAACATCGGCGTGCATGAGTTCGGCCATAACGTGGAGCAAACCATCTCGCTGCACGATGTGGACAACTATTTCCTCTCCGGTGTGCCCAACACCGCCGTCACGGAGGCGTTGGCCTTCACCTTCCAGGCCAAGGACCTCGAGCTGCTCGGTCTCACCGCCACGGACGACAATGCCGAGGACCTCAAAACGCTCGACCTCTTCTGGAACTGCTATGAAATCATGGGGGTCTCTCTCGTGGACATCGGCATCTGGAAATGGATGTACGAGCATCCCGACGCCACCGCCGACCAAGTCAAAACAGCCATGATCGACATCGCCAAGCAGGTGTGGAACAAATACTACGCTCCTGTCTTCAAGTGCGAAAACGAGCCCATCTTAGCCATCTACTCCCATGCCATCATCGACCCGCTCTACCTTTCCGCCTACCCCATCGGCCACATCATCGACTTCCAGTTGGAAAACTATCTCAAGGGCAAGAACATGGCTGATGAGGTGACTCGCATCTACCGTCAAGGGCGCCTGGAGCCCAACCTGTGGATGGAGCGTGCCGTGGGTGAGAAGATCTCCGTGCATTCGCTCATACACCGCGCCGAACAGGCCGTCAAGAATGTCAGCGGCAAAAGGAATCGGTCCTTTTAGTGTTCCTTTGGGCTCAACATTGCATGTGAAATAACAAACTGTAAACCAATGTACTTTGATAAAATATGAAAAGAACTCAATTAATTATTTTAGTGTCTGCACTTTTTCTTGCATTCGCGATGACTTCCTGCCAGAAAGAGGCAGATTATGTTTTACATATTGGAGAATCATTTGGTATCGAATTAGTTGAATTCACAAGTATTAACTATACTTGGGAATGGGAAAATCAATACGAAACGGATGTAGTAAGCATGTCTTCATATTATGTTAATTCGTATCCGAACACACCCATCACGGATATTCCACTTGGTGGAAACAGCAATCGAGTTTTCGTTTTCAAAGGCGAAAAAAAAGGGTTCGTAATTGTCAGAATGGTTCAAGCCAAGGGTTCCCCTGATTTTCAACAACGAATCAATTTCTCCATACGGGTCATTGAATAACGACAACGGGTTCCAGAAATCTTTCGTCAAACAGTTTTCAAAAAAAAAGCCGCGAAATTCGCGGCGTTTTTTTGATTAGTACTCCATCACAGGATCAAGGCCTTTGGCGAACTCGATCATCTTTTCCAGTTCGGAGACGGAGGGAACGCGATTGCAGATGTTCTTGGCGTTGTTCACCTCTTCGAGCTTGGGTTGGAGATTGGCGGGCACGCGGTGGCGGAACTCCTTCACCGTGTCCACGCCGGCGGCCTCCAGCAGTTCGGCGAACTGTCCGGCCACGCCCTTGACTCTGAACAAATCGGAATGATTGGTCCACTTGAGGATCAGTTTCTCGCTGATCTCGGTCTGCTCGGCCAACTTGGCGCGTCCAGCCTTTTTGGCGCACTGCTTAAGCAGGTCATCCGTGGTCTGGATGCCCACTGCGTTCAACTTCTGTTGGTAAACGTCGCCGACTCCTTCAATTTGTTCGATTTTATATGCCATAGTGATAGTTTTTATGAATGCGCCTACTCTTTTCCGGATTTTCGGCTTTCTCCGATTATAGTTTAACGAGGCTGCAAATGTACAAAAAATGATAATACAAGACACTCCGAAGTTGCTTCGTTCGCACTTCGCCCGGTCCACGACCCTATTTCCTTTTTTTGTATTTTTGCAGCTCATAAAAAAATTTTAGAATGATGACACTGCAAGAATTCCAAGAAGACCTCAAGAGAGGCATTCCCAGCACCTTGCCGCAGGCCAAGCCCTACGACCCCACCGTCAACCACGCACCCAAGCGCAAGGACATATTGACCAAGAAAGAGAAGCAACTCGCCCTGCGCAACGCACTGCGCTATTTCGACCCGTCGCTGCACGCGCAGCTCGCCCCCGAGTTTGCCCAGGAGCTGCACGACTACGGCCGCATCTACATGTACCGCTACCGTCCGGACTATGAGATGTACGCCCGCCCGATCGATGCCTATCCTGCCAAGTGCAAGCAGGCCGCGGCCATCATGCTGATGATCCAGAACAACTTGGACCCTGCCGTGGCGCAGCATCCCCACGAGCTGATCACCTACGGCGGCAACGGCGCCGTGTTCCAGAACTGGGCACAGTACCGCCTCGTCATGAAATACCTGTCGGAGATGACCGACGAGCAGACCCTCGTGATGTACTCCGGCCATCCATTAGGACTCTTCCCCTCCCACAAGGACGCCCCGCGCGTCGTGGTCACCAACGGCATGGTGATTCCGAACTACTCCAAGCCTGACGACTGGGAGCGCATGAACGCCCTCGGCGTGAGCCAGTACGGCCAGATGACCGCCGGCTCCTACATGTACATCGGACCGCAAGGCATCGTACACGGCACCACCATCACGGTGTTGAACGCCAGCCGCAAGATCGGCGGCGAGATCGGGGGCAAGCTCTTCGTCACCGCCGGCCTCGGCGGCATGTCGGGTGCCCAGCCCAAGGCCGGCAACATCGCCGGTGTGGTCTCCATCACCGCCGAAATCAACCCCGCCGCCACCCAGAAGCGCTACGCGCAAGGGTGGGTCGATGAGGTACACGACAACCTCGACGAGCTCTTCGTGAAGGTCAACGAGGCCAGGGCCAAGAAGATCGCCCGCTCGTTCGCCTACCAGGGCAACGTGGTCGATCTGTGGGAGTACTGTGCCGCGCACGACATCCACGTCGATCTCGGCAGCGACCAGACCTCCCTGCACAACCCGTGGGCCGGCGGATACTATCCCGTGGGCATCTCCTTCGAGGACGCCAAGGTGATGATGGCCGAGCAGCCCGAGGAGTTCAAGAAGGCCGTGGAGGCCTCCCTGCGCCGCCAGGTGGCCGCCATCAACAAGATGACCGCCAAGGGCACCTACTTCTTCGACTACGGCAACGCCTTCCTCCTGCAATCCTCCCGCGCGGGCGCCGACATCCTCAAGGAGGACGGCACCTTCCGTTATCCCTCATACGTCCAAGACATCATGGGACCCATGTGCTTCGACTACGGCTTCGGCCCGTTCCGCTGGGTCTGCACCTCCGGCAAGCCCGAGGACCTCGATGTCACCGACCATATCGCGATGGATGTGCTTGAAGAGATCGCATCCACCGCGCCCGCTGAGATTTCCCAGCAGATGCGCGACAACATCACCTGGATCAAGGGTGCCAACGAGAACCATCTGGTGGTCGGCTCGCAGGCCCGCATCCTCTACGCGGATGCCGAAGGGCGCACCAAGATTGCCGCCGAGTTCAACAAGGCGGTGCGCGACGGCAGGCTCTCCGCGCCCGTCGTGTTGGGCCGCGACCATCATGACGTGAGCGGCACGGACTCCCCGTTCCGCGAGACCTCCAACATCTACGACGGCAGCAGCTTCTGTGCCGACATGGCCGTGCAAAACGTCATCGGCGACGGATTCCGCGGCGCCACGTGGGTGAGCATCCACAACGGCGGCGGCGTCGGCTGGGGCGAGGTCATCAACGGCGGCTTCGGCATGGTGCTCGACGGCAGCGACGACAGCGACCGCAGACTGCGCAGCATGCTCTTCTGGGACGTGAACAACGGCATCAGCCGCCGCGCGTGGGCCCGCAACGACGGCGCCCTCTTCGCCATCAAGCGCGCCATGGACGCCTGCCCGGAATTGACCGTTACACTGCCGAATTTCGCGGATGACACTCTGATTGAATCAATGTTTTAAAAGTGATCAGTGATTAGTGATCAGTGATCTGTAATTAGTGAACAGTGGTCTGTAATATGTTTTAGTATTATGAATCATAAGGATTTGGCAGTTTGGAAAGAAAGTATGAAGTTGGTGAAAGAGGTTTATCTTTTACTGAAGCACTTTCCATCCCACGAACAATTTGGCATCTGTTCACAAATAAGAAGGGCTGCGGTATCTATTCCGTCGAACATTGCGGAAGGTGCAGGCAGAGACAGCGACAAAGAACTTTTACGTTTTTGCCTTATTTCCCAAGGTTCATTAGCTGAATTAGAAACACAATTGCTGATTTCCGCTGAACTCGATTACATTAATTCAAACAATGATATTTTCAAGCAAATCATTACTGTCAGAAAAATATTATCAGGTTTCATCAATCATCTAAAAACAAAACTACAATAATAAAACAAATCTTCCAACAACCCTAATAATCACCCATCACCAATTTCTGATCACTGTTCACTGATCACTGTTCACTATAATGCGGCACTTTTACATACTTCTCATCATCACAATGACCTTCGCTTGCGGTTGCCACAAGCAGCCGGAGCCCATTGTCATCACCCCTGACATCGAGAAGAACCACCTGCAGCGCAACCACATCTTCGGGCTTGTCAAGGAAATCCGCACGGAAAGCTTCTTTCCGACGGACAGTATTTCCCTGAACGACACCACACAGCTTCCCAAGCTGCTCAAGCGGATCAAGCCCGACCTCATCTCGCAGCAGCGCTACACGTCCGACGGCTTCCTCACCGACTTCGTCAAGGTGAAATTGCCCGATGACACCCTGTACCGGAAATACCACTACAACAAGAAGGCGCAGATTGTCGCCTGGAAGGAGACTTCCTCGACGGACACGCTTGTGACGCGGGGCAAATACCTGTACGACCGCAACGGTTTCATCAGCGGGGAGCAGGTATTCCAAGGCGACAGTGTGGTGATAGCTTTCGCGCACACCACCGACGGGGTGGGCAACATCATCCGCAGCGCCCAATCGTTCGGAGACTACACCACCCGCACGGAGACCAAATACAACGAGCAGGGACTTGTCTCCAAAGTCACCGAGTTCGAGCCCAACGGCAAGATGTTCAAGACGGTCACCATCGAGTACGACAACTATGGTGACGAGGTCAACCGCTGCGTCTATAAGCCCGGCAACGTTTTGATCGAATTCACCTACAACCTTTATGCCCAAGACGGGCGCCAACTAAAAAGCATTTACGAGGACAAGATACATCATGTGAAGGAGCAGACCTTCTATTTCGACCATGACAGTCAGAAAAACTGGCAAGTCGAGGTGACGGCCCGCGACAACCAAATCATCTCCATCCGGAAAAGAATCATCAACTATTTTCAAAACTAAAAAAAAAACATGGATTTAAGCAACATCTTATCAATCACTGGAAAAGGATCCCTGTACAAACTCATTTCCCGCACTCCGAACAGCTTCATCGTTGAATCTTTGGAAGACGGCCACCGTTTCCCCGCCTTCTCACACGACGGGGTGGCCACCTTGGACAACATCGCCATATTCACCGATGAAGAGGAGGTGACCTTGCAATCGGTCTTGCAAGCCATCTTCAAAAAGGAGAACGGCCAGCCCGTCGCCATTCCGAAGGACAACAACATGTTGAAGTCCTATTTCGGCGAAGTGCTGCCCAACTACGACCGCGACCGCGTCTATGTCTCCAACATCAAGAAGGTGCTGGCGTGGTACAACATCCTGGTGCAGCACAACCTCATCGATTTGGAGGAGCCGCAGCAGGAGGAGAAAACCGAATAATCACCCACAACCCCGGCGTAGGCGCGCAATGATGCGCCTACGCCTCATACCAAAACCCAAAATCATACCGTATGAAAGAGGAATACAACACTGATAAGCGTCGCGGCTGGATTGTCTGGCTGAGCGTGCTGGCCCTGATACTCGTCGGCGTCGGCATTTTTTTCTACTACACATTTTTCCGGCAAACCCGTTCCGAGTTAATTGAGGCCGTGCCGACGGATGCGATGTTCGTCTTCGAGATCAACGACAACGAGGGGTTCCAGAAGGGTGTGGCCCCGTTGGCGCCCTACTTCACGGAGGGGTTCGCCATGGATGTGCTGCCCGCTTACGAGGATGTCTATGCCAAGCTGACAGGCCAATACGACCTGACCGTCTCGGGCCATCCCGGCGATAACGGCCCCCACGCGCTCTTCAATACACACATTGAGAAAAATGTGTTCAAGAAACTGCTCCGCGCCCTCAACATCGACCCTGCGAACTTCACCTCTTTCGAACATTACAAGATATACACATACGGCACGAAATTCAAAAGCCTGAAATTCGTCTATTTCAACCACATCCTCTCCATCTCGGACGACATGGAGTTGTTGAAAAAGTCCATCATCCAGCACACGCACCCCAAGAACCTGCTTGACAACAAGGCATTCAAGGGGTTGTATGAGCTTTCGGCCAAGAACATGAAACAGAACTGGGTGCTCATCCAGAACCAGGAATTCGGCAAGCATATTGCCACCTTCCTGACGGAGGAGACGTACGCCAAGATCAAGAAAGCCAATCCATTTTCTGACTGGTCGGCCTTCCAGTTGCGTCTGGGCCGCGATGAGATCACCCTGGCCGGCTACACACCTGCGAGCGACAAGCTGAAGGCGTTGGCGCAGCAGTCGAAGCACAACTTCGACATTCCCGAACAGATGCTGCCCTTTAACACGGAGTGGTATCTCAAGCGGACGGGCAAGAGCCACGCGACCTGCACCTTCTCGTTGGCGGGCGACTCCTCCCGTCACTATCAGTACATGGTGGTGATGCAGGACACGGCACACCGGGTACTGGTGCCCTTCGGCAGCGAGGAGCGCGCCGAGCTTTTCCGCAACCAACACCCCAGCGGCATCTATCCTGTCACGGATTCCACCTTCTTGGGTGCCAAGGATCTGGTGAACCCGACCGCCTATCCGCTGTTCGTGGAACGCAACGAAGTTTGCCTGTTCGCGCCCTCTCTGGAAGCACTCGCCCTCTACTACAAGATGCTGAACGGCAAGGGCACGCTGGCCGACAACCGCTATTACAAGTTCTCGAACAGCAACGCCGCCTCCCGCAACCTCATGGACTTCACCTTCTACAACCAGGCCCCCAGCGAAAAAGAGCAGGACATCCTCTCCGAGAAGGGCAAGTACAGCTTCCTTGGCCGCAATGTCGCCATCTTCTCTGTCAACTGCACCGATGTCACCGACGAATACGCCGCCGTGAACATCTATGTGATGTTCAAATCCGGAAAATAAAGGGAGGGAGTGGACCTTACGGGACTCGAACCCGTGACCTCGTCCATGCGAAGGACGCGCTCTACCAGCTGAGCTAAAGGCCCTTTTTTTCGGGCGGCAAAGATACAAAAATTGATCATACGATTGCATCATCTGAAAACCATCTATTTTACGATTGCAGGGAACGTGGATGGCATGTTTACAGCTTGCAGATCCAGCTTTACATTTATATAAAATTATACATTTATATATGACAATTTACCAAAACGACCAGCCTATCGACCCCGAATTGGTGCATGACCATCGGCTTATCCACGCGGCGGGAGGCGTTGTCTCCAATGACAGTGGAGAGATTCTGATGATATACCGTCTTGACAAGTGGGATTTCCCGAAGGGCAAGGTGGAGGCGGGTGAACGTTACGACGAGGCTGCCCTGCGCGAAGTGACCGAAGAGACCGGGTTGCACGGCATCACCCTCGGCGACGTGCTGCCCTCCACGTTTCACACCTACACCCTGCACGGCGAGCCCATCCTCAAGGAGACCCACTGGTACCGCATGTACGCCCCCAAACAAGAACTCATCCCGCAAACCGAGGAGGAGATCACCCAAGCCCTTTGGACACCGAAGGATGAAGTGGAACAAAAGCTCCAAGGCTCGTATGCGACATTGCGCGATTTGTGGAAGAGCTTTTGAAAAAACAGAGATCAAAACAAAAACAAAGCATACGACAATGATACATTTGTGGCGCTTCAGAATCACATTCATGCTTCTCCTGCTGGCATGTGCCCTTTCCGCCCAAAACATCGACGGCTATTGGGAAGGCATGCTGAAAATCTCGCCCACGGATTCCCTGCGGTTGGGCATGTTTGTGGAGATGTCGGGCGGCACGCTGCAGGTGGAGCTTGACAGTCCAGACCAATACGCCCTTGGCAGGAAGGCGGAGAACGTCTCCTTCGGGGGTGACACGCTCTCCTGGAGAATGAAATCCATCGGGGCCTCTTACACGGGTGTGTACGACGGGACGCGCTTCGTGGGCACCTTCATCCAAAACCGGAAGCATTTCCCCCTCACGCTGGAGCGGGGTCATGAGCGCACCGTGATACGCCGGCCGCAGACACCGCAGCCTCCATTCCCATACCTTAGCGAGGATCTTCATTTCCGTTCCCGCGACGGCGGGATCCCGCTCATCAACGGGATCCTGACGATGCCCGACAGTCGCAACCCGACGGCACTCTACATCCTCATCAGCGGTTCTGGATGGCAAGACCGCGACGAGAGCATCGCGGGGCACAAGCCTTTCCTTGTGATTGCGGACCATCTGACCCGCACCGTCAACGCCGCCGTGTTCCGCTACGACGACTTCCCGCCTGCCCTTTTCCAAAAGTCCACCACGTTCGACTTCGCCGACGGGGTGCAGCTGATCATGGACTCGCTGCAGGCACGCCCCGAATTGGCCGGGCTGCCCGTCTATTTGCTGGGACATAGCGAAGGCAGCATCGTGGCCTTCATTGTGGCATCCAAGGACAGGCGCGTTTCCGGCATCGTCACCCTGGGCGGCGTGGCGCAGCCCATGCACGAAGTGCTGCTCTATCAGCTGCGTGCCATCAGCCAGGCCAACCACGAGCTCTCACCCGCTGAAATCGACAACAGCTTCCGGATCTCCGAGGAGCTGTACAGCCTCGTCCGGAAATCCAAAACACCGCAGGAGGCCGCCAGACTCATCGGAACATTCTGGGACGCGCAATGCGCAAGACTCACCCCTGAGGAGCAGACACGATACAACATGACCTTGACGGGAAAAATAACGGCCATCCAACAGCTCACCTCTCCGTGGTTCTTCACGCTTTTCCACTTCGACCCCAAGAAATACATCCAGAAAGTGCGTTGTCCCGTCATCGCCATCAACGGCGGGAAAGATTTGCAAGTAGATGCCGTCGCCAACCAGACGCTGATGCGCCGTTATCTCTCCAGGAAATGGCCTCACCAATTCCATATCATCCCGAATGCCAATCACTTGCTTCAGACCTGCACCACAGGAAGCCCCGATGAATACGGTGTCATAGAGGAGACCGTGTGCCCCAACGTGCTCGAATTGACAGGCAATTCTGTGCCATCACAAAAGAACAATTGATTTTTTTCCTATTTTTGCAGCCTATTACGGCCTATATTCGTCTCAAATGAATATCGGTATTCGCATGTCTCAAAACAAAAACTCACTTTTACAATCTCTCTAAGTCCGCTTTCGACCATGGAGTTCACACCCGAAATTGAATATCAAACCGCCGAAGTCATCCGCCAATTCCAGGAGGAAAAAATGCGCGAACACATAGCCTATCTACAAGTCTATTCCCCTTTTTACAAAAGGCTGTTCGCCGAGCACGGCATAGACTACTCCAAAATCGAGCATTTGGATGATTTGCGGCGTGTCCCTTTCACCACCAAGTTCGACATAGAGAGCCACAACGACGATTTTCTATGTGTTCCGAAATGGAGGGTTATCGACTACGTTTTTATTCCCGGCAGTGATGGGAAATCGGTGAAGTTTGCCCGTACAGACAGCGATCTCGAACGGCTTGCGTACAACGAGGCGATCACATTCAACTGTGCCGGAGTGCGTCCCGGAAGCGTTTCCTTGCTGATTCCGCCCAAAGGCCTGCCATTCATCTCCCAGATGGCCTATTTTATCGGCATACGCAAGTTCGGGGCCTGCATCATCCATATAGACGACAACAGCTTCGAGAAACAATGGGATACCATTGGGGAGCTGAAGCCCTACATCCTGATGAGCACACCCTCGCATGTGCTGAAAATGCTTGATTATGCCGAAAGCAAGGGCATTGACTATCGCCAATCCTCCGTCAAGCGGATCATCGCCATCGGGGACACGCTGCGAAACCAAAATTTCGAGCTCAACGAAAACGGCAAAAGCATTCAGGAACGCTGGGGCGTCGATCTCGTAGCCACCTACTCATCCAACACCATGTCCATCACCTTCTCCGAATGCGGCTGCGGCTGCGGAGGGCATCATCATCCGGAATTGCTGATTGTGGAGATCATCGACAAGAACGGGAACCCGGTGCCTGCCGGCGAGACAGGCGAAGTGGTTGTCACGACGTTGGGAGTGGAGGGCATGCCGTTGTTGCGATTCCGCACGGGCAACATGGCCTGCATCCATCCCGAGCCATGCCGTTGTGGCCGCAACTCGTTCCGCATCAGCCCTGTGGATTCCCCAAGCCCTCCTTTCACGAAATAAAAGCAAATCAAATTCATAGAAACATCATTTCATGGAAAACGAACAATTCATCGACTACGTCAAGATATTCGTGCGCTCTGGCAACGGCGGCGGCGGTTCCGCCCACCTGGCACGTTTCGCCCGCAATCCCAAGGGCGGACCCGACGGCGGCGACGGCGGCAAGGGCGGCAGCGTCATTGCCCGCGGCAACCGCAACCTCTGGACCCTGCTGCATCTGCGCTACACCAAGCACATCTTTGCCGAGAACGGCGGTTTCGGACAGAAGAACCAATGTTTCGGCAAAAACGGCGCCGACGCCGTCATCGAAGTACCCCTCGGCACCGTCATCAAAAACGTCGAGACCGGCGAGACCATCGGCGAAGTGCTCGACGACGGCGAGGAGCTCGTCATCATGAAGGGCGGCCGCGGCGGATTGGGCAACGTGCACTTCAAGAGCGCCACCATGCAGACACCACGCTTCGCGCAGCCCGGCGAGCCCGGCTCCGAAGGATGGGTGTCGCTGGAGCTGAAAGTGCTGGCCGACGTGGGGCTCGTGGGATTCCCCAACGCAGGCAAGTCCACGCTCATCAGCAAGCTCTCCAACGCCAAGCCGAAGATTGCCAACTACCCCTTCACCACCCTCACCCCCAACCTCGGCATGGTCGCCTACCGCGATTTCCAGTCGTTCGTCATCGCCGACATCCCCGGCATCATCGAAGGCGCTTCCGAGGGAAAAGGCATCGGCATTCGCTTCCTGCGCCATATCGAGCGCAACTCGGTACTGCTATATATGTTGCCCGTCATCGGCGAGGAGGGCGTGCGCAGCGCGGAGGAGATCCTCCACGAATACAAGATTCTCCAAAACGAGCTCAACCAGTACAACCCGGAGCTGCTCGACAAGCGATCCCTCATCGCCCTCACCAAATGCGATGCCGCCTCCCGTGAGGAAATCACGAAAATCATGGAGGCAATGCCCCGCGACCTGCCCGTCATTGACATCTCCTCTGTCGCGGATTACCACCTGACTGAGCTGAAAGACAAGCTGTGGCTGCTGTTGGCAGATTAGAAATCCGCACGATTTGAGCACTGCACTGTTCAATAATTCAACACCTATCCAACTGATTATCAAACAAATGTCGAAAATTCCGGTTTTTTTAATAAAAAAAAACGACGCCGGATGGGGAGTAAACAAAAAAAGTGTATTTTTGCAGCCTCAAAAAAACAACTAAAAAATAGTAGAGAAAAATGGCAAAGAAAGTAAAAGAAGCCCGTCAGCAAGTGATTTTGGAATGCACGGAGCAAAAGGCAAGCGGCGTGCCAGGCATCTCGAGGTATATAACCACGAAGAACAGAAAGAACACGCCTGACAGATTGGAACTTATGAAATACAATCCCTATCTGAAGCGCATGACCTTACACAAGGAAGTCAAATAATTACAAACAATAAAAACACAAAGAGATGGCAAAGAAGGTTGTTGCAACACTGAAAAAGCAAGGTGGCGTCACCTACACGAGAGTCGTGAAGATGGAACGTTCACCGAAAACCGGTGCCTACACGTTCAAAGAAGCTGTTGTAGAGTCCACCGCTGTGAAAGACTTTTTGGCTAAAAAGTAATATTTTGTTTTCATGGTTGAAAGAAGGTGCCCCACAAGGGCGCCTTTTTTCGTTTAGGAATACCCCTTGTGGAATTAAATACTTGATGTTCAACTCAAAATATGGGAATTATATACCTGATGGCACAAATCAGGGGCTTTTGCATCTTTTTTTTGATTTGGGCGTGCCGGCGCGGCGGCGAGCAACCCACAACCTCGTCTCAACCCTCTCCCGCGCCGCGACTTTCCCGCGCACGCACCCCTCCCAGGGGTTGCAGCGCTACCAAGCTCTTGCCCCTGTCGGGGCAGCTCAAGGAAAATGATTACCCCTATTGTCCCGGAGGGACACCCTCTCAATAACCCCACATAAGCGACGAAGGAGCGCAATGTGGGGATGGATGACGGTACCGACACCCTCTCAATAACCCCACACAAGCGACGAAGGAGCGTAGTATTATAGCAATAACAACGATACGTGGAATTCCTCCAAAGCAGGTAATCGTGAAATTCACAAACCTCAAATCTGTTTCAATGTTTGTGGAGAATATCCATCGGTGGAATTTAGCGGCAAAAACATTATGGTTACGGGACCTGGCACCTATACGTCTGCCGACACGCTCAGTGGCAGCAACGGCTGCGACAGCGTCATCACGCGCATCCTCACCGTCGATGAAAATGTTCCCCTGCCCGTCGTGGTGAAGTCCAACGACTGCGAGTGGGACTACAACGGAACCTACCGCACCTGCGAGGACTACACCGTGACCTACGATGGCAATCCTGTACCCGAATGCACGGCCTGCACCACGACTCCGGGCACGCACCAGTACATCCTGCCGACCGGCGACACCGTGACCGTCACCGATCCTGTCTCCGTGCGTGACGTCACCGACACCGTCAACGGCTTCGAGGTGGTCATCCAAAATCTGGAGCACTACCGCGACATCGACACCATTTACGGCAACGTGAAGGTGAACCCGATCCCGTTGGTCATCACCACCGACAGCAACGAGAAAGAGTACGACGCAACGCCGCTGACCGACCACGAATGGCTTGACACGCCGCCCGTGGGCTTGGCACCTGGCGACACCGTGGTCTTCGTGGATGTCTATGGAAAACTGTACAGCTGGTACTCTTCGGCACGCGTGCCCGAGGGTGACGACAGTGCGGTGCCTGCCGACTCGCTGTGGCCTTATGGCACATACGTCCAGGGCATCTGTCCTGCTGGATGGGCACTGCCCACGGTAGAGGACTACATGGACATGTATGTCGCCTCCGGCGGCCAGGCCGGCCTGGTGAAGAGCCCCTCCACCGAAGTGTGGCTGCCGGGCAAGCAGGGCATTGCCCCCAACCTGTTCAACGCATACGGTGCCGGCTACTACGAAGGTGGCATCAACAGGTATTTCAACCTTCTGGGTGAGACACATTTCTGGGCATCCGACTATTCAGCCAACTCCTCGACAAGCAGAAACTTCGTGCTGAACTACTATTGCGACTCGGCACAGTTCCAAGAAAACCTCAAGGGACTCGGATACAGCATCAGATGTGTGAAGAGGATATATGTCCTTCCAGAATAAAAGAATATTTGTAACCCCTGGGAAAGAGACGTCACACTATGGCGTCTCTTTTTTTGCCCGGTCCTTTCGATTCGTCTGTTTCGTTCCACTCACTCTATTTCCTTTTTTCGTATCTTTGCCGCCGAACTAACAACCGCACAATATGGGATTTTTTTCACTCTTTTCCAAAGAAAAAAAACAAGAGTTAGACCAAGGACTGCAGAAGTCGAAGGAGAGTTTTTTCGCGAAGTTGGCCAAAACCATCGTCGGCAAGTCGAAAGTTGACGACGATGTGCTCGACAACCTGGAGGAGGTGCTGGTCACCTCCGATGTGGGTGTGGAGACCACCTTGCGCATCATCGAGCGCATTGAGGCCCGCGTTTCGCGCGACAAATACATAGGCACCGAACAGTTGCACACCATCCTCAAGGAGGAGATTGCCGGCTTGTTGTTGGAGAACGACATCGAGAAGGTCAATGACTTTGTCATCCCCGAGATGGATGTGCCGTACATCATCCTTGTGGTGGGTGTCAACGGTGTGGGCAAGACAACCACCATCGGCAAGCTCGCCTACCAATTCAAGAAGAAGGGTTACAGCGTGATGCTGGGTGCTGCCGACACGTTCCGTGCCGCCGCCATCGAGCAGTTGGAGGCCTGGGCGCAGCGTGCCGACGTGCCCATCGTGACCCAGAAGATGGGTGCCGACCCCGCAGCCGTGGCCTACGACACCGTGGCCTCCGCCCTCGCGCGCCACAGCGACGTGGTGCTCATCGACACCGCCGGACGTCTCCACAACAAAACCAACCTGATGAACGAGCTGATCAAGATCAAGAACGTCATCCGCAAGCTGGTGCCCGACGGCCCGCACGAGGTGATGCTCGTCTTGGACGGCTCCACCGGCCAGAACGCCTTCGAACAGGCCCGCCAGTTCAGCGCCGCCACGGAAGTCTCCACCCTGGCCGTCACCAAACTCGACGGCACCGCCAAGGGCGGTGTGGTCATCGGCATCTCCGACCAGTTCAAGATCCCCATCAAGTACATCGGCGTCGGTGAGAAAATCGACCAGCTCCAGGTTTTCAACCGCATGGAGTTCGTGGATTCCCTGTTCCCCGACAACTGGTAGCCCGTCCCGTGTTCCGGCTCATCCTCATCCGTGTAAAAACAGCGCTATCTTCGGAAAACACGCCATGCAAGTCACCATTGACGACAATTCCGGTTTCTGTTTCGGGGTCATCCACGCCATCCGCACGGCGGAGGAATATCTCCGCGACCACCATGCGCTCTACTGCCTGGGCGACATCGTCCACAACAACGAGGAGGTGAAACGGCTCACCGTCCTCGGCCTTCGCGTCATCACGCAAGAGCAGTTCCGCTCGCTGCACGACACCACCGTGCTCATCCGCGCACACGGCGAGCCTCCCCTCACCTATCAGATTGCCCGCGAGAACCACATCACCCTCATTGACGCCACCTGCCCTGTGGTGCTTCGGCTCCAACAGCGCATCCACGAGTTCCACCACGCCCCCATGACCCGCGACAGACAAATCCTCATCTTCGGCAAAAAGGGCCATGCGGAGGTGGTCGGGCTGATGGGGCAAGCCGACAACCAGGTCACGGTGCTCTCCTCCGAAGAGGAGATCGGCAAAATCGATTACAACCGGCCGGCCATGCTCTACTCGCAGACCACCCAGAGTCTGGAACAATATTACCGTATCATCGGGCTCATCAAGGCGGGCTACGAAGCGGCCGGGCACGGCGACATGTTCCACTATGCGGACACCATCTGCCGCAAGGTGGCCAACCGTGCCGCACAAGTCGTGGAGTTTGCCAAACGGCACGATGCTATCCTGTTCGTCTCCGGCGAGAAGAGTTCCAACGGGCTTTACCTCTTTGACATCTGTCGCAAAGCCAACCCCAACAGCCACTTGGTCTCAACCGTAGGCCAGATGGAGGCCCTCGACCTCAGCGGCAACGAGCGCATCGGCATCTGCGGGGCCACCTCCACGCCCATGTGGCTGATGGAGGAATTCAAGAAAAAACTGTGTGAATAAAAAGCCCTTTTTCTGTGAATAAAAAGCTGCCGTTTATGTTTGGAGGATATTGAAAAAATCATATTTTCGCGGCGCAAAATAAAGTATGGATATAGCGACAATTTTATCCGCCATTCTAACCCTCACCGCCGGCATCGGCATTTTTCTGGTTGCTTGTCAGATGATGAGCACAAACTTGGAATCTGCCTCGTCAAACAAGCTCAAGAATCTGTTCTCCAACGCCGCCCGCAGCAAGTTGCTGGGCGTGGGCATTGGTGCGTTGGGCACGGCGGCCATCCAGAGTTCCGGTGCCACCACCGTGATGGCCATCGGTTTTGTGAACGCCGGCATCATCTCGCTGATGCAGGCGGCCACCATCATCTACGGCGCCAACATCGGCACCACCATCACGGCCCAGATCGTGGCACTCGGCATGTTCGGGGCGGGCAGCGCCCTCACCTCCGCCCTCATCTTCTCCTCCATGGCCGGCATCGGCGCCTTTGTCATGCTCTTTGCCAAAAAAGACCTATGGAAACGCATCGGCGGCATCCTCACGGGCTTTGGCATGCTTTTCGTCGGCCTCGACCTCATGAGCCAATCCATGTCCGACTTCGCGGCGCTCGACTCCGTCAAGGCTTTCCTGGCACGCATCAACAACCCTGTCCTGTTGGTGCTCATCGGCGCCCTGCTCACCGCCATCATCCAGAGCTCCTCCGTGATGACCTCCATCGCGTTGGCCATGGTGGTGACCAAGCTCATCAACATCGACCAGGGCATCTTCCTGACCATGGGTTCCAACATCGGCTCCTGCGTGGTGGCCATCATCGCCGGTATGACCTCCGGGCGCAACGCAAAGCGCACGGCACTCATCCACCTCTTCTTCAACATCAGCGGTGTGGTCATCTTCCTCTTCATAGAAGCCATCATCTGGCTCGCCTCCGGCAAAAGCGTCACCTACGGGTCTCTTTTCACCAAGATGTTCCCCAGTGCACCGCAGACCCAGCTGGCCATGTTCCACACCTTCTTCAACATCGCCACCGTCCTCGTGATGCTGCCGCTCACCCAGATGCTCGTCAACGTCGTCTGCCGGCTCGTACCCGACGACAAGCATCCCATCGACCCCAACGCACCGCACCTCTACTACCTCGACGACAACATGCTGACCGCCCCTCCGATGGCGTTGCAGCAGACCAAGAAGGAAATCGTCCACATGGCCGATCTTGCCATGGAAAACTTCAACCTTTCCCTTGACATCATCTGCACCCTCGACTTCTCGGAAATCGAGAAATTCAACATCCGGGAAGAGGAGCTCAACTTCCTCAACCAAGCCATCGTCGATTTTGTCGTCAAGCTCTCCGAAAAACCGCAACTCAGCCAAAAAGACCACATCTACCTCTCCACCACCTTCCGATCCGTGCGAGATCTGGAGCGTATCGGCGACTATGCCGAAAACATCGTGGAATACGCAGAAAGTCTCCGCGGTCTCAACCACACGTTCTCACAGGATGCCATCGATGAAATCCGGCAGGTGCAGACGCGCATCAGCGACCTGTACGAGAGAATCATGGTCGCATACGAGGAGGAGAGTCTTGACGCCCTCGAAGAGGCCAACGTCATCGAGGAGGAGATCGACGACATCACCAAGGTCATGGAAGACAATCACATCAAACGCCTTGAGGCCGGCATTTGCGGTGCCGACGTGGGCGCGCAATACCTCTCCCTCTCCTCCAACGCCGAGCGTGTCGCCGACCACCTCATCAACGTGGGAAAAACCATCAGGAAAATCACAAATTAGATACAACACCTTGAGCGGCCCCGCAGGGGCAAGAGCTCGGTAGCCCCCACAAGGCCGCAGGCCGCCGTGGGGTAATAACGGAGAAATTAAAATTTAAAAGAATATATTATGAAAAGGGCCATTATCAGTGTCAGTGACAAGACGGGCATCGTGCCGTTTGCGGCAGAACTCGCACAATTAGGATACGAAATCATCTCCACAGGGGGCACGAAGCGCACCTTGGACGAGGCCGGGGTGAAGACCATCGGCATCAGCGAGGTCACCGGATTCCCGGAAATCATGGACGGTCGTGTGAAGACCCTGCACCCCAAAGTGCATGGCGGATTGTTGGCCGTGCGCGACAACGAGGAGCACCGGCGGGAGATGCGCGAGAACGGCATCGAGCCCATCGACATGGTGGTGGTGAACCTCTACCCTTTCAAACAGACCATCGAAAAGGCGGGCGTCACCTACGAGGATGCCATTGAGAACATCGACATCGGCGGCCCGACGATGCTGCGCAGCGCCGCCAAAAACCACAAGTTCGTCACCGTGGTGGTGGACAGCAGCGACTACGAGCCTGTGCTGGCTGAAATCCGTGCGCAAGGCGACACCACCTTCGAGACGCGCCGCCGCCTGGCCGCAAAGGTGTTCCGCCACACGGCTGCCTACGACACCTACATCTCGACCTACCTCACCGAGCAGGCTGGTGAAAAAGAGCCCGAAAGCATCTCGCTCACCTTCACCCGCAAGCAGAGTCTGCGCTACGGCGAGAACCCGCACCAGGAGGCCACCTTCTATGCAGGCAAGAAGCAGGGATTTTCCATCGCCTGGGCCGAACAGTTGCATGGCAAAGAACTTTCTTACAACAACATACAAGACGCCGACGCCACTTTGCAGATTCTCCGCGAGTTCAAGGAGCCCGCGATGGTGGCCGTCAAGCACAAAAACCCCTGCGGCGTCGGGTTGGGTGCCAACGCCTTGGAGGCCTGGCAGCGCGCCTACGAGGCCGACCCTGTCTCCATCTTCGGCGGCATCGTCGCCTCCAACCGAGAGATAGACCTGCCCACGGCCGAAGCCATGAAGCCCGTCTTCCTGGAGATCATCTTAGCCCCGAGTTTCACGCCGGAGGCCTTCGAACATCTCGCCACCAAGAAGAACATCCGCCTGATGACATTCGACCCCACTGACAACGGTGGCGACGAGCGCATGTTCATCAGCGTGCGCGGCGGCATGCTCACCCAGACCATCGACCACAAATCAACCCAGGACTATGAGATGACTGTGGTCACCAAACGCCAGCCCACCGAAGCTGAGATGCAAGACCTCTGTCTGGCGATGAAGATTTGCAAGCATGTGCGTTCCAACGCCATCACGGTGGCCAAGGAGGGCAGGATTGCCGGCATCGGCGCAGGACAGATGAACCGCGTGGGAGCCGCCCACATCGCCTTCGAGGAGGCCAAGGAGAAAGGCATCACCGAGGGCTTGTGCCTGGCCAGCGACGCCTTCTTCCCCTTTGACGACGTGGTGAAGATGGCCGCCCAATACGGCGTCACCGCCATCATCCAGCCCGGCGGTTCCGTGCGCGACGAGGACTCCATCAAGGCTTGCGACGAACTGGGCATCGCAATGGTGTTCACCGGAGTGAGGCATTTCAAGCACTGATGTTGGCGGTTGGATGCTGGGTGTTGGATGTTGGACTTTCAATGTGGTTATCAGTCTGTTTAGTCTCCTTTCCATAGACAACAGTTTGTCATAAACATTGTTCAACTGTGCTTCATCTACGTATTTCAAATTATGGGAATTATAACTTGATGTCACAAATCAGATTTTCTGCATCCTTTTTTTTATTTGGGCGTGCCGGCGCGGCGGCTGAAATCATGTCACATCCGCATACGCAATCCAATGCCGCCGCGCCGTCGGGCTTTCCACTCCAATGTCTGGCAGCAACGGAACATGTGTTTGGCAATTTCTCCCTTTTAGCAAATCTCCAAAGGTGTGCAACGGATTCCCAGCCAGCCATTTCCACTTCAATCCCTCACGCAAGCTCGTCGAACCCTGCATCCCTTCCGCGGCGAACAACGCACACCCTCGTCTCAACCTTCTCCCGCGCCGCGATTTTCCCGCGCACGCACCCCATTTCTACCGAGCTTTTGCCCCTGCCGGGACAACGTTTTAAAATACCCCACCAACCACCCAAAACCCACCAAAAACCAACCACCAACAATGATCAACCCCACCATCGAAGAATCCTGGAAATCTGTCCTTTGGGACCAGTTTCAGGCGCCCTATTTCGCACAGCTGAAGGCTTTCTTGCAGGAAGAGAAGCGGCATTATCGCGTCTTCCCCCCTGGGCCGTGCATCTTCAATGCCTTCAACAGCACCCCGTTTGAGCAGGTCAAGGTTGTCATCATCGGGCAGGACCCCTACCATGAGTACGGGCAGGCGCACGGCTTGTGTTTCTCCGTGCAGGACGGGGTGCCCTTCCCCAAGTCGCTCATCAACATCTTCAAGGAACTGACGGACGATGTGGGATTCCGGACCCCGCCAAGCGGCAACCTGCAGAAGTGGACGCAGCAGGGTGTACTGCTGCTGAACGCCACACTGACCGTACGCGAGCACGCTGCCGGCTCGCACCAGGGCCATGGGTGGGAAACCTTCACCGACTGTGCCATCCAACGGCTGTCGGAGCGCCGCGAAGGCTTGGTGTTCCTGCTCTGGGGCAACTACGCCATCCAGAAGCGCGCCCTCATCGACATGGGCAAGCACCACGTGCTCACGGCCCCGCACCCGTCGCCGTTGTCAGCCCACCGGGGCTTTTTCGGATGCCGCCATTTTTCGCAGACGAACGCACTTTTGGCGCAGATGGGCAGAACACCCATCGACTGGCAACTCTGACTCTGATTTTCCCATTGTAAACCAATATTTTAGTTCACATTGAACTGTTAAATACTTTTCCTCGGATAGGGAAATACCGCTTCTATAATTTTTATTTTTGCAATATGAAAATATAGTATAAGGTGTGGTATGCCATACCGTAAGGGTGGTGTATGCACATCCCGCGTCAATTCGTGAAAAAATTGACGTAATATACTGTGTGTATTGTAATTGTCTATGCGACAACTGAGTTCTACATACCGCGAGATGATGCGAAAAATTCGCGCCGGGGGCGGAAAGAAGTGCAGACCGTTTTTGCTGACGGTCCTCCTGCTTTTTGTCCTCCTCGGGCAAGCGGTTGCCATGCACTCCCACACCATAGACTCCGGTTCCGCCGCGGTTCCGGTTCCGCTTCCACCCCCACCCACCACGCTCAACATCACCACTTTCGTCTGCGGCGACACTGCCTTTGTATTCAACGGCAAATACTATACACAACCCGGAGTCTTCTTGGACACCATCAGAGACGCAACCGGGCATGACAGCGTATTTGTGGCCATCACAGTGAGAAAAGTGAAGATTATCGGCGCATCGGCCATCTGCGTGGGCGCGGAAGACACCCTTCACGCCTTCCCTGCCGCAGCGCATTATCTTTGGAACACCGGCGACACCACACCCCAAATCAAGGTGGACTCCGCAGGTGTCTATCGGGTGACCATCGTGGACGAGAACGGCTGCTCCTCGTCGGCGCTGCATCTGATCAAGGTGCCCTACAACCCCATCCTGTCCGTGGACACGCCCATCATGTGCGCCGGCCTGAACTATCCCGTTACCGTGGGCTACTCCCCCGAAAGCAGCATCTGGCTCGGCTCCATTCCCAGCATCCTGGGTGTGACCGACACCACCTTCATGCCGGACGGCATCGACTGCGGCAACGGCTGCTCCTACGTCTCCACCCTCCACTTCTCCGGATTTCCCAGCTACACCAGCATCATCTCCACCGAAGACATCCTCTACCTCAAACTCTCCATCGAACACGAGTGGATTGGTGACCTTTGGATCAAACTCACCTGTCCCAACGGACAAAGCACTTCCATCTTGAAAAAATATTCTTCCGGAAACAACAGTCCGTGTTCAGGAAGCATACCCCCATCCGAATGGGGATGGAGCAGCAACGACAGCCATCAACCCGGATATCGCTTCGGTGTCCCCTACTTTGACGGCAACCAGCAAACCAGTTCACTGCTTTGCGACCCCGAGAGCAACCCCATGGGTCAATGTTGGGACTATTGCTGGTCGGAGACCGTCAACCAAGGGTACACCTACAGCAGCACGGGCCATGTGTACTCCACTTCCAACACCACAACCACCACTGTCCCGAACGATCCGCAACATTCCATGCAACAACGTTTTTGCAAGCCCACCAACACTGCCAACATGAGCAACGTGTTCCATCCGGACGGATCGTTCAGTGACCTGATTGGCTGTCCTGTGAACGGCGACTGGGAAATCGAGGTGATGGACGGTTGGAGTTTAAACAACGGTTACATCTGCGGTTGGGAGCTGGCCATGAACCGCGACCTGCTCTATGACGGTGTGGTGGATTCCGCCTCCTTCACGGATTCGTGGGTGCAGCAGACGGGCGACACCACGTTCATGTTCAACCCGCCCATCACGCTGGTCGCAGACACCACCATCACCTATCCCGTCACGCTGTTCGACATATATGACTGTCAATATGACACCACCTTCACGGTCCATTACCATGCTGTGAAGCAAACTGTCATCGACACCAGCATCTGCCAGGGCGAGCATGTTGATTTTCACGGGGAGAGCCATGACACCACCGGTTCATATACCGTTTACTTGGACAATGGGGAGATCTGCGACTCCGTGGTCACCCTCAATCTGACCGTCAATCCAGTTTATCATTTCAATGACACGGCTGAGGTGTGCCAAGGAGAGCCCTTCTCCATGCACGGCATCAACACTGTATTCGCGCAGGCGGGCGACACCATTTTGACCGCCAATTTGTCCACGCAAAATGGGTGTGACAGTGTTTTCACCATTTATATAACCGTGCATCCAAAGCCCGACCCGCCCACCGTATCGAGCCCTGTCCGATGCGGTCCCGGCGAGGTGACTTTTGAAGCAACGATGGGAGCAAACGGCACCGTCGTACAATGGTTTCCCTCTGCCGCAGGCGGCAGTCCTGTGCAATCCGGCAGCAGTTACACGATGAACGTCAACGTGCCGGGCGGCACCATCTATGCGGAAACTTACAACGAGACCACGGGATGCCGCAGCGAACGGACTCCGGCAACCGCCACGGCGAGAGAGATTCCCGTCATGCCGCCTTTGGCCCCGCAAGACAACTGCGGTCCCGGCAGCTTCTCCATCCCTGACCCCACGACAGGATCCTACATCTGGTATGCCTCCTCCGAGGGCGGCACTCCTGTGGGCGACATCGTCAACAACACCACACCCCTGCTCGACTCCACCACCACCTACTACATCTCGCTCATCGTCCAATATGAGGACACCGCCTGCGAAAGCGACAACCGCGTCCCTCTTGCACTGACCATATTCCCCGTCTATGAACCGCAGATTTTCCATGACACTATCTGCCAAGGCGACACCTACACCGGTTTCGGGCTGAACCGCAACTGTGGCGACAGCGGGGACTTCACAGAGACATTGAGCACACAATCATCCCACGGCTGCGACAGTCTTGTCACATTGGCCCTGCATGTGAAGGAGCTAAAATTCCACGAGTTTTCCGATGACTCATGCGACCATTACACTTGGAACGATGTCACCTACACCGAATCCGGCGACAAGGTGCAGCACTTCACCGCCGCCAATGGTTGCGACAGCACCGTCACGCTCCACCTCACCATCCACCCCTCCCTCACCACAGAATTCACAGCGACGGATTGCGACAGCTACACTTGGAACGACTCCACCTACACCGAATCCGGCGACTATGTGCAGCATTTCCAGACCATACATGGTTGCGACAGCACCGTGACCCTGCACCTCACCATCCACAGATCCAAGACCACGGAATTTGCCAAAAGGATGTGCGGGAATTTCACCTGGAACGGGCATACATACGACAGTTCCGGCGACTACACACAGCAGTTCTGGACGATTCATGGCTGCGACAGCACCGTCACGCTGCATCTCACCATCTACCCCATCAAGGACACCGCATGGTCAACAACTGCTTGTGACAGCTACACTTGGAACGATTCCACCTACACCGAATCCGGCGACTACGAGCAACTCTTCCAGACCGTCCATGGATGCGACAGCTCTGTCATCCTACACCTCACCATCTACCACAGCAAGGAGACCGAATGGTCCACGACCGCTTGTGACAGCTACACTTGGAATAACATCACCTACAACGAATCGGGCGATTACATTCAGCAGTTCCAAACCATTCACGGCTGCGACAGCACCGTCACACTGCATCTGACCGTCAACCAGAGTTCCCATGTTGAATTCAGCATGACAGCATGTGAAACCTATACTTGGAACGGGCATACCTATACCGTGTCGGGCGATTACACCCAAACATTCCAGAATGTGGACAACTGCGACAGCGTGGTCATCATGCACCTTATCATCAGTGATTTCTCCGCCACAGAATTTACAGAAACCGCCTGTGACAGCTACACTTGGAACGGGCAGAGCTACACCCAGAGCGACGATTACGTGCAGCAGTTCCAAACCGTGAACGGCTGCGACAGCACGGTGACCCTGCATCTCACTGTCAATCAAAGCAAGACAACAGAGATTTCCGAAACGGCCTGCGACGAACATGTTTGGAACGGACAAACCTACACCACCTCGGGCACATACGTGCAGGTGTTGCAGACCATCCACGGTTGCGACAGCACCGTAACCTTGCACCTTACCGTCAATCCGACAAAAAGAAGTGAATTCACAGCCACGGCCTGCAACAGTTACTATTGGAGCGGCACAACATACACCGAATCGGGCGACTATGACAAGACCTTCCAAACCACGCTCGGATGCGACAGCACCGTGACCCTGCACCTCACCATCAACCGCTCCACCACCACCGAATTCACGCAGGATGCATGCGACCAATTCATTTGGCAGGGATCCCTTTACACCACCTCCGGCGACCACCTTCGGCACCTTATGACCTCTGAAGGGTGCGACAGTGCCGTGACCATGCACTTGACCATCCACCGATCCGTCACCAACCAGTTCACCGACAGTGCGTGCGACAGCTATACCTGGAACGGGCAGACCTACTCCAACTCAGGCAATTACGTGCAGCACTTACAGACCGTACATGGTTGCGACAGCACCGTGACCCTGCATTTGACCATATACAAGTCCGTCAACAAGACGATAACCGAGACAAGCTGCGACAGCTACACTTGGAACGACTCCACCTACACCGAGTCGGGCAGCTATGTGCAGGCGTTCCAGACCATCCATGGCTGCGACAGTATCGTGACCCTGAATCTCACCATAAACCACTCCGACTCCACGGAGGTTGAGGAGACGGCTTGCGACTCTTACACATGGAACGGGGAATCCTACACCACAACAGGTGATTATGTGCAGCATTTTGAGACGGCACACGGCTGTGACAGCACCGTCACGCTCCACCTCACCATTCACTATTCCGACCCCACGGAGTTTCCGGCAACGGCCTGCGACAGTTATACTTGGAACGATCAAACCTACACCACCTCCGGTGACTACACACAGCAATTCCAGACCATCCACGGCTGCGACAGCACCGTCACGATGCACCTCACCATCCATTATTCCGATCCCACGGAGTTTCCGGCAACGGCCTGCGACAGTTACACTTGGAACGATCAAACCTACACCACTTCCGGTGACTACACCCAACAATTCCAAACCATCCACGGCTGCGACAGCACCGTCACGCTCCACCTGACCATCCATTATTCCGCAGAGACGGAATTCTCGGCCTCAGCCTGCGACAGCTACACTTGGAACGGGCGCACCTACACCTCGTCCGGCGACAAGGTCCAGCATTTCCAAACCAGCGACGGTTGCGACAGCACGGTGACACTGCATCTGGCCATTCTCAACTCCGCAGATGTCATCCTGACGGAAACGGTTTGCGACAGCTTCACTTGGAACGACCAGACCTACACCACCTCCGGCAACTACACCCAAAGCTTCCAAACGACCCTCGGTTGCGACAGCACCGTGGTGCTGCACCTCACCGTCCATCATTCCATCGAAACCGAAGACACGAAAGAGGTCTGCGACGAATACAACTGGAACGGGACCATCCTCACCACTTCCGGCGACTATGTGCAACAGTTCCAGACCATCCACGGCTGTGACAGCATCGTGACCTTGCACCTCACGGTGAATTATTCCGATTCGTCCACCGAATTCACAGCGGAGAACTGCTATATATATTATTGGAACGGACAACCCTACACGGAAAGCGGCGACTACGTCCAGCATTTGCAGACCATCCACGGATGCGACAGTGCCGTGACCTTGCATCTGACCATCCACAAAAGGGTGGAAACCGGCTTCGACACCACGGCATGCGAATACATCATCTGGAACGGCCTTTATTGTTCCCAGTCCGGCGACTACTTGTATCCCTACAGAAGCGTCCACGGCTGCGACAGCATTGTCACCATGCACCTCCAGATCTATTATCCGACCACATCTGAATTCAGTGATTCGATTTGCGACAGCTATAGTTGGAATGGCCAGACATACAACAACTCCGGTGATTACGTGCAGCATTTCCAGACCGTCCACGGCTGCGACAGCGCCGTCACCTTGCATCTCACTGTCTTCAAATCCAAAACCAAGACCCTTCGCCGGACGGAATGTGACAGCTACACTTGGAACGACTCCACTTACACCGCCACGGGCGTCTATGTGCAGCATTTCCACACCACACACGGCTGCGACAGCACCGTCACCCTGCGCCTGACAATAAACCCATCCCTCACCACGGCGTTTTCTGTGACGGAATGTGACAGCTACACCTGGAATGGCAGCACCTATACGACAACCGGCGACTATGAGCAGCACTTCCAGACCGTCAATGGTTGCGACAGCACCGTCACCCTGCATCTCACCGTAAACCACTCCACCGCCACCGAGTTCGACGCTACCGCATGCGACAACTATACTTGGAACGGACAAAACTACACCACTTCAGGGGATTACGTGCAGCACTTCCAAACCGTACACGGCTGCGACAGCACCGTGACCCTGCACCTCACCGTCAACGACTCCAAAGACACCACCTGGTCACAAACCGTCTGCGACAACATCATTTGGAACGACAGCGTCTATACCGCTTCCGGCGACTATGTGCAGCATTTCCAGACCGTACACGGCTGCGACAGCACCGTGACCCTGCACCTCACCGTGCATTACTCTGATTCCACAGAATTCAGCATGACGGAATGCGACAGTTACACATGGAACGGGCAAATCTACACCACATCGGGTAATTACACACAGCATTTCAGAACGATCCATGACTGCGACAGCACCGTAACCCTGCACCTCACCATTCACTATTCCGACTCCACCGAGTTCAGCATAACGGAGTGCGACAGTTTCATCTGGAACGACCAGACCTACACCACCTCGGGGGATTATGTGCAGCATTTCCAGACCATCCACGGATGCGACAGCACGGTAACCTTACACCTCACCGTGCATTATTCCGACTCCACAGAATTTGACACCACCGTCTGCAACAGCTTCACTTGGAACAGCCAGATTTATGACACAACCGGGGACTATATCCAGCATTTCCAGACCGTACACGGCTGCGACAGCATGGTGACGGCACATCTCGTTGTCAACTACTCCGAATACACCTCTTTCGACACCACTGTCTGCGACAGCTTCTCTTGGAACGGGCAAATCTATGACACCACAGGAAACTACACGCAATTTTTCCAGACCTCCAACCAATGCGACAGCATGGTCGTCGTCCGCCTCATCGTCAACTACTCCGACTCCACCCATTTTGACACCACCGTCTGCGACAGCTTCACTTGGAACGACATCACCTACACGGTTTCCGGAGACTACTCGCAATATTTCCAGACCATCCACGGCTGCGACAGCACAGTTACGCTGCACCTTATTGTCCATTACTCAGACTCCACTGAAGTTGACACCACCGTCTGCGACCGCTACACCTGGAACGAGCAGACCTACACCGTCACGGGGGATTATGTGCAACATTTCAGAACCGTCCACGACTGCGACAGCACCGTGACCTTGCACCTCATCGTCCACTATTCCGACTCCACCGAACTTGACACCACCGTCTGCGACAGCTACACTTGGAACGACAGCGTCTATACCACCTCTGGTGACAAGGTGCAATATTTCCACACCATCCACGGATGTGACAGCACTGTGGTCTTGCACCTCACCGTCAATTACTCAGATTCAACAGAGTTCAGCATAACGGAGTGCGACAGTTACACTTGGAATGATAGCATCTACACGACGACCGGTGACTATGTGCAGCATTTCCACACCATCCACAACTGCGACAGCACCGTCACGTTGCATCTCTCCATCCACTATTCCGACTCCACCGAATTTCCCGCAACAGCTTGTGACCGTTACATCTGGAACGACAGCGTCTATACGACAACCGACGACTATGTGCAGCATTTCCACACCATCCACGGCTGCGACAGCATGGTGACGCTGCACCTCACCGTCAACTATTCCGACTCCACCGAATTTGACACCACCGTCTGTGACCGTTTCACTTGGAATGACATTACCTACACGGTTTCCGGCGATCACACGCAATATTTCCAGACCTCGAACAGCTGCGACAGCACCGTGGTCTTGCACCTCACCGTCCATTACTCCGACTCCACCGAGTTCAGCATAACGGAGTGCGACAGTTACACTTGGAACGACAGCGTATATACCATCTCCGGCGACTATGTACAACGCTTCAGAACCATTCATGACTGCGACAGCACCGTAACGCTGCACCTTATTGTCCACTACTCCGATTCCACAGAATTCGACACCACCGTTTGCGACATCTACACCTGGAACGACAGCGTCTATACGGCAACCGGCGATTATGTGCAGCATTTCCACACCATCCACGGCTGCGACAGCACGGTAACCTTGCACCTCACTGTCCACTATTCCGACTCCACCCAGTTTGACACCACCGTCTGCGACCGTTTCACTTGGAATGACATTACCTACACGGTTTCCGGCGACTACACACAGTATTTCCAGACCTCGAACAGCTGCGACAGCACCGTCGTCCTACACCTGACCGTGCATTATTCCGACTCCACGGAACACAGCGTCACGGTTTGCGACACCCACATCTGGAACGACAGTGTCTATACCGCTTCCGGCGACTATGTGCAACATTTCCACACCATTCACGGCTGCGACAGCACCGTAACCCTGCACCTCACCGTCCACTATTTGGATTCCACGGAATTCAGCGAGACCGTTTGCGACAGCTACACTTGGAACGACAGTGTCTATACCACCTCCGGCGACAAAGTGCAGTATTTCCACACCATCCATGGTTGCGACAGCACCGTCGTCTTGCACCTTACAGTCCATTATTTGGACTCCACCGAATTCAGCGAAACCGTCTGCGACAGCTACACCTGGAACGACAGTGTCTATACCACCTCCGGCGACAAGGTGCAGTATTTCCACACCATCCACGGCTGCGACAGTACCGTAACCCTGCACCTCACCGTTCACTACTCCGACTCCACGGAGCACAGCATCACGGTATGTGACACCCACACTTGGAACGACAGCATCTATACCACATCCGGCGACTATGTGCAGCATTTCCAGACCGTCCACGGCTGCGACAGCACGGTGACGCTGCACCTCACCGTCAACTACATGGACTCCACGGAATTCAGCGAAACCGTCTGTGACAGCTATATCTGGAACGACAGCGTCTATACCACCTCCGGCGACAAGGTGCAATATTTCCACACCATCCATGGCTGCGACAGCACCGTTGTGCTGCACCTCACGGTCCACTATTTGGACTCCACCGAATTCAGCGAAACCGTCTGCGACAGCTACACTTGGAACGACAGCGTATATACCACCTCCGGTGACAAGGTGCAGTATTTCCAAACCATCCACGGCTGCGACAGCACCGTAACCCTGCACCTCACCGTCCACTACTCCGACTCCACGGAATTCAGCGAAACCGTCTGTGACAGCTACATTTGGAACGACAGCATCTATACCGTTTCCGGCGACAAGGTGCAGCATTTCCAGACCATCCACGGATGCGACAGCACTGTCGTGCTGCATCTCACTGTCCACTATTTGGACTCCACCGAATTCAGCGAGACCGTCTGTGACAGCTACACTTGGAACGACAGCGTCTATACCACCTCCGGCGACAAGGTGCAGTATTTCCAGACCATCCACGGATGCGACAGCACCGTTGTACTGCATCTCACTGTCCACTACCTGGATTCCACCGAATTCAGCGAGACCGTCTGTAACAGCTACACATGGAACGACCAGACCTACACCACCTCCGGCGACAAGGTGCAGTATTTCCAGACCATCCACGGATGCGACAGCACGGTAACCTTGCACCTCACCGTGCATTATTCCGACTCCACGGAACACAGCGTCACGGTCTGCGACAGTTACACCTGGAACGACCAGACCTACACCACCTCCGGTGACAAGGTGCAGCATTTCCAGACCATCCACGGATGCGACAGCACCGTCGTGCTGCATCTCACCGTCCATTACTCCGACTCCACCGAATTCAGCCAGACTGTTTGCGACAGCTACACTTGGAACAGCCAGACCTACACCACCTCCGGCGACAAAGTGCAGCATTTCCAGACCATCCACGGATGCGACAGCATGGTGACGTTGCATCTCACCGTCCACTACTCCGACTCCACCGAATTCAGCCAGACTGTTTGCGACAGCTACACTTGGAACGACCAGACCTACACCACTTCCGGCGACAAGGTACAGCATTTCCAGACCATCCACGGATGTGACAGCACCGTCACGTTACACCTCACCGTGCATTATTCATTTACGACCGAATTCAGCGACACCATTTGCGACATTTATGCATGGAATGAATATAAATACGATGTTTCGGGCGACTATGTGCAACATTTCCAGACCATACACGGATGTGACAGCACCGTCACGCTGCACCTTACCGTCTATTATTCCGACTCCACCGAATTCAGCGCAACCGTTTGTGACAGCATAAACTGGAACGGTCAAATATACACCCAGTCTGGCGACTATGTGCAAGTGCTCCAGACCATACACGGCTGCGACAGCACGGTCGTGATGCACCTTACCGTGCATCCGTCGTATGTGACCCGTTTCGAGGACATGATTTGCGAAGGACGCGGTTACAGACTGCATGGCTTCAACATCCATTCGGAGGAAACCGTCGGCAGGGAGTCACTGACCGCATACCAGCACTTGGAGAGCATTCACGGTTGCGACAGCACGGTCATCCTCACCCTGACCATCATCGACACATCGTTGGAAATCATAGCCAGTCCGCCGGACTTCTGCGATGACCTGTACACAGAACTGTCAGTGGAATCGCTGTTCCCGGACTACATTTGGAACACGGGGGAGACCACTTCATCCATCACGGTAACCATGCCCGGCACCTACATTGTGACGGCCTCATACGGGACTTGTCAAGCCACCGTCGGTGTCACCATCCAGCCGTGCGACCTCTTCATCAACCTGCCGAACGCCATCACGCCCAGCAACGCCGACGGCTTGAACGACTATTTCTATCTGAACGACTATTACCAAAGACTCATCACCAACTTCTCCATCATCATCGTCAACCGATGGGGTGAAATCGTATTCATGTCCAAAGACAAGAACTTCCGATGGTATGGGGAATACAAGGGCAAGGTTTATCTCAACGTGGTTTACAACTATGTCATCACCTATTGGGATCTCTTCGGGGAGGAGTTTATGATCAAAGGACAAATCGTTGTTCTTTAAGGAGGACTTCGGGACAAAAAAAAGCCCGCCGAACTTACAGAAAAACGCGGAAAATATCCTCCATCCGTGTGTATTCATAATTTATGTACCTTTGCAGGCTTTTTATTATCATGCATGTAATAGATGTTGTAAAGTAGCGTTTTCTATCATGCAGGTGATTATTATTGAATTTATTGAAGCCGAACCATGCTGAAAAACATAAAAGTTATCCTATTCATCCTCGCGTTTTGGGCGCTTATCGTGCCTTTTTGCGGAGCGCAGACCACCATCGTGGACGTTCGTCTCCACGGTGGTGGCACCCAATCCTTCGAAATTGCCGACAATGGCAAGCTCTATTTCCAAAACGACTATCTTTTTATCGAAGACGGATTGAATCTCCCCTACTCTATCCCGGTATCGTCCATCCAAAAATTGACCTTCGCCTACATTGCCGGAATCCAAGAGATCGAAGCCGCAGGATACAAGCTTTATCCCAATCCGGCATCCTCCTATTTGAAAATCTTCTCCCAAGACAACGATCTCAACCACTATCAGATTTTTTCCTCCGATGGCAGAATGGTATTGAAAGGGATCTGTCGTAATGACGAGTCTGTTGACATACACGCCTTGCCCAAAGGGCTTTATCTGGTCAAAGTGAATGACAAAACTTTTAAAATAACGAAGTTATGAAGAAAGTCGCTTTGACCATCCTCTCTGTCTGCCTGCTTTGCACCTCGTGGGCGCAAGAGCTCCTGCATCTTTATAACGGGGGCAATGTCGTGTTCGAGAAGGCCATCACGGACATCGACAGCATCCATTTCCATAATGGCAGTTCCATCTTCTCCTGCCGCAACGACTACAGGATTTTCAACATAGCTGTCATGGACAGCATCACCTTCAGCAGCGACACACTGATGGCATCGCGTGACATATACATCACCTACAACGGCAACACGGTTTCCGTCATCAATCCGCTGGCCGCCTCGGGTATCAACATCACCACGGCCGGCGCGGACGTGACGGTGCTTTCCACGGCCGGCATTCAGGACGTGGTTTACCACATCTCGGGCAGCACAGGCGACGGTTCCCTGTGCATCACGCCCGACAAGCGGTTCACACTCTCCTTGGAGGGCGTCTCCATCACCAATGATGCAGGTCCCGCCATTGACGTGTTAGTGGACAAAGCCGTCACAGTGGTGCTGGCCAATGGCAGTCAGAACCACCTCAACGACGGTTCCGGCAACACCAAGAAGGCAGCCCTGCAGAGCAAGAGCCAGCTCGTCTTCAACGGCGGCGGCACCCTGACTGTGAACGGTGCCGTGCGCAACGGCATCCACAGCGACGATTATGTGCAGGTCAACAGCGGCAACATCGTGGTCGCCTCCGCCGTGGCCGACGGCATCCACTGCGACTGGTTCATCATGAACGGCGGCACGGTGGAGGTCACCTCCGGCGACGACGGCATTGACGGAGACGATGGTTTCATAGAGGTCAATGGCGGTGAAATCGTCATTCACAGCACCACAGCCGATGCCAAAGCCATGAAGTGCGACAGCACCATCACCGTCAACAACGGCACCATCACCATCTACAACAGCGGCAACCAGAGCAAAGGGATGAAGAGCGGTATGGGCACCACCGTCAACGGGGGCGACATCCACATCACCTCATCGGGCACCACGGTGCTGGAGAGCACCACCTCCGGCAACAATCCCTCCTACTGCTCCGCAATGGTAAGCAACGGTGACATCACCATCCACGGGGGTGTCATTGACATCACATTGCCCGCCAGCAACGGCGGCGGCAGGGGCATCTCCGCCGACAGCACCGTCAACATCACCGGCGGCGAGGTGACCGTCACCACGGCGGGTGCTGGCGCGGCCTACACGGTCAGCGGCTCCACCAAGGACGCCTACTCCTGCAGCTGCATCAAGGGCGACCTGAGCATCAACTTGACAGGCGGGCACATCACCTGCACCAGCACCGGCAATGGCGGAAAAGGCATCAACAGCAAAGGCACCATCACCATCGGGGAACCCGATGCCAACGACTCCCTGCTTGTGATCAACGTGACCACCTCTGGGGCGCATTTCACCGTGACCTCCGGCGGCGGTGGCGGCTGGCCTCCGGGCGGTGGCGGCTCCGACTACTGCAACCCCAAGGGTATCAAGGCCGACGGTGCATTGACCGTCAACAGCGGCATCGTCACCGTTAACTGCACGCAAAACACCGAGGGCGGCGAATGCTTGGAGAGCAAAACCATCCTGACCATCAACGGCGGCCTGCTGACGCTCGTCTCCAATTATGACGATGCCATGAACGCCAGCTCGCAGCTCGTCATCAATGGCGGCACCATCTATGCGGCTTCCAGCAACAACGACGCCATTGACAGCAACGGACAGTTGCGCATCAACGGCGGCTGCACCATCGCTTCGTCGGTCAAGACTCCCGAAGAGGCTTTCGACTGTGACAACAACACCTTCGCCATCACTGGCGGCATCATTGTGGGCACGGGGCCTTCGGGCAACATGTTCAGTTCTCCCACAGCCAGTGCCTGCACGCAGCATTCGCTCAAGTACACGGGCGCCAGCAACAAGGATATCCAGATAGTGCGCAACAGCGACAATGCCGTGATACTCACCTTCCATATCCCCACCATGAGTGGTGGCGGCGGCTGGCCCGGTGGTGGCGGCAGTTCCAATGCCGTGCTCACCTTCAGCAGCCCCGAACTCACCCAAGGCTCCTACACCCTCAAATACGGCGGCACCATCAGCGGCGGCACCGACTTCCACAACTACCACACAGGTGCCACCTACTCCGGCGGCAGCACCAAGACTTTCACCGTGGGATCCTCCTACAGCATCACCACGGTCCAATAGCACAGAAACCACATTAACCCAAGCATAATAGAAAACGACATGTACAACGGTTCCAAGAAACAAAAGAGCTCCGACAAGGGCAATGGCGGCAAATCGCGATGGATCAAGCCTTTCTGGATTTGTTATTTCTCCATTATCGGATTGCTCGCACTGTTATTCATCCTCATCTCCTTGGGATGGATCGGTTATATGCCTTCTTTCACGGAATTGGAAAACCCGGATGCCAATTTGGCCACAGAAGTCATCTCCGCCGATGGAGAATTGCTCGGCACCTATTATTTGGAGAATCGTTCCAACTGCAAATACAAGGACCTGTCGCAGCCCCTGAAGGACGCCCTGATCGCCACGGAGGACTCCCGGTTCTACAGACATTCCGGCGTGGATGCCAAGGCCCTGTTCCGTGTGGCTTCCGGTGTGCTCACCTTTCACCGCAAAGGCGGTGGCAGCACCATCACGCAGCAGTTGGCCAAAAACCTTTTCCCGCGCGACCAGAAGATGAACAAAATAAAGTTGGTCTTCTTCAAGTTCAAGGAGTGGGTGGTGGCCACCAAGTTGGAACGCAAGTATTCCAAGGACGAAATCTTAGCCATGTATTTCAACACGGTGAATTTCGGCAACAATGCCGTGGGCATCAAGTCGGCGGCGCGCACCTACTTCAACAAGCAGCCCGACGAGATCAACACCGAAGAGGCCGCCTTGCTGGTGGGCATGCTCAAGGCCCCCACGCAATACAGTCCCCGCCGCCACTACCAAGCCGCCTTGGGAAGACGCAACGTGGTGTTGGGACAGATGAACAAATACGGCTATCTTTCCCAAACAGACCTTGACTCCATCAAGAAACTTCCCATTGACCTGTCCAATTTCCGCTCGCAGGCGCATTATGCAGGTTTGGCCACCTATTTCCGCGAATACCTGCGTCAATTTCTCAAAGAATGGAGCCGCCAGAACCCCAAGCAGGACGGTTCATACTACGACATCTATTGCGATGGCCTGAAGATATACACCACCATTGACTCCCGTATGCAGAAGCATGCCGAGGAGGCGGTTGAGGAGCATGTGTGCAACTATTTGCAGCCGCTCTTCTTCGAGCACATCAAGAATGCCAAGAACGCCCCCTTCGTCAACCTTTCCGAGGAGCAGACCGACCGCATCCTCTGGGCAGCGGTCAAGCAGTCGGAACGCTATGACCGCATGAAGGACGCCGGCGCCACCGACGAGGAGATCCGTGCGGCCTTCAACAAAAAGGTGAAAATGTCCATCTTCACATACAAGGGTCCGAAGGACACGATCATGTCGCCTTTCGACTCCATTCGATACCTCAAGTCGTTTTTGCAATGCGGCCTGATGTGCATGGAGGCCAACACGGGGCGTGTGAAGGCATACGTGGGCGGCACCAATTACGAGCAGTTCCAATTCGACCACGTCAAGTTGTCGAAACGTCAGGTCGGTTCAACTTTCAAGCCATACGTCTATACCGTGGCCATGCAGAGCGGCGAGTTCGACCCCTGCACGATGGTCCCGAACGTGCCGGTGACCATCACCACGCCCGGCGGCACCTGGACGCCGCGCAACTCCGGCGGCTACCGCGAGGGACAGATGATCCCCTTGCGCGAGGCCCTCGCCCACTCCCTCAACCAAGTTTCGGCCTACATCATGAAGCGCTACGGTCCGCACGCCGTCATCGAATTGGTGCGTGCCATGGGCATCACCTCCGACATCCCCGAAGTGCCGGCCATCTGCTTGGGAGCCTGCGAGCTGACCCTGTATGAGCAGGTGGGTGCCATCAACTGCTTCCCCAACCAAGGCGTGTATGTGGAGCCCGTCTTCATCACCAAGATCTGCGACAAGGACGGCAACGTCATCTACAACTATGTGCCCAAGAGCAACGAGGCCATCGACCAGATCACCGCCTTCAAGACCGTGCGTCTGATGCAGGGTGTGGTGGACTACGGCACCGGCGGCCGGTTGCGCGGCCAATACAAGCTCTCCTTCCCGTTAGCCGGCAAGACCGGCACCACCGACAACCAGTCCGACGGCTGGTTTGTGGGCTACACTCCGCTGTTGACCTGCGGTGTCTGGGTGGGTTGCGAGGACCGCTCCGCGCACTTCCGCACCACAGCCTTGGGCCAGGGTGCCCGCACCGCTCTACCGGTGTTCGGCCTCTTCATGCAAAAGGTCTATGGCGACCCAAAACTGCCCTACTATGCCGTTGTCAACTCCGAAAACAAAAGCGCCCAGTCCGGCTATAGTTTCACCATCCCGGAATCGTACATCGGCGACCCCTCCGGCTGCAACGAAACCAAACGCGATTCTGTCATGACCTTAGATTTCGACTAATTTTTTCCACATAATCTTTTCCCGACATAATGCTCCAGCGACTCATCCATACTGCCCTCTTGCTTCTCTGCGGCCTATCCCTCATGGCGGCCAGCGACATTTCACAGCCTGATCCGTTCGCCAAGTCCGCACGCGGAATATGCGATGGGGACACGTTGCGCTTGGACACCACCATCTGTGCGACAGCCTTGCCATTCCACTGGTACGGTGTCACCTTCCATGGCGACAGCTCCGTCATCATCGCGACACCCGCTTTCAACTACCTGCGCCTCATTGTCAGGGTAACGCCAAACCCTATCCAACATTTACATCCATTGGATGTTATCTGCTCTGGTGACACCATGCCCGTCACGATTGGCAGGCAATCCAACTCCACGGTTACCTTAAACTTCCCAAATGCTTCCATGAGTCGGTCCGAGAGGATCTTCCTGCCAGACGGCATGTCATGCCCGCCCTACGGCACCTACTACCGTTCCTTTTTCCCATTCTCTGATTTTCCGGCCAATTCCACCATCCAATCGCCAGACGACATTTTGTTCCTTCGCATCAAGATGGAACACTCCGCGTTGGAGGACCTTCAAGTGAAGCTGGTCTGTCCAAGTGGACAATCCTGCCAAATAACCCCGACCCTGTCTGGCGGTTTTTTCAATGACTATTGGGACGGTGTCTTCCAAAACCCATACTTCAGATTGAATTTGGGATTAGCCAACCGACAGACAGACCACCTGAGTTGCGACAGCACCCTCAGTCCCATAGGTGTTCCCTGGAACTATGTATGGTCAGACAACACCAACCGGGGATACCAATATGCCGGAGGGAGCCACAGTTTCATGTACGAGCCGGCCAATGTACACACGCGTTACAACCCCTTGTGGGACAACAGTGCCGGGCAGGGGTTCTATCCGTCCGTGGTGGACTCCAGCAATGTGGCGCTCATGCAGAACATCTATCACCCCAAGCAGAGCTTCTCCAACCTCATCGGATGTCCCCTGAACGGGAACTGGTACATTCAAGTGCAAGATCTCAGAGATGATGACAATGGCTACTTGGTGGAGTGGGAGTTGGTATTGGATCCGACGTTACTCGCCTCCACGACATATTCCACAGACAGCATCACCATGATCGGGAACTATGTCACGAGGACCTCTGATTCCACCTTCATCATCACGCCCGACAACATACCGGACAATCACGTCGTGAATTCTCCATACACCATACACACCTACACTGCAGGATGTGTTTTCGACACTTCGTTCACCATTCAGATTGAAGGTGCGAAACACGCTGTCATTCACGACACCATTCGACACAGCCAGTTGCCCTACACCTATAATGGAAGGACCTTGACCTCAGTCGCGCCCAGCGACACCACATTGGTTTTCCACTCGCCGAGCGTACACGGCTGCGACAGCACGCTGGAATATGTGCTTCACATTGTCACCGCCGACACCAACTGGCTGGTGCAAAACATTTGCGACCACGAGTTGCCTTACACTTGGAACGGTGTCGTTTTCAACCAAGCCGGCGTGCAAATCGTGACCCTCCACGACGCCTCCGGAGCCGACAGCCTTGTCCTGTTTTTGACCCTGAACGTGCAACAGTCCCAGCATTTTGACGTTTATGGTGAGATTTGCCAAGGGGAGCCCTATACGGAAGAGGGATTCAACCTCCCTTCCGACAGTACCCGGACACCGGGCCAGCACACTTTCACAAGGACAGAGCCTTCCCAAACCGGCGGTTGCGACAACCTTATTACCCTTCACTTGAACATCTCTCCGTTACCTGTCATGCAGGCTTCCAGCGACATGATCATCGACTCCGGACAGACGGTCCAGCTATGGGCGTCAGGCTGCGAGTTTTACGTCTGGTCGCCCGCCTACGCCGTCAGCAACCTCACCACAGCAACCACGACGGGAAGCCCCACAGAGTCGATGTATTTCTTCGTATCCGGTTTCAATTCCAACATCAACTTGGTCGCCAACGGTGATTTCGAGCAAGGGAACACCGGTTTCACCAGTGCCTACATACTTGGCACCAACAGTGGCTATTCCCAATGGGGAACCTTGGGAAATGAAGGCACATACATGGTGGGGAACAATGCCAACAACTATCACAACAACTTCCAAGGTGCGCATGATCACACTTCCGGCAACGGCAAATACATGATTGTGAATGGATCCACCAACCCTGGCACCGTTGTGTGGTCGCAAACCATAAACGTGACACCCAACACGGACTATGCCTTCTCCACATGGGTCACCACCGTGGCCAACGACCCTTGGGCACAGCTGCAGTTCCGCATCAACAACCAACAAATCGGTCCCATTTTCTCGGCACCATCCACATACGGGCAGAACAACACCTGGCTTAATTTCTATCAGATATGGAACAGCGGCAATAATACCCAAGCCGCCATTTCCATTATCAACCAAAACACCGGCGGGGGCGGCAACGACTTCGGCATGGACGACATCTCCTTCGTCCGGCTCACCAACTGCGGCATCTCCGACACCATCCAGGTGCTCATACGCCGCGACATCGACACCATGATATGCGACCACGAGCTGCCCTTCGACTGGCACGGGCACATCTTCACGGGCCCTGACACTGTCGAGCACCTCATCGTCAACCCCAATGGCGTGGACGATGATGTCATCATGCACCTCACTGTCGGGCACTCCTTTTTCGACACCGTTGACGTGGTCGTCAACGAGAACGACCTCCCCTACATCTACAATGGCATCAGTTTTTATGACGACACCACTATTGTCGATGCCTACACCAGCGCCACAGGATGCGACAGCCTTTACTACTTCTCGCTTCATGTTCACCGCAACAGCACAAGTACTTTGGACACCACCGTTTGCGACTATCAGACCCCCTTTGTCTGGAACAACAATGCCTATATCAACTCCGGCACCTACACCACGACTTTGACCAACCAACATGGGGCTGACAGCATCCTGACCCTTAACCTCACCGTCATCCCCACTCACATCCAAATCCTCTCCTTCACCGAAAACTTCTGCGAGGAGGGATATGCCGAACTGCAGGTGGTCACCGATTTCGAGGACTATGTCTGGAACACGGCTGAGACCGCACCCACCATCACCGTCTATGCATCCGGCAACTACTCCGTAGAGGGCATCAACGGAAGTTGCACCAACAAAGCATCCATATCCATCCCCACATGCGAGTATCTGATACTGTTGCCCAACAGCATCACCCCGAGCAACAAGGACGGTCTGAACGAGCAATTCGGGTTCGCCGAGGCCCTTTGGCCGCAAATCCTGAACCGAGGCTTTGACGTCTCCATTTACGACCGATGGGGCGAGTTGGTGTATTACTCCACAGACAAGACTTTCCGCTGGAACGGCACCGTCAACGGACACCTTTACAAAAACACCATATACAACTACATCATCCACTATCAGAACAAAATTGGCGAGAAACAGGTTATCAAAGGAAGCGTGATGGTGTTTTAGTCCCTTCTTGCCCGCCAAAAGTATAATTGTGACGGCTCACCTCACGCACAGGTGTTTGAAGTCGCACTGTTTGCAGTGGTCGGCGTCGGTGGTCTGACAAAATGGCTTTTCGGAATTGATAATGTCGGAAAGCAGTTTTTTCAAGCTCTCCTCAAAGAGGGCAATACGATCCGCGGTAAAGCAAGGCGTCTCCCCTATCCTCTTGCGTCCCTCGACACGCTCGGCGATGCGGGCCCTGTGGAAGTATTCCTCTCCCATGTTCACATCCTGAATGGACAAGATGGCGCACTGCACCGGCACAGCCCCGATATATTTCCTGATGGTCTCATCATCGCTGTATTTGCACAGCAAAGCATAGAAAAACAGTTGCAGAAACTCCTTGTATTTGGGATCGCCAAAGGGAACATCGGGTTCTTCCATGTTCACGCGCAGCTGCTCTTTGTTGACCTTGCCTGTCTTATAGTCCACTACCGTAAGATGACGCTCGTTTGTGTCAGGATCGAGCTCGGTTTCCAATCGATCGACAAAGCCGTACAACGTCAGCGGGTGCCCTTCCACAACCAGTTTGCAACTCAGTTTTCTCTCGTTGCCCACAATGGTCACGCAACGGTCCCGGAACTCCTGCTTGGATTGCTTCAGATACTTGGCCACATCGTTGCGGATCATGGTCATCGCCAAATAGACACGTCCCTCGGAAAGATCCTTCTCTTCCCAACGCACACTCTCCCGCAAATCTTCATTCGTAAGGACAAGATGACGGATTCTTTGGTCCAAATCCGCCAAATACTCATCTATTTGCCGACTAAAATCGGAGCGTTCGCCTTGGCTCACGTCAAACACCTCTTGGAACACGGCATGCACGACACTCCCGACCGCATTGCCTTCCACCCGGTCTTTCACGGTGTCGGAAGTCCTGATGCCGCACAAATATTGGAAATAAAACTGCAACGGGCAGTTGATGTACGTCTTCAAAGCCGAAGCTGAATAGGAATAGCCATACAGTTTTTCCAGAATCTCATTGCTTTTTCGCACCTCGACCACGTCCGTTGCCGATGACTCGTATGGGAACGCCACGGTTGGATTGGAAATATGGATATTCTCCAACCCTTTTTCCCGCACTTCAAATTCAAGCTGGGCAATGAACCGGCTTTTTTCATTGACGCCGCCCATACTATTATTATTATATAGCAGCACAATATTCTCCGCACGCTGCAGAAGGCGGAAAAAGTGATAGGCATAAACCTGATCCTTGTAGAGATAGTTTTCCAACGTCTCGTTCTGGAATTTGAAATCGTACGGGATTATGGAGTTGTATGTGATGCCCGATGGCAGTGTGCCTTCGTTGACGGAAAGCATGACGACATTCTTGAAATCGAGTGTGCGCGTTTCCAGAAGGCCCATGATTTGAAGGCCGTGCGTGGCATCGCCCTTGATGGAAATCTTAATATTGGAGAGTTGCTGCTTGACAGCGTACTTGACGATGGAGAAGGTTGGACTCACACCACTGTCCTGCAACGCGGCCATCTGATCCTGCACGACAGCCAATTGCTCCGCCAAAAGCCGAAGCATGGAGGCATCGCCCTTTTGGGCACGCGACAACAGCATGTTGAAATATTCCAACAGCACGGGCAGCAGTGCGGTGACCTCGCCGAAAGCCGGCAAGGGCATCGCCGCAAGCTCCTCTACAGAATAGAGGAAATGTTGTTCCGACTGCATTTTTCCCACAAGCTCAAGATACTGCTGCCGGTCTTCAAGCGCATAGTTCTGTATGATCGGACTCTGCAGCAATGCCAGAATATCACGGCGATGGAAACGCATGGCACCCCCGTGACGATAGCCCTGTCCACGCTCGTAGATGTCAAGCAAAGCGTCGAGCAAGGTATGTACCGGCGTAGCCGTCAACGGATAGCCCATCGTCACGTTGGCGTCCTTGACATCGTAGGCGGAAAGCAACGGCACCAGCAGCTCCTCATCGGCCAGCACCAACGCGGTATCATCCAGATTGCCCTGTGCCGCCCGGATCTCCTCCAGACACTGAATGGCATAATAGATTTGGTTCATCTCCTTGGACGTGCCCACAATGCGGATCTCCTTATGCTGCGTGGCATAATTATCGGAACAAAACTGCAGTTTTGCCTCATCCATCTGGAGGGTTCTGCAAATTTTCGTCAGGAAATGCGCGGTCGTGAAACGCTCATTCTTTTGAAAATCACAATAGAAAGGATCGATATCGAAGAAAAAGTGAGCATCGGCGTGCTCTTTGATGTATTTCACCACGGCCAATTCCGCAGGATTCAACACATGGAAACCGGCGAAAACATAATGTTCGTAGGTCAGATTTGAGAAATACTGTTCTATATGTTCCGCACAATCGCGATAGACCATGCCATCATAGCCGAGCCCATCCTTGGCAAGGTCGTCCTTGTAACGGAGATAAAGATCGGCAAGCAAATTGTAGAACTGCACCTTCCGTTTTTGCTCATCACTGAGCTCATCCTGACCGAACCCGATTTCAAAGCTCTTGGCGCCTGCCAAATCACGCAGGATTCGCTCACCATTGTCAAGTTGCGTGTCCACCTCCGACATGTCGTCCACAAAGGCGGGCATCCATGCCAATGCTGTATTGAAGTCATCAGCGTCCTCTCCTGCCATGGCTCTGTAAGAGTTGTACAGATAAACTATCAAGGGGAACTTTTCCGGGATTTTCAACGGCGACAGCCGGTCGATAAAGTCATTGATGGTGAAAACATCGGGGGCGAACATCGGGCCGCCGGTGTGCGCAGCCGCCAACGCCTGCATCAGCATACGGCGGGCACGACGGTTGGGAAGCACCACAACGCTTCGTTCCAAAGGCAACTCCAAGGAGATGAGCCGCGCGGCAAGCTGGGATAGAAATGTGGTTTTCATTCTGCGTCAAGAATCTGTGGCCAAGGGGCAGGAAGCATCTGCCACACCATAGCCAATCATGGCGTTAATCCAATTTGAGCACGGCAAGGAAGGCGGATTGCGGAACTTCTACATTTCCGATCTGGCGCATGCGTTTTTTGCCCCTCTTCTGCTTCTCAAGGAGCTTGCGTTTTCGGGTGATGTCACCGCCGTAGCACTTGGCAGTCACGTCCTTGCGCACAGCCTTGACCGTCTCGCGGGCGATAATCTTGGAGCCGATGGCGGCTTGGATGGCGATATCGAACTGCTGGCGGGGGATAAGCTCCTTGAGTTTCTCGCAGATGCGACGCCCGAAAGCGTAGGCATTGTCGGAATGGATCAGCGCCGACAGGGCGTCCACGGAGTCACCGTTCAGCAGGATGTCCAACTTCACCAAGGATGCAGGCTTGAAATCGGTGATATGGTAATCGAAAGAGGCATAGCCCTTGGAGATGCTCTTGAGCTTGTCGTAAAAGTCAAAGACGATTTCGCCGAGGGGCATGTCGAAAGTCAGCTCCACGCGGTTGGCGGCCACATACATCTGGTTGAGCAGCGTGCCGCGCTTGTCAATGCAGAGCTTGATGATGGCCCCGATGTAGTCGTCCTTGGTGATGATCTGCGCACGGATGTAGGGTTCCTCCACATGATCGACCTCGGTGGGCGGGGGCATGCCCGACGGGTTATAGACATCCACCCACTGTTTCTTGGTGGTGAGCACCTTGTAGGAGACGTTGGGCACGGTGGCGATGACATCCTGGTCGAACTCGCGGTCGAGACGCTCCTCGACAATCTCCATGTGGAGCAGGCCGAGGAATCCGCAGCGGAAACCGAAGCCGAGCGCGGCGGACGACTCAGGCTCGAAGGTGAGCGAAGCGTCGTTAAGGCGAAGCTTTTCAAGGGAGGCGCGCAGCTCCTCATACTGGTCAGCCTCCGTGGGGTAGATGCCGGCAAAGAGCATGGGCTTGACCTCCTGGAAGCCTTCGATGGCCTCTGTGCAAGGCTTGTCCACATGGGTGATGGTGTCGCCGACCTTGACCTCCTTGGAAGTCTTGATGCCCGTGATAAGGTAGCCCACGTCGCCAGCGGACAGTTTTTGCTTAGGCACGCGGTCCATTTTGAGGATGCCTATCTCGTCGGCATCGTACTCGCGTCCCGTGGAGAGAAACTTGACCATCTCGTGGGTGCTGACGGTGCCATTGAAGATGCGGAAATAGGCGATGATGCCGCGAAAGGAGTTGAACACGGAGTCGAAGATGAGGGCCTGCAGCGGCGCGTCGGGGTCGCCCTTGGGGGCGGGAATACGCTCAATGATGGCTTCCAGCACCTCCTCGACACCGAGGCCCGTCTTGCCGGAAGCCTCGATGATGTCGGACTCGTCACAGCCGAGCAGATCCACAATCTGGTCCTTGACCTCGGCGGGCATGGCGGCGGGCATGTCCATCTTGTTAAGGACAGGGATAATCTCCAAGTCGCTGTCGATGGCCTGATAGAGGTTGGAGATGGTCTGCGCCTGCACGCCCTGTGTGGCATCCACCAGCAGCAGCGCGCCCTCGCAGGCGGCGATGGAACGCGACACCTCGTAGGAGAAGTCCACATGGCCCGGCGTGTCGATAAGGTTAAGGATGTACTTCTCGCCCTTATACAAGTACTCCATCTGGATGGCGTGGCTCTTGATGGTGATGCCGCGCTCGCGTTCCAAGTCCATGTCGTCGAGCACCTGATCCTGGAACTCGCGGTCATTGACAGTATTGGTATATTGGAGAAGCCTGTCGGCCAACGTGCTCTTTCCGTGGTCGATATGCGCAATTATGCAGAAATTTCTAATATTTTTCATAAGGCGGCAAAGATACGAAAAAATCCATTGCAAAAAAATAAGAAAATATATTCTTCTCTATCAAATTTAATAGAAAAAAATATATCTTTGCAGCCCGACATTATTTTGTACTTCTGTATGAAATACAGTGAACTGCACAAACGATTCATCAGGTCCGGGTGGATATTTGACCACGCGGTGGGGAGTCACTATTTTTATACAAAAGGCGGCGTTAAATCCGGTCCTATTCCGTTTCACGGATCCAAGGAGATCCCCAAAGGTTTGGCTATTAATTTGATAAAGAAATACAATTTATAGGAAGCAATATGGAAAAATTAGTGATGATCATTGAGAAATCGCGGAATCATTACGGTGCATACGCCGAAAATGGTGACGGTATCTACGCAGCAGGCAACACCATCGAGGAGGTGCAGGCCGACACGGAACAGGCCATAGAGTTGATAAAAAACGAGTTGCCACAAGACCAATGGCCGTCCGCATTAAGAGGCGAATACGAACTCGTATGGAAGTTCGACACCGAGAGTTTCCTCCAATACTACGGTGACATTCTGACCCTCACAGGCTTGCAGAAAATCACAGGCATCAACAGCAAGCAACTAAGCCACTATGCCACCGGCTACAGGAAGCCTTCGCCCAAGACGGTTTCCCGCATTCAGGCCGGCATCACCCGTTTTGCCGAGATGCTCAAACACGTCAGTCTCGCTTAACACCACGCTCTTTGACAACGCATCTTTTATTATATATCATTCGAAATTAAAAGGATACTCTGTCCGTTGCGTGCGCAACTGACGCTAAAGAGAAAACATTGCATCATATCTAAAACAAAAAAGGACTGGCTCCCCAGTCCTTTTGTTGATTTGCCATGAAATGCACTCAGAATTACTCTTGCTCGCATTTGATGACTTGCGACATCGTTCCCTCATCGAAAGAGGTGTTCTGCTCGGCATTCATATCCGAACACTTGCCTTTCTCGATAACGACAGTCGTGTTCGTGACCACCGGGGTCTCACCGGGGAAAGTCTGAGTCGTAGTGCAATGACAGGTTTTCTTGCATCCTGCAACCGTAAAGGCGGCTGCGACTGCAACGATCAAAAGAACTTTTTTCATAACAATTTTATTTAGTCATATTAAGGACTTGGAAAAAAAGCCGCCTATGGGCAAGTCCGAAAACCACATAGACAGAACGACACCTGTATTTTAAGGCGCTGCAAAAATAATAAAAAAAACAACCCGACTGTCACTCCACGAAAAACCCTTTGTTCTCAGCCCTTCACGGCAACATCAGAGCCCCGCGAAGCTGGCAAACAGGAATATGATGGGCAGTATCAGGATGCTGAAGCCGATCATCACTATGGTCAGTATGCCGAGGAATTTCCAAAGGGACTTGTTATTCTTCAGGAAATCCAGCATCGCATTGTTGTCGTCAGACTCGACAGTCCTCTCGGCGGCTTTGGAAATGCGGTTCATATAGATGGCCGGGACCAGATTCAGGGCACCCACCGCCATATAAATGGCCCCCACAATGGCAACGGGAAAATCCGGAATATCCGGCATATCACTGATTATCGAAGCGGAAGCGATGATGGCGAGGCCGGCCATCATTATAAGAGAGACAGAGATAATCGCCATGATGAAAAAGAATTTCATCCACTTGCTGATGCTGATCAGGTATGAGCACGCCTGCGACATCTGCTCGCGCTGGTTCTCGTTGAAAAGGGGTTCCTCACCGGTGTGTATGGGCTGGGCCATCTCTTCGTTCATGTAGTCTGTATTTTCCATAATCATAAGTTTTTTAAGGGTTAAAACAGGGTGCAAAGATAATAAAAAAAGGTATTTATATATATATTTATATACATGATGGCACAAGGCCGGTAGTAACAGTTCTCCAAGCAACGCTTTTTTTCCAACGCCTCCCTTTCGCGGCGAGCAAGTTTCAGGCATCTTAAGCAACGACTCCCGCGTCGCGAGAGAGTGTCGGTGCCGTCGTTCCGCCCCACACTACGCTCCTTCGTCGCTTGTGTGGGGTTATGGAGAGAATGTCCCTCCGGGACAATAGGGATAATCATTTTCCTTGAGCAGCCCCGTCAGGGGCAAAAGCTCGGTAGAAATAATAGACAATAATCTTCCTTGAGCAGTCCCGAAGGGACAAAATCTCAATAACCCCAGACGAAACGCAGTGCAGTCTGGGGCTGAACGGCGCGCATGATGACAATCGCGGCGCGGGAGAAGGTTGAGACGAGGGTGTTTGTTGCTCGCCGCGAAACGGGTGTGGGTTTCAACGAGCCTGCTGACAATCAAAAACTCAAAATCTACAATCTCATCATCATGGACAAAAGCGGCTCGATGTCGAGCATCTCCGACGGGCAAATCAAAAACCTGACCAAGAAGGAGTACCGTCCTTGCAGCGGCATCGCCGGTTTCCGCGACGAGGAGACTGCCCCGCTGTTCGTCCGCGCCATCAACCTCGACAACATCCACCTTCCGCAGAGTTTCTGGAAGGAACTGGCAGGGTGATTGGCGGCTGGCAAGTTGAGATTTAAGACTTTGAGACTTGAGACTTAATATCGTCAATCAAAAAAGTCTAACGTCCTCCGTCAGGGCAAAAGAATGTGTTGATAATTATTTTTCGCACAAGCAGTTGAATATCAGAAAAAGTGTATATTTGCAGGCTCGTTGAAGCGAACCGCAAAGAGCTTGTAACAGCGTCTGTGTCAGTTTGTTACAGCCAAAGAATGGTTCGTGGAAATGCGCGAAAAATGTATAAATAACTTATAAACCAACTAAAAATGTCAGGATTACTAGGAAAAAAAATTGGGATGACTAGCATCTACGATGCCTCCGGCAAGATTGTGCCGTGCACAGTGATAGAGGCTGGTCCTTGCGTCGTCACGCAAGTCAAGACCGTCGAGAAGGACGGTTACAGCGCCATCCAATTAGGTTATGACGAGAAGAAAGAGAAAAACACCACAAAGCCTCTGAAGGGCCATTTCGCCAAGGCTGGCACCACGCCGAAGAGAATCGTGCGCGAGTTCACCCGTTTCGAGGAAGGTTCCAAGAAGTCTTTCGGCGAAGTGCTGGACGTCAGCGTGTTCACCGAGGGCGAGTTCGTCGATGTCAGCGGCGTTTCCAAGGGCAAGGGCTTCCAAGGTGTTGTGAAGCGTCACGGTTTCCGCGGTGTCGGCGATGCCACGCACGGACAGCACAACCGTCTGAGAGCTCCCGGTTCCATGGGTGCATCCTCCTACCCTTCCCGCGTGTTCAAGGGCATGCGCATGGCCGGCCAGATGGGCAACGTCAAGGTCAAAGTCACGAACCTTCAGATCATCAAAATCGTGCAAGAAAAGAATTTGTTATTAGTCAAAGGTTCCGTTCCCGGATCCAATGGTTCATATTTAAAAATTGAAAGATGGAGCTAACAGTATATAGAATAGACGGCAGCGAAGCTGCAAGAACGGCCACATTGAACGACAAGATCTTCAACGTGGAGCCCAACGATCACGCCATCTGGCTTGACGTTAAACAATATTTGGCCAACCAGCGTCACGGCACCCACGACACACTGGAACGTTCCACCGTGTCAGGCAGCACCCGCAAGCTCAAACGCCAGAAAGGCACTGGCGGCGCACGTGCCGGTAGCATCAAGAGCCCGACCATCCGTGGCGGCGCCACCGTGTTCGGCCCCCATCCCCGCGACTACTCCTTCAAGCTCAACAAGAAGGTGAAGAGACTCGCCCGTTTCTCCGCTTTCACCTACAAGCAGCAGGAAGGCAAGATCACCGTGGTGGAAGACTTCTCCTTCGACGCCCCCAAGACGAAGGCTTACAAGGACATGCTCAAGAACCTCAAGCTCGACGGTCAGAAGACCCTCCTGCTCACTCCTGAGCTGAACAACAACGTCTTCCTCTCCGCCCGCAACCTGCAACGCACCCAAGTGATGCGCGCCAGCGAGGCCAACACCTACCACGTGCTCAACGCCGGCCACCTAATCCTCTGCGAAAGCAGCCTCAAGGAGCTGGAAAAAATGTTAGGCGAATAATTAACCTTTAAACGACAAAAACAATGAGTATCATTATAAAACCCATCATCAGCGAAAAAATGACGCAGACGGCTGAAAAATACAACCGCTACGGTTTCATGGTGACCCGCGAGGCCACCAAGCCCGAAATCAAGCGCGAAATCGAGGCTGTCTATGGTGTAAAAGTAGTCCGCGTGAATACCTTGATCCAACGCGGTAAAGTCCAGAACCGTAATACTAAGGCTGGCGTCATCACAGGTCACAAGAACAATTTCAAAAAGGCCTTCGTGTTCGTGGACAAGGATCAAAAAATTGATTTTTACAGTAATATCTAAAAAACAATGGCACTTAAAAAGTACAAACCAGTAACGCCGGGTCAGCGCTTCAAGGTTATCAGCGCATTTGACGACATTACCACCAACACACCCGAAAAGAGTTTGTTGTGTCCTAAACATCGGACAGGCGGAAGAAACAACAGTGGTAAAATGACGGTACGGTACCGCGGAGGCGGTCACAAACAGATGTACCGTATTATTGACTTCAAGAGAGACAAAGATGGCATTCCTGCCACCGTGAAGACCATCGAGTACGACCCCAACCGTTCGGCTCGTATCGCCCTGCTCTTCTACGCCGACGGCGAGAAGCGCTACATCGTGGCTCCCCACGGCATCAAGGTCGGCCAGGAAATCCTCAGCGGCACCGGTGTCGCCCCCGATTTGGGCAACTGCCTGCCTATCGGCGAGATCCCCTTCGGCTCCATCATCCATAACATCGAGATGCGCCCGGGACAAGGCGCCAAGATAGCCCGCAGCGCCGGCTCTTACGCCCAGCTGATGTCCCGCGACGGAAAATACGCAGTCATCAAACTGCCTTCCGGCGAAACCCGCATGATCCTCTGCGCCTGCAAGGCCACTATCGGCATCGTCTCCAACGGCGACCACAGCCTCGAAGTGTCCGGCAAGGCCGGTCGTAGCCGCTGGCTCGGCAGACGTCCCCGCAACCGCGGCGTCGTCATGAACCCTGTCGATCACCCCATGGGTGGTGGTGAAGGCCGTGCATCCGGCGGACATCCCCGCTCCCGTCGCGGCATTCCTTCCAAGGGCTACAAGACCAGACACCCGAAGAAGAATTCCAGCCAGTATATCATCGAAAGAAGAAAGAAATAATCTAAAAGCGCATTACTATGAGTCGTTCATTAAAAAAAGGCCCCTTTATCCACTACAAACTGGAACAACGCGTTCTCGCCGCCCAGGAGTCTGGCAAAAAGACCACCATCAAGACCTGGTCCCGCGCCTCTATGATTTCCCCCGACTTCGTTGGCCTCACCATCGCCGTTCACAACGGGAACAAATTCATCCCCGTCTATGTGACCGAGAATATGGTTGGACACAAGCTGGGTGAATTCGCTCCTACCCGTATCTTCAGAGGACACGCCGGCAACAAGGACAAAGGATCCAAGTAAATTAGAAGTCAGGACCAGGAAGTCCGGACCCGGTTTCCGGCTTCTTCACCTTTCAGCTTTTAAATTGGATTATTTCCTCCCCGCGATATTCATTATCCACTCTATATGACAATCCCTGAGCCTCGCTCGGGGATTTTTTTTGACACACGACCGAATGCGTTGAGAATTGGTCAACAAGAAAGGGCTGACACATGATTGCATCAGCCCTTGTATTAAGTTTGGAAAATGGTAAAATGAGAGCCTCTCTTAGTCGCCGAGCGTGGCCACCATCACAGCCTTGATGGTGTGCATACGGTTTTCGGCTTCGTCGAAAACGATGGAGTTCTCGGACTCGAAGACCTCTTCGGTCACCTCGATGCCGTCCAATCCGAACTGCTTGTTGACATCGCGTCCCACCTGTGTCTCCAAGTTATGGTAAGCAGGCAGACAGTGCATGAATTTGCACTTGGGGTTGCCGGTCAGCTTCATCGTCTCCTTGTTGACCTGATAAGGCCTGAGCAGCTTGATGCGCTCTTCCCAAACCTCAACGGGCTCGCCCATGGAGACCCACACATCGGTATAAAGGAAGTCGCAGCCCTTTACGCCCTTCTTCACATCGTCCGTGACGGTGACGGTAGCGCCGGTCTCTTTGGCGATTTTCTTGCATTCAGCGATGAGTTCCTTGCTGGGTTGCAAGCTTTTGGGAGCCACAATGCGCACATCCATGCCCATCTTGGCACCACCGACCATCAAAGAGTTGCCCATGTTGTAACGGGCATCGCCGAGGTAAGCGTAGGTGACCTGGTTGAGGGGTTTGTCAACATGCTCGCTCATCGTGAGGAAGTCAGCCAGCACCTGGGTCGGGTGGAACTCGTTGGTAAGGCCGTTCCAGACGGGCACGCCGGCGAACTTGGCGAGTTCTTCCACCGTGGTCTGCTTGAAGCCGCGGTATTCGATACCGTCGAACATGCGTCCGAGCACGCGGGCCGTGTCGGCCATGGACTCCTTAATGCCGATTTGGGAACCGCTGGGTCCAAGATAAGTCACATGCGCGCCTTGGTCGTAGGCGGCCACCTCGAAGGCACAACGGGTGCGGGTGGAGGTCTTCTCGAAAATCAGGGCAATGTTCTTGCCCTTCAGGCGAGGCTGCTCCGTGCCGGCATACTTGGCGCGTTTGAGGTCGCGTGCGAGGTCCAACATGTATTGAATTTCCCTGGGAGTGAAGTCTAACAACTTCAAAAAGTTTCTGTTTCTGAGATTAAATGACATCTTTTTGTATTGTTTTGGATTAATAAATGAAATTTTCAAACAACAAAAACGCTTTGTTTCAAGGATTTTCCTCTCTTGACAAAACCGCTGCAAACATACATAAAATATTTGAAATTTGAATCGGGGTCCGCTTTCAACTGACAAAACAGATCAACATAGCACCATGTCTCCTAAAATCCCCTCGTCGGACGGGCGCCGGTGGAGATGACACTGGCACGCGAGCGACCGGAGCTGCCTGCGGAGGGACGCGAAGCCGTCGTGCCGGAGTGGCTGGCCGAGGAGGATGTGGATGTCGAAGGGCGCGGCGAAGAGGAGCCGCCCGACGGATGGCCGCCTGAGGCAACAGGCTTGGTGCTCGATGGCGAAGATCTCCGGGGAGCGGACGAGGATGGCGAGGAGGACGGCGATGGCTTGGCAGCCGGCGGTGCTGACGACGGACGATTGGCAGGCGGCGTGTTCGTTTGCGCCACTGGTGCACTGCCGCCACCGTAGCTCTTATAATTGGATGTGCTCCCCACACGGCTGATCTTCGACGAGATGTTATGCCCGCCCGTGGTGACCAAATCGTTGTATGTGATAATCACCGACGGCGTTTTCAAATACCGCCCGCCACTCTTGCTCAAACTGCCCACATAATAGTCGCGCACCTTGGCCAGGTCGAGTCCGATCAAGGTAAGGTTGTTTTTCCCGATGTGCCGCAGCAGGTCGTTGACCTTGCGCGCACGCAACATGCGATTGTAAGTCTCCTGGCTGTTGATTGCGGTGCCACGCGGATAGGACAGGTAACGCACCAGTTTGTTGTATTCGTCCTCCGACAACCCCTTGAGCATGGCACGAACACCCCTCAACTCCTCGGCAATGGAGCTTTTTTCCTGACTGTTGACATGCTGCAGGATTTCCCGCTCGCGTTCCTCCGTGTAGGTGAAATTATAGTCACGCTCGTTCTGGCGAAGCTGCCTGTTCACCTGCTTTTCACCATACGTTGTGAAATGGATGCGGGAAAGCGTATCCGACAGCAGTTCAATCTGACTATCGGGCATATCCTTGAACACATCAAGCAAGGAACGACAAGGTTTGGCCAACAGATAAGGCTTGTTGGATGGGAACGACGAATGCAACAGTTTGCCCTTATAATGAACGCCGTTATCCATAAACAACTGATACAAAGCCGTATATTGCACCACACGCGCAAGATCGGTATTGCCCGTATGGGCAAAATAATTGCCTGCCTGTCGTTCATACTGCGCCCCGACGCTGGTGCTGCGTTCCTGTGAATGGAAGTAGGAGACCGGCAAGGCGCCCGTACGATTCAACGTATAAATGGTATGTTCTGGCAAGTCAATGGCGTACATGGTGTTAGCAGTGTTCCAATTGTAAACCAGCTCACTGAGTCCCAATTTTTTGAACAGGGGTTGATTGAAGGGGAAGTATCCGGGGGACGGGTATCGGTAGCTGGCCTCCTCGATGGTGCCGCTCTCCGACCAATCCTTCAACAGAATGTCGGTGATGGTGAGCAGATGTCCCAGTTCCGTGTTTTCCAGCTCACGGCTGAGATAAGTGGGGCACCAGTCGCGGCCGTTAGCCATTTTGCCCGCCATGCAGTCGTTGATATCCAAACTCTGCGACAGCTCCTTGCTGCTGATGGAGGCGATGAGCAAGACGGTTTCCACCCGCAGCGGCGGGAGCACTTCCAAGGGGGCCTCCCGCTCACGCCCGATGATCACCAACGTGGTGGAATCGCGCAACGCCCCCAGAATGAGGTCGGCGTCAAGGGCAAACTTACGGATGTCACCCACCTGCTTGATCAAGTCGGCATCGCGACGAATACTCCACGCCACAAGTCCGGGCAGACGGCTGAAAAAGACACCACGCCGCTTTTCGCGGAACATGTCATCCACGGTCAAGTCGCGGGCGGTGTCGCGCTCGTCGATAAAGGCCTCGCCCGCCGAAAAAAACCAGTCGTCAAACTCAGCCAACGTGATTTGGTAGTCCAAGTCATCCTGGGTGAAATAATGCCGCTTCTTGTCGCTCATCAAGTCCATGGCACGGGGCTTGTAATCGGAAAGAAATTGTTGTTTGGAAAGCTTGGCCACCAAGTTGTCGAGATTTTCCGAGGTGGCATTGCCCACCACGATCAGCATATCGGAAACCCGCCCGTCATAGCCGATTTTGTGCGATCGGATGGCGGTCTGGTGGGCAAACTTGGAACAGATAGTCTCCACACTGTCGGGTTCCAGGAAGGGTGCCGGCTCGGCAATGAGGATAAGGCGGCTGCTGTCGGGGAAGGTGGCCGTGCCGACGGTCTGATAGTGCATCCGGAAACTTTTCCTGAAGAGGTCGTAAACAGAATCCTGCTTCTGGAAAGCCATGGTGGCGGACAAATCCAAATGCTGGTCGGGGATGTATTCCCGCTTGAGGATGGCAGCGGTCTGCTGCTTGATGCTCTCCGCCACGGGGGTATGGCGCCCCCAGATGGCAAACGCCGCCGCGCCCAACAAAAGCGTCGAGCCAAGGATGATCAGTATCTTGTTCACCACAGAATTCATTGCCGTTTTTCGAGGCGGCAAAAATACAAAAATAGAGGATAGGCTCAAGGACAAAAGGGCTACGCGGCAAGGTGCAGGAACAGTCATTCCATATTTTTCTTACTTTTGCGACCTCAATAATCCTATGGCAAACATCCTCACCATCATACTCGCCTCCGTCTATCTTTTCGGCATCCCATTCCTGATTGTCAAGATGGCCGAACGGTGGCCTGTCATCCACAAAATCAGCCCGATGGTCATTTTGTATATCATCGGCCTTTTGGTGGGCAACATAGGGATTGTGGGTGAAACCGCCTTCAACGTCTGCGAAAACGTCTCCAACATTGCAATGCTGATTGCCATTCCTTTGATGCTGTTGGGATGCAACTTCCGGCTCAAGTCGGCCAAAAGCATATTTGCGGCATTCGGCGTAGGGTTGTTCAGCGTCTTGACGGTCACGGTGGCTGGCTTCTTTCTCTTCCAATCGCAAGCCACCGCTGCCGGCCTCACCGACACGGAGTTCGCCAAGGTCGGCGCCGTGATGGTCGGCATCTACACGGGCGGCATCCCCAACCTCGCCCCCGTCTCGAAGGCCGTTGGCCTGCCGCAGCATCTCTTCCTGCTGGTCTCCGGCCACGACTTGGTGGTGACCAGCATTTACCTCCTCTTCATCGTCTTCTTGGGAAAAAGGATTGTCCGACTTTTCTTCCCCCGTATGGCGAAAACATCTGACAAGATGAAAGAGATCCCGGATGAGGAAGTCGGGGAAAAAAAGAGTCTGAAACAGATCGTGGCAAACCGTTGCATCGGGATTCTTGTGGCCATCGTCATCGTGGCAATTTCCTACGCCCTGTCGCGGGTCATCCCGCTTGACAATTCCATCGCCGTCATCATCATCACCATCACCACCCTGTCCATCCTCCTCTCCTTCTGGAAGCCGGTCAAGCGTTTGGAGGGTACCTTCGAAACAGGACTCTATTTTGTCTATGTCTTCTGCCTGGCGGTGGCCACGATGGTGAACGTCCACGACTTGGAGTTTTCGAAGCATTTGTTCATTCTCTATTATATTGCCTTCGCCGTGTTCGGATCGTTGTTGTTGCAGATCCTTTTTTCAAGGATTTTCAAGCTGGACGGCGACCTCATGCTGGCCTCTTCCATCGCGCTGATCAACTCGCCGCCCTTCGTGCCGATGGTGGCTGCCGTGCTGAAAAACAGAGACGTCATCCTGCCCGGCATCGCCATTGGTCTGCTCGGCTACGCTGTGGGCAACTACCTCGGCGTCGGGATGTTCTGGCTGTTGAGTCATATAGGATGATCCGCCCGTTGGCAAACACAAAAAAAGTATATCTTTGCGCCCCTTAAAAAAAGAAGACATGAAACCTGAAACCCCTGTATTACTGCTGACCGGCTACCTTGGCAGCGGCAAGACCACTCTCGTGAACCGAATTCTCTCCAACCGACGCGGCATCAAGTTCGCCGTTATCGTCAACGACATTGGAGAAGTCAACATAGACGCCGACCTTATCCAGAAAGGCGGCATTGTGGGACAGAACGACGACAGCCTCGTGGCCCTCCAGAACGGATGTATCTGCTGCACCCTCAAAATGGACCTCGTCAAACAGATTGCCGAGATCATCGACCAGCAGCGTTTCGACTACATCGTCATCGAGGCCAGCGGCATCTGCGAGCCCGACCCCATCGCCCAGACCATCAGTTCCATTCCCTCCATGGGAGGCCCCTACACCCAGAACGGTGTGCCGCGCCTTGACTGCATCGTCACCGTGGTGGACGCCCTGCGTATGCAAGACGAGTTTGCTTGCGGCGACCGACTGCTCCGCAGCAACATCGCTGAAGACGACATCGAGAACCTCGTCATCCAACAAATCGAATTCTGCAACATCGTTCTCCTCAACAAGGCCTCCGAGGTCTCCCGCTCCGAGCTGAACCGCCTGCGCGAAATCGTCCTGGCCCTGCAACCTGCCGCCAAGATCATAGAGTGCGACTACGGCGACGTCGATCTCGACCTTATCCTCCACACAAACATGTTCGACTTCGAGAAAGTGGCCACCTCCGCCACCTGGATCCGCGAAATCGAAGGCCACCAAGAAGAGGAACACGATGCCCACGACGATGCCCATGACGATGATGACGACGACGATCATGACCATCATCACGATGAGCATGAGCATCATCACGACGACCACGACCACAACGACCACAACCACGACGGGCACGGCCATCACCACCACCATCATGACCACGAAGGAGGAGAGGTGGAAGAGTACGGCATCGGCACCTACGTCTATTACCGCCGCCGGCCCTTCAGCCTGGGCCGTTTCGATGAGTTTGTGGCCCGCAAACTGCCCAAGAACGTCATCCGCGCCAAGGGTATCTGCTACTTCAAAGGGGAATTCGACAAGTGTTACCTCTTCGAACAGGCGGGCCGCCAATTGTCGCTCAAGGACGTGGGGCTCTGGTTCGCCACCATGTCACCCGACGAGCTCGCCGAAGAGATGATTCGCGAGCCCGGCCTGCGCAAGGACTGGGACGAGCAATATGGCGACCGCATGCAGAAGATCGTCTTCATCGGGCAACGCCTTGACAAGGAGGCCCTGGCTCATGACCTGGACGCCTGCCTGACAGATTAGCGCAAAAAAACAGGCGCGTCGCTTATTCATCGCTTCGCGCCTGGATACATAAAGGCAATGCCCTTCGGGATTCTTATGGTTACCTTGCAGAATGATTACTTTTGAATCCTGATACGGGCATCAACTGCTGTCACGTAACGCGGGTTACCGAGCAGCGGGTTGAGGTCCATCTCCACGATTTCGGGAGCAGCCTGCACCAGCGCGCTCACACGCGCAACTTGGTCGGCATAGAGGTCGATATTGACGGGCTCCTGACCACGCACGCCCTGCAGGATCTTGTAGCCACGCAGCTTGGTGAGCATCTGTTTGGCTTCAGCGGCGGTGATAGGGGCAAGTGCGGACTGCACATCTTTCAACACCTCGATGAAGATACCGCCCAGGCCGAAGAAAATCTGATGGCCGAACTTTTCATCGCGGATAGCTCCGATATAGACATCCGTGCCGTCCAGCATCGGGTACATCTCCACGGCGTAGGTTTCGGGGATGACGATAAGGCGGTCAAACTCCTTGGCCACAGTATCCAAATCCTTGACGCCCAGTGTCACACCGCCCACGTCGGACTTGTGCAACGGACCCACGACCTTCATCACCAATGGCACATCTTTCGAGCAGCCGACCTCTTTGGCGAATGCCAAAGCGTCTTCTTTCTTGTCCACCTCGACAGACTTCTTGCGGGAGATACCGGCGGCATCAAGCAGTTCGTTGTAGTCGGCGATTTCCAGATAGCCGCTCTCGCACTTGTCGATGGTCTTGCGGATGCGGGCCACATCGATCTGCGGCAAATCCACATGTTCGGGTTGCGGCTTCGGGGTGTTCCACACTTTTACAAGGGCGTTGCCCAGCACGCACTCCTCCGGGAAGTTGATACGTCCCTTGGCGATAAAGTCCTCAATCTCCTGTTTCACATTGATAATGGAGGGCAATACCGGGAAGATGGGCTTCTTGCAGGTTTTCATCTTTTCATCAAGCAAGTCGTAAACCTCCTTGTTGGAGAAGAGGCCCGGGGAGCCGAAGATAACCACGGAGAAGTCAATGTCGGTGTAGTCGTTCTCCACGGCGTCGATGATATAGCCGAGCTGTTCGGCGGTGCCGGTGGCGAGGAAGTCGATGGGGTTACCCACGGATGAGCCGGGGAAGAGTTTCGCGAGCAGGCCGGGGCTGGCGGGGTGATCCTTGAGCGGGGGCACCTCTATGCCACCATTGCTCAGCACGTCGGTGAGCATCACGGCGGGGCCGCCGGCATGGGTGATGACAGCGCAGCGTTTGCCCTTTATCTCCGGATGCATAAAGACGGCGCAGACGGTGGTCAGTTCCTGGCGGTTGTGACAGCGCACAATGCCAGCTTTTTGGAACAGGGCATCCACAGCAGCGTCGTTGGTGGCCAAGGCGCCAGTGTGCGACGAGGCCGCACGCGAACCGGCGGCTGAACCGCCCGACTTGATGGCTGCAATCTTGCATCCTTTGTTGATGAGGTTGCGGCTGTGCTTCAACAAGCGCTGCGGGTCGCCAATCTTTTCCATATAGAGCATGATGACGTGACTCGATTTTTCAGGGTCAAAGGTCTCGTCCAGATGTTCCAGCACATCTTCGATGCCGAGCTGGGCGCTATTGCCCACAGCCCATACACTATTGAACTTCAGGCCGTTACTCATGCCATACTCTTTGATAAACACGGCGGTGGCACCACTTCCCGTGATGAAGTCCACACCTTTGGGATCCAGTTTCGGGATGGGCGTGTCGAAGCAGCCGCTATAGTTGGTGTTGAGGAATCCTGTGCAGTTAGGGCCGATGAGCGAGCCTCCGACGGCGTTGATGGCATCCACGATATGCTTCTCAATGGCAGCGCCCTCGGCGTTCTCCTCCGAGAATCCCGCACTGACAATAATGAATCCTTGTGTGCCTTTCTGCTGCGTCAGCACGTCCACCGTGTGGGCGCAGAACTTGGCGGCGATGCAGAGGATGGCGCAATCGACCTGCGGCAGGTCTTCCACCTGTTTGTAGCACTTGATGCCCTGAACCTCGTCTTCTTTGGGGTTAACCGCATAGACTTCGCCTTTGAAGGCACTCTCCAACAGGTTTTTAAGAGCTTTTCCGCCCGGTTTGTGAATGTCACTGGATGCACCGCACACTACGATGCTCTTGGGATTGATCAGTTTTTGGTTAATCATATATGTTTTTATTTTCTGAATCGCCCCGAATACGCAAATCACGCATCGGGGCAATATTAATTGTTGTATTATTGTTGAACGATATCTTTCTTCAACTTGTCGATACGGGCGCAAAGCGTCTCCTCAACGGATTTGAGGTTGGCGCGTTTGCGGGCTTTCTCCACAACGCTGAAGTAGAACTTGATTTTCGGCTCCGTGCCGGAAGGACGCACCGTGACCTTGCTGCCGTCCGCCGTGAAGAACTGCAACACGTTGGATGTCGGCAGGTCGATGATGGTGTTGGTTTTGTTTACGAAATCATACGACTTGGAAACAGCGTAATCCTTCATCATCACCACCGGCTGGTCGCCTATCTTTTGGGGCGGGTTGCTGCGGAAGTTGGCCATCATGGCCTGGATCTCCTCCACACCGGCCTTGCCCGTCTTGGTAAGTGAAAGCAGGTCTTCCTTGTAGTAGCCATATCCCTTGTAGATGTCGTCAAGCACTTGTGCGAGCAATTTGTGTCCTGCCTTTCCGCTGGCCATGTGATAGGCCGCCATCTCGGCAATGAGACAGCAGGCGGAGACGGCATCCTTGTCGCGCACGAAATCGCTGATCAGGTAGCCATAGCTCTCCTCGCCGCCGCAGACGAATGTTTTCGCACCCTCGTTCTTGAGGATGGCCTCGGCGATATACTTGAAGCCCGTGAGCACCTCCATGCACTCCACGTTGAAGTCAATGGCGATGTCGCGGATCAGGTCGGTCGTAACCACGGTCTTGACCACGAACTGGTCGCCCGTGATCTTGTTGTTCTGCTGCCACTGGGAAAGGATGTAGTGGAACAGCAGCGTGCCCGTCTGGTTGCCGTTGAGCAGACACATTTTCCCGTCGGCATCGCGGATGGCAATACCCACGCGGTCCGCATCGGGATCGGTGGCGAGGATGAGGTCGGCCTCCACCTCGTAGGCCTTCTTCAAGGCCAACTCAAGGGCGCTCTTCTCTTCAGGGTTGGGCGACTTGACGGTCGGGAAGTTGCCGTCGGGGACAGCCTGTTCTTCCACCAAATAGACATTCTTGAAGCCGTACATATCCAAAGCCTTCGGCACCATCGTGATGCCGGTGCCGTGCAGCGGCGTATAGACGATTTTCAGATTCTTGGCCTTCTTGATGGCGGCAGGATTGAGCGTGAGGGCGGCAATCTTGTCGAGATAGACCTTGTCCACATCCTCGCCGATAATGTGGACGAGGTTGTCTGCGCGGGTCCATTTCACCTGCTTGAGCGTCGTGATCTTGTTGACCTCCACAATGACATTCTTGTCGTGCGGGGGCACGAGCTGCCCGCCGTCTTCCCAATAGACCTTGTAGCCATTGTATTCACGGGGATTGTGGGACGCGGTGACCATCACGCCTGCCTGGCAACCGAGATGCCGCACGGCAAAAGAGAGCTCCGGCGTGGGACGCAAGTCCTCAAACAAGAACACCTCGATTTTGTTCGCAGATAGAATATCGGCCGTGATCTCCGCGAATTCACGACTATGAAGTCGCGAATCGTGCGAAATCGCCACCTTGATTTTCTGATGTTTGAAGCATTTGAGGAGATAGTTGGCCAAGCCTTGTGTGGCAAATCCCACCGTATAACGGTTCATGCGGTTGGTACCCACGCCCATAATGCCGCGCAGGCCACCCGTCCCGAACTCTAACGTGCGATAAAAAGCCTCTGTCAACTCTTGCGGATTTTCTTTTTGGAGACGATGAATTTCATCCTTGAAACTGGATTCATAATCCTCTTCCAGCCAAGTTTTGATTCTTTGTTCAACTGATGTTTCCATATCTGAGATTTTAGGCTGCAAAAGTACAAAATTTGCAGGTTGCTGTCAAGGCCTAAAAAATATATTTTGTGTAAGAAAACGCTCTTTTTTGAGACTTTTATTCCGCAAGACCAATGGTAACGGGCAACTTGTAGCTGCTATATACGGGCTCACCGTCCTTTTGGGCCGGTATCCATTGCGGCATCTTCTTGATAACACGCAATATTTCTTCGTCAATAGGCGGGAAAAGGGACCTGATAATAGTGGGCCGGCGCACATAGCCATTCTTGTCCACGTTGAATAAAACGACCACGGTGCCTGCGATTTGGTATTTGTTAATCTCTTCAAAGTCGAGGTTGCGTTTCAAATATTGTTGGAGCGCAATATCGTCTCCCACGAATCGGGGAGGGGTGTCGTAGTTGCTGGGAGAGATATCCTCGGCTGTTTCATTGAAATACGACATATCTATATCACCAACCGTAGAGAAAGTCGAGGGATCAGTAGGTACGATACGCTGCCCATCCACCACGACTGTTTGCGAGCCCCCGACATTTCCGCGGACATTGGTTTGGGATTGTTGTTCCGTTTGGGGTGCCACTGGTTTGCAGCCGTTGTTCACTTGGGCGGACAAACCGCTGGGCAAGGCGGACATCAACCCTACGGAGAGCCCCGCCACAATGGCGGTCTTGCCCAACTGCTGCCGTTTGCGCAGCTCCTGTTCGAGGTAGCGCACCTCGGCCTCGCACGCCGGGCAGCTGCCGGCACAGTCGCCCTTGTGGCGACACTCCTTTGTCACGAAGGCGATGTCGTTCTTCTCCGCGATTTGCTTGCGGATTTCCTTGAGGATTTTGCAGGTTTGTTTGCCGTGGTTCATAAGAGTGTGTTTATTTGCGGATGTCTGTTCTGTATGTGAAAAAGTCAAAATGCTCCACGCCCATGGCGCGGAGTTTTTCGGTGCTTCGCTCAATGTCCTCTTGGGTGTTGAAGTCCTTGATAAGCGGGAGTCGCACGACGAGGTCGTCGCCGCGCCCCTCTTTCAGGAGTTCTTGCAGGTTGTTGAGCACGCGTCGGTTGCTGAGGCCGGTGTAGTGCCGGTAAATCTCGTTGTTGGTCTCCTTGATGTCGATGATGAACTGGTTGATGACGGAGGACAAACGGCGGATGTTGTCGGCAGGGACGTTGAGGGAGGTTTCGAGCGTCAGGTTCCATTCCGGGCCGCAGATCTTGCGAAAGCGGGCAATGAAGTCGGGATGCATGGCAGGCTCGCCGCCGCCGAAGGTGATGCCGCCGCCGGTGGCGAGGAAGTAGAGCTGGTCGATCTTCACCTCATCATAGAGGCTTTCGGGCGTGAAGGTGCGCCAGACGCCCTCGCTGTGACATTGCGGGTTGAGGCAGTACCGGCAACGCAGAGGACAACCGTGGAAGGCTGCGAGTGTGCTCACGCCCTTGCCGTCGGTCTGTATCCGGTGCCGAACGATGCCGATGAAGGGAGCCTCTTCCATGGTGTGGGGCTATTGGGGAGTGCTGTCGAGTTGGTGCAGGGCATAGCAGTATGCGCCTATGGTGGTGGCCACGCTGGTGCCGATGTGGGAGGTGATGATGCCGAGGCGCTTCTGGGTGTCGCAAAGGATGGTCTCGCCGGTGCCGTAGATGGGGATAGTGCGCTGCTCGCCGCGGGCGAAGGCCTCGAATTCGGCCTCGTCCTCCAAGTTATAAACGTAGGAGGGTACGCGGGGGAGCGTCTGCCCTGAGCGGGTGCTCATCTGAGCGCGTAGTTCGCGCAGCAGGGCTGGCATGAAGAGGGTGTGCGACTTGGAGAGGCCGCCGCCAAGAACGATGATGCCGTCCAGGATGGTGACACACTGGGCTATAGTGTAGCCCGCCACTTCACCGAAGGTGTCGAAAGCCTTGCGTGCCGCCTCGCAGTCGCCCTCCTTCTCGCCGTTCGCAATGAGGAAAATATCGAGCGAGTCGGTGTAATCCTTCGCCCTGGGGTCGTTGGCGCACATATTATAATAATGTAATATGGCACGCTGGGAAACCCCCTCCTCCACGATCAGCTCCGGCTGCAGCTTGTTGGGAGTGCAGTAGATTTCGGAGCAGCAGTTGTCGCCGATGTACATCTGTTCGCGGGTGGTGACACCGATGCCGAAGCCGGTGCCGAGGATGAAGCCGACAAGGTTGCGGTACTGCTTCACACTGCCGGCGGCATGGAGTCTTCGGTTGACATCGGGCAGGGTGCCGGCCAGGGCTTCGCCATAGGTGAAGAGGTCGGCGTCGTTGTTGATGAAGACGGGCAGGTTGAAGCGTCGCTGGAGGTAGGGGCCAAGGGCCACGCCGCCCTCGAAGGCGGGGAAGTTGGTCAGCCGGGCGGGGAAGATGCCGTTGGGGTAATCGGCTGGGCCGGGGAAGGCGAAGCTGATGGCCACGGGCTTCTCGGGAAGTGCCTGGATGGTCCGCTCGAAACCAGCCGCGAGGTTGGCCATACATTTGTCGAGGTCGCGCGCCTCGGATGGGAGCTCTATGGTCTCGGTGACCGGCTTGTTGCCGCGCAGGGCGGTGAAGCGGAAATGAGTGCCGCCTGCGTCAAGGGTCACCACGGTTCTCGGGTCGTTGTCGTACATACTGGATCAGTTTTGAATGAGGCGGCAAAGTTACATAAAATAATGACCGGTTCATTTCGTCCGGGAAAAAAGTGAAGAAAGGAAAAGATATGAAATAAAAAATATGGAGAAAAAATATTTATAAACAGTGAATTGTATAAAAAAAAATATTATTTTTGCCGCCCGAATGAGAAGAGTGGGGAATTGAGGGGTGGAAAGACATTTAAAGTATTGATTTTTAGACAAATATAAAAATAAAAAAAGAGAAAATAAAACAATGAGTGCAAGCAAGAAATTAGCAGCCAATGCTCGAAAAGAAGCGAACAAAACGGTGTACATGGCACGATTAGTGGATAATCCAACCTCACCGCGCAAGACCCGGATCATGGCAAATGTGATTCGCGGCAAGAATGTGGACTATGCAATGAATGTCCTGAAATACAGCCCGAGAGAGGCTTCCGAGAAGTTGTTGAAGCTTCTGAAGTCTGCTATCGCGAACTGGCAAGTGAAGAACGAAGGCATGCGTTTGGAGAACGCGGACCTTTATGTGAAGACGATCATGGTGGATGGTGGCCGCATGCTGAAGCGCATCCGCACGGCCCCGCAAGGACGCGCCAACCGCATCCGCAAGCGTTCCAACCACATCACCTTGGTGATTGCCGACCGCAACACGGAAAACAACAATAATGAAATAATAAAAGAAGAATCACAAAATTAATTAATTAAGTATGGGTCAGAAAGTAAATCCGGTAGGCATTCGCCTCGGAATCGTCAGAGGATGGGATTCTAATTGGTACGGCGGCAAAAATTTCGCCGGTAAGATTGTCGAAGACGACAAAATTAGAAAGTACCTGAATGCCAAGTTCGCAAAGGCCGGAATTTCCAAAATTTACATTGAAAGAACACTGAAACTCGTCACCGTCACCATCATGACGGCACGTCCGGGCCTCATCATCGGCAAGGGCGGCCAAGAGGTTGACAAGGTGAAGGAAGAGCTGAAGGTCATCACGGGCAAGGAAATCCAGATCAACATCGTGGAGGTGAAGCGCCCCGACTTGGATGCTCAACTCGTGGCACAGAACATTGCCAAGCAAATTGAAGGCCGCGTGGCATACAAGAAGGCCATCAAGACTGCCATTTCCACCACGATGCGCGCCAACGCTGACGGCATCAAGGTGACCGCAGCCGGTCGTCTGGGCGGTGCCGAAATCGCACGCGCCGAGCACTTCAAAGAGGGCCGTATCCCCTTGCACACGCTGCGTGCCGACATCGACTACGCACTCGTCGAGGCTCACACCACATACGGTTGCATCGGCATCAAAGTGTGGATCTGCCGCGGTTTCGTCTATGGCAAGCGCGACCTGTTCACCCTCACCGAGGCCGGCAAGGACGCCAAGGCGCCCCAACGCCGGATGTCCCGCGGTCCCCGCAAGGGCGAAGGCCGTGGTCCCCGCACCAACAACAGAAACAACTAATAATGCCGACGCCAAGATGCCGGCTTGAAATAATCAATAACACAAAACATTAAAAGCAATGTTACAACCGAAAAAATCTAGATACAGAAGGCCGCAGAAAGGCAGAATGAAATCCATCACCAAACGTGGTGCCACGATTTCGTTCGGTTCCTTCGCGCTCAAGACGCTCGACCAATGTTGGATCAGCGCCCGCCAAATCGAGGCCGCCCGTCAGGCTATCACCCGTGAGATGAAGCGTGAGGGTCAGCTTTGGATTCGCATATTCCCCGACCGCCCCGTGACCGCCAAGGGATTGGGTGTCCGTATGGGTAAAGGTAAAGGTACTCCCGAGTCCTGGGCCGCACGCGTCAGCCCGGGCCGCATTCTCTTCGAGGCCGACGGCATCCCCATGGAAGTGGCTAAGGAAGCCATGAGACTTGGTGCCCAGAAACTGCCCGTTCACACAAAGTTCATCGTCAGGAGAGACTATTCTCCCGAAATTTAATCCGAGAAAGCTATGAAACAGACCGTAATCAACGAACTTACCACTGCTGAAGTGAAGGAAAGACTGGTTGTCGAGCAAGAGAACCTCATCAAGATGAGACTCAACCACGCCATCTCCCCGTTAGAGAACCCCCAGTCCATCAAAGATCAACGTAGAACCATCGCCAGACTGCACACCGAGCTGCGCAAACGCGAATTAAACGATAAAAAATAGTTATGGAAAGAAATAATAGAAAAGTGAGAGAAGGTGTCGTGGTCAGCGACAAGATGGACAAATCCATCGTCATCAAGGTGGAACGCAAGATGAAACACCCCATCTACGGGAAGTTCCTCAAACGCTCCACGAAGTTCATGGCACACGACGAAAAGAACGATTGCCACATCGGCGACCGCGTCAGAATTATGGAGACCAGACCCTTGAGCAAAAACAAGTGCTGGCGTTTAGTAGAAATCTTAGAAAGAGCTAAATAGTTATGATACAACAAGAATCAAGATTATCAGTAGCTGATAACAGCGGCGCTAAGGAAGTCCTCTGCATCCGCGTTTTGGGAGGCACCAAGAAACGTTACGCCTCCGTGGGCGACAAGATTGTCGTCGCCATCAAAAGCGCCATCCCCTCAGGCCAAGTCAAGGCTGGCACCGTCTCCAAGGCTGTGGTGGTCCGCACCAAAAGACCCGTACGCCGCCATGACGGTTCCTACATCCGCTTCGACGACAACGCTGTGGTGCTGCTCACCCCCGCGGACGAGCTGCGCGGCACGCGTATCTTCGGACCCGTTGCACGTGAACTCCGTGAAAAACAATTCATGAAGATCGTGTCTTTGGCACCGGAAGTACTGTAGAAAATAATAATAATAGATACAATTGACAAAGACCAATTGGTAAACAATCCAAAAAAAAACGACAAAATGAAACTTAAGATCAAGAAAGGCGACATCGTAAAAGTGATTGCCGGCGAGAGCAGGAAGTCCCAAGGCAAGGTCCTCGAAGTCCTGCCCGACCAGCAGAAAGCCCTGGTCGAGGGATGCAACCTCGTCTCCAAGAGCACGAAACCCAACGCCAAGAACCCCAACGGAGGCATCATCCAAAAGGAGGCCCCCATTCACATCTCGAACCTTATGCTCATCGATGCAAAAGGTAATGCTACCCGCGTGGGCAGAAGAAGAAACGCCGACGGCAAATTAGTTAGATATTCCAAAAAATCAGGAGAGGAGATCAAGTAATGACACCAAGATACAAGGAAAAATACCAGAAAGAGGTGCTCCCCGCCCTCCAGGAACAGTTCGGATTCAAATCCGTCATGCGCGTGCCCCGCATCACCAAGATTTGCCTCAACCAAGGCCTTGGTAAATTCGGCATCGCCGACAAGAAACTCATCGACGCCGGCGTCCAGGAAATGACCATGATCGCCGGTCAGAAGGCCGTCGCCACCAAGTCCAAGAAGGACATCTCCAACTTCAAGTTGAGAAAAGGCATGCCCATCGGCGTGCGCGTGACCCTTCACGGCGACCGCATGTACGAATTCCTCGACCGCCTCATCTCCGTCTCCATCCCGCGTATCCGCGATTTCCGCGGCATCAGCGACAAGGGTTTCGACGGCAGAGGCAACTATACCCTCGGCATTCCCGAGCAGATCATATTCCCCGAAATCGACATCGACAAGGTGGCTAAAATCAACGGTATGGACATCACCTTCGTGACTACCGCACGCAACGACAAGGAGTGTCTCGCATTATTGAAAGAATTTGGCTTCCCCTTCAAAAATCAGAAATAGCATGGCAAAAGAATCATTAAAAGCTAAAGAAGTTAAAAGAGCAAAATTAGTTGCTAAATATAGTGCGAAACGCGCGGAGCTGAAGAAAATCATGAACGGCGACGACTACGACGCCAAACGTGCCGCCGACATCGCGCTTCAAAAACTGCCCCCCAACTCCAACCCTATCCGCCTGCACAACCGCTGCAAGCTGACGGGCCGTCCCAAAGGCTATATCCGCCAATTCGGACTCTCCCGTATCAACTTCCGCGAAATGGCCATGGCCGGACTTATTCCCGGAGTGAAAAAAGCAAGTTGGTAACATTAAATTAAGGAGATTACAGTTATGAATACCGATCCGATATCCGATTATTTGACTCGTTTGAGAAACGCCATCCGCGCCAATCACAAGGTGGTGGAAATTCCCGCCTCCAACGAGAAAAGAGCTATCACCAAGATTCTCTTTGAAAAAGGTTATATTCTCAATTACAAGTTCATCGATGACGTACACCCCAAGATGATCAAGATCGCCTTGAAGTACCATCCGGTGACCAAACAATCCGCCATCACGACCCTGCAACGCGCCAGCCGTCCCGGTTTGCGCAAGTACGCCGGCGTGGCAGACATGCCCTCTGTGCTCAACGGCCTCGGCATCGCCATCGTGTCCACCTCCCGTGGCATGATGACCGACAAAGAAGCAAAGGCCCAGAATGTTGGCGGCGAAGTTATTTGTTTCATCAGCTAATATAGGAGGAACCGTTATGTCAAGAATAGGCAAATTGCAAATCGCCGTCCCATCCGGCGTCGAAATCAAGAGAGACGAGAAATCCCACATCGTCACCGTAAAGGGCCCCAAAGGCGAACTTCAACAATATGTTGACCCCCGTATCGAGCTCAACCTCGAAGACGGTCACCTCCACCTCACCCGCCCCACCGACAACAAACGCGACAAGTCCATGCACGGCCTCTATCGCGCCCTCATCAACAACATGGTCACCGGCGTCTCCCAAGGATTCCAGACCAAGATGGAAGTCGTCGGCGTCGGTTACAAGGCAGAGGCCAAGGGCGACCACCAACTCGACATGGGCCTGGGTTACTCCCACAACATCCTGTTCGACTTTCCCAAGGAGATCACCGTGCAGACGATCAACGAGAAAGGTAAAAGCCCCATCATTATCCTGAGCTGCATCGACAAACAACTTCTCGGACAAGTTGCGCAGAAGATCCGCTCCTACCGTAAACCCGAGCCGTACAAGGGCAAGGGTATCCGCTTCGAGGGCGAGGTCATCAGAAAGAAAGCTGGCAAGTCAGCAGAAAAATAATCGCGTAAATACAGTTTTACTATGGCTAACAACAAAAAAGAATATAGAAGAAAAAGGATCAAGAACCGCATTCGCAGAATTGTCAGCGGTACTCCTGCCCGCCCCAGACTGTCCGTGTTCAGAAGCAACCGCGACATCTATGTGCAGGTCATTGATGACATGGCCGGCGTGACCCTCGTGTCCGCATCCTCCAAGATGGCCGGCATCGCCGAACACAAAGGCACCAAGTGCGAGAAGTCAGCCCTCGTGGGCAAGGAAATCGCCCAACGCGCCCTCGCCGCCGGCATCAACGAAGTCGTCTTCGACCGAAACGGCTATTTGTATCACGGAAGAGTCAAATCCCTGGCCGACGCTGCCAGAGAAGGTGGTCTCAAATTTTAAACCCCAAGAACTATGGCAATCGCAAACATAAAGAAAGTTAAAGCCGCCGACCTCGAACTCAAGGAAAGAATGGTGGCAGTGAACAGAGTGGTGAAGGTCACCAAGGGCGGACGTATTTTCAGCTTCGCCGCCATCATGGTGGTCGGTAACGAAAACGGCATCGTGGGCTACGGCCTCGGCAAGGCGAAGGAAGTCTCCACCGCCATCGCCAAGGGCACCGAGGACGCCAAGAAGAACCTCATCCAGGTTCCCGTCCTGAAAGGCACCATCCCCCACGCCCAAGAAGGCAAGTACAGCGGCGCCAGCGTCTTCATGAAACCCGCAGCCCCTGGTACCGGTGTCATCGCCGGCGGTGCTATGCGTGCCGTGCTCGAAAGCGTCGGCGTGAAGAACGTGCTCGCCAAGTCCAAAGGCTCCTCCAACCCGCACAGCGTGGTGAAGGCCACCTTCGACGCCCTCTCCAAGATGCGCGATGCCTACTCCGTGGCCCAAGTCCGCGGCGTCGGCCTCGACAAAGTCTTCAACGGCTAATCGCGAACAATCACTATAAGTTTATCATAAAGACTGCCCACCGGCAGTCTTTTTTTTCAGGATAAATGAAATTATCTTATCTTTATGGGATGAAAACGGTTGACTCTGCAGATGATCTCATCTTTGTTGTGCCATTATGTATATACGTGCCTTATTTTTGGGGAAAGGATGAACCCGTTCAGGACCGCACAAACACGGAGAAGTTCCTGTCAGCCGGCTTTGACACCAAGACCAGTTTTAGGGAAATGCTGTCCTGATTTACGAAAAAAAACAGCGATTTTACACCTGCAAATCACTGTTTTCCAGTGTTTTGAGCAATATACAACACTTCTAACATTGCTCTCTTTCAACACAATACCGGATGTTTTGCCCTGATTGCTGCCCTCCAAAGGGCGGCAGACGGCATTGCCATCCAGTGGATTTGTGACAATGAATAAGAGATCCCAATTTTTGACTTCTAAGCTATTGTTTGATGAACTTGGAGATGGAAGACTGATTGTCTTGGGTGAGGAAGACTCAGCTGGTCAAATTGTTGACGTTGAGGGTGTTCAGCTGCTCAGCCTGTCCGTTGCAGCTCATGATCTGGCGACCGCTCAAGTCGTAAATCACGATTTGCTGTAACGGTTCGGAGCATTGAACATGGAGCATGCCTGTGGTGGGGTTGGGAAATACGCTGAACGTGATCTCTTCTGGGTTTTCAACGCCTACATTGTCGTCCATGTCTTCCACACACAGGTTGCCCATGCCGGGGAGAACGATGTTGTCCACCCAAGCGCAGTCGCTGCCGCCGATGACACCAGAGTCCTTCTGGTAGCTGAATCTGAAGGTGTGCATGCCGAGATGACCCACATGGAAACCATCTGCATCAACGTCAAGGAGGTGTGTCAAATAACGACGATTATAACCCCGACAGATCCACCTTATAGGTAATGTCCACGGGTGTCTGCTTCTCAATGAACATTGCCAGATAGACGGGGAGATACATCACCTTGTCGGTTTGACGGAAATTCTCATTGCTGAAAACGATGGCCTCTGGTATTGGATAGTTTTGGTTGGACATCAAATTGGACAGGGCATTGTGCCTGTGATAATCCTTGCCGGATTTCACCTCTATAGGAAGTATAGCCCCGCTCTTTTCAATCACAAAATCCAACTCGCCCTGTTTCTTGCTGTTAAAATAATAGAGGTCGAACCCGTGGGCAGACAGCTCCTGCGCAATGGCGTTCTCGTAAACGGAACCGAAGTTGATGCTTTTGGCATCGGTGAGTAACCGCAGCTGGATGCCGTCGGCGTACTGGCTTGCCAGCAGGCCGACGTCGTTTTGGAATAGCTTGAACAGGTTTCTGGAACGAGACAACTTCAGTGGAATGACAGGCTCTTCAACATTATAGACAGGCAGTGCCACACCCGCCTCCTTCAACCAGATGAAACTGTTTTCAAAATGTGAGAATTTAGCATTCTCGTTCAAATTCTTCAGGATAAACCTTTTGTTTTTTGCATTGAGCTCAGAAGGAATCAGATCGAAGATGGCTTCTATGTACAGTTTGTTTTTCTTGTCGTATTTGGCAATATCGCGCTTATATAGCCGGAGGATGGACTGCTGCTCGGCAAGGACCATCTGAAGATTGTTCGAGTCTATATATTTCTGCACAGCCGCAGGCATTCCGCCCACGATAAGATATAGGCGAAACAATTCCATTAACTTGGCATGAACAAATTCATCCACCGGGCGTTTGTGTTCCCAAGCATCGCGAAGTTCGTCCATGACCATTTGACTCAAACCTACCGCCATGAAAAACTCTTCCATATCCAAAGGGAACATCTCCTTGACATCCATGTAACCAACTGGTTCTGAGCGTAAGTCATTGAGCTCTACCCCTAAAAGAGAGCCACTCATAATGTACCGGTAGTTCCCTTCGTCAACCAAAAACTTGATGGCAGTCACAATCTCAGGACATTCCTGCACTTCATCGAAAAAAATCAATGTTTTCCCCTCGATTAGCGGTTGAGTGGTCAAGGATGAGATTCTCAGCAGCAGATCGCGACTGTTTTTAGCAGTCGACAGGACAGAGCCTGCATCTCTCATTTCAATAAAATTGATTTCCACCATACTTTCGAAATGAGATTTCCCGAAATTGCGAATGGAGTAGGTTTTCCCCGTTTGTCTGGCTCCTGTTATCAAAAGCGCTTTCTTTGTTGAATCATAGTATTCTTCTAAATATCTGTCTATCTTTCTTTTAATCATAATTTATTCGTTTTTCCAACGGCAAAAATACTAAAAATATCCATTTTTCCAACATAGTTTTTGCGGTATTTGTAACTTTTTCCAATTTTTGCATTTTGATGTGTAAATAACCACGTAAAAGTTTACCACTTGATCATCTGTAAACAACCATCCAAAAGTATACCGCCATTGCCACTGAAAAATATACCATTTTGAGGTCTTCGTGATACAGCAAGGATTTATAACACACGCTTTTTGTATTTTTGCAGTCTCCAAAGTGGTATACTTTTGAATGGCACTTTGGTATATTTTAACGTGGTTATTTACACTGATATAGTCAAAGTGAGTTCATGCAATTCCCCTAACAACCCCTCATTTATGACACCAACTTGTCAGTCGGAGATTATATTTTATAATGGATGTTGTTAGATACTACGATGACAACAGAATAATTTGTATTAGTTTTTTTTACTGTATCTTTAAACCTACAAATAATATTTTATGGAAGCCGAAAAACATATTTTCAAACCTACCGCATCTGTAGTTGCTATGTTAATCATACTCTGTCTTCTTTTTGTTGCTTCCATTTTTTTTGCAATAAGAGAAAATTGGATTGTTTTATTACTATGCATTGTGACGTTTCTTGTTGTTTTACCTGATGAGATTCGTTCATTAAGTGAGCAAATTTTAATTTGCGATGACTATATCAGATTGCAAAATGTAGATTGTGTGATGGGAGAAAAAGAAATTACTATTAATAGAATTGATATCAGTTGGAAAGACATAAAAACAATAACATTACACACAAGCAGTTTAGGGACACCTCTATTAGTAATAAAAACAAAATCGAAGTTCAAAAATTCAAGTACTTACATAAAAAGTCTTGAGAGTTATTTCCTTTTTTCATATGACAATCAAATAAAGAAAATGAAAACCATTATTCATCAATATAGGAAAGACAACAAGAAACGAAAGAATTGTTTGAAAGAATAACAATTCTTTTTTATGCAATTCATAAAAAAGGCGACAGAGACTTCTTAGTTGTTCAATCTTATTTTAAGTACTTATTTACAGCAAGATCGTCTCTAAGAGAGAGCAAATGTTCTAAATAATTAGTTTTTTATTGTATATGTATGTTTAGTTATATATTGACTTTCATCATCTCTCCCATTTTTTGGGCGACCGGGCACGCTTTCCGCTCGAATTTCGCCGCAAGCGTCTCATAACCGCTGCAATCGTTGTCGCGGTATTAAGGAAGATGAAAACGCGGTCAACCAGCACGACAGCGTTTTCCCGTAGCCGTCCCTATCCGTGACAGATGTTTAAGCCATCTTTGGCCACAAACAGGAGCAATCGAAAGCAGGGGAGTTATAGACAAGGAACCATATACAGCGGTATGTAGAGATAATCCTCATCCCATTCAACATCACCTGTGTGAACGATATAGGCTTGCGACAGATGAGTTGAGTATTTCTTGAGGCATTTCTCCATTGAGACGGTGGAGAATCCGGTGGAGGATTTCACCTCGATGGGCGAAATGTTATGTCGGCTGGTAATCGTGCTTTTCGCGATGAGAAAGTCTATCTCCATCCGATCGTCCTTGTT
>JAFPXF010000040.1 GCA_017394765.1 Bacteroidales bacterium | reverse complement strand
TAGGCTTTCACCAATTCGCGGGTGGCTTGGCGCATGCGGCCCGCCCCGACGGCGTTGGCCAGCGAGAGCAGCAGGCGCATTTCGTAAGGCAGGTAGCGGTGTTCGTCGTTCCAGGTCAGATCCCAGAAATTCACGGCGATGCTTCCGAGTTTTTCGTCAATCATCGGCATATGGGTCAGCGGAGCCGGACGCATTGGGATGTCCTTCTCCAATTGTTTTATTTCGGTGCGGTAAAAATAGGCGTGGTACTCCGTTTCGGTCACCTTTTCGGTGTGACGCTCGAAGCCGAGGCCGTCCATCACCTCGTAAAGCGGCAGCGGGTCGAAGTTCTGCACGATTTCCATGCCCTCGCCGACAGCCATCTTCATGGCCTGCATCTTGATACCCGGGAAGAAGTTCCCTTGAACACCGCGCACGTCGATTTTCTTGAAACCTGCGGTCTTGTCTTTCCATTCGTTGTAACTCATGACAGTCTCCTTTCTTTTTGATGATATCTCTCGTTGTTTTTGATGGTGCAAAAATACCACCGCGCCACGAGGTAAAGTGTAACATTTGTTACCAGACGGATTTTTTTGTTATTTTTGCAGAAAATACTGATATGGAGGAACTGAAGCGTGTCAAACTCTTTGTAAAATGCAGCGACGAGGCCCTGGAGAGGCTGTTGAACCACCCTTGCCGCCGGCAGGAATACCCGGCCGGAAGGCGCATGTTCAACCCCGGCGACCCATGTCGGGCGTTGATGGTGCTTGTGGAGGGTCAGGCCGAATCGCGGATGATGGGCGAGGAGGGGCGCGAACTGCTTGTTGCCCGCCTGAAAGCCCCGATGCTGCTGGCACCGGCGTTCCTTTTCGCTACCTCCAACATCATTCCCGTTGAAGTTACCGCAGTTACGGACTGCGTCGTGTGGCACATCAACCGCGAAGCTTTCTTCGAGTTCATGCAGCAAGAGCCGACCGTTCTCCGTGCCTTCTTGGAAGAGCTTTCCGCAAAAGGTCATTTCCTGAGCGGCAAGATGCGCTCTTTTGCGGTAAAGGGACTGAAAAACCGTGTCGTCGAATATCTTGAGACGAATGGCAGCATCACCTCTGTGGCCGATGTCGCCCAGCAATTAGGCGTCACAAGGCCCTCGCTCAGCCGCGTGCTTTCTGACATGATGGACGAAGGGCTTGTGGTTAAGGATGGGAAGGGATACAGGAAGGCTTAGGGAATAAACGCAACTGTCACATCTCCGCCGTGAACGACTGCTCGCAGGTTTGCGGGTGGTTGAGACCAGGGAGGATGTCGAACATAACATCACCTCAAAGGCACGAAAATCCTTGCAGCACTCATTATCAGTGTAATACCAAATTATTTGTGTTTGAAAGATTAATTTATGAATGCCATAATCATCGGAATACTGCTGCCGCTGTATTTCCGCCTTCCTATTTCACCCCTTTGAACTCGAAGCCCGCCTGCTCCACGGCTTTGCGGATGTCGTTCTCGCTTGCGGTTCCCGTGACCACAAGCGTGTTGGCGGCCGGGGTGGCCTCGCAGGTCTCAACGCCTTTCAACTTGCCCACCGACTGCTCGACGGCGGCCTTGCAGTGGTTGCAGTGCATACCCTCGACAGCGTAAACCACCGTCCCGGCTTCGGTTTCCTGTTTCTTGAATTTGTCAAAGAATTTCATACCCAATGCAATTATGATGAATAAAACTAATAATGACGAACATACGATTTTGAACACGCTGGGCGCGGCGGCCTCTGCGTGACAACAGGCACCGTGCATTCCGCAACTTTCGGACATACCGACGATATTGATGCCGAAAGCATTGATCAGCAGTCCAAAGAGAATGGAAAAGCCAACGATGGTGAGCAGATAAATCCACGTGAAACGGCTGCCCATCGACTTTTTCACCACGAGGATGGAGGCGATGTTGACCGCCGGACCGGCCATCAGCATCACCAAGGCGGCGCCGGGCGAGAGACCTTTCATCATCAGGGCCGCCGCCACGGGAATGCTGCCGGTGGAACAGATGTACATCGGCACCGCCACCACCAAGATGACCAGCATCTGCAACAGCGGCTGGCTCCCGAAGGAGAGGAAGAACTCGTCGGGCACGGCCACATTGATGAGGGCGGCCACCAACAGCCCGATGACCAATCGCAGCCCGATGTCCTGAATCATGTCGAAGTAGGCGTACTTGAGCACGCGCCATAGCCGGTTTCCGCCTTCCACTTTGCAGGATGACTCGGAAACCTGTCCGCCCTCGTCGGCTTTCACGAAACGGTTCACCAGGAAGCCGCCGCAGATGCCGGTGACCAGTGCGGCCACGGGGCGAACGATAGCGAAGCCCAAGCCCATCAGCGAGAAGGTGGCCAGGATGGAGTCGATGCCTGTCTGCGGTGTGGCGATGAGGAACGAGGCCACCGCACCTTTCGAGGCACCCTCGTTCTTGAGCCCGACGGCCGTGGGGATAACCCCGCACGAGCAGAGCGGCAGCGGGATGCCCAGCAATGCCGCCCACAGCACCGAAAGCTTGTTGTCGCGCGACAGATACTTGGCATAGAACCGCTTCGGCACGAACACGTGCAGGACTCCGGCAATGAGGAATCCCAGCAGCAGATAGGGGCTCATGGCGTTGAGCACAGACAGAAACGCATTGCAAAATTCTCCCGCAGTCATTTTATTGTCAAAGGGTTAGACGAATTTATACCAATTCTTGTTTTTGAGGCAAAGATACTTATTTTTCTGAAGTGACAAAGTTCAAAATCAGGCATTCGAAGATCGACTCTTCACTCCCATCCGCGCCAGCATCTTGATGCCATACACCGACCAGTAGGGCACCTTCTCGATGCCCGTGCGCACACGCGGGATGTCCAACAGCAGGAACGCCGTCGTCATGAAACCCGCAGCCCATATTATCTGCCCGAAAATCTGTTTCAGCGTCACCGACATCATCGAATGGAGGTAGTAGCCGTTCATGAACCCGTTCATGTCGAACTGCTGCATATCCACGCCCGTCAACGTCAGGTACGAGCCGTATCGCGACATGTTGTCGGCCATAAAATGCTGGAACAGCGAGGTGTAGAGTCCGTAGCCCGAGGCACCGGCGAGGTACATGTGGATGACGTTGAAGATGAATAGTGCCATGAAGAAGTGCTCCAGCTCGTGCACCGACTCGTGGAGCGACCACATCAGCGACACTGCCAGCACCGCGTAGGCGCACCCCCGGAACACCAACGCCCAGCGGTAGGCCGTGATGGGCACGTTGAGGTCCATTAGGAAGTACATCCGTATCGCATATACCGTGATGCAGCCAAAACCGATGGCAAAAAGTTTCCATACTTTCCACTTCCTGTGCCCGAGCCAGAAGAGGGTGATTACGACGCCGGCATACACGCCCGGTAACGACCACAGACACAATCCCGTCTTGGTGTGCTCCTCCAATCCGCGTACCTCGCTCCAGTAAATCTCCTCCAACGTGTGCTCCGCGCCGAGCAGCAATTCCGCCACCACGGTGACCAACAAGATGGCCACCACGTTCTTATAACGGAAGATCTCCAACGAGATGTACGGCTTATCCACTGTCTTGAGGCGATAGAGGATGAACGCCAGCAGGATGAGCGCGAGGGCAACAATCCAGCGCAGGCGTGGTGACCGGAACCACATCAGGTAGTCGCCATAGACGAGGAAGTAGCTGACCATCAGCATCAGCACGCTCATCAGCAGTCCGGTGGTGATGTCGATGCCCTTGAGCGGCATCCGCTGCGGCATC
>JAFPXF010000039.1 GCA_017394765.1 Bacteroidales bacterium | reverse complement strand
TCTGTCTGGACCGAGGTTCTCGACTACCTACACTACAAACAAGAAAGCCCACGGATACACCGTGAGCATCTCTGCTTTCTTGAGTAGTGAGGTTGAAATTGTCGAGATTTCGGTCCACTTGAAAAGCAAAAACGCTTTATATTAATATGTTATTTATCTTTTTATTCTTCTATTGTTTCGTATATATTACTCGTTTTTAGTTTAAAATTCCGATTGTTTTGGGCGGCAAAGATAGGAATTTTTTGGAAGGGTTGGGAATTATTTATTGTTGTAACATCGAACGCCCAATAAATCTCACGAACTTTATCGTTAGTTTTTGTCGCTCTAAAAATATGGGGATTATATGCCGGATGGCATAAATCAGGGCTTTTGCATCTTTTTTTTGATTTGGGCGTGCCGGCGCGGCGGCGGGAATTATGTCACATTCGCACACGCCATCAAATGCCGCCGCGCCGTCGGGCTTTCCGCTCCAATAATTTTGGTTTAAAACCCACCACCATTCCGCGAGACGCGAAGCGTCAAGCGGAACCTCCGTCTCGCCAAGGGACGCATTCCCACCAAAATCATTTCCGCTTCAATCCCTCACGCAGGCTCGTCGAACCCCACACTCGTTTCGCGGCGAGCAACGCACAACCTCGTCTCAACCTTCTCCCGCGCCGCGATTTTCCCGCGCACGCACCTCTCCCAGGGGTTGCAGCGCTACCAAGCTCTTGCCCCTGTCGGGGCAGCTCAAGGAAAACTTTTAACTATTATCTTTCCTCTATTGTCCCGGAGGGACACACTCTCAATAACCCCACACAAGCGACGAAGGAGCGCTGTGTGGGGCGGGACGAAGACACCGACATCCTCTCAATAACCCCACACAAGCGACGAAGGAGCGCAATGTGGGGCGGGACGAAGACACCGACATCCTCTTCATAACCCCACACAAGCGACGAAGGAGCGCAGTGGGGTGGGACGACGGCACCGACACCTTCTCGCGGCGCGGGAGTCGGCATTGCTCGTCGCGAAAGGGAGTCGTTGGAAAAATGCGTTGCTTAGAGTCCTGCTCATGCAGGTCTGGTGCCATCAGGTATATAACCACCAAAAATATAAGTCTTTTTGTATTCGGTATATTGGTTTCATATAGATAAAAGAAAAAGACACCAACAATCGTTTGATTATCAGTGTCTTTTGTTGGCTTTAAGGGGTTTCCACCCCGTTTTCAGTGGAGCCGGAGGGAGTCGAACCCTCGTCCAAACAAGCCGCAGAAATGCTTTCTACAAGTTTAGTCTTCGTTTGGTTGTCGGCTGCTGTATGGTACGAGACCGACCTTGCAGCAGCTTATCTTCTGAAGTTTCGCTTGCGCATCGAAGCCTGCGCTCGCTATCTGTCCTTTTACGACGCCTCGGACCGAACGTTGGACGGAAGAACTTCCGGGGAGACGCCCGCGGCTGCGGACCTTGTCCGTGCGGCGGGATTCGCGGCGGTTACGCTGCGAATGCATAAGAAGTTTCGCCGTTTATTGGCTGGAGAGTTGACTGTTGACGGAATCGGCTCACAAGTTCCGACCTGCTTACATCCCCCCGTTCTCGCTGTCAAAACCAAACGGCCCCGGGGAAAAGAGAGAGGCTATAAAACCTCTCCCTTGAGTTGTAAAATGACCCTGTCGGTGTTGGCATTCGACAGGACGGTGATTCTCTTGCTGATGAGCCCTTTGTTCTTGGCGGTATAGGTGGCCTTGATGGTCCCTTTCTGGCCGGGCATCACGGGCTGCTTGCCCCACTCGACGGTGGTGCAGTCGCAGGAGGAGACGACATCGTCCAAAATCAGCGGTTTCTTGCCGATGTTGGTGAAGGTGATGGTCACCACTTTCACGTCGCCCACCTTGAGGGTGCCGAAATCGACTGTGGGTTTGTCGAACTGAATTTCGGCGCCTGTGCCAGTGTAAGTGGTCGTGGCGGCACTTTTACCGGTGGATGTTTTGCTCGTCTGGGCCTGCAATGCGAAGCAGGAGCAAACAATCATGCTGAGAATCAGTAACTTTTTCATCTTGGCGTTTTTTGTGCGGTTAATTATTGAGCTTTCACGGGGCTGGCCTCGTTGGCAGGGGCGGCTTCGGCCGGCTTGGCGGAAACATTGCCCTTGATGTTCAGCACCACACGGTTGTTGACGGCGTTGGACTCAACGGTGATGCTCTTGTTGATCATACCGATGCGGTTGGTGTTGTATTTCACCTTGATGACGGCCTTCTTGCCCGGGGCAATGGGATCCTTCGGCCATTCGGGAACCGTGCAGCCGCAGCTGGAACGGCAATTGGTCAGGATGAGGTCGGCTTTGCCGGTGTTCTTGAACACAAACTCACAGGTGCCGTTGTCACCCTGCATGATCTCGCCGTAGTCGTGTACCAGGCTCTCAAAGGTGATCTCGGGTTCTTTCACTTTTTTGGGTTTGTCAGCATTTGCATCTTGGGCCACTGCGGAAAACACAAAAGCCATTACGATCAATAAACTGAATACTTTTTTCATAATAAGTGTGTTTTAGAGTTGTTGTTGATATTATTGTCAAAAAAAACATTTTCAGAGACTACAAAGATTCACGGTGGTTTAACGAGACTGAAATTTTTTTTATGGCTTCGATGGCAAGGCGATAGCTGTCGAGTCCGAAACCTGTGATCAGTCCGCGGCAGGCACTGGATATCATGGAGTTGCGCCTGAAGAGCTCCCGACCGAAAAGATTGCTGATGTGAACTTCCACCACGGGACAGGAGGTCGTGCGCACCGCGTCGGCCACCACGAGCGACGTGTGAGTATAGGCTCCCGCGTTCAACACAATGCCGTGGTAGCCTGTGGCTTGGGCGATGTGGTGTGCCAAACGCGTCTCGTCGTCTTCTTGGATGTAGTCGATGTGCAGGTCAGGATAGACCTCCCGGAGGACGGCGAGATACTCGTCAAAGGAGAGGTGGCCATAGATGTCAACCTCCCTCGTGCCGAGTTGGCCGAGGTTGACGCCATTGGCGATCAGGATACGGAGTGTGCCGTTGTTATTCATGGACGAGGATGAAGATGTCTTCGTTTTCCTTGTGCATATTCAGATGCTCGCGTGCATACTGCTCCAAAAGGGCGGAGTCGGCGTAAAGTTGGTCGAAAGTGTGGACGTTGCCCACTTGGTTTTTGGTATAGGTGATCTTTTTCTCCAGGTTGTCGATCTTGCGGTTGAGCTCGTGATGTGTCTTGAGGGTGTTGTTGGAGAGGAAAAGGAAATAGACGGCGAACAGCACGGCGGTGGCGCCATACAGAATCGCGAAGAAGCGGATGCGTTTCTTGCGGCTTTTGGGATCGTCTGTCTCTTTATCTTGCATAGTTCACGGAGCGTGTTTCGCGGATGACGGTGATCTTGATTTGTCCGGGATAGGTCATCTCGTTCTGGATCTTCTTGGAAAGGTCCATGGAGATCTGGTTGGCTTCGGCATCCGTCACCTTCTCGGCGCCGACGATGACGCGGAGCTCGCGGCCGGCTTGGATGGCGTAGGTCTTGACCACGCCGGGGTAGGTGAGGGCGAGGTTCTCGAGGTCGTTGAGACGCTTCATGTAGGCCTCGACCACTTCGCGGCGGGCGCCGGGGCGGGCGCCGGAGATGGCGTCGCACACTTGGACGATGGGGGCGATGAGGGTGGTCATCTCCATCTCATCGTGGTGTGCGCCGATGGCGTTGACGATTTCGGGACGCTCTTTGTACTGCTCGGCAAGGCGGGCGCCGAAGAGGGCGTGCGGCATTTCAGGCTCGGTGTCGGGCACCTTGCCGATGTCGTGCAGCAAGCCGGCGCGGCGGGCGATCTTGGGGTTTAGGCCCAGCTCGGAAGCCATGGTGGCACTGAGGTTGGCAACCTCTTTGGCATGTTGCAAAAGGTTCTGGCCGTAGGAGGAACGGTAGCGCATCTTGCCGACGAGACGCATGAGTTCGTGCGGCATGTTGTTGATACCCAAGTCGATGCAGGTGCGCTTGCCGATTTCGGCAATCTCTTGCTCAATCTGTTTCTTGGTTTTGGCCACCACCTCTTCGATACGTGCGGGGTGAATACGGCCGTCGGAGACCAGTTTCCTGAGCGACTGGCAGGCGATTTCGCGACGCACGGGGTCGAAGCTGGAGAGCAGGATGGTGTCGGGGGAGTCGTCGATGATGACATCCACGCCGGTGAGGTTCTCGAGGGTGCGGATGTTGCGGCCCTCACGGCCGATGATGCGGCCTTTGATCTCGTCGTTCTCGAGGTTGAAGACGGAGACGGTGTTCTCGATGGCGGCTTCCACGCCGGTGCGCTGGATGGCGCTTACCACGACTTTCTTGGCTTCGAGGTTGGCAGTGGCCTTCGCTTCGTCGATGATGTCCTTGACGAGCACCATGGCGTCGGCGCGGGCTTCGTCCTGCATCAGTGCGATGAGCTGCTCTTTGGCTTGCTCGCTGGTCAGCTCGGCGATGGATTCCAGTTTCGCCTTCTGGATGGCGGTCTGGTTGTCAAGGTCTTTTTGCTTCTGGGCTGCGGCCTGCAGTTGTTTGTTGAGATTCTCTTTGAGGATGTTGTTCTCGTTGGTCTTGCGGTTGAGATCCTCCATCTTTTGTCCGAGGGTGTTCTCTTTCTGTTTGATGCGGTTCTCGGCCGCGGCTAATTGTTGGTTTCGTTCGTTGACGGTCTTCTCGTAATCGCTCTTGAGTTGCAGAAATTTCTCCTTTGCTTGCAGTATTTTCTCCTTTTTGAGAAGTTCGCCGTCTTCTTCGGCTTTCTTGAGGGCCTCGCGGCCTGCTTTGGTGAGTTGTTTTTTCAATAGGGTGTAGGCGATACCGATGCCGGCGGCGATGCCGACGAGTATGCCTATTACAATCCATAGTCCTGTCATAGTATATATTGTATTCGTTAAAAATTTGGGTTATATATTTCCATCTTTCATGACGGGGCGGGACATAAAAAAACCGCATAAGTTCATAGGGTTTCGAAAAACTCCTATATGATATGGTCGAAGGTGCCGTCCGGCTTCGAGCGTCCCAGGGCTATGCGCCATCATGAAGATTCGGGCCTGTTCTAGGTCGGGCAAGCGTCCCCTTCGTCTGTAAATGTGTTGAGTTTAACAAACGTATCAGAACTTATGCGGGATGGGTTTTGTCAAAGAACGATTAATCAATCTCAAATCTATCTGTCAGTGTTTTAAGGGATTCCATCATCGGCTCGATCTCTTCCTCATACTCTTTGAGTCTCTCCTCGTCTGCGAGCCACTTCACCACAAAGTCAACCAACACCTTTGACATCAGGTCTTGTTGGTCTTTATATGTCCATTTCTTGGCGAATTCCAAAAAACTGTCGTTGATCACTTTTTCGGCTTCTCTGAAGTAGTGCTCCCATTCCTTCTTGATCACAATCGTCATCGGCCTTTGGGCAACCTGAATGGTTATCTTCACCTTTTCGTCTTCCATGCTACCTGTTCTTGAGAAGCGTAATGCAATTGTCTATCTCCCGCACCCAGTCGTTTATCTGCTTTTTGGTTTTTCTGTCGTCTTCTTTATCCAGTACTGTTTTAGTTACAACCAATAGTTTCATCTTTTCTTCCAGGTCTTCGACTTGCGCGTGCAGCGCCTTGTTCTCCTTGTCTTTCTTCTCGTTCTCAACGCGCAGCCGCTCATTCTCCCTGTGCAGCTCTTCCATTCGCGAAAGGGCCGCCTTCACGTTGTATTCTATTCTGTTGTACAAGTCGTCGAATCTGGCCATCCGTTCATTCAATCGAGCGTGCAAAAATACACTTTTTTCGCATTCCTTTTTTAACTTTTCTTACCGGGAATGGTCTAAATTCTGCTTTTTGTTCTTTAAGTTACAATGCTACAATATTATAAATGTTGTTATAAACATGATGTTGTTTTTGTTTTTTGAAAAAAAAATCACAGGTGCGTGTTGGTATTGAAAAAAATGTATTTTTGCATTTCAAAACAAGTTGTTTAACCCACATAAAAATTATAGGAGACCTGCTATCGAATAAAAGTTCTACTTTCTTAGTTTACAAACACTTAAAAGAAAGGAGTGCACGATGAAAACGGCAACTTTGACCGATAACCAATTGATAGCAAGTTATCAATCCGGTGACGAATCCGCCCTGAAAACCCTGATCACCCGCTATGAGAAGCGGCTGTTCTCGTATATCCTGTTGTCTGTAAAAAACAAGGAGCTTGCGGAGGATATCTTCCAGGACACGTTCATCAAAGTGATCAACACCATCCGGTCGGGGAATTACCGTGAGGAAGGCAAGTTCTTCCAGTGGGTGATGCGCATCGCCAACAACCTCAAGATCGACCACTACCGCAAGATGCAGAGACTGCCGGTCTTCGAGGGCAATGGCGAATACGACATTTTCGACATCCTCGGCACCCGCGAGGAGTCTGTGGAACAGAAAATGATCCGCGAGCAGGTCTTTTCCGATTTGACCCGCATGGTGGACTATCTTCCGGACGAGCAGAGGGAGGTGCTTACCATGCGCATCTATCAAGACTACAGTTTCAAAGAGATTGCAGACATCACCGGCGTGAGCATCAACACAGCCCTCGGCAGAATGCGCTACGCGCTCATCAACCTTCGTAAAATCATCGCGAAAAACAAGGTGGTCATCGAGTGATAAACAGGCACTCGTCTTCTTTTTTTTGCAAATGTGAAGACAGACATCGGCGGCAAAGGAAAAAAAACGTACTTTTGCCGCCGATTTTTATAAACTAACTAAGATGTAATCTTTATGGCAACAACAGCTGATTTTAAGAATGGATTGTGTATCGTTTACAATAACGAATTGTGGACCATCGTTGAATTCCAACATGTGAAACCGGGTAAAGGCAACACCTTTGTTCGCACGAAACTGAAACATATCAAGTCTGGCAGAGTCCAGGAAGTCAGATTCGATGCCGGCATCAAGATCGAACTTGCCCGCGTGGAACGCCGCCCCTATCAGTTCCTTTACAAAGAGGGCGACAACACATACAACTTCATGCATAGCGAGACTTACGAACAACTCGCCATTGAAAAGGAAATGATCAACAACCCCGGTCTGCTCAAGGAAGGCCAATCCGTTGAAATCATGTACCATGCAGACACCGACACCCCGCTGACATGCGAACTTCCGCCGTTTGTGGATCTTGAGGTCGTCGAGGCCGATCCCGGCGTCAAGGGCGACACTGCCACCAACTCCCTCAAGCGTGCGGTCGTCGAGACCGGTGCGGAGGTCTATGTGCCTCTTTTCATCACCGTGGGCGAAAAAATCAAGGTTGACACCCGCAGCAACAAGTATTCAGAAAGAGTCAAGGAATAATGAAGTTCCCGCAACCCATTTCGGTTGACGAGCTCGTGCGCATCATCGGACGCCCGGTCCAACGGATGGGGTGTTTCGATGGCTCCGTGACCGGTTTGAACGAGTTCCACTCTGTGGAAAAGGGGGATGTCACTTTCGTGGACAACGACAAGTACTACAACCGTGTGCTCGAAAGCGACGCCACGGTGATCATCCTCGACAAACCCAATGTGGATTGCCCGTACGGCAAGGAGTTGCTTTTCAGCGAGGATCCGCTCATGGACTATCTCGCCATCGTGAAGCATTTCAAACACTACGAGCCGCAATTGGTCAGCATCCATCCTGACGCCGTCATCGGCGAAGGCACGGTTGTCGAGCCCCATGTGTTCATCGGTCGTAACGTGCGCATCGGCCGCAACTGCATCATACATTCCAATGTGAGCATTTACGAGGACACGACCATTGGCGACAATGTGATCATCCATTCCAACACCACCGTCGGTGGCGATGCCTGCTATTTCCAGAAGCGCCCCGAAAAATGGATCAAGCTGGAATCGTGCGGCAGCACGGTCATCGGCAATGATGTGGAAGTCGGCTGCAATTGCTGTATCGACAAGGGCGTGTCGGGTGTCACATACATCGGCGACGGCACGAAGTTCGACAACTTGGTGCAGGTGGGCCACGACACCCACATCGGCAAGCGCGTGCTGCTGGGTGCCCAAAGTGGCATCGCCGGCTGCACCTACATTGACGATGACTGCAAGGTGTGGGCCAAGGCTTGCGTCAACAAGGACCTCTACATCGCCAAGAACACGATTGTCTTTGCCTGCTCCGCCGTGGACAGAAACGTCACGGAGGAGGGGACGACCCTGCTGGGCATTCCCGCCGTGGAGTCCGCGAAGAAATGGAGGGAGTTCGCCTATCTGCGGAAACTCTCCTTCCTCTTCGATGATGTCAAGGCATTGAAGGAAAAAATGGAAAGCATGGAAAACAATGAGGGCGGGAAATGATTCCCGCCCTCTTTTATTTTTGTCAAATGGGGAATTCTATCGCAATTGTCTCTTCGCGGAATCGATTTCCTTTTGAAGATCCTTGATTTTCTCCTCTTTTTCAACCGTCTTCTGGGCGTTTTTCTCAAGATCCTTGTTCAGCTTTTGGATCTGTTTGTTGATTTTCGTCTGGTCTTTTTCCAGGGAATTTTTCTCCTTGACGAGTTTGGCCATTTGGTTCTCCAGTTCGTTCAGGTTCTGCTTGGCGACATATTCCTGCACATAGGAGACGAAGTCGCGGAGAAACACCTTGACGTAGTCGGCCGTGGTGGGGTCGTTCTGGGAGGTGATGGTGTTCATGTTGCCGGAGCATACGATGAGGGAGATTTGGGAAACCTTGTTTTTCTTCTTGCCGTGTTCGCTCACGTTGAAGTAGAGGTCATAGTTGGCGCTTCCGAAAGGCTGGAAGGGCTGGTTGAGGTAGGCGCGGAAACCGCTCTCGCTGGAGGCCTTCAGGTTGTATTGTTTCTCCAGCTTGTCGCGGAAGGCTGCCTCCACGGTCTTCATGTCGGCCCCGGGGATATCGAGCAGGTAGCCGGAAAGTTGTTGTTTGCCCATGTTGACCATGGACTCCTTGGCGGTTTGTGCGGACGCAATGGCTGCGAATGCAACGACGAATGCTAATAGAGCTAGTTTTTTCATACAGTTTGTGTTTAAAAGTTGTAGTCAATATTTGCGGCTGCAAAAATAAAAAAAATTATTTTTGCGCCCGCAATGGGAAATGCTATTCAAGACATGTTGTCCAAGTTCGCGTTCCCGGTCTATCTGGCCCCGATGGAGGGCGTCACGGACCGGTCGTTCCGCCTTGTTTGCAAAAAAATGGGGGCGGACGTGCTCGTCTCGGAGTTCATTTCCTCCGACGCTTTGTCGCGGGAAATCGACAAAAGTGTGCGGAAAATGTGTTTTGACGAGCAGGAGCGCCCCTTTGGCGTGCAAATCTTCGGCCATGACGAGCAGTCGTTGGTGGCTGCGGCGCGCATGGCCGAGCAGGCGGGGCCCGACTTCATCGACATCAACTGGGGATGCCCTGTCAAGAAGGTGGTCAACAAGGGCGCCGGCTCCGCCATTTTGCAGGATGTGCCCAGAATGGCGCGGCTGACGGCCGCCGTGGTCGATGCCGTGCGACTGCCGGTGACGGTCAAGACCCGCTTGGGCTGGGACAGCTCGAGCAAGCCCATTGTGGAGGTGGCCGAGCGCATGCAGGACGTCGGCGTGCAAGCCATTGCCATCCATGGGCGGACCCGTGCCCAGATGTATGGCGGCGTGGCCGACTGGGAACTGATAGGGGAGGCCAAGGCCAACCCTCGGCTTCATATCCCGGTTGTCGGGAATGGCGACATCGACAGCGCCGAGAAAGCCCTGCAATACAGGGAACGCTACGGCGTGGATGCCGTGATGATCGGCAGGGCGGCTGTCGGAAACCCGTGGATTTTCCAGCAGGTCAAGGCCCTTGTGCGTGGAGGCGAGGCCTCTTTCCCGACCTACGACGAGCGTGTGGCAACCGTCATGGAACAGCTGCATTCGGCGGCGAAGGAGAAGGGCGAGCGGCGTGCCGTGTTGGAAATGCGGGCGCAGTATGCAGGCTATTTCAAGGGGCTGTATAATTTCAAAACGGTGCGCATGAAGTTGGTGCAAGCTCTCACCATTTCGGAATGTGAGCGCATATTGCATTCATATACAGAGTGTTAATATAAATTCTTCCTTGTATTTTTTTTGAAAAAAAAAGAGTGCACTTTTGAAAAAAAAGTGTATTTTTGTCGGCTTATTGTGAAAACCGCAGTAATGCGTCAGATGCCATTTTGAAAAATAAAAAAACTTTATACGATGAGAAAGAATTTATTATTACTGGTTGCCCTTTGTTTCCCGTTCATGCTGCATGCGCAGCTGATGGATACAGCCGAAGTTTTTGTGGAGAATTTTGACGGAGCCACCCTGCGTGTGGTGCCCACCTCCAACTTCTTCGACCCGATGGGAGACTGGAAGAGGGACAGCACCCTGTACGTGTCGTCGCACTGTTCATACCACACGCCGGTGTATCCTACTCAGAACTTCTGTTTGATGACAACGCAACCCATCCCGTTGGAAGGATCCAGTGTGGGGCAGGTCAACCATTTCTACCTTGAGTTTGACCACATTTGCAAGGTCAGCTCCTTGGACCAGACCCAAATTGTGTATTATTTGGGTTATGTCGGTTCCAATGGCAACCTCCAGTGGTCATCGCCTCGTACGCTTTCTTTCAATTACAACAGTGATTTCTACTATGGCGGCGCCAACAACACCCTGTTCGGCGGCATGTTCAGTGCAGCCTGCTACTCCAACTGGGTTGACAACAATATGGCTGCCGTTCCAAACAACACCTGGTGGCACCATGAGCTGTTCGACTTGAGCGAATTCCTGCTCAACCAAACTGTCACGATGGCCGGTGCCACTCACGATGTCACCCATGTCAGAATCGGCTTCCGTATCAACAAGACATCCCAGGGTTCCGGTTCCGAAGCATGCGCGGGCTGGTACATCGACAACCTCAAGTGTGTTCTTTCCAACTGTGAGCTTATCAAACCGACGATCACGCTTCAACCGACCGTCTATGTGAACAAGAACAACAATCTTCTGAACAATATCGGACCGTACACCATCAAGGCGAAAATCGAGGATAACGACACAATCAATGTGAACACGTTGTCATTCTCCTATTCCATCAATGGCGGTCAACCCGTGACTGTTCCCAATACGGTCACCTCCGACATCATCTATTTCCCGAGCGGCCATATTGTGCTGTCGGAGTGGAACCTTCCTTCCATCTGTTATTATGACACCATCCGTTATCATATCAGTGTCAACGACCGGCACGGAAGTGTGGCTGTGCCGATTGACACACCGCTCATCGCATGGCATAACCAGACCAATATCCACAGCAACGACTGCCATTTGGACAGTTTGAACACGTTCCCGCACTGCTTCATCACGGGTGTGGCCGAACCGGTGACGGTCTATTTCAAGAACAAGAGCGATGCGACGCATTCACCGGGCAGTCTGTACCAGACCAGCTTGAACGTGACCTTGAAAGTGGAGGATGCCAACCATGTGCAGACGCACTTGAGCACTCATAACTGGACGGGTTCCCTTTGTTTCGACGAGCGTGACGAGTTGAGTTTGGGCACGTTCACCCCGACTCATGGCTTCAACTATATCACGGTCTGCATCAATAGCCGAAACGGACAGCCCGATGGATTCCATGGTACGGGCACGGCACCCAACACACTCAGCGACACCATCCGTTACATCGGCTACGCGTGTGACAGCTTGCTGCATGGTGATTACACGGTGGGCGGCACCAACCCTGACTTCGCCTCGATAGCGGAAGTGAAGGCTGCATTGAACTACTGCGGCATCAATGGCCCGACGACCTTCCATTTGCGCCCGGGCACTTACCAGGATTTTGACTTCACGGACAATTTCATAGGCCAGTCGGCCACGAACACCATCACCTTCCAGGGTGACAACGTGAACACCGTGATCGTGACCAACAACCAGACCGATGCCGGCAACAATGTGTTCGGCGCGGTGACCTTGGTGCACGCCGGCAACTACATATTCAAGAACCTCACGCTCCGTGCCAATCAGAATGCAGTGTCGCGTGGTGTGGTGCTGCGTGGCAACGGCTGTACGAACGTGGTGTTCGACGGATGTAAAATCGAGGCTTATCAGACCAACAGCACGGCCAACACGAGCTTCGCCTTGGGCCGTCCGGTCGCTGCTGCGGCTTCGTCCGGCCAGGTGGCAGTGTCCGACACCGTCATTATCCGCAACTGTACGATCACCGGTGGCAATTATGGTATTTACTTCGTGGGATCCTCTGCCCGTCGCAACATGCTCACGATAAACAACAACCGCATCGTCTCCTGCTACCGTGGCATCCATACCAACTACAGCACCGCCACGATGACCGGCAACCACATCTCCCAGTGCGCCGCTGTTACCCCGCAAAACTTCACGGGTATCTATACGGAGCAATCCCTGGGCCTCGACATTGATGGCAACACCATTGACAGCACCTACGATGCCGAGTATGGCATTTGTGTGAAGTCGGCCACGACGCGCGACTTCTTCATCCGCAACAACCATGTGTTAGTAGGCAACTCCAACCTCGGTCTCCACGTCGAGGGCAGCAGTTCCAGTGCCACCGACACGGGCTACATCTACAATAACGAGGTGATTCTCTATCCGGTGACGGCCACGGCATCCTATGCGATGCAGATCAAGTCGTCTAATAACTTGAAGGTCACAAACAACAGTGTCTATATCAAGTCGGACGCCCCATATTCGAACACGGCCGCGTTGCGCATTGAGAACAACAACAACACATTCCTTTATAATAATATATTATTGAACTATGTAAACTGCAGCGACAATACGAACTTCCCGCTTTACTTGAACGGGACATCCAGCTTCAAGGGCTCCTACAATGACTTTGTGTCCCTTTCCGGTGTGATAGCGTACAGGACGGTGGCACGCAACACCATCGCCGAGTTGGAAAGCTCCATCAATACGACGGCAATTCCGAATGCTGTTCACGATAACATCAGCATGTTGCCTCCGATGGCCAATCCGATGTTGTCCTTGCAGCCGACGGACTACACGGGTTTCGAATGCGGCCGTAATGCGGACGTTGCGAACGATATTCGTGGCGTGCAGCGTACTGCCCTTACCTACATGGGCGCATACGCCAACGCAATTCCCGCCACGGATGTCTCCGTGGTGGCGATGGTCAACCCTGTTTCGGGTTCTTGTCCGCAGAACAACTACAATATCACGGTCTCCGTGGCCAACAAGGGTTCTCAAACCTTGAATTTTGGCGCTCACAATGCGACCATCACGGTGCATTCCGACACCCTGAACCTGACGCAGTCGGTGAATGTGACCAGCGGCACCATTCCGGTTCTCGGTGCCATCAACGAGGTTGTGGCAAACAATGTCACCATCCCCGTCAACCAGGTTGTTGACTTTACCTTTATCATTCGCGCCAGCGGTGACAACAACTATACGAACGACACGCTTCGCCTTTCGTTCGTTCTGGAGGCTGCCATCCCTGAATACGAGGAGGACTTCAGCATGGGCACGAAGCAAACTTGGACCATTGAACAATTGGCGGGTGCCGGTAACTGGACATTCCAGGAAGGTGCGGGCGTGAACCCGACAATTTCGCCGGTGTATGGTACGGGCCGTCTCTTCTTCAACTCGAAGACGTTTGCCAACAATACCGAGTCAAGAGCTATCATGCCGGTGGTTCAATTGAACAATGCCATCAATCCTATTTTGGAGGTCTGGTTTGCACACGACAACACGACCAACAGCGCCCAGGAGGGTGTGACGGTGAAGATTTCCACAAACGGTGGCACCACCTTCACGGCTTTGACTCCGCAAGGTCAGTCCTCAACACTGTTGAAACGTTACTTGAACACAGCCAATCCGGCTACATGGACGCTCTATACTTACGACTTGTCCAACTACGTCTCTTCCGGCTGTGTCTATATCGCCTTCGATGCCAAGTCGCAGCACGGCAACAATATTAACATCGACCGTATCCGTCTCAGAAACTTGTATGACAATGATATTGCGGTCACGAACATTTATTCCCAGGGTGAGACTCCCGCTCAATACGACCTCGACGGCGTGGTGAGTGCCTTGGTGCGCAACGAGGGCCGCCAGACCCAAAACAATGTGAAGGTCTATCTGAATGTGTTGGGTAATGTCGAACAATATCATGATTCTTTGACTATCCCCACTCTGGCATCGGGTGCAGAAACGATTGTGACATTCCCGCAACATCACTACAATGTGTTGGAAGTGAAGGATGTGGAGGTCCGTTCCCGCAACGACCAGGTCAATGCCAACAACGCTGCTCACTGGCGCATGGAGGTGACCAATAACATCGTCAACTACGCCGACACCTCTGTTGTGGGATTGCTTACGGGTGACTATACCAATGTGATTCGTCCTTGCGTGCGTTACAGAGCGGCCGACGAGTTGGTGGTGACGGCTGTGAAATACTATTATGACCAGACATACATTGCCGATCCGGCCGAAGGTTTCCGTGCTTTTGTCGCCAATGCTGCCGGTGACATCGTGGCCACCTCGGAGGTGATTAACTTCAACCAGCTTCAACAGGGTGCATGGAACATCATCCCCATCGTCAATTTCGCCCTCACCAACATGCACGACATGTATGTGGGTATTGAAATGATGGCACACGGCGACTATCTCTGCTCCCAAGTCGAGACGCCGCTGCGTGACTCCACGTTCTATTTCCTGAACAACGGCACATACGTGCCTCAGACTTTCGGTCGTTTCATGATCGGTGCCGTCATTGACACACCGCATCTGCACGACTTGGGCATTCTCTCCATGCTGAATCCGACCACGCGCTGCGATCTCGGTCATGAACATATTACGTTAGAGATTACCAACAATGGTTCCACGGATATTATGCCGGGTATGGTCTTCCATTATTCGATCAACGGCCAGCCTGCTGTGAACCAGACTTTGACGGACACGCTCTATAGCCATCAGATGACCACGTTCGTGTTCAATACTCCGTTCGATTTCACCAACAACCAGGTTAACATCAACGACAACTACAACATAAAGGTGTGGGTGACGAAGGATGCCCACGACCGTTTGCAATACAACGACACGCTGGCTTTGACCATACAGTCTTTAGGCAAGTCGGCCACCCCTGTTCTCGCCCAAGATACAGTGGACATAAACTATTATACGTCAGGCACGCTGACGGCCTCCTTGCCTGCTTCCATCACGCAGGGTGTTTTGGGATGGTTTACCAGCAACGGCTACGAGAGCTGGGAACTGAAGGGCTATGGCAACAGCTACACCACGCCGCTGACCTTCTTCGACACGGTCTATTATGTGAACGCCAATCCGGGACAGATCAACGACACTATTGTGGGCAGCGGTACGCTCACCGGCACCCAGCCGTTCATCTTCAACAACGGATATTCCCGCGGTAAGATTCTGTACAGAGGCGATGAAATCGGCCATCGCGGCACCATCACCCAAATCGGTATTTATGTGAATACAGCTGGCAACGGTGCCGACGGCATCCCCATCAAGATCTACATGAAGAAGACCTCTGATGTGATGCTGCCCACGACTGCTGCTCCGGTGGATTGGGCTGCGGAAACTTCTACCGCTACGCTTGTGGTGGATAAACGTATCTATTTCGGTCAGACGGGTTGGCACTATATTGATCTGGATGTCCCATTCGAGTTTGATGCCGACAATCTGTTGGTCTATACGGAGACGAACTGCGCCGACTTCTGTACGGGAACGGGAACGGCATGCAGCACTTGTGGCCAGGCTGTCTCCGGTGGCAACACACTGCCGGTGTTCCGTCAGACCAACATGAGCAATGGCTATGTGCTGTACAAGAGTGGTAACACCACAGCGTCACTGACGGGCAACTATACTGTATATGCCCGCCGGCTGAACATGTACTTCAACATCGCTGACCTGCATTGCGGCAGCGAGAAGGTCCCCGTGTATGTCCATGTCCCCAATATCCCGGTTTATGATGTCCAGACATTGAGCTGGGACAACCCGACAGCAGGTTGCGCGCTTTATGACGAACACATCCAGGTGACGGTGAAGAACATGCTGAACACAGTCATTCCGGCCAACAAGGTGATGGTGCATGCCATCGTCAATGGTACGCATCTCACGCAATTGGTGACGGAACCGTTCGCATCCGAAGAGGTGAAACAAATCACCTTCGCCACACCGTATGATTTCAGCGCACCTGGCACGACTGCGGCCCCGACTTCCAACAAGACGTTCAATTACGTAGTCTATACCGACATGCCTGATGAAACCGTTGTCTATAGAGGCAACGATACCATTTCGGGTCAGATCATTTCTACATACACGGCTCCGTTGCAAGCCTCCTATACTTACACGGGAGAATATACTCATACAATGGAAATCCTGCAGCCCAACGACCGTCTTGCCATGACGGGTACCGCTGCCCGTATTACGAAGTATCTGTTCTACACGAGTGATGCGCCGAACGCCACTCCGATTACGCTGAACCCTGCCACGGCGCAGTTCTACACTACACCGGTGTTGTACGACTCAGTGACCTATTGGGTGGCCGCCATTTCCAGAACGAGCAACTGTACCACTCGTCGCGTGCCCATCTACATCAATGTGTTCAAGCCGCAATATGACCTCATCACCAACCGTATCACCGCACCGAATGATTACCAGTGCGGCTTGGCGACTTCGCCGCAAATTCAGGTGAGCGTGGGCAATACAGACACGACGGCCTCTTCTGTGATTCCGGCTGGCACATTTGCATTGTCGGCAAATTTCACCGCCGGATCGCACACCTCGACAGGCAATACCACGATTTCGACGCCCATCAACCATCTCGACAGCACTAACGTGACGGTTGTGATGAACAACCTGAGCTCGACAACCCAGAACTATACATACAATTATAATATATATAGCAATCCTGTCGGCAACATGCCGGTGTATCGCAGAAACGACACGATCACGGGTGTGCTGCATGTGCCGGCTAACCCGGTGCAACCAGCATCTTTCTCGCTGAACGCCACATACGGCAATACGGTGACTGTTACGCCAAATGCCAATCCGTTGAACTACTATTATTTCTATGATAGCGATTCCGGTGGAAACTTCCTGGGAGAGGGCTCCAGCTATGTAACGGATCCGGTCTTCACACCGGACACCCTTTACTATAGCGGACGTATCAACAACCCGAATTTCCAGGCTACGGTCCAAGCTGGAACACAGACGACGGCTCAATCGGCACCGCTCTATACCACGCAAGGACATTCTTATGCCAAGATATTGTACAGCAGCAGTGAGGTGGGTGGCATTGCAGGTACTATTGACACATTCTTTGTCAATGTGACAACGGCCAACACCAGTGGCGTGTCCTTCCCTGTGAAGATTTGGTTGAAGAACGGCGATGATGCGGACGGTCTGTCGGCAACACCCGCCTTTATCTGGAACAATGAGCTTACCACAGCTCAGAAAGTGTTTGACGGCGAGCTGGCCTTCGACCAAACCGGTTGGCTGGCAGTGCCCGTGCCGGGAGGCTTCGACTACACTGGCGGCGGACTCTATATGTACATTGAGCATAACTGCGGTAGCGCAAGCTGCGTGACAGGTTTGGGTATCGTGGAACCGAAGTTCCAAAACACCACCTATTCCACCAATAACCGGAAGAAGGTGCTGCAATATCACAACAACACAGCGGTTTCCTCCACGGCCAACACGACATTCACGCTGATTAACTACAGATGGAACACCAAGTTCAAGTTCAACTACACCTGTGAATCGCCGCGTGCCGCTATCAGTATCAATGTCTCTGTGCCGCAGCATGATGTGGGTGTGGAGGCAATCACGGCTCCGGCTGCGGTGAATCCGGCTTATACCGCTAATGAGACAGTGACTGTGACCATTCGCAATTACGGTACACAGGCGGCTTCCAACTTCCCGGTGTCCTATCAGTTTGACAACAACGCTCCTGTCACTCAGAACTTCACGGGCTCTATCGCTGCCGGTGCCTTGGCTAACCTCACGTTCACCACACCTGTTGACTTGCATACGGTCTATTATGAGACCCCGTTCAAGGCATTCACGGGCCTGAGCTCGGATACGCATCACACGAACGATACGCTGACCATCCAATTGAGCAAGGGTGATCCGTGTACTTCTCATCCGCAGTTCTCCTTGGCTGACGGTGCCGACATCTCCAACGTCACCTTCGCGGGCATCAACAACGGTACCGGCACCCCGTACATGAATTATACCCCGGCAGGCAACGGCCTTTATACGGACTACACCCATTCTGTGCCGGCCGGCGAGATTGTCTTGGGGCAGACCTATCCGATCTCTGTCACACACTCCTTCACGAACAATTCGGGTGCTACAGTTTATAAGTTTGTCTATATTGATTACGACCGCGACGGTGTCTTCAACAACACGAACGAGCTTGTATTTGTTTCCGGTGGCGTGACGCATGTTGCCAACGGTTCCAATGCCACCACCGTGGGCAGTGTTGATATACCGACCACGGCCACGACCGGTCTCACGCGTATGCGTGTCATCTGTGCCGCCAGCAATATCAACACGACATACAGACCTTGTGGTGTCTATACGGTCAGAGGCGAGACAGAAGACTATGCCATCAACATCCTGCCGCCGTATGACAAGGATATGGGTGTTGCCTCTTACATCCATCCGGTGGGCAATGTCTGCCCAGACATGGAGGGTAAGATCAAAGTGGTTGTCAAGAACTACGGTTCACAAACGCAGACGTTTGACGCCAACAATACGTTGACATTGACCTCCACGGTGACAGGCCCTGTGCCGGGTACCTATACCACTACGCTCTCCTCAGGCTCCATTGCTCCGGGCGAGATGAGGACGATAGTGATCGACAATGTCAATTACAGCACTCCGGGTACCTACCAATTCTCCTCCGTGCTGACTTATACTGGTGACATGTATGTGTTCAATAACCAGATGGACGTTTCGACGGCGGTCGTCTCCATGGCCAGCACAGCCACTGGTTACGAGGCACTTCCTTATGTGCAAGATTTCGATCTGAACAACGCCAATGACGATCTTGACTGGCTCCCTGTCTTCTGGGAACATGAACAAACCAACAGCAGTTACCGTTGGAAAGTTTATACCGGTGACAACAGTCCGAACAGCAACTACAATGCTGCTCCTACGGCTGACCACACTTATCCGAACAGCCAGCTCGGTCATTTTGCCGCTACCTCCACGTTGAATAACAGTTATTATACTCAAGAGGCTTCCATCATTTCCGGATGTCTTGATCTACACTACAAAGACGGTTATCCTGCGGAAGTCAATTTCTATGACTATTTCTTGGGACAGAATAACTCCTCTTTCAAACTTTTGGTGGAAGCTGGCTCCGGTTCCGATTATTTGACGGTTGACACCTTGGTCAAGGCGGATGGCGGACAGACGCTTCAGTCCGATCCGTGGGCACACCATGTCTCTACATTCAACGGCTTCGATGGTGTGGGTCGTATCCGCTTCAGGGTTGTCCAGCAAACGGGCAGAATTGATGTCAGCATCGATGATATCAATGTCGTGCGCGGTCTGCCTGATCTCAGGATGGTAGAGGTGTCGTATCCGTATGATTTCAGAGATTCCGTTGAACATCCCAACCCGTGCTTGGCACTTGGCGATACAGTTTATCCTCGAGCCAAAGTGAAGAACAACGGCAATTCTCCCATAAGTGATTTCTATCTCTATGCCATCAAAGACATCGGCTCGGATCATGATACCATCGTGGAGCATGTCACTCAAATCCTCCAACCGGGTGAGGTTTTGGATTATACGTTTGCAAGCGGTTTCTTTGTGGACGAATTGGTGAACCATATCTCATTCAGCATCATTTGTTCTGTTGCATTGGATAAGGATTTGCAAAACAACATCAAGACCAATATCGTCTGTACGAATAATGGATTGCCAGATGATTACGAGTCCACAGCCGGTATGGTGCTTTATCAAAACATCCCGAACCCTGCCGCCACGACGACCCGTATCAACTACTTGATAGGTTCGGACGAGAAGACAGTACTCAAGATTTACACCACCCAGGGACAGTTGATCTACTCCGACACGCAGGATGCCCAGTTCGGCGGCAATTACTTTGACGTGGATGTCTCCACCCTCTCTGCTGGTATATACTACTATTCTGTTTCCAGCAGCACCGCTACGTTAACCAAGAAGATGGTTGTCCAAAAATAGCCGTCTTTTTAACATAAAGTCCAAAGCTACCCTCGCATGACGTTGGGTAGCTTTTTTTTAAAAGTGTAACATCAAAGAAAACAGTCAAAATCATGGGTATCAGACGAATGTTTGACAGATTGAAGCGTATTGCAATAGTTGTTGCGGCCTTGTTGCCGTGGGGTGCGATGCAGGCCCAGATCCTGGTGGGGGCAGCGTGCACCGACCACTATTTGCCGTTGTTGGACGGCAAGCGCGTGGCCGTGTGCGGCAACCAGACCTCCATGGTGGGCAACACCCATCTCGTGGACACGCTGATCGGCTCCGGCGTGCGTCCCGTCAAGATCTTCTGTCCTGAGCATGGCTTCCGCGGCAATGCGGAGGCGGGCGCGCATATCGCCTCCTCCACTGACCCGCAGACGGGCATCCCCATCGTCTCTCTCTATGGCAAAAACAAGAAGCCCACGCCCGAACAGATGGCCGACATAGACATTGTGCTCTTCGACCTGCAGGATGTGGGATGTCGGTTCTATACTTACATTTCGACGCTGCACTATGTGATGGAGGCGGCGGCGGAGAGTGGCAAGCAGGTCATCGTGCTTGACCGGCCCAACCCCAACGGTTACTATGTGGACGGGCCGGTGCTTGACCCGAAGTTCTCCTCCTTTGTCGGGATGCACCCTGTGCCTGTGGTCTATGGCATGACAATAGGAGAGTATGCCCGCATGATCAATGGCGAGCGTTGGCTGAAGGGGGGCGTTCAGTGTGCCCTGACGGTGATTGAGATGGAAGGCTACACGCACCAGACACGCTATGCCCTGCCGGTGCCTCCGTCGCCGAACCTGCAAACCCCGGAGGCCATTCTGCTCTATCCGTCGCTCTGTTTCTTCGAAGGCGCGGCAGTGAGTGTGGGACGCGGCACTCTGACACCCTTTCAAATTTACGGTTTCCCGGGCTTGCGCGGCGGCGACTATGCCTTCACGCCCGTGGCTATCAAAGGCGTGTCTGAGAACCCTCCCTACAAGAACCAGCAATGCCGGGGCTACGACCTGACCGCGTTTGCCGCCGACCATCTCGACAGTGCCGGATGCCTTCAGATCGAATATCTCCTCAATGCCTACAGACTTTTCCCCGACAAAGAGAAATTCTTCACGAATGCCAATTTCTTCGACAAGCTTGCAGGCACAGACCGTCTGCGCCTGCAAGTCCTCAATGGCGTTTCGGAAAAGAATATCCGCGCCTCGTGGCAAGAGGGCCTCGAAAAGTTCAAGGCCGTGCGTGAACGATATTTGCTCTACGAATAGTCTTTTTTCCTATCTTTGCACTTTCAAAAAAATGAAAGTGTATGAAACGTAAAATCAACCTCCTTGTCATCGCTTTGGTGATGATTGTCATGGGTGCTCGCGCCGACGAGGGCATGTGGCTCCCGTATTCCATTAACGGTCAGAATCTGGCGGAAATGCAGCGTTTGGGCTGCAAGTTGACCGCCGAACAGATTTTCAGCTTCAACCAGCCCAGCCTCAAGGATGCCATCGTGCAGTTCGGCGGCGGCTGCACCGGCGAGCTGATCTCAGCCGAAGGCCTGCTGCTTACCAACCATCACTGTGGCCTCTCCCAGGTGCAGGCGCACTCCTCCGTGGAACACGACTACTTGCAGGACGGCTTCTGGGCCAGAAGCAAAGATCAGGAGCTGCCCAACGAGGGCCTGACCGTCTCCTTCCTTGACTATATCGAAGATGTGACGGCCAAGATACTGAAGGGTGTCACCGATGATATGTCGGAGGATGACCGCGACAAGCTTATCAATGAGAACGGCGAGCAACTGGCCAAAGAGACCAAAGGAGACCGTGATGTGGAGGTGGAGATCGTCCCCTTCTATCACGGCAACCAATACATCCTGTTTGTTTACAATGTGTATAAAGATGTGCGCTTGGTGGCTTGTCCGCCTTGGGGTATCGGCAAATTCGGCGCCGACACCGACAACTGGACGTGGCCGCGCCATAAGGGCGATTTCTGCATCATCCGTGTCTATACTGCCCCCGACGGTTCCCCTGCCAAGTTCAGCAAGAAGAACGTTCCGATGAAGTCCAAACACTTTCTGCCCATTTCGCTCAAGGGTGTGCAGCCGGGCGATTATGCAATGATCTTGGGCTATCCGGGCTCCACCGACCGCTATTCTTATTCAGGAGCAGTGCAAAACATCATTGATTTGGAAGGCCCTGCTGTGGTCGATTGCCGCACCACCAAGCTGGAACAGTACCGCAAGCACATGGATGCCGACCCCGCCGTCTTCATCCAATACGCCTCCAAGCAGGCCAGCGTCAGCAACTATTGGAAGTATTACATCGGACAAGTGAAGCAGTTGCAACGCAACAAAGTGGTGGAGAAGCGTAAAGAGCAGGAAAAAGCATTCCGTCAATGGGTTGAGCAGGATAAAAACCGGAAAGAGAAATATAATGGAATTTTTGATGAGATGGACAAATACTGGAATCATCAGAACCAGTACACCAAGGCGTTGATTTACCACCGTGAGGCGGGCTGGCGCGGCGGCGAGGCCGTTGCCTTCGCCATGAAGTTCAGGGCGCTGAACAATGCTATTGAACAGAAACAGGCTTCCAAGAACGACATTGCTGCATACGCCAAGCGGATGAAAACCACGGTGAAGAGTTATTTCAAGGATTATAACAGGAATCTGGACCGCGATGTAACCATCGCCCTCCTGAATTTGTTCTATAAGGATGTGAATCCAGCCCAGCTGCCGGCTGTCATCAAGAAAATCGGCAACAAGTACAAAGGTGACTTCACGGCATACGTCAACGATGCCTTCGAAAAGTCTGTCTTTGTGGATGAAGAGAAGTTGGATGCATATTTGGACAACCCCAAATCATTGTCGAAAGACCCCATCTTCGCTTTGATGAAGGATATTGTGGATTCCTATATCGAATTGAATGACCAGGCGGAAACCGTGGACAATGCGCGCGCCGAGCGACTTTACATGAAAGGCCTGATGGAGATGCAGAAAGACCGCAATTTCTATCCCGATGCCAATTTCACGATGCGACTCACCTATGGAAACGTGCAGAAGTGCGAGCCGGCTGATGCCATAACGTATGACTACATCACGACTTTGGACGGTGTGATGGAGAAGTACAAACCCGGCAATTGGGAATTCGATGTGCCGCAGGATCTGATCAAGTTGTGGGAGAACAAGGATTACGGCCGCTATGCCGACAAGAACGGCAATCTGGTGGTCAACTTCATCACCACCAATGACATTACGGGTGGCAACTCCGGCAGCCCGGTTATCGATGGCGAGGGCAACCTCATCGGTCTGGCCTTCGATGGCAACTGGGAGGCCATGAGCGGTGACATCGCGTTCGAGAACGAGGTGCAGCGTACCATCTGCATGGATATGCGCTATCTGCTCTTTATCATCGACAAGATGGCAAACGCCCAGAACCTGATGCAGGAACTGAAGATTGTACAATAGTGGATTCATCATTCAGGAATGGATTCATGGCATCCTGAATGCAGAACTTTGTTCTCCCGTTCAACGCGGATTTTGTATATTTTTGCACCCTGTAATTTCCAATGCTATGCAAGACACGATTCAAGTCCTTGACAAGAAGTTTGTCAAATATATTACAGCTTCGCAGATCCATGATGCTATAAGCAAAGTGGCCGAACAGATCAACGAGGACTACAAGAACGACAATCCTGTCATACTCATCACGCTCAACGGGGCGGTCTTTTTCGCTGTCGATCTGCTGAAGCATCTGCGGATTCCATGTCGTATCACCTGCGTGAAACTCTCCTCGTACAGCGGCATGCAGTCCACCAACAGAGTGCAGAACCTGATCGGGTTGACGGAGGATCTCAAAGGACAGCGTGTGCTGGTCATTGAGGATATCATCGACACGGGGCGTACATACAGCCATATCGCCGAGATTCTGCGCGATACGGGCATGCGCGACATGCGCATTGCCACGCTGACGTACAAGCCGGAAGCCTACAAACTCGACCTGCCCATCCACTACGTCGGGCTTTCCATCCCCAACAAGTTCATTGTGGGCTATGGCCTCGACTACGACGGTTACGGTCGCAATTATTCCGATATCTATCAAGTGATTGAATAATTCTTGAAACATAAATACAAAAACATAAACTATGAATATTGTTCTTTTCGGCGCCCCCGGCAGCGGCAAGGGCACACAAGCAAAGCTTATCGTTGAAAAATATGGATTCGACCATGTGTCCACAGGAGACCTTTTCCGTTATGAAATCTCCCATAAAACACCGTTAGGCCTCAAGGCGCAGGAAATCATCAATCGCGGCGACCTTTGTCCGGATGACATTACCCTCGGTATGCTCAACAACCATATCCAGAAGCACGCTGACAGCAAGGGCTTTGTCTTCGATGGCGTGCCTCGCACCATCAAACAAGCCGAAATGCTCGATGACAAGACCCTTTTCCCGAGCCTTGAGATCGACATGGTGCTCTATCTCTATGTGGAGATGGAAGAGGTGGAAAAACGCATCCTGAAACGTGCGCAACTTGAGAATCGTGCCGACGATACCCCTGAAACTGTCAAGGCTCGTGTGGCCAACTTTTTCGAACAGACCATGCCCTTGGTGGACTATTACAAAAAACAGGGCAAACTTGTACAACTGAACGACATGCAGGATATTGAGCATGTCTTTGCCGACATTTGTGCCACCATCGACCAACATGTCCGGTAAGATGGAGGAAACGGCACATAAGCGGCGGATTGCCCTGTTAGGATCCACCGGCTCGATGGGCGTGCAGTCGCTGGAGGTGATTGCGCAATATCCTGACTTGCTGCAATTGGAGGTTATTGCGGCCAATTCCAGCGCTGATCTGCTCATCCGGCAGGCGCGGCAGTTCAAGCCCAACATCGTGGTTGTGGTGCAGGAGGCGGCCTACAAGGTCGTCAAGGAGGCCCTGGCCGACGAGGATGTCAAGGTCTTCTGCGGTGAGCAGTCGCTGTGCGACGTGTGCGAGATGGAGTGTGTCGATATGGTGCTCTCCTGCATCGTGGGTGTGGCCGGACTGCGTCCCATCTATCACGCCATCGAGTGCGGCAAACTCATTGCGCTGGCCAACAAGGAGACCCTTGTGGTGGCTGGCGAGCTGATGACCCGCAAGGTGCAAGAGATGCAGACCGCCATTTATCCCGTCGATTCCGAGCATTCTGCCATCTTTCAGGCTCTCGCCGGAGAGCGGCACCAGACTATTGAAAAGCTCATCATCACCGCTTCTGGCGGCCCTTTCCGGGGCTGTACACGCTCGCAACTCGAAGAGGTGACGCTTGCCAGGGCGTTGCAGCACCCCAATTGGCACATGGGCCCCAAAGTCACTATTGACAGCTCTACACTGATGAACAAGGGATTGGAAGTGATTGAGGCCAAGTGGCTCTTCCATATTCCCATTGAACGAATCGAAACGGTGGTGCATCCGCAGTCTGTCATACACTCTCTTGTCCAGTTTCATGATGGCTCCATCAAGGCGCAACTCGGCATACCCGACATGAAGCTGCCCATCCAGTATGCCATCACCTATCCGCTGCGATTGGAAAACAACTTTCCCCGTTTTGATTTCACCCAATATCCGCAACTCACTTTCGAGCAGCCGGACCACGAGCTGTTTCCCTGTCTCGACATCGCCTATCGCGCTTCCAAACAGGGCGGAAACATGCCGTGTGTGATGAATGCCGCCAACGAGGTGGCGGTGCAATGGTTCCTGCAGGAGAAAATCCGTTATGTGGATATTCCCCGCGTCATTGAACACGCGCTTGACCACGCCGACTTCTGCACCCCCAAGAGCGTGGACGAGTATCTCGCTGTCGATAAGGATACTAAGGAACGCCTCTTGGCAACTCAACCCTTTCATTGCTGATTGTTTATGAAAGGATTGGTGATAAAATCAACGGGCAGTTGGTATGATGTTCTCATGGAAGATCAGGAATCGCAGTCAACGACGGCTGCGTCTCCGAAAAATATCCTTTCCTGTCGTCTGCGCGGGCAATTCCGTATCCACGGCATCAAGATTACCAATCCCGTGGTGGTGGGCGACCATGTGACGGTGGAACGCGAGCCTGACGGTACGGGTACCATTGTCGATATAGAGCCGCGCCGCAACTATATCGAGCGCAAATCGACCAATCTTTCCAAAATCAGCCACGTCATTGCTGCCAATGTGGATGTCTGTTTCCTGTTGGTGACATTGCGTGAGCCGCGTACCTCGTTGGGCTTCATCGACCGTTTTCTGGTTTCTGCAGAGGGGTTCCGCATCCCTGTCTGTTTGGTCTTTAACAAAATGGATCTCTACAATGAGCAGGAACTTGCGGTGGTGGAGCGTTTGGCGCAACTCTATATGCACATCGGGTACGATGCCATTCGCACGTCCGCTGTGACGGGCCGGGGCATTGAAGAGCTCCGCAGTCGCATGGAGGGCAAGGTCTCCTTGTTCAGCGGCCACTCCGGCACGGGCAAGAGCGCCCTCATCCAGCAACTGGACCCTGCATTGCAAATCAGGGTGGGGGAGATCTCGAAGCAGCACCTGAAAGGGCGTCATACGACCACCTTTGCCGAGATGTTCCCCATTGCAGGTGGCTACATGATGGACACACCCGGCATCAAGGAGTTCGGGCTGATACAGTATTCAAAGGAGGAAATCCGCGACTATTTTCCGGAAATCCGCGCTTTCAACAATCAATGCCGCTTTGATGACTGCATCCACTTGCACGAACCGGGTTGCGCGGTGCAGCAAGCTGTGAATGATGGGAGAATTGCCGAATCCCGCTACATCAACTACCTCTCCATTCTGATGGATGATGACATGAAGGTCGCCGACTGGCAGTTGGAGTAGGGGAGCGATGCCTATTTTTTCTTTTTCACATAATTCTCCAACGTGATGCCGAAGTCGCTGATTCCGTGCAATTCGTCGGTGCGCATGGCTTGTATGACGGTGAAGGTGTAGGTGCCTCGGTTGGGGAACCGCACGTTGGGCTTGAAGAGGAACTTGTTGTCTTTGATGCGTCCTTGCCCCCGTCCGGTCCACTGCCCGAACTGGTCGCAAAGGATGAACTGCAGCGTGTCTTGCTCGGAATGGCCGTCTGGGAACTTGGTTTTCATGAAGACATAGAGGTTCTGCGTTTCGAAGTCGGTGGTGTTGCGGACGTTGAAAAACATGTTGTAGTAGGCCATGGAGTCCGCGATATCGACTGTGAATGTGAGCGGCTTTGAAACGGACCAGGTCTCCTTCGGCAGGGGTTGGATGTCTCTATAATAGACGCGCGAATTGCAGCCTGCAAAGAGGCTGAGCGTCAATAGGGCCAAGAGAATCTTCTTCATAACGTGTTTTGCGCTATAGTGATGGAATTGGACTACGAGTCGGCGATATGCTTGAGCTCGTCCATGCTGTAGTTGTTGCCCTCCTCGACCTTCTTTTGGTTGACGATGGCGAACTCCTCTAACTTTTCGGGCATTTTGCCTTCGCTGTTCATTTTGATGATTTGTTTGACCTTCTCAAGCGGAATGGCGAAAATAGTGGAGGGATCGTCGGAGTAGGCGTACCATACGATCTTCTTGAAGATGTCGATTTTGTTGTAGATGCCTCTGCCTTTGGCGGTCTTGAGCTGGACATTGGGTTGCGGGAACTCCTTGAGTTCGCGTTGGTAGGTGTCTTGTTCGAAGTTGAGACAGCACTTCAGCTTGCCGCACATGCCGGCGAGTTTCTGAGGGTTGAGGGAGAGCTGCTGGGTACGGGCCGTGCTGGTGGAGACGGATTGGAAGTTGGTGAGCCAGGAGGAACAGCAGAGCTCACGGCCGCACGAGCCGATGCCTCCGAGACGGGCGGCCTCCTGCCGGACACCGATCTGGCGCATCTCGATGCGGATGTGGAATTGCTCGGCCAGAATCTTGATCAGCTCGCGAAAGTCCACACGGTCGTCTGCCGAGTAGTAGAAGATGGCCTTCGTGCCATCGCCCTGGTATTCCACGTCATTGACTTTCATGTTGAGGTTCAGGTCCCATGCGGTGTAGCGCGACTTGAGCATGGTCTGATGCTCCAGTCCCACCGTGGCAATCCACTCCTCAATGTCGGTGTAGCGTGCGGTGCGGTAGAGCTTCTTGGAGACGTCTGCAGGGTTAATGTGCTTGTGGGCTAACTGGCGCTTCACCTGCAGCCCCAACATGGAAATGACGCCGATGTCATGCCCGGGGTTGGCTTCCACCGCCACAATGTCGCCTACGCGGAAAACACCTTCGGTGGGCAGCAGGTAGAAATCCTTGTGGCTGTTCTTGAAACGCACCTCTGCAATGGGGAACTCGGTGTAGTCCAGAGCAATGTCGAGTTTGGAAATCCAGTCGTAGGAGGCTAACTTGCAGGCGCTGTATTGGTATTGCCTGCAGTTCACTCTCTCGGGGTCGGGAATGTCGTTGAGCCCTCGGGTCAGGAAGATGTTCTGAGAGATTTTTTCCGCTTCGGCAGAAAGCCCCGTGCGGATGTCCATGTTGAGATACTGCTCCCAATCCTCGGTCTGGGTGTGGTCTTTGTCATCAAATTGGGTCTTCTTGGCCTTCTTGGGCTCAAGATCGGAGATGTTGCCAATGTCGTTGGCATCGTCATCGGACATTTCGACGGTGTCGGTCGCATCATTCGAGTGGGCTTCAGTGATGACTTCAACTTTCGCCTGCTCCTCTTCCTGAATGTCTTGATTTATTTTGGATTCTTTGGCAAGATTCTTGTTTTCAGTATTTTGTCTGTTTTGATGAGACTTGTTTGAATGATGTTTCTGATATTGTCCTTTGCGCTTTTTATTCTCGTTTGAGTTGTTTTCCATCTGTAAAAATTTAATCGGCAAAAATACAAAAAAAGGGAATAGGGCCAAAGGACCTTTGAAGGTTACTTGATGGCGTTGTTAAACAGAAGCTCGCCCAGCCCGATGTGGTATCCTTCGGAAAAGAGCGTGATGGTGCCGTTCTGGTCGATGACCACACAGACGGGATTGGCCCCTTGGTGCTCATTGGTGAGCCCCTTGAGGATGGTCTCGCGAAGTTTGTCGTAATTGTCGGTGAAGAGCATCAGGTTCTTGGGTTGTCCGGGTTCGGGCTTCCATTGGCCGTTGCTGGCGACAAACAACAGCGGACCGTTCCATTTCTCATATTCCGCCTGCTTGGCGGCAATCTCCTTGGCCAGATGGTTCACCGGTTCCGTGCCGGGGGTGACCAAGCAGAGGATGACCTTCTTGCTGCCGCTCTGCGACATCCACTGCTGCAGCGACTTTCCGTTGATGTAGGTCTGGTCGGCGTCGATATGGCCATATTCGCCGGGACGTTCCGAGAGAGGGCGCAGGATGATGTTTTTTTCCACATATTTTCCGGCTGGGAGGTTGAAGAATTCCAGACGGGAGAGCACGTCACCGTTGCCATAACGATTGCCGGTGGAGAGACAGTATTTGCCGGCGGGCAGGTTCAGGACGATGTGGGATTTCGCCACGCGCGGGTCGTTCTCGAAGTCGTAGGAGACATACTGTCCGTTCTCCCAGCGTTGCAGTGTGTATTGCGGATAGTAGGCGTAGTTGTCCGGATTGTGCAGCACAAGGGTCCCCATGGCATTGGAGGAGCCGCCTTGCACTTTGTTCTGCTCCTCGGCGATGGCGGATTCGCGAAGCTGTGGCAGCTGCACGTTGTGCCACTCGTTGTTCTCCCAGGCGTAGAGGTCGCCGTTGGAGTTGTCCATGAAGGCGGGAATGCCGTGCGCCCGGCACAAGGCCACGAAGAAGATGCCGAGGGAGTGCGCGTCGGCACACTTGTGCCATACCACTCCGTCGGGACTGATGGGGCAGTTGTAGTAGTTGCATTCGGGATCCAGCACGATGTTGTCGGCCGTGTATTTGACAAGAGTGGAGATTGTGGGGTTGAGCTTGACAACGTCGTATGACTCTTTGTAAAGGGAAGCGGTATGGTGCCGTAGCATCTCGTTGGAGATGCGCGGTGCAAGCAATCCTTTGACGAACACGTCTTTGGGGATGCTTTCGTAGGAGTTGTGGTTTAAAAGGTTGGCATCGAGAATGTCGGCGGTGGCATCGCGCAGGTCTTTGTCGGCCAGGGATTCAATGAATTCGCGCAGGAAGAGCCCGTCTTCTTTTTGGGGATGCATGTTCAGAAACGCCATGATCTCCTTGAAGTTGCCCTCGCTGCGTCGGATGATGTCGTAGAGCTCGTCGTCGGTGAAGTATTCGTTGTGGAAATTGCTGGCGGCAAGTGCTTCAGGGGTGGGGAAGGTTTTGCGGTAGGCAGTACGCATGGCGTCCTCGGAGGCCTTGCGTTGCTCGTTGAGGGCGATGCGCTCAGGGGTGGCTTTCCGGATGCTGGTGCCTCCCACAGGCGGGAACATGTCGAGTTCCTCCACATAGCCGTCAGGCATGCCGCTGGTCAGGGGTTGGAAGGAAGCGGCAGAGACGGCCTTCGGCAACCTTATCGTGACGGTGGGCTGGGCGCGGCAGTCCATCTTGGCGTAGTTGAACTCGTCGCCTTTGCTTACCCAGATGAGCAGGTCGCCCTTGCCTGTGACCAAGGTTGCAGTGCCATCGGGACCGGTCTTGCGCTCGGCGAGGGTGTAGTATTCCGCATAGTTGTAGAGCTGGAAGCGGACGGTGGCGTCGGATACCGGTTTCCCCTTGATATCGACCACTTTCACGGTCGCCGTCACGGTTTCTGCATAGTTGGATAGCACGTTGATGCAGGAGTAGTAGCGGGTTTGCTTGTTCACCTCCTCGGGGCCTTCGTACTTGCCGAAGACGTTGGTGTGGACCATCATGGTGCGGGAAGCGGGCACGGAGAACCAGCCCATGTTGAGCTCGGGGTCGGGTTCGCAGGCCCCGAGATATTGCCATTTGCCATCGACCCATACCTCCACCCAGGCGTGGTTGTCGTCGCAGTGCGCCCAGCGCGGGGTGTAGCATTGGCGCGCGGGGATGCCCACGGCGCGCATCGCGGTGACCGTCAGCGTACTCTCCTCGCCGCAGCGCCCGTGCGAGGTGCGCAGCGTGGCCAACGGCGCGGACGTGCGCACATCGGAAGGCTGGTAGTCCACATGCTCATGGCACCAATGGTTGACTTCCAGGGCCGCTTCGTACATCGACAAGCCGCGCACGCGCTCCTTGAGCTGGTGGTAGATGTAGGCGCGCGCCGTGTCGAGGTTCTCGTTGTTCACGCGATACACCAGCACGAAGTGCCGGAAGATGTCGTCAGGGATTCTCGAGCCCCAGGTGAAGGTCTTGCGACCTTCCAATGCAATGGCGGCCTGCTGCTTGAAAAAGCCGAAGTCATAGTCGCACAAGTCGCTCTGCGGCATGTAGGCATACAAGAACAACAGGGCCTCACCCAGCGACTTGGCGTTGAGGTCGCGGGCGTTGTAATAGCGGTTGATGCTGTCGGTGAGCCATTGCAGTTTTTGGCTTGGCATCTTGCGCGAGCGCAATTGCTCCCATGCGGCTTGGTTGTATGATGTCGCCGCGTCGGACTTTGTGCTTGTGCTTGTGCGGGAATTCTGCGCGGACAAGGTGGAGAATGAAAGGGCTAAAATACTCAGGAAAAGACAAAAATGTTTCATATAGAATATGTTGTGTGAAAATGAAAACGCTATGATGTGCCAAATCGGGATTCACAATCCTATCACGTTCGAGGCTGCAAAATTACGAAAAAAGTGTGTTTCTCCGGGCTGTCGAATAATTGATTACTTTTGCAGGTCCTTACAATAAAGGAGAGTGACAAATCGTTTTTCACACAATTCGTTTTTACAATAACAGCTTGTCTTCATCAATTCCTGCTATGAAAAAAAATAGTTTTCACCTTTTTCTTATAAGTATTTTGTTTATGAACACACTTTCCGCCCAGCAAACGCCCAAGGAGATAGCGTCTATCCTGTCCAAATTGGAACGAGACTACCAACAATACGACAATGGCGCCGACACCGTCTATCTGAACATCTCCAGACAAATAAAGGCTCAGCTGGGCAATTCTGCCAACGAAGCCGTATGGCACAGTTGTATGGCCACTTTTCTCGGCAACTATTACCAGGAGAACCGCTACCGCATCCTGGAACGCACGCCGGTGGAGGGTGCCGTGCCCGCCGACCTCAACGTGTGGGACCTCCAGACCTTGGTGAAACAGATTGTGTACCACTACCAGCAGTCGCTGCGCGACGAGGACTTTCTGAAGCGCATCCCCATCCGCGACTGGGCGCCGCTGCTCGACTCCGTGATTTCCGAGCCGTACCGTCCCACGCTGTACGACTTCCTGGCCTTCCGCGCGTTGGATTTCCTGAGCCGACGCATCAGCGAGATGCCCATCCCGGTCACTCCCTTCGACATCAACAATGGCAAATACTGGTCTGACAATGAGATATTTAATAACATTATCATCAGTTCTCCTGACGAATATTCATTCTCTTATCTCTCCTTGAAGATTATGCAAGAGCTCACCCGGTTGCATCTGCGCGATGCCGACCCCCGCGCGCTGCTGGATGTGACACTGCGCCGATACGAGTATCTTTCTGCCAACAGCACGCTGGACAATGCATCTGCAACCTATCTGAAAGAGCTGCTGAAACTGGAAGAGCACTACCGCAATCAGCCGGGTCACGAGATGGTGGCGTACCAATTGGGCAACTATTACCAAAATCGCGGCAACTCCTTCAACAAGGACGAGCACCCCGAGTACGCCAACGACTATGTTACGGCCATCGAATGGTTCCAGACGGCCATTCAGGATGACTCCAAGTCCCTTGAAGGGCGCAATGCCTCTGTAAAGATATCGGAAATCCGGAAATCCATCATCCGCTTCAGCGTAATGGAAACGATGCCGGTTGGCGAGCCTAATCTCATCAATTTCATCTATAAAGACAGCCGGAATATCTATTTCCGTATTATTCCCGTCACCAAATCTGAGTACAGCCAAATAATGAGGAGCCGCAATGCCTATGCGGAACTCATTTCCAAAAAACAGGTTTATGAGTCCAGCATTCCTGTGCCAGAAGAGAAGGACCATCGTCAGAGAAGCGGCCACTTCCTGCTGCCGCCCCTGAAGCAGGGCACGTACGTGTTGCTCGCCTCCAACGCCCCCTTCAGCGCCAACAGCAAAGGGGATTTCACCTATGAGAAGGTCACCATTACCAATTTGGCGGCCGACTGGCGCAACAACGGGCTGCATTACGAGTTTTTCGTCACCGACCGAGTGACAGGCAACCCTATTGACGGTGCAACCATCACGCTGAGCACCTACTCAAACTACAATTTAAAGAACCAACTGTGTCAGCACAATCTCACCACCAACAAGAACGGGCGGTGTGAACACACCTTCACGATAAAGGAGGCTGGCCGTTTGCGCGCTAAGTTGCAAAAAAGCGGGGAAGAGATAACGCTGTTTGAAAACCGATGGATGGACGGCGACCAGCTCGAAAGCCGTGAGGAGCTCCAAACCTACATTTTCACCGACCGCACTATCTATCGCCCAGGGCAGACCGTTTATTACAAAGGCATTATTGTAAGAAACTCCACATCAGGATATTACAACACCGTCAGTCACGGAGTGGCCGCCAACGAAAGCGAGCGCGTGATTTTACAAGACGCCAACTGGCAGGATGTTGCCAAAGAGGAGAAAACCACCAACGAATACGGCTCCTTCTCCGGCAGTTTCACACTGCCCACATCGGGGTTGAACGGAACCTTCCGCATCAAGTGCAAGCACGGTTCCACCTCCATTCAGGTGGAAGAGTACAAACGGCCCACCTTTGAAGTGGAGATGGCGCAACCCAAGGAGCAATTCCGCACAGACCAGGAGGTGGAGGTAAACGGCACCGTAAAGGCCTACGCCGGCTACGCCATCGGCGGGGCCACGGTCAAGTACCACGTGGAACGCACGGCCAGTTTCCCGTGGTGGCGCTGCTGGTGGTGGTACCCGAGCAGTCCCGCCCAGGAGATCGCCTCCGGCGAGGTGACGACCGACGAGGAGGGCAATTTCCGTATCCAGTTCACCGCGCTGCCCGATTTGGAGGCGCAACGCCACAACCCGCTCTATCGCTTCAAGGTCACCGCGGATGTGACTGACATCACGGGGGAGACGCACTCCGCCAACGCCACCGTCCTGGTGAGCAACACCAGCCTGATCATTGAAAGCAACCTGCCCGAGCAATTGGAGATGAGCGAGAAGAACGCTTTTTCCGTGAAAGCCACCAACTTGGCGGGCGAACCCCAAAAGGCCACACTGCATTACGAAATCGGCCTGCTGCAGACACCCGCGGAATACCTCAACAAATGTCCCAGCCACGACTACTACTTGTTCGATCAAGAAGCAATGCTGAAGGCCCTGCCCTATCTCGACCTCGAGAACAAACGGCATATGGAAAATTGGGAAGGGGACCTTGTCAGCAGCGGTGACTTTGAAGCCGACGGCAAAGCGCTTTTCTCCATCCCGAATCTGGAAAATCTGGCCGAAGGCACCTACAAAATCACCTTCACCACCCGCGACCGCGACCGCAACGAGATTGTAAAAGAATCTTATGTCACTATTTACAATAAAAACAGCAAGAAATCCGTACGATACGAACCGCTTTGGATTCATCAGGAGAAAACGGATGTGAATGAGGTGGGCCAGACCATCCACATCACAGTGGAGAGTTATCTGAAGAACGCCCGAGTGCTTTGCGAGATCACCTCCAACGACCGTCTGGTCGAATCCAAGTGGGTGACCCTCAACCGTGGCAAGGCCAATTTCAGTTACACGCTCACAGAGAAAGACCTCGGCACCGTGTCATTCCACGCCTTTACGGTACAAAACAACCACCGATATGAGCAGTCGCTGAGCATAAATGTTCCTTATTCCCATCAGAAAATAGATTTTGACTTCCTTACTTTCCGCGACAAGACGGAACCGGGAAGTGCCGAGCAGTATCAGATACGATTGAAAGACAAGGATGGCGACAAGGTGGCCGCCGAGTTGCTCTGCTCCATGTATGATGCTTCATTGGATGCGCTGGCCGCACCGAATTCCTTCGCCCGAACCATATTCCATCATCGTAGCCCCTCTTTCAGAACCTCACTAACCGGTGCCATTAAAGACGGTTTTTCCATAACCTACAGTGAATCATTAGCCAACACGCGTCCCAAGGAGATAAAGGTGCGGAACTATCCCCACCTGCGTTTCCTGATGAATCATTATTACGGATTCGGGGCCGGGGGCGGCAGACTATACAAAACCGCAGGCGTACCTCACCAAGAAGAGGTGGTTTTAAATATGGTGGAATCCTCTGCAGAAGTGGCGGAAGTGGCCATAATGGAAGATGATGCGCTTGTAACCGTAGATGATGCACTTGCTGTAGATCCAAACCTTGCCTCAGACAAAAATCTCACCCATCAATGGGAGGCTCCCGCCGAGCCGGAGGAGGTCCAGGTGCGCACCAACTTCGCCGAAACTGCCTTTTTCTTCCCCGACTTGCGCACTGACAAGGAGGGCAATGTGCTGATAACCTTCACAATGCCCGAGTCGCTGACCAAATGGAAACTGTTGGGTTTTGCCCACAACACGGATCTGATGTCGGGCGCATTCGAAAAATACGTGCAGACCAACAAGAAGCTGATGGTGGTGCCCAATGTGCCGCGATTCCTGCGCGAGGGCGACACGCTAATCCTGTCGGCCAAGGTGGTCAATATGGACAGCGTCACCCAGTGTGGCAATGTCACCCTGTCGTTCCGCAACCCGTTCAACAATGCCGATTTGCAGATTGTGGAGGGCGCCACTGCCCAGCCATTCGAGGTGAAGCCTGGCCAATCCGAGGAGATCCATTTCCGCGTGGTGGTGCCGCAGAACCTCGGGGCCGTCACCTGCCGCATCGTGGCCCGCAACCTGGAGACCCCGGCCTTTTCCGACGGCGAGGAACGCACCCTGCCCGTGCTCACCAACCGCATCCTGATTACAGAGAGTCTGCCGCTGCACATCTCTGGCAAGGGCAGCAAGACCTTCCGCTTCGAGCGTTTGGAGAAGAGTTTCCTCCCCACCGCCAGCAGCACGCTCACCACGCAGTCGCTGACCTTGGAATTCACCCCGAACCCCATCTGGTACGCCATCCAAGCGATGCCCTATCTGATGGAATATCCCTACGAGTGCAACGAGCAGATCTTCAGCCGCTACTATGCCAACACCCTGGCCACCAACATCGTGAACAGCCACCCACGCGTGAAGCAGGTGTTTGACGAATGGCTCAACGCCACCCCCGACGCCTTCTGCTCGCAGTTAGAGAAGAACCAAGAGCTCAAGAGCGTCCTGCTGGAAGAGACTCCTTGGGTGCTCGATGCGCAGAAAGAGTCCGCCCGCAAGCAGAACATCGCGTTGTTGTTCGACCTGCAGCGTATGGCCAAAGAGGGCAAAAGCGCCTGCAAGAAGCTGGAAGACCGCCAGAACAACGATGGCGGCTGGTCGTGGTTCGCCGGCGGACAAAGCAGCAGCTACATCACCGAGCACATTGTTGCCGGCATCGGACATCTTAACGCACTCGGTGTCAAGTCGGCACTGAAATCCAACACCCTCAAGAAGGCCATCAGCTTCATCGACCGCGAGATGAACGACTACTACCAGCGTTGGCAGAAGAAGGAGCACTCCTCTTCCTGGGGCGACATCCACTACCTCTACGCCCGCAGCTTCTTCCTCGACCAGAAAGTCAACAGTACTCATCTGGAGGCCTATAATTTCAACTACAACAACATCAAGAAGAACTGGAAGAGCCAGTCCATCTATATGCAGGGAATGATCGCCTTAGTCTGCCATCGCAACGGCGACACGCAGCTGGCAAAGCAGATCATCGCCCACATCAAATCGATGGCGCAGTACAATGAGGAGATGGGAATGTTCTGGAAGAAGAGTGGCTACGGCTGGTTCTGGTACGAAGCCCCCATCGAGCGCCAAGCGCTGCTCATCGAGGCCTTCAACACCATCACCCAAGATGCCGAGTCGGTGGAGAAAATGCAGTTGTGGCTGCTCAAGCAGAAGCAGACACAAAGCTGGCCCACCACCAAATCCACCACAGAAGCCATCTACGCCCTGCTGCTCAACAACACGCAGTTGGAGAACACCAACGGAGTAACCTTGTCGCTCGGCAACCAATGGACCTACACCGAGGGCGACGGCACCGAGCAGGCGGAAGCCGGCACCGGATACATCAAGAAGAGCTGGAAGGGCGGCGATGTGACCGCCGATATGGCCAGTCTGAAGATTGAAAAGCAGACCTCCGGTCCCGCGTGGGGCGGCCTCTACTGGCAGTATCTGGAGAACTTGGACAAGGTGGAGCACAGCCAGGACGGCAACTTCAGCATACAAAAGCAACTGTACAAAGTGGAGATTGGCGAACGCGGCGAGGTGTTGACAGCCATCACAGAAGAGTCTCCGCTGAAGGCGGGTGACAAAGTGCGCGTGCGTGTGGAAATCCGCACCGACCGCGATATGGAGTATGTGCATCTGAAGGATATGCGGGCAGCCTGCTTCGAGCCCACAAATGTGCTGTCGGGCTACCGCCACCAAGACGGCTTGTGGTACTATGAGTGCACGAAAGACGCCTCCACCAACTTCTTCATCGACTACCTGCCCAAGGGCACCTATGTGTTCGAGTACACCTTGGTAGCCACGATGACGGGCACCTACAGCAACGGCCTCACCACCATCCAGTGCATGTACGCACCGGAGTTCACCTCGCATTCAGAGGGCACAAGGGTGACGGTGGGGAAATGAACGTTATAAAATGCGGTGAAGATCAGGGTGGGGGATAGCAAGGCGAAAGTTTCGGAAAGTGAGGGATTGGAGATCCCTTCGCTGCTGCGGGCGTCCTTGCAAAAAAAAGCATTGCTCCGCAACACCCATTTTTGTAACCAGCCTTTTCTTACATACGCAAGCGTCCGATGAAGGGCTGGTTACAAAAACAGCAAGGCTTAGGCCTTGCTGTTTTTTGCGGAAAGTGAGGGATTCGAACCCCCGGAATTTTACTGACACTTTCCACAGCATTTTGAATAGTTCAAATACCTGGTTATTAATAATTTGTATTTTTTGTATTTTTCAATTTTATACTTGTTTTGTCTCATTTCTGTCTCGATACAAAACAATAAAAAATAACTGATTTTCAATCAGTTATTGGCTATTTGTCAACCTGTTTTCTTGTCAGAAAATGAGGTTGTTTAATTGTCGTATTTTCAAAGAACGCGAAAAAAATTTTTGCTGGTTGTTGATTGTATTGATAATTTAACTATCTTGCACCCAGCAACTTACAACATTGTTTTGCATCATTCTGATGCTGCAAAGAATTGTTGCAAGATTTTGCTGCAAAAATACGAGTTTTTTGGATTTATAATCCTAAAAATCAACAAAAAATGGAAAAATTTTTTCGACTGACAAACCAGGCTTTAGAGGTGTTAAAAACACCCGAGGTGAAATTGCAGCTTATGCTGTTTTTTGAGGTGAACGATGCGAGAACCATCGAATCCTACCTCAAGGACAACGTTCCTAATGGCCCGCTGATGAACATCTGTGTCCGGGATCTCATCCTTGAATACGTCCCGTCCCTGACCGAACATGATTTGTACCATCGGATGACCAAATCCGAAATGGATGCCATCAACAAGACCAAGCAGCGTTTGAGACGCAACCTCACCGCAAAGCCAAGCAAAAAAGAAAATGATGGCCAAGACAATTAAAAAGGTAATGAACCAGCTGGTGCTGCTGTCGTGCTATATGTCCATCCTCAAAGTCTTCGGTTGGCTCACCAAAGGATGGCTGTTCGCACTCGCACCCCTGCTGGCGGTTATGGCGGCAAAATTTGTCGCCATAACCTTTCTACTTATAGCACACATAGCGGAGAAACACCATGGGAAAAAGACAGGGAATCAGTAAGGACTTGCGGCGATACCTGCCGCACGGCTACGGACAGGAGGTCGCCGGGCAGTTCAAGTGCAGCGTCAGCAAAGTCTATCACGTTGTCTGCGGACAACTGACCGACTACCGCATACTTGAAGCCCTGCTCGACATCATCCAAAGGAACGCCGCCCTCGAAAAGAAACTTGAGCGGCAGAACCACAAAACTAAACCCAAGAGCAATGATTGAGATTTACAAGGACTGGAACTTCCCCGACACGCAGTATGTCCGGGAAAGAACCGAGAAGAAACAGATAGTGCTGCACCACACCGTTTCGGGCGACAGCGTGAACGGCGATATGAACTGGTGGCTCCACACAAAAGAGCGGGTGGCCACCGCATACGTCATCAGCCGTGAAGGGCATCTGCACAAGTGCTTTGATGACGCTTACTGGGCGTACCACCTCGGACTCTCCAATCCTCATTTCGCCAAGTTCGGCATCAGCTACCGAAAACTTGACCCCCACGCCATCGGCATTGAGTTGGACAGCTGGGGCGCACTTGTGCAGCACGCTGACGGGAAGTTCTATCCCGTCACCACACAGAACGGCAAGGCCGTCCCCAACCTCAAATGCAAGCCCGTCCCCAACATCTATGAATACTGCACCAGCCAAAAATACAGGGGCTTCCAATATTTCGAGCGGTACACCACGGCGCAGCTGGATACGCTCAAGAGAGTGCTCCACCACCTTATGGAAGCGCACCACATCGCAGCCAACTACAAGAGCGACATCTGGAACGTCACACCGCGCGCCCTTATGGGCTGGGAGGGCGTGTTCGCCCACGCCTCCTACAGGCAGGACAAATCGGATGTCCACCCCCAAATCGAACTTGTGAACCTGCTCAAAGCCCTGTAGCATGAAAGTGGACTGGAAGTGGTTCGCCATCCTCATCATGGGGCTTGTCATCACCGCCCTGCTGATGCGCACCTGCCGGAAGCGCGAGGGCATTGTGCGTGTCTCAACTGTTACACGGACGGACACGCTGCACGTCTCCGACACGGTGCTTTTCCCCGTCCCATACAACGTCATCCGCCCCGACACCATTCCGGCACCCATTGACACGGATGCCGTCATCACCGACTACTTCTCACGGAAAAGCTACGCCATCCGCTACGAGGACACCGCAATCAAGGCGGTGACGGACGTGACAGTGAGCGGGAACGCTGTTGAGACTGTCGGGCTGGACTATGAGCTTCTGCACAAACACACCACCATCACGGAGACCGTCTTCAAGGAGCAGAAGTTCGCCCTCACCCTCGGCGGAGGAATCACCTACAGCATCCCCGACAGGAAGCCGGGCTTCGAGCTAACCATCGGCGTGAACATCCGGCGCAGCCAGTTCCAAGCGGGCTACGACTTCGTGAACAAGTCGCCCCGCATCGGCTGGCAGTACCAAATCATCAGGAACTAATCAAAGAAGACATGCGATATGATACCCAAAGACACCATCCACGATGTCCTGTTCGCCGCAGACATGAAAGACGTGGCCGAGAGCTGCGGGGTGCAGCTGCGCAAAGCGGGCGCAGTCCTATACAAGGGCTGCTGCCCCTTCCATAACGAGAAGGACGGCAGCTTCTTCGTCAACACCAAGTACAACCGATGGCACTGCTACGGCTGCGACCGCAAGGGCAACGCCTTTGACTTCCTTATGGAACTCAAGGGCTATTCCTTTGTTGAGGCCGTCAAGCACCTCGCCGACCGCTATAACGTCACCATTGAGGAGCGCACCCCCACAAAGGAGGAGGAACAGCAGGAGAAGAAACGCCGCCAGCTTGTGGCGGTCTATGAGGAGTCCACCAAGTTCTACGAGCAATGCCTCCGACAGACCCCCGAAGCCCTGCAGTACGCCCTCGGACGATTCGACCAAGACACGCTGGAGCATTTCCGCATCGGCTACGCGCCGAACCAAGCCAACGCCCTCTACCAGCACCTGCGCTCCAAAGGGTTCCTCTTCGACCTGCTGGAGGAGTGCGACCTGTTCCGCAAACGCAGGGACTCCTTCATGGGCGACTTCTTCCGTGACCGGCTGATATTCCCCATCTCCAACCTCACAGGGAACGTGATCGCCTTTTCGGGGCGTGCGCTGCACCTCGGCGCGGACGTGCCGAAGTACATCAACAGCAGCGGCAACCCGCTCATCTACACCAAAGGAGGCACGCTGTTCGGCCTCAACTTCGCATACCGACACATCCGCAACGCGGACATGTCCGTGCTTGTGGAGGGGAACGCCGATGTTGTCAAGATGCACCAGCTCGGAGTATGCAACGTGACCGCCCCTTGCGGAACGGCACTCACTGACGAGCAGATACGGCTCTTGGGAAGAGCCTCCAAGAACGTCACCCTCATGCTGGACGGCGACGATGCCGGAGCAAAGGCGACCGAGCGGAACGGCAAACGGCTGGTCGAATCCGGAATGAACGTCTATGTGCTGGAGATACCGACCAAAGAGGACGGAAGCAAGCAAGACCCCGACAGCTACTTCACCTCAAAGGAGCAGTTTGAAGAGTTCCAGCAAAAAGGCAAACGCCTTTTCATTGAGGCACTCGCCGAGAAACGCAAGCAGGAATCCGCAAAAGACCCCATCGTCAAGACTGCCGCAGTCCGTGAGATTTCCGCCCTTTTTGCAGACCGCCCCATCGCCGACAGGAACTCCCTCATCGAGCGGCTCTCCAAAATCATCCCCGGAAAGAACATCTGGAAGCAGATTCTCAAGGAGTCGGACGAAGCAAGGGAGCTGCAAAGGCAGCTTGACGAAAAGAAGAGCCGCCAAACCCTTGTGGGAAAGACCGAGGAGCAGGAGGAACTCATCCGCAAATACGGATTCTACATTGAGAAGAACTGCTACTGGTTCTACTCCCTCAAAGGCGACAACTTCTTCAAAGGCTCCAACTTCGTGATGGAGCCTCTCTTCCATATCGGCAGCACCATCAACGCCAAACGCCTCTACAGGCTCAAAAACGTGTTCAACCACGTGCAGGTGCTGGAGTTCGCCCAAAAAGACCTCATTTCCATCGCCGCCTTCAAGCTGCGGTGCGAATCGCTTGGCAACTTCCTCTTCGAGGGCGGCGAACACGGGCTCAACAAGATAAAGGCCTACCTGTACGACAACACCAAGACGTGCAGGGAAGTCACCCAGCTGGGCTGGCAGAAGCAGGGCTTCTTCGCCTGGTCTAACGGCATCACGGCCAACGGGGAGTTTATCCCCATCGGCGAACTCGGCATCGTGGAACACGAAGGGCTGTACTACTACATCCCAGCCCTGTCCTCGTTCTACAAGGACGAGGACACGCTCTTCCAGTTTGAGCGCAAGTTCATCCACAGAGGCGGCGAAATCAGCCTCTTCGACTTCACCGACAAGCTGGTGAACGTCTATGGCGAGAACGCAATAGCCGGAATCGGCTTCTACTTCGCCACCCTGTTCCGTGACATCTTCATCACCACATACCGATTCTTCCCCATCCTCAACATATTCGGGCCGAAAGGCACGGGCAAGAGCGAGATGGCGGTCACCCTGCTGAAGCTGTTCGGCGACTTGCCCGTTGGCATCAACATGACCAACAGCACGGTGCCAGCGATGGCCGACCACGTGGCGCACACCCGGAACACGCTCTGCCACATCGACGAGTACAAGAACTCGCTGGAGTTTGAAAAGATTGAGTTCCTCAAAGGGCTTTGGGACGGCGTGGGCAGGAGCAGGATGAACATGGAGAAGGACAAGAAAAAGGAGATGACCGCCGTGGACGCGGGCATCATGCTCACCGGGCAGGAGATGACCACCGCCGACAACGCCCTCTTCTCAAGGGTCATCTTCCTCTCCGTGTCCAAAGCAGAGTTCACGGAAGAGGAACGGAACCGCTTCGAGGAACTCAAAAAGATTGAGAACAAGGGGCTGACGCACATCACCAACAAACTGCTTTCCAAGCGCAAGACCTTTCTTGAAAAGCACGTCGCCGCTTTCAACGGCGCGATTGCCGATGTGACACCGCACATCAACAGGTCGCAGATTGAGGACAGAATCCTCAAGAACTGGTGTATCGTGCTGGCCGCGCTGAAAATCATGACGGAGGAGGAGACACTGCCGTTCACCTACGAAAAGGCGGTGCGGACATTCGCAAGAATGATCACACGCCAAAACGGTGACGTGGTGGCAGGGAACGAAGTCAGCGACTTCTGGAGCATCTATCAGGAACTCTTCAGCAGCGGCTTCATCGAAAAGGACTTCGACTTCCAAATCAAGGAGGTGGACGAACTGAAGACAACCACGCAGACCATCCAGCACAGCATGAAGGTGCTGTTCATGAACCCCAACCGCATCTTCGGACTCTATGCACAGCAGAAGCGCAGCGCAAACGAGAAACGCCTGCCGAAGGACTCCCTCAAATACTACCTCAAGAACTCCGCAGAGTACCTCGGCCAGCAGCAGAAACGCTTCCGCCGAAACATGAAGAACCTGCAGGACAGGGAATCCGTCAAGCTGCTGCCCGGGGATGGGACTGTCGCGCTGGAGTACGAGCGGCCATACGCTTGGTGCTTCGACTATGAGAAGCTGAAACAGAACACGGAGCTGAACCTTGAGACCGACTTCGTGTGGGAGGCCAAAGAGGAGGCCAAGGTGACGGACGACAGCCCGGAAAGACCGAGGGAGAAGCCGCCCGCGCCCGACACTCCGAAGCTGTTCCCGTACTGAACAGCTGACAAATGGAACAGGCAACGCCTGTTTTTTTGAAAAAAACTTTTTTGCAAGCCAACCCCACCCATTCCCGATAAGACAATCAAGACAAACAAGACAACACAATGAGACAACGAGTTGCGATTTATGACAAACAAGACAAAAACAAGACAAAAAGCAAGACAGCAAGACAAAACCGGAATTTGTCACCCGATTTTGCCAAAAAAGACAAGATTTTATATTTTGTCTTATAAGTTAATATATTATAAGACAATATGATAGATGAAAAATCGGCTTTGTCTTGTTTGACACCCCCGAAAGTATATCCCATCACCCGGCAAAAAAAAATTTTTTTGAATGGAAAAGAGCAAAACAGAGAGTATCACCATCAGAGTACACCCCGCCGTGCGGCGGTGGTTCGAGAACACGTTCCCGAAATGCGGCAGCGCATACGACCTGCGCGGCCACTTCCTCCACGACTTCTTGCGTGCCGGGCTTGCCCGTACCGCAGGAACGGACAGACCCCCGGAGGCGTTCCGCATCTTCCCCGAAATCACAGTGGCGGTCAGCCGCAGAGACTTCCGAATCCTCGGCGACACCATCCCCGATGCCCTGCAGGTCGCGTTCTCGCGCCTCGCCCACAAGTTCATCCGTGAAACGGCCTGCCACGAAATCCTGTACGCCCATATCGCAGGAGGCATCCCACGGGACACCGCCATCAAGGAGTACCTGCTGGCCAACCTCTACGAGGACGAGGAGATGAACTACGCCGCCCTGCGCAAGTACTACCAGCGCAACTGGATGGAGGCAGAGCGGCGCGTCATCGAAGACTACGGCTCGATGACTGACCGAAAGCGGCTCGTTCACGGCATAATTATTTCGTCCAAAAATGTCCCATTTCACACATAAACCGAAAAACTATGGAAAATCTGACCAAAAACGGAGGCTGCCACGTCATGGCAGGCAACAAGCGGCTCCTCATCGCCGACATCAGTGAAGTGCAAAGCATTGACTTCACGGACTTTAACAGCAAGACCGTCACTATGCGAAGCGGATGCGGTTTTGCGGAAATCTTCGGCCAATCCATCCGAACCGAGGTGACAGAGAACGGCGGGGCGTTCACCCACGAGACCACCTGCCGCCTCACGGGAACCAAGCAGAAATATGACCGCCTGCTGGCGGACATGGTAAGGGGCGGCTGGATTGCCAAGATAGTGGACAACACCGACACGGTCTGGCTGTCCGGCTCAAAGGAAGAGCCGCTGCACTTTTCGTTCCGGCACATCGGAGCGGCGGAGGCATCCGGCGAGCATCTCTACGAGCTGACATTCCACCGCGATATGACCGAGCCTCTCTGCGCCACTACATTATAATATGTCCAAGCGGGTTCCGCCCTTTGCGGCTATCTTTGCCGCAAAACAACAGCGATGAAAAGGCAATCCGCATTACGATTCCTCAACGAGACCGCCGATGAAGCCGTGATTGAAATCTACGGCCAGATCGGCTATGAGGGCTGGACACGCGAGGAGGATGAGAACACAGCACGGCTGATGAGCGAGGAACTCAACCGCATAAAATCCCTCAATGCGAAACGCATCACCGTCCGCATCAACTCCCTCGGCGGTGACGTGAACCACGCACTGGCCATCCACGACATGCTGGCCGAACACCCCGCAGCGGTCACCACCCAAATCAACGGGCTTTGCGCTTCCGCAGCCACCATCATCGCCATGGCGGGGACGGAACGCAAGATGAGCCGCAACGCCCTCTTCCTCATACACCAATGCTCCGCCTACATCGGAAGAGCCAATGAGGAACGCCTGGCACAGGAACTGGAGACACAGAAGACCGTCAACGGGCGTATGCTCGACATCTACCATACCACTTGCAAGGGCAGGGAGGCGGAAATCTCCGACCTGCTCAAAGCCAACAACGGGCAGGGCAGATGGCTGACCGCCACCGAGGCCAAAGACCTCGGCTTCGTCACCGACATCTACAATGAGACACGGAAGAACGCACGCTATTCCCAGTCCGCGTTCGCGGACAACGGGCTTCCCGCCCTCCCCGAAGAATACGCCGACCTTGCCGTGATGGACGAAGCACGCTCCCCGTGGCAGTCCGTCCTTGAAGCAATTGCAAGACACTTCAACCCCGACAACCAACCCAAAAACCAAACCCATACCGACATGAAGAAACTGTTCCCGCTGCTGGCGGTAGCCCTCGCACTGCAGGACTCCGCCGCATACGACCCCGAAAAAGGGGCGAGCCTCACCGACACGCAGCTCAAGGCCATCGAAGGCAAGCTCACCGAACTTGACACCCTCCTCAAAGAACGGGAGGCACTTGTCAAGGAAAAGCAAGCCCTTGTGGACGAGAAATCGAACCTCACCGCACAGCTGGCCACCCTCACTGCCGACCGCGACCGCCTCAAGGCCATCGTGGACAAGGTTCCCGGACAGACCCCTGCCGTGGCTGGCTCCGACCCGACCGAAAAGCCCAAGGACGATATGCAGGCATACGTCAGCGGCTCCGCCCTCTATCAGGCAATCAAACGCGACATCTAACCATAAACACCGAACATCATGGCAGAAATTGACACCAAAATCAACGTTGACCTCATACTTGAGGAATACGGCCGCTTCTACGAGAACAGCGGGCAGGGAATGGATAGGCTCAAAAGAGCCCTGATGGTTCCCGCCACCACGCTGGAGAAGTACGCCACCCGCATCAACACCAAGGACGACATCTACAAGATGACCACCGAGGAGTGGGAGGACGTTCTCCAGCCGTTCCGCATCCAGTTCGAGCCGAAAGCGGGCGTTAAATTCATCCCTAACGCAATCGTACTCAACCACATCAAGGTTGATGCGGAGTTCTCGCCGATGGGCATCTACCACTCTTGGATGGCCTTCCTCGCAGGTGACGAGAACAAGATTGAGAACTGGCCCATCACCCGCTACTTCGTGGAAGTCTATCTCAAACGCAAGATTGACAACAATCGCGAACTGAAAGCCGTTTACAAGGGCGTGCGAGACGACAACGGCACGACCCCAGAAAGCTGCATGGACGGCATCAAGCGCAAACTCATAGAGGGCGCGAACAACCCCGACAACCCCATCAACGTCATCCACGGCGTTGACGCCTTCACCGAAGAGAACATTTTCGATGAGATTGAGGCCTACGACCGCAAGATTGACGAGCTGTATGACGGTGAGAACATCATCCATTTCGTGGCCCCGAAATGGGTTCGTGCGATGAAGACCGCTAAACGCGCAGCCGGCTACTACTTTATCAACTCGCCCGACCAAATCAACGCCGACATCGACTTCACCAAACACGTTGTCTGCGGCGTTCCCTCTATGAAAGGCACGGATGACATCTTCTCCACGATGAAGGAGAACTTGTTGTGGCTCACCAACCGCAACAAGTTCGACTTCGACATCCAGAAGGAGAACCGTATGATTAAGGTTCTCGCCGACTGGATGGAGGGCGTGGGCTTCGGCTGCAACGCCATGGTGTGGACTTCCGCCCGCACTGTCGGACAGGAGGCCTCGCGCTGCTCCTGCGGACCGAACGGCGAGGCGGAGACCATCACCGATGAAATCCAGATGATCATCAGCGCCATCGACCAGGGCGCGAAAGTGGTCAAGGAGGGCAACAAGTACCGCATCACGTGGCAGACCGACACGCCGGAACTGGCTATCAATATCCACACCCTTGACAATGCGGAGGCAACCACGGACTCCCTCTCCATGCACGCACTCATCTTCGGCGACGATGTGCCGCTGCTCGCAGAGGGCGAGGTCGGCTTCTACGTTGCAGAGGACGCCGCACAGCTCGTCCCCGTCCACGGACGGCATCTTGGCTACGCAGAGAATCGCGACAACAGCGAGCCGACCAACGAGGCCATATTTCTGCCTGGAATGCTGTCTGGCAACAGGCTGGACGCTACCCTTGAGACCAACATGCCATCCGAAAAGGAACTCTTCTACCGCGCCGCCGTCCACTACAAGGGTGCAGAGTATCTCGGTGACATTATGCGCCTCACTACGCCGTACAACGAGAACCCGCCGGAAACAAATGGCGAAGACGATGATAACAACGGAAACGGTAACGATGACAACAATGACTGAGACAGAGCAAACCTCTGATAATACTTTTTTCATATGCAGACGGAAGGGGTGCGGCTTCCCAACAACGCACATTTTACCCCTAACCCTTAAAACCAAAAAGCCATGCCCGAAGAAGTAATATGCGCACTCGAACTGGAAGACCTTAACAAAGGCGCGAACTGCGGCAACAACATGTCCGGCGTGAAGAACGTCTATATCTCTCTCAAGGATGATGTCGCATCCCTCCCGAAGCTGCCGTCCAACAGAACCTCCTATGAGGACTTCGCCGTCCTCGAAGGCAACATCACGATGATGAACGGCAAACGCTTCTACCACATCTACTGCTCCCGTGACATGGGAGAACTGAAGTACACTACACAAGGCACTTTCGGCGGCAAGTCGCTGAAAGCCAATCTCGAAATCTACCATCCCGGCTTCAAGCCGAAACTGCTCGGCTTCATCGCCTCCGTGATGAACTCCGAAACCATCGTCCTCGCCCGCCTCAACAACGGTGATGTCCACATGCTCGGCGATGCTGACAGAGGCGCGGAAATCGGCGAGAACGTGGAAGCCACATCGGGCAAGGCCGTCACCGACAACAACGGCGCGACCATTGCCTTTGTCTATGACACACCCACCGCCCAAATCTACACGGGCAATATGGACTCCCTCATCGGCCAGTCAACCAACCTTGATGACGAAGACGACAGCCAATAACTGCACATTCGCAAAATCCGATTTGATTAGTTCCTGAAAGCCGTTGCAATTTGTAACGGCTTTTTTGTAATTTTGCAAGTGAAATTTTATTGCCTTATTATGGATGATTATTTAGCAAAACAAAAAAATCGCCTCATGGAGAGAATACGTATCTCAGAACTTAAAGATATAATTATAAATGGCAAATTTCATTGTGAGCCTGTATGGGAAACTGATTTGTCAAAGATTGAACAATTTTATTTTGAACAAAATGACTATATGAAATTGTGCAAAACAGGCGGTTTATCCATTTATATGGTTTCTTTGGAATTACTACAAAAGAATCTTCACCAAGAAATATTACAGAACATAGAAAACGATGAGTATGTGGATTCTTATGCTCTTCAAATTGTAGATGATTGGAATTCAAGAAAGCCTCTATCTCCAATTTTACTTAATATAATTGATGAAAAGGTTTATCCTGTAGATGGAAGACATAGATTGTATTTGGCATTGAAAGCAGATATTCCTTCTATACCTTTTGTCGTTTGTAAATCCTGTGAAATTAAGATGAATCATTTTTTATGCCTCTGTACAAAAATTTAGGGCGACCGGGCACGCTTTCCGCTCGAATTTCGTCCTTGCGTCCTCATAACCGCTTCAATCGTTGTCGCGGACACCAAGGTAACAAAACCGCTGCCAAAGACCACGGCAGCGGTTTTCTTTTGTCCTATCCTCAATGGTGATAACCGCCTATCTTTGCCCCAAAAGACAAAGATATGGACGACATCATCCAATGGCTGACAGGCGGCAAGGACTACGCACAGGGCGTGGCAATTCTCGGCGGGTATGCCAAGAACGCCGCCCTTGTGCGACATTTCCAATGCACCACCGCCAAATTCGCAGCCGCAAAATTAGAGTATGAGTTGCGCAAGCTCTTGAAAGGCAGAGCCATCACCAGCCAGCCCGTCAGAGGCACCACACAAACGGTTATCACCACTCCGAAGCCAAAGCAACCTGCCGCTATTCCTGACACCATCGCACAGGCGAAGAACGAACTCTACGAGCTGTTCACCGCCATCTCCACAGCCCACCGCAAACTCTACGAACTGGGCGAGGGCAACTCCGAGGACGTGGTGGCGCAGCGGAGGCGGATCCTTCAGAACCGCCTGCCGCTCATACGCCGCTACGAGAAACTCCACCTGCTCAAAGAGCGGTACTTCGACACGGGCGAAGTACTCGCCGAACTGGAGCGGATGATAGCGGAGAAAGTGACGGAGCAGCCCTCTTCCATCAGCAAGAAAAGCCTCAACGACTTCGAGAAACTCTCCGACATCGAACTGATGCGCAAGGAACACGCCATCAAGGTCGCCATCAACAAGACCAGAAACCGCCTGCAGTATCAGGCACTCAAAAAGCTGGACACCCCGAACCCGATGCCGGAAAGCCCGCTGCGCTCCAAGCTGGAGGCGAAGCTGGCCGACCTGCGCCAACAATATTCCGCCGTAGTAAAAATCATAGAATCAAGAAAATGAGCATCATAGACTTCTCCAACTACCAAGCCCGCAAACAGGCGAAGACAAAGGCGGCTGAAGCCTACCCCTACGACACCTACTTCCCGGAGTCCGTGTCGTTCATCGGCGAGCCGTGGACGACACTCTCAAAGCACATCGGGTGCATCGAGCAGGGAGCCGTCATCAACTTCTGGACATTCGGTCGCTACGCAATGCACGACCTAATTTCCCACATCTGCCGCCAAATCGGCCCCTGCAACGTCACCGCCTGCACGTGGGCGATAACCGAGAAGGCCGTCACCCAAATCCTCAACCGCCGCAAGGACGGTCTTATCAAGGAGTTCCGGCTTTGGATTGACCCTCGTGTCAAGGTCAGGAACCCCGTCCCGCTACAGATGTGCCAAGCCAACTTCCCCGTCACCATCGCACCCGTACACGCAAAAGTCGCCGTGATATGGAACGACCAGTGGCGCATCTCCGTCTCCGGCTCCCTCAACTTCACCACCAATCCCCAGCCCGAAAGGGGCGTAATCCAAGCCATAGATCACGTATTCTTCAGCGACAAAAAGATATTGGATGAACAATTTGACCGACAAACAGAAAGATGAGCTCTACACGCTGGGACGGCTCGGCTTCCCGTTCCGTGATGTCGCCCTCAACTTCGGCTTCGACATCGCTGAAGTCGCACGGCAGTTCCAGCAGGAGAAAGGCGAAGTTTATGAGAACTGGTTCCGCGGCTACCTCTCCGCACAGGCTGAAATCCGCCAGACCGTGCTGGACGCAGCCCTCAACTCCTCACAGCCCGCCATCCTCCAAATGCTCAAATACTACGCACTGACCGAACAATCAAACCTTGACGCCTTCGACTATGAACCAACGACAGAGAACCAGCATAGAGCAGGTGAGGGAGAATGACTTCGAGGCCATCACCGAATACCTCACCACAGGCAGCAGCATCGCCCTCACGGAACAGCAGCAGCGCATATTGGAGCGGCTGCGCACCGCACACGCCGTCATGCGCAAGTACCCGCGCAAAAGCGTGGCCGTCCTCAAACTCCAAGCCCGCTTCCCCGAAATCTCCAAGGAGCAGGCATACTGCGACATACGCAACGCCTGCCGCCTGTGGAACAAGTACGACCCGGTGGACAGGGATTTCTTGGAGGGGTGGTTCCTTGACTGGCTCATGCGTGAGATCGCAGACCCCGCCACATCGGACGGCGCACGCGCCAAGAACCTCGCCACGCTCCAAAAGTTCCTCTCCCAACTGCCCCCGCAGAAGATTGACCCCAAACTGATGGAGGCCAACCAAATCTTCGTGCAGTTCAACATCAACAACAGGCAGGTGTCCATCCCGGAAAGCGTGCTGATGAAACTGCCCGCCGACATACGCCGCCAGCTGCTGGGAAGCCTCGACGACGAAATCACCGAGGAGACCGCCTGCGAAATCATCAACTCGTAACCCATGGAAATCAAGCTGTCAGGCAACCGGGCACAACTGCCCTCGTTCATCCTCCAGCCCAAGTGCCACGTCTCCGTGGAGGGGCGCGGGACGGGAAAGAGCGCGGACATCGGCTTCTGGATGGACAGGCTCATCCGGCTGATGCCGCGTTCGGTCATCGCCCTCACGGGCAAGACCTTCGGCCAGCTGCTGACACGCACGCTGCCATCCTCCCTGAAGATGCTCAACCAAATGGGCTACGAGAAAGAGGCCAACTACGTCATCGGCAAGCGTCCGCCCGCCTATTTTGAAACCTCCTACGAGGAACTGAACAAGTTTGAGAACGTCATATCGGTCAGCAACGGGACGCGCTTCGCCCTCATCTCGCAGAGCGAGCCTGGAAGCGGACGAGGCGCAAACGTGGACTTCGAGATAGCGGACGAAACCCTCACCCTCAACAAGGAACAGTACGACCAAGAGGTCGCCCCCACCAACCGAGGCAACCTTGAGTTCTTCGGCTCCAAGTCAGGGAAGCCCGTCCACCTGCACCACGGCTACAAATACTCCACCTCCATGCCGCCCACAAGGGACGGCAGATGGGTGCTGGAGTTCGCCTCCTACTACGAGGAGGAAGCCGGAGTGCGGCTCTTTGAGGTGTGGAACCGCATCGTGAAGACGCAGCTGGAACTGCTCGACATCACAGACCCCAAGCAGTTCGCCCAGTGCTGGAACGAGATAACCCGGATGAAACGTCAAATCCGCCCCTTCGTGTCAAGGGACGGGCTCCTTTTCACCGTCTCCAACGCCTTCGACAACATAGAGTTCTTGGGGATGTCCTACATCCGCAAGAACCGGGAGCTGCTGCCCTCGCTGGTGTTCCTTGTGGAGATTATGAACTTCCTCTTCGACAAGGTGGAAGACTGCTTCTACGCCATCAACGACGACCGCCACGTCTATCACAACGGGCTGGACGACCAGCGGCTTATGCTCTTGGCCAAAGAGAGCGACTTTGACCTTAACAGGCTGATGATAAAGAGCAGCGCATACGACCGCGACTGCAACCCCGACCTGCCGTTGGAGGTGGTGGCCGACTGGGGAAGTTCCATCTCCCTGTTCTGCGTGTGCCAGGAAAGGAACTACGATTTCGTCAACAACTGCGCCACCAAACGCAAATGCCAAAACTTCATCAACGAGTTCTATGTCAAGCCGGACGAAAGCTCCAACATCCTGATCAAAGAACTCTGCGGCCAACTCACCGACTACTACAGCAGCCACCGCTGCAAGAAAATCCACTACTACCGCGACAAATACGGCGATTCAAGAAACCCCAACATCCTCAACTCAATGAGTTATAACCAGCTGGCCATTTCCTATCTGAAAAAGGCCGGCTGGGAGGTCATCGAGCACGCCCACAAGGGGATGGAGCCGCCGCAGTCCGACAAGTACCTGCTGTGGGGCTTGATTTTGAGGGAGGAGCGGGAAAACCTCCCGCTGGTGCGCTTCAACGGCGACCGATGCCGCTTCACGCTGATTTCAATGAACAACGCAATGATAAAGGACGTGGACGGCAAACTGCAAAAGGACAAAAGCAGCGAGCGCAGAACTTCGGGAGTGCTTCCCGAAGAGGCCACTCACTTCTCGGACGCTGCCGACAAAATCATCTGGACAAAGTTCGGCGGCGGGCTGAAAGAGAAGAGCGGGAATTTCATCCCCGCAAGAGTGGGTAGATGAAAAAAGTTGTATTTTTGCAGAAACTTAAAATAATACAAAATGAGACTTTTAACACAACCAGAGAAAGAACTTATTAAGAAAATCGCTCAAATTGCAAATGGCTCATCTTCTCCAATACCTGCTTATAAATTTCTATTAGCAGATAAAGATATCACCTCTTTAGATGATTTATTAAAAAAGGATGTATTTCAAAAACACTTACCTGAAATTGGCAGACCCCCATCTGATAATAATTTCGAGGATTCTCTTGTGAAATTGTTGCTCGGTCAAATTCATGGCCGACAGATTGTGACTCTCTACGAGTTACTTATATTGCTGAATGACCAAGGGTATTTGAAGTTGGTTAAGAGTTATCGCTATGGGTCAATTGAATTTTCATTACATAATACCGTCCAAAATCCAAGTTACGTTTTAATAACAGAAAATGATAAAGAGCTACTTCGTTCTATCGCAGGATATGACGTGGAATTGTATCTTCCGTTTTTCTTGTTAGCTAATAATGGAGGAGAAACTTACGAAGAATCTGTTTTGAATTATGCGAAAATCACAGCAGAGAAGTCTGAAAAGACCGAAAAAGATGCTAAAAAAACATTAGAAGAAGCAATTTCCCAGACAAAAATTTCTAAATGGGCATTAGGAATAACAGTCGTTGCGTCTTTGATTTCTATTGGATTATCTATCGCATCAATAATTATATCAATAAAATGATAATTTGGGCGACCGGGCACGCTTTCCGCTCAAATTTCGCACTGGCGTGCTCATAACCGCTTCAATCGTTGTCGCGGACATCAAGGAACACAAAAACGCTGTCAAAGACCACGACAGCGTTTTTGCTTGATTAACAATAAAAATATAAAAGGTACAAATAACGGGCATACGGAGCTTCAGACATATTTACGACTTACTACGATATACAGGCGGCACAAAAGCCGCCTACAGGGGCTGTTTCGGGGCTGGAATAGCCTTTTTTCCTATGGTATATGACGTATTGAAAACACCTCCCTGCGGTCGGTGGACGGGGCGTTACGCCTTTGCACGGGCAAGGCGAAAACGCCCAAAAGGAACAAATAATAATTGAATGTGGACGGCTTCATATTTACAATGTGGACGGGCGGCGCAGCCGCCCCAGCCGTTAAATTTTCATTAACAAGCCGCCCGACCGCCGCCGCCCGTGTGCCGCTTTCGTGCAGTTTTTGAAGTGAAAAATTAGTGTAAAATATTGAATATCAATAAAATAACTTTGCGTAAAACACGCCGATTTTCTCCGAAAAATAGCGTTAAATTATTGTAAAACAACACATTGAAACGAAATTATTTTCTAACTCACTGATAATCAGCAAAATAATTTTCAAAAAAAGTGCAGAAAAATTTGGAGCGTATTATAATTTTCTGTATATTAGCAACATAAAACAAAGGGAGAAACAAACCACCCACAACTAATAACTAAAACCGCCGCCGTTATGCTCACACTTTCCGAACTTGTAAAACAAACCGCCGCCGACCTTGCCGCCGCCCGTGACAACTACAACGAATTGAACGCCCTACTATTTGCCCCCGTTGGCACACCCCAGCAGGAAGCCGCCACAAACGCCCGTATTGCCGAACTTAAAAAGGCAATCGGCAACCGATAGCAGTCGCCCCGTTCCCGTTCTTTGACATACTGAAAAGCACCCACCGCAAAGGCAGCAACCGCACCCACCGCCGCCGCCATTGTTAAAAGTTGAGTTTTAACATATCGTATTTTGTCGGCTTGGTTATCACCAACGCAGGCAGGGCGAGAGGCGGCACACGTTACACTTTAACGCCCTTTTTTCAACAAAAAAGGCGTGCAAAAAACTGAAACACAACACGAAACGAAAAATAAAACTACACACCCCAACGGCGCAGCGATTCAGACCCGCCGCCCGTTGATAACCATTTTATCACCATTCAAATTTTACTGATTATGGAACAACAAAGAGACTACACCCAGCAGGCGAACACCAAAGCCCCCGAAATTGAAATCTACTACAAAACCAGCGTAAAAACGGACAAACGCCCCAAAATCAGCAGCCCGAGCGATGTTTTTACAATCGTTTCCCAACTTGGCGAAATGTCCCGAAATATGGAGTACAAAGAATTGTTCTATGCCATTTATACAAACGTTGTCCACGATGTTTTAGCCGTCCACAAGATAAGCGAGGGAACAACAAAAAACGCCCTTGTTGACATAAAATTTATTATGCAGGGCGCAATAATGACCAACGCCGAAAACCTCATTTTGTGCCACAACCACCCCAGCGGAAGCACAAGACCCAGCACCGAGGACAGGAAAATAACGGAGAAAATCAAGAACGCCGCCGCCCTTTTCGATGTCCGAGTAACGGACAGCGTCATAATTTCCACCGACAACTATTTTTCATTTTTGGAAGAGGGCATTATTTAACCGAAAAAAACAGGGGCGGACTTCAGACCCCGCCCCGCTTCAATTCATTTATTTATTAACCATTTAAATTTATTAAACAATGGAAAAAAACACAAAAGCAGTTGCAGCAGCAACAAAGAAAGAAACCGCAAACGCCGCCACCAGCGCAGCAAAAACCGCAACCACCAGCACCGCCGCCGGACTGAAACCAGCAGCCGAAAAGCCGGAGACCCCGAAAGCCGAAGCCAAGCCCGCCGCACCCGTAGCGGCAGCACCAGCCCCGACCAAGACGGAAACCCCCAAGCCCACAACGGCAGAACAGCCCAAAGAGGAACAGCCGAAGCCGACCCAAGCCTCAGCAGCACCCACGGCAGCACCCGAAGCACCCAAGCCAGCGCAGACGGTACAGGAAGCCGAGAACGCCGCCAAGGTCGCAGCATTCGCCGCAGAACTCCAAAGAAAACAATCTTTGGCAGATATGCAGCGGCAAATTAACGAGGAATTGCAACGCCTCAACCATAAAAAGGAGGTAGCCGACAAAAGAAACGTTTTTTTGACCTGCAGCAGCAAAATGGATGAATATTTGAAGAAACTGAAAGAAGAGGGGGAATTTGAAACGAATCTTTGCCGCCTCACCTTTGAAATCTTTGAAAAAGACAACTACAACCGCGAAGCCTTCAAAGACTTTATGACAATTTCAAATACTGCCATCGTTCAAAAGTTTTGCGCCGTCCTAAAGGAGGAAATCGCCGCAAGGGTCGCAGAACTTGAAACCGAACTTTTGAAAGCCTAACGGCACAAAACAAGCGGCGGCACAAAGATTTTCAGACCGTGCCGCCGCTTTCACCATTCAAATTTAATTTCACAATGAAATCAAACTTAAACGTTGCAAAATTATGAAAAATATTGATACCACAACGGGCGAAGTTATAGAAACCGCCGAAAAAAAGGAACTCACCGCAAAGGAAAAGAACAGAGCCGCCCAATTTGACCGCCTTTTAGCGGCAAGCGCACAAGCCCGCCAAATTCGGGAAATGATGATAAATGAAGCCAAAACGATGGCACAAGCGATGTTTTTGGAGGCGCAGCCGCTCAACTACTTTATATTAAATTTCGTGTATGCGCCCACGGCAGAGGGCACAACCGATTTCAAGAAGTTCAACGAGTGGAAACAAGAGGGTTACACCATCATTAAAGGCTCCAAGGCGTTCCCCGTATGGAGCCAGCCGACCAAGCGAGAAAAGAAAGAGGAGGACGGCGACACGCCGAGACCCGCCGCCGTTTCACTGATGGAAAACGCAGACGGCAGCGAGGGCGAAAAAACACGCTACGAGCGGGAGCGGTTTAATATGTGTTATCTTTTCAGCAATTTGCAAGTGACACGCAGAGAACCCGCCACCGCCGAAGACGGAGAACCCGCCACCGCCGCCGCAATGGTCGCCGCCGCCGTGATGACACCAGCACCCGAACCCATAAACATTTTTTAGTTATGGGCTGCAAATCGTTTAATATTAGTATTCCCGCCCATCTTTTGCCGTTCCTGCTCCACGGGCAGCGGGACGGCATAACGGCGGAGGAAGCCAACGACACCGCCATTTTTGCGGAGAAATTCACCGCTTTTCTGCCTCTACCGCTTGAATATTATTTTACCCCGAAAGAGGGACAGAAAACGCAGTTTTTGCCCCATCTCAACGACGTAACCGCAAAGGCGGCGGAATGTTACATTTTCGCAGTACCAACAGGAGAGGAGGCGCAAAGATGATACACCGAATAACACAGGCACTAAAGGCGGAAAAATACCATTTGCCGCAGGTCGGAACTTACACGGGCGCACAACTCGCCGAACTGCTTCAGCAGCAGAACGCCCCAGCCGCCACGGTTGAGGCGTTCAAAAAAAAGGTGGAACGGGTCAAGATTGACCCGCCCCGCCACATTCTAATAAAGCCGTGGGAAGGCTGACCAGCCGACACACCAAAGGCGCAGATCTCCAAAATTGGAGGGCTGCGCCTTTTTTTTGCCCAAAAAATTTTTCCCCGCCATCCGGCGGGAAAAAAAGAGCGGTATTCCGTACCGTCAAATGACAGCCGCTGACTTGAGGTCAGCAGGTCTTCAATAGGCGTCATTTTTCCGTTCCTCCATAGCTTGTTCCCTCAACCCACCCGAATATATTGCCGTATGGGGTATTCCGTTCCGTCATAGTCTGTCCCATACGTTTTTCAGCCCTCACCTTATCTTTGCCCAAAAACTACCGCTTATGGGCAACAAGATAAGACGAGCCGACGCGCTGCGGGAAATGGAGACCCGCGAAAAGTCCACGGGAAAGGCCTCCCATTTCTCCGTGCAGTTCTACCTGAAAAACGGAGAATTGGTGTCCTTCGGACGGGCTGTTATGAAAGGGCTGAAAGCCGACATGAAACAGAACCGACTGCGCGGGATCCAGCCCGTGGATTCCAACGGGAACCCCATCGGGCATATCCACGCAGTCTGCATTGACAATCTGAGGACGTTCAACGGAAAACAAGTCGTGATTTAGCTATGGAAGTGTTATTCAACAAGAAAGGCACGCCGCTGCTGTTCCTCGGCACAGCCACTTACGGAAGCACCGTGAAAGACGTTTCCGTGAACGAGGAGCTTTTTGAGCGGTTCACATTCAAGGAAACGGAGTACGCCTGCTGGGGCGGCGCGAACCGCTATCCGGAAGAAGCCCTCGATGTCATCGGAAAGACAGGCGTCCTCTCCACAGGCCTCAACTACAAATGCCGCTGCTGCTACGGACAGGGGGTGATGCCTGTCACCCTCACAGGGCTTGACGCACAGAACCGGGAACAGTACACCCCCGTCAACAACCCCGAAGTGCTCAACTACCTGCGGGGCTACACTTTCCGCCAGTACCACACCACGGCGTTCCGGGATCTCATCAAGCTGGGCAACAGCTTCCCCGTGTTCGTCTTCAACGCAGACGGCAGCAGAATCATCCGCACCGAGACCGTGAACGCCCGCCATTGCCGCATCAGCATTGACAAGACCAAGCTGCTGCTGTTCGGGGAGTTTGACAGACGCTTCCCCGATGACACGGCCAAAGTCTTCGACATGCTCAACGAGGCCGACCCCTTCACCCACCTGCAGATCCTCAAGGAGCAGGGCAGGCTCAACGGGAAGTGCGTGGCGTTCCCGCGAATCCGCAACTACTACTCCAACAACGACTACTACGCGCTTCCCGACTGGGACACCGCTTGGAAGAGCGGCTGGATTGACATCGCCCACAAGATACCAACCTTTCTGAAGAAAGCCTACTCCAACGCCATGAACCTGATGTGGCACATCCAAATACCCGACACCTACTGGGAGAAGAAGTTCCCCGAGGAGAACTTCGAGTCCGCCACCGACAGGGAGAAGGCCATCAATGCCTACCTTGACAGCTTCGAGCAGCAGCTCACCAGCGAGGAGAACCCCGCCAAGACCCTCACCACGGGCTTCACCCTCAACGAGAGCGGCAAGGCCGAGGAGAAATGGGTGATTGAGCGGCTGGAGAACGAGATCAAGGCCGAAGACCGCCTCTCCACGTCAGCCGCCGCCAACTCCGAAATCCTCTTCTCCCTGATGGTCAACCCCTCCGTGCTCGGCGCAGGGATGCCCGGCGGCCCCTACGCGGGCAACGCGGGAAGCGGCTCCGACATCCGCGAGGGACTGCTGGTCTCCCTCATCCTCAACTACATCGAGAAGCAGCAGGTTCTCGATCCCATCGAACTGATGCTGGAGTACAACGGCATCCACGATGTGGAGCTCGTGTACCGCAACATCATACTCACCACCCTCAACACAGGCAAATCCACCGAAGAAAAAATCTCCTGACCATGACACCCAGACTGTTCCGACCCGAATACAACACCAAGGCAGAGGAGTTCAAGCAGTTCCTCCCCGTGAACGTCACCTGCTCGTTCCGCTCGCTGGCTCCGGCCATCGCCCTGTGTGAGCGCAAGTACCTGCTGCCCATATTGGGCAAAACGCTCTTGGGCAGGCTGTCCGCTTACTACCTCCAAGAGACGCACGACAACGCCACGCTTGACACCCTGCTGGAGCTGTGCCAGTACGCCGTGGTGCGGCTCGCCTATTGGCAGGACTACGACCTGCTCTCCGTCTCCATGTCCGACAAGGGTGCAGCCGACAACGCAGGGGAGGGAAGGCTCTACAAGTACCAGTCGGACGCGCTGAAGTCCGCGCTCAAAAACGGCGGCTTCGACCAGCTTGACACCGTGCTGGAGTTCTGCGAGAGCCACCTTGACGACCTTCCCGAGTTCCTGCAAAGCCCCGCCTACACGGATTCGCGCTCCCTCATTGTCGGCACAACGAGGGAGTTTGACGAAATCTTCAACATCGGCCATTCTCGCCTGGTCTTCCTCAAGATGCGGCACTTCGTCCGCACCGCGCAGGAGACCGAACTGCGCCACAGGCTCGGTGAGGCGTTCTGTTCCGAACTGCTGGCCGCAGATCCTCACGACGAACGCCTTGCCCGGATCCTTCCCGATGTGAAGAAGTTCACCGTCCTTTGGGCGGTGGCTGACAGCATAGGCGAACTCCACCGACTGCCCACCGAGCGCGGGCTGGTCTTCGAGACCTCGCAGGCGGCTTCCGGTTCGGACACCGCCGTCTCCGTAGTGCCTCCGCAGGAGCTGGAGCAGATGGCCGCAGAGTACCGCAGAAAGGCGGAGCGGTACATGGCCAGCGTGGTGGCCACCCTCAAAGCCCACATCGCCGACTATCCGGCATACAGGGCTTTC
>JAFPXF010000038.1 GCA_017394765.1 Bacteroidales bacterium | reverse complement strand
GGCACGCTTTTCCCCGCTGAAAAACCGCCATTCGACAGCTGGCCGCGGCCAGCTGTCGAATGAACCGAAAAAAGACTATTTTTGCACGACTATAAAGTTCATCGAAAAACCAACCCAGACACACTGGATGAAACACTACCTCGGTGAATAAGGGGTACTATTTATTTCCATTTTCTTCTTGTTTTTGATTTCTTTGATACAAATGATTTACCTGCTGCTTTATAGAGTCATTATGAAGGATATGAATATGTCGGTTGTAAAAATTCGCCATATCAGCCTTGTAGTTTTCCTGCGAGTTCTTTGTCCAGCCATCAGCTTCAAATGGTGTGTTTCCGATTTTGTTTTTCAGTTGTGAAAGCACATGGCTGTGATAAGAAGAATTTAAGATAATCGGGATTATTTTTTGTTCATTCACATATTGTTTTACTCTACCTTGGCGAACAAAAGTTTGTCCTCCTGCTTTTGGGAAACGTAATGTAGAAAGGAGCAGTTCCACGCAAGTCGCTAATTCTATCAGGTTCTGATCACCAAATTTATCGAAATACAGAAGAATTATGGCTTTGTATGCATTGCGGAGATAGTCATTTCTTATTGCTTTTGATAATTCGTCGGCATAATGAATGGCTGATGATTTCTTTTCTCCTGTTTGTTCTCCAAATAAGAGTTCATACATCTTGTGGTATCGCTTCGCATACAGGAAAAACGCATCACCACCTTCTATAGTCTGTGGTATTTCCATCGGGATCAAGTCCTCCACATTTTGACTGGGATATCTCATGTTCAGAACAATTTGATCGTTCTCCCGATTCCAAGAACGAAACACATTGGGTTGCATGTATCTATTCAAAATATGTTCGTCCTTGTCCAAATCCTTCTCGTCAATAGCGGATACAAATTCATTGTAAGCAAGTCGTTCACCCCCGCCTTCTTCTCCGTGGCCTCTGCTCCAAACTCGTATTTGGCGTAAAATTTTTTCGAACAACTCATTATGCTCGCCGTCTTTACTTTGCCATTCATCGTTGTGTTTCCTTGCCAAATTTTCTTGGTTTTCAGGAATGAACATCAAATGATGCGCTTTCAACAAGTCATAATCAGACAATTGCATTCCTTTACTATTCAAACTGTCGAAGAAGGTAAACGCAAGAGACAACTGGCCATTGGGAATAAATAGAACTGAAATCGTTACATTTTCGCTTTGAAGATAATCAAGATAGTTGTCCCTATCCTTGTTCTTCAGGTAATCATCAATGATTTTGTTTGTGTTTTGAATATAGTATTGCGATTTCAAATTGCCAAATACAGAATATAAAAGGCTGTCCTCGTTCTCTTTTAGTTTGTCTTTAAACAGAATCGAAAGAGTGACCAATCGTTGTTGACCATCCACGATGTCATATAATAGTTTTTTGTTCTCTTCATCTTCGGTTTGATGTAAGATAATGGTTCCTAGTATATATGCTTTTTTACTCACGAAAGCTTCGTACGTATCATCCAATAAAGCTATAACGTGTTCTTTTTTCCATTCGTAGGCTCGCTGATACTCTGGTAAACTCAACTTGACTTTGTCGTTGAAAAGAATAGAGTTCAGGGTACGGGTTTCAAGAGTGACCTGATTTTCCATATTTTGATTCTTTTTTGTTTTTTCAATAATTGGGTCAAAAATCGCAATAATTGCATCGAAAGCAGCCTTCACTTCTCCCCAAGAATTGACAGGCATATCTATTTGGCAACGAAATTGTTCTTTCCCCTGCCAAGACAACCAAGAAAGTGATGGTGTTCCGGCACTTTGTTGATGTAATTGATTCACGAATTCTTGATTTTCTGCATTATGGTATTTTCCTTCCAGATGTAATTCCACGTGATTCTGGTATAGCTCGTAATGTATGTCCATATCGTCAAGGAATGTACTTACTTGAACATAACGTTCTTCTGCGGCCACGCGAGGTGAAACATACCCAACTACTTTCCTGTTGGGGTATTTTTCAACAATGTAATCCCTTAATTTGAATCCTATAACAATCATAATTAACAGTATTATTTTCCTCTGCAAAACTACAACTTTCCTCCTTTCACCACCCTGTCTTATAAAAAAAATACAATCCAGTATTTCCCTTCAACGGATATCCCCAAACCCTCTCCATCTCCCGCAAAATCTCCCGCAAGTTCTCCGGCAAGCGGGACCACATCTCCTTTACGATCTCATCCGGGATCTCTTGGTAGTAGGCTTCGGCGATGCCGCCGGTGATGCAGGCGAGGGTGTCGCTGTCGCCGCCGAGCGAGACGGCTAAGCGGAATAGAGTGGCTGCTCATCCTCGCCTACAGGTTCAAATAAAACCGATGTCCCGTCTCGTCACTGAAGTTTTCTTCTGCGCCCGTGTTGATTACCTGTGTGGAAACTGTGTCGTTGGGAAAAAGCGAGCGGAAATATTTGAGGTTCTTGTAGAAATCGGGATGAATGCTTGATGACAGCTTGATTTCGTATGCGTAAAGTCGTGTCCCATCTTCCTGAACCAGATCCACCTCACGCTGGCTTTTGTCGCGGTAGAAAAACAGGTTGTTGTCCAGTCCATTGTTATACTGGCGTTTGAGAAATTCGCATACCACCATGTTTTCAAAGATCGAGCCCTTTAACGGATGGGTTTCCAATTGCTGCGACGTGTGGATGCCCAACAGATAGCATACCAACCCCACGTCGTAAAAGTAGATTTTAGGGGTCTTGACTAACCGTTTCCCTATATTCCGGAAAAAAGGAGGCAGGCGGAAAGCCACGTACGAGGCTTCCAGCACATTCATCCACTCTTGAATGGTGGGGATGGACACCCCCAGCTCGTTTGAAATCCCTTGGGCATTGAACTCTGTACCAGTCCGTGAAGCGCATATCACAATGAACCGCCTGAATTCCGAAAGATGACGGATGTTCATCACTTGGCGCACATCCCGTTGCATATAAGTGGAAAAATATTGGCGGTAAACATCTTCTGGCGGTATATTCTGTGCCCATACCGCTGGATAAAAACCGTTGAGCATCATGTTATACAATCCCACCGATTTGTTCTCCTCAGTCAGTTCGGCGATGGAAAAGGGGAGTAGAGTCAAAACGGCAGTACGTCCGGCAAGAGACTGCGCAACACGCTGCATCAACAGCAGATTATTGCTGCCTGTGAGCACAAAAGCGGCATCCGGGTGCTCGTCCACCACCACTTGAATGGCCGAAAGGATTTCTGGCATCTTTTGCACCTCGTCAATCACCAATCCCTTCCTATGATTGACCAGAAACTCCTTTTTGTTAAGTTCCAACTCGCTCACGGTGGTTTCGTCTTCCAGATTGATATAGTCGTAGCCTGGGAAAATCATTTTGCACAAGGTGGTTTTCCCCGATTGGCGAGGTCCCGTAATGGTAATGACCTTAAAATAATCCGATAACCGAACGATCTCTTTTGCTAATCTTCTGTTATACATATAATTGCATATATTTTGAACAAAAATAAAGTTGTACTTTAGATTTGGCAAAAATACTATTGTTTTTTGATTTTGCAAAACAGAAATGGAAAATATTTATTTTTTTCTTTTCTCCGACACTTCCGGGATCTCTTTGTAGTACGCTTCGGCGATGCCGCCGGTGATGCAGGCGAGGGTGTCGCTGTCGCCGCCGAGCGAGACGGATAAGCGGACAGCGGTCTCAAAATCTATGGCCGCGAAGTTGGTCATATCAGATGTTTATAACAAAGGTGCCATATAGATCGGCAGGTACGTGATGCCATCCACTACCTTATAGTCCGCAGCATGAAGTACCGTGGGGGTCGTTATATAATCTCCAAACTTCTTCATGCATTTTGTCAAAGATGACAGTGTGTAGTTCTTGCCGCTTTTGACTTCTACAGGTCGGATGTTGTGGCGGCTGGTGACCTTTTCTTTCTGGAGCAGAAAATCAATTTCCATGCGATTTTCGGCATTTTCTTTGTCGTAATTGTTGTAGAAAAACAGCTTATTGTCTGCCGCTTTAAGCATCTGTGCCACAATGTTCTCCACCAACATCCCCTCATTGATTTCCAGTTTGTCAAACATCAGTTTCTGGTAAATCTCGTTGCTGACGATGCCTCTGGCGTTGAAAGCTAACGAGATGAGCAGCCCCGTGTCGCAGAAATAGCATTTTAGTGTGGTGCGTTCCTCGTTGAGTTGCAAACCGATATTCGGCGCAGTGGTGTTGTAACAGATGTTGACGATGCGGGCGTCGTCGAGCCAGAAGAATGCACTGTCATACTCCCGCATCCGGGCTTTATCCTTCAAGGCGGACAAGGTGAATTTCTTTTCGTGCTTTTGGAGTTGGCCGGGGATGGCATCATAGATGGCCTCAACGCGGCTGTAGTGCCATCCTGCTCATGCTTCCACTGGACTAATTTGTCGTAGATCTTCCGTTTCATATATCACGTTTCCTAAATTTTTCAAATAGGTGTTTATACACCTTTCCAAGATTTTTTGAGGCTGCAAAAATACACATTTCCGCGATTTTTGAAAATAATTTTTTCTACAACTTTTTCCCTTTTCCCCGCCCAATCTTATCCACAAAACTTTCACCTCACATTCCCCTTCAGTGAATACCCCCAATCCCTCTCCATCTCCCGTAATATCTCGCGGAACTCATCTGGCAGACGGGACCACATCTCCTTTACGATCTCTTCGGGGATCTCTTTGTAGTACGCTTCGGCGATGCCGCCGGTGATGCAGGCAAGAGTGTCGCTGTCGCCGCCGAGCGAGACGGCCAGGCGGATGGCACTCTCGAAATCCATCCTGCCGCACTCACCCGCATCGCCGAGCCGTTGCCCCACGAGTTGTAGGGAACGCGCTCGCGGCCGCCGAACAGCCACCGGTAGAACGACCCACCGTAGCCGCCAATCGGGTTGGGATAATCATATGCAAAACGCACCATCGAGGCCTCCAACTCTTTATGGGTGTGACTCTCGTCCCGCAACAGCCAGTCGGCCACCGCGAAACACATCACGAAATCGTCGGTGAACTCGCTCCGCTTCGAGAAGAGCGGGAAATCGGTGGTTTTGATGTTGTCGAATTCGTATATCGATCCGACGGTGTCTCCTATTATTGCTCCTAACATATTGTTCTATTTTTGTTGTTCTGACCTGAAAATGAAATCCGAATGTGCAAAACTACATTTTTTCCCGTTTACCTCCAATCGTTTACCCAAAAATCATCGTCTTCCAAATCCTCCCCATCCCAATAATCCTTCAGCGTCTTCCCGGTCGGGATGAGTTCGTCCTCGTTGGCTTCAACCATCGAGGCAAAGAGGTCGCGCATGATGTTGGTTTCCGGCTCAGTTGTGCACCCACGTCCACGAAGTTGTCGTTTTCATCCTTCTCGCAACGCAACAGCATCTCAAATACAAAACCCATTCTTGAAAACTCGTATCTTGGGGCATACGGATTGGGGCTAATGAATGTCCAGAAGGCTTCAATCTGAAGTTTTCCCTCCATACAGTCCCACTCGTCAGCGATTTTCTGCTTGTAAACAAGGGCCGTGCGGCTGCAGTTGTTCTCGTGCAGCAGTAAGGCCTTGATGAGTTTCAGGTCGTTGGCGAAGTCGGATGCGGTGTACATAGTCGTTGCCTAAGTTCGTGTCGGGCGCAACTGTTAAAATTAAAGTATTATGCCTACTCTGTTAAATGCTTTTCGGTAATCGCATTGGTGTGAAACCTGCGGCAAAAATAGGGCTTAGGTGTACAATAGTGTGGCACAGTCGGCACAAGGGTGTCTTTGGTTCAGTCCGTGGATCAGCCGACAGGTCGGTTTTGCGGTCGGCAACTGTAATATTCCGCGAGAAATCGCAATGATTGTTTAACAATTAGCAAATTAAATCGTAAATATTTTTTTACATCTCGTTATTAATCAATATCAAAGAAAATTTCAAAAAAACCTTGACAAACGCCTTTCGTTGTTGTATATTTGCCGTGAAGATATTAAATGATCTGATATGAATTTCGAATCACTCGTAGGACGCATCAAACTCATCCAAGATGCACTTCAGGCACAAGCCGCCCATGCCGTCAATCTTTTGCTGACAGCACGAAATTGGCTGGTGGGTTATTATATCGTGGAATATGAGCAACATGGCGAAGACCGTGCCAAGTACGGCGAAAAACTCATCAATCGGTTGGCAGAAAGTCTTAACCGAAGAGGATTCAATCCTCGAAGATTACGCGATTACAGGCACGTGTATCAAGTTTACCCGTACTTAGGCAAAACAATTTGTGACTACTTGCAGAACCATCAAAACCTTATATCCAATTCCGAAGATTCTTCGATTTGGCTGTTTTCAATTGCCAAATTGCAATCTGTTGGTAATCAAGAAGGTGGAATTTGGCTGTCGGAAACAGCCAAATTGACAACCGATGTAACTCAGGGTGATGAAAAATGGCGGTCGCTGTCCGCCAAATTGGAAGATTGGTCCACTCCAGCGGACAAATTGTTTTATCGTCTTAATTACACTTTATTGTCATATTTAGCCACAATTGAAGACCCCTTAAAACGAGCTTTTTATGAGCAGGAAACAATCAGGGGGTGTTGGACGCAAAAGGAGCTTGACCGTCAGGTATCCTCACTCTATTTAGAGCGTATGGGACTGTCGAAAGACAAGGAAGCCCTTCGTCGGTATGTGACCCAAAAAGCCCAGCAACTTACACCCAAGGACATTCTTCACGACCCCGTAACGCTGGAGTTTCTTGATATGGGGTCGCAGGATATCTATAAGGAAACTAAATTGGAAGCGGCCATCCTGAACAACCTGCAGAAGTTTCTCTTGGAGATGGGAAACGGTTTCTGCTTTGAGTCCCGGCAGAAACGCATCCTCATAGACCAAGACTACCATAAGGCCGACCTCATCTTCTATCATCGCATCCTGAAATGCCACGTCATCATCGATTTGAAGATCGACCGTTTCCGTCATGAGTACGCCTCGCAGCTGAATTTTTACATGAACTACTACAAGCACGAGGTGATGCAGGAGAACGACAATCCGCCCATCGGCCTCCTGCTTTGCACCGACTATGGCGAGACCACGATTCAGTATGCCATCGAAGGTCTCTCGCAGAATATTTTTGTCAGCAAGTACGGTATGCAGTTGCCTTCAGAGGATGATCTTCGCAAAAACATGTTGGAGGGCATCACGGAGGAGGACTTCGAGAGGATGAGAGAGGCATAGTGGGTTTCCCGCTCGAACGTGTGGTAAAAATGCGAATTTTTTTTGGTTAATTCCTGAACCCGATTGCCTCTGACTTGCTCCCTTTCCCGATCTTCTCGTGACGGCACAATTCCTCGATTTCCGTCAAGGTGGGGCGGGTGCCGTGAAGCACCTCCTCCATCACGACCTTGCGGACGATGTTGTCGATCTCGCCGCCGGAGAAGTCGAACTTCGTGGATAGCGCCCGGCAATCGTCGTCGGGGAGCCACTCCAGCTTGCTCTTCCAGATGCTCTGTTTGGCCTCCACCGTGGGCTGCCCGAACTCGACCTTGAAGAGGAATCGGCGGGCGAAGGCACTGTCGAGATTGTCAACGAGGTTGGTGGTGGCGATGAGGATGCCGTCGAGCTTCTCCATCTCCTCCAAGAGGATGTTCTGGATGGCGTTCTCGGTCTGCGCCACATTCGAGAAGTTGCTGTCCTTGCGCTTGGCGAAAAGCGCGTCGGCCTCGTTGAAGAGCAGGATGGGCTTTAGCTTGCTTTTCTTGCACTGCTCGGCGTAGCCCGTGAAGATGCGTTTGATGAGCTTCTCGCTCTCCCCGAACCAGCAGCTTTTGGAACTGGCGATGTCCACATGACACACCGGACGACCCGTGGCGCGGGCAATCTGCATGGCCGTCTCCGTCTTGCCGGTGCCGGGCAACCCGTGGAAGATGGCCGCCACACCCTTGGGCAACGACTGCGCCTCCAATCGCTTCTGCAACTCTGCGAAACGCTCCTCTTGAAGGTTCTCTTTCAGAAGATTCAGCTGCCGCGACAGCTCTTCGCTGTAAAACATCGACTTTTCGGGGATGTCTTCGGGATAAATCAACTTTTTGTCCTTCTCCTTTTCTTCAGCGAACAATTCAAAGTCGTTCTCGAGGAACAGTTTCCGTCCTTTCTCTGTCAACTTCATGGAGGCCTCGGAAAACATCCGTTCGGGCTCTATTTCAATGATATCCAGCTTGATAAGCTCGTGTTCCTGTTGCATCAGTTGCTTTCCCCATGAGAATCTTTCCGGTATCGAATCGAAAATGTCATTTAACGTCGCATCAATATCGCTCACGCGCCGACGAGAAGAGATGAAATCGTAACAAATGTCATAAAACATCACTCTGCTACGACTGTCCGGTATCATCTTCTTCACCGTTTGCACAAAAAGAAGGTCCTCCGATTGTTCTTCTTCTTTGGCCATTTTTTGCAGCAACTCCATCGTTTTGATATCGTTATCTTCCACCCATTTCCCGATAGTGGTGACCTGCAGATAGGCGGCCAACCTGTCCAATTCTCCTATCACCTTGTTTAGGGCCTCTTCGTTGATGACATCCTCCTCCCGGCGGGTGAAACGGTTCGTTCCGAAGGTGACGAACTTTGTCTCATCTGAGATAAGTCCGGGCTGGATCGCGTTAAGCGCGTAATGTTTTGAGTTTTCCAGCTGTTTCGCGAGGAAACATAATCTTTGCAGCGTGGTTCTTTGTTTTTTCTTCATAACTATTGTTTTATATTTTTACTTTTTGTGCAGCAAGATGCTGCGGGTTTTTATGTGCAGCAAGATGCCGCACCTCCTAGTGCAGCAAGATGCTGCACCTCCTAAGACGCTGCAAAAATAAATCGTTACTGTGCTATTCTGTTGCATAGTCATATTTTTTGTTGTGCATAAAATTGGCATAACTTTTTTTAGACTGTGCCATGGAATTTCACACCTATTTATTATCTTTGCCGCGTAGTTTTTTAATCCAATAGTTATGACAAAGGAGCTAATAATAAAGTATATTTGGCTGATAGATATGGTGAACCAGGCGGGATTCGAGGGAATCACGTTCAGCAATATCCGCAGCAAGTGGATGCGCAACGACCTGCTTTCCGGCGGCGAGGACTACCCGAAACGCTCGTTCCACAACCATGTGGCGGCGGTGCGCGAGTTGTTCGGCATTGAGATTGCCTGCCACAAAAGCACCAACTCCTATTATATCGCCAACAGTCGCGACCTCAAAGACAGTTCCGGCTTCAAAGGGTGGCATGGAAGTGCCACGATTCGATGACGAATCAGCGACAAGGCCCAAAACCACTTCCGGCATTTCATACGTATCTATGTTGCCCGGCTCTGGCATCTCCTTTTCCGATGTATTATCGGACAAGGGTTGCATCGAGGTCTCCGTGGCAAGGCCAAGGTGCCGCTCTTCCCCGACTGCGGTGTGGAGGCACTGCGCACTGTAATGTCAATGCCACGGTGGAAACCCGGCAAGAACATGGGGCGACCGGTGCAATGCTTTTACACAGTGCCGGTAAAGTTCGAAAATTAAGAGTTACGCAGCAGGCATCCTTGCTAATATTCGTAAATCATCGTGGTGACGGATGTCTCCTCATCCTCAGTACCTGGAAATTCAGCATCTTCCCAAGTCACCTTTACCGGATAATTGCCGTCGTATTCGTATGTGAATGTCTGCTTGTCGTAAAGATAGCTGCCCACAAGGGTGGTGATGGTCAGGGGGTTGTTTTTGTTTACGAAGAGATTGGCCACCGCGTTGGTGCTCAGTTGGGCGAGCGAACCGTATGTCGGGTTATTCTTGGTGTCGTAGGTCAGTTCAACCGTTTCGGTTACCACACCCATCGAACTGATATAGTTCACCGCGATGGTCTTCACATTGTTACCGCTCCAGTTCAGATCCATGGTGATCTCTTCTCCCTTGGCCTCCTTGGAACATTTCTCCAAAACGGATCTCATCGTTTGCTGAACCTCCGGAATCAAGAAACGCATCGGGTTGATGACAGCTGCCTTTTTCCAATCGAAATCATCCATGCCGATGTCAAAGTTCATTTTGATCTGACTGATTTTGTTCCCTTTGTGTTCGAACTCGTAAGAGCCCACTTCGACGCCATAGGAAGTGACCACAATCTTCTGGATTTTGTTACCATCGTAAAAGCACTCGCTATGTGAATCGACATTGTCCATGGATACCAGACGATTCGAGTTGTCATAGGAAAACGTAGTGGTAAAGACGTCCATTCCGCTATAATCCTCGATGGACTTGAGCAGGTCGCCGTCCCAGTTCCACACCTCAGAAAGAGCCTGTGTCCCATCTTCGACGTTATAGATTTTTTGGATTTTCTTGGAAGGGTTGTATGTACCTTCGGGGTTTTTGTTGCATGCAGAGAACATGGCTATCACAGCCAAACTAACACAAAAAATGACACTCTTTTTCATTATTAAGGGGTTTTAAAATAATGCGGCAAAAGTACATTTTTTTCGTTGTCATCAGACACTTGCGGAATATTGCCTGTTGCCCAAAAAATCGTATCTTTGCCGCCGCAAATTATGCACAGAATTTTACGTTGAAAAAAGAAAGTATGAAATATGTTTGAAAATTTATCCGACAGATTAGAACGCGCGTTTAAAATCATCAAAGGCCAGGGCTACATCACCGAAATCAATGTGGCCGAGACGATGAAGGAGGTGCGCAAGGCGCTTTTGGACGCCGATGTCAGTTACAAAATCGCCAAAGAGTTCACCGACAGCGTCAAGAAAAAGGCTCTCGGCATGAACGTCCTCAAGGCCGTCTCTCCGAGCCAGTTGATGGTCAAGCTCACATACGACGAACTCATCACTCTGATGGGACGCGAAGCCATCGACATCAACATCAAGGCCAATCCGGCCATCATCCTGATGGCAGGTCTGCAAGGTTCGGGTAAAACCACCCACGCGGCCAAGCTCGCCAACTTGCTGAAAACCAAGCGCGGCAAAAAGCCGTTGTTGGTGGCTGGCGATGTATATCGTCCCGCCGCCATCGACCAGCTCAAGGTGCTGGGCGAGCAGATCGGCGTGCCCGTCTATACCGAGGAGGGCAGCAAAGAGCCCGTCAAGATCGCCAAGAACGGCGTGGCACACGCCAAGGAGTATGGCTACGACGTGGTGCTCATCGATACCGCCGGCCGTCTGGCCGTGGACCAGGAGATGATGGACGAGATCGGCAACATCAAGGATGCCGTCAACCCGCACGAGATTCTCTTCGTGGTGGACGCCATGACCGGCCAGGATGCTGTCAACACCGCCAAAGCCTTCAACGACAAGCTCAACTTCGACGGCGTGATCCTCACCAAGATGGACGGTGACACCCGCGGCGGTGCAGCCCTCACCATCAAGGCGGTGGTCGATAAGCCCATCAAGTTCATCGGCACCGGCGAGAAAATGGAGGCCCTCAGCGTGTTCCATCCCGACCGTATGGCAGAACGCATCCTCGGCATGGGCGACATCCGCTCCTTCGTGGAAAGGGCACAAGACCAATTCGACCAGGAGGAGGCCGCCAAGCTGCAGAAGAAGCTGGCCAAGAACCAGTTCGACTTCAACGACTTCATGGCCCAGATCCAGCAGATCAAGAAGATGGGCAACGTCAAGGACCTCATGTCCATGATCCCGGGCATGGGCAAGATGGTGAAGGACATGGATTTCGACGACAACGCTTTCAAGAGCGTGGAGGTGATCATCCAATCGATGACGCCCGCCGAGCGCGCCAACCCCGACATCATCAACGGTTCGCGCCGCCGCCGCATCGCCAATGGCAGCGGCAGCAGCATTCAGGACGTCAACCGCCTGCTCAAGCAGTTCGAGGAGACACGCAAGATCATGCGTCTTGAGAGCAAAGGCAAGATGAAAGGACTGGTACGCGCCATGAATGCCCCGGGCAGAAGACCGTTTTAGTTTATGAAATTATTAAAATACGAAATTATGAAGATTATTCTGTTCTGAAACCATTGTTCCTTCAGAAAAACACATCTTCATGATTTAATATTTTTAATGGTTTAATGATTTAATGATTTAACAAATAGAATTATGGCAACTATCATCGACGGCAAAGAGATTGCCGCTACCATAAAGACCGAAATCGCCACCGAGGTCAAATCCTTGCTTGACCAAGGCAAGAGCGCACCGCACTTGGCGGTCATCATCGCCGGGCAGGACGGCGCCGCCCTCAGCTATGTCAACAGCATCGAAAAGCAATGCAAGGCTGTGGGCTATCTCTGTTCCGCCTACAAGTTCCCCGAAGATGTCAAGGAGAAGGACATCCTCGACACCATAGACTTCCTCAACCAAGACGAGGAGGTCAACGGATACATCATCCAGATGCCGCTGCCCAAGCAGGTCTCCATCGACAAGGTGACGGCCCACGTCGATCCGCGCAAAGATATGGACTGTTTCCATCCTGCCAACATGGGCAACTTGCTGCTCGGCAAGGAGTGTTTCCTGCCGGCCACGCCGCATGGTGTCATGGAGCTCATCCATCGCAGCCACATCGAAACGGAGGGCAAGGAGTGCGTCATTCTCGGCCGCAGCAACATTGTGGGGAAACCCTTAGCGATGCTGTTGTTGCAGAAGGACGCCAACGCCACGGTCACCGTCTGCCACAGCCGCACCAAGAACCTCAAACGGGTGTGCAGCCGGGCCGACATCCTCATCGTGGCCATCGGCCAGCCGGAGATGATCACCGAGGAGTACGTCAAGGACAAGGCCACGGTCATCGATGTGGGCATCCATCGCATCCCCGACCCGGGGCAGCCCAACGGGTACCGCGTCTGCGGCGACGTCAAGTATGACGAGGTGAGCCAAAAGTGCGAAGCCATCACGCCCGTGCCCGGCGGTGTGGGCCCCATGACAATGGCCTGCCTGCTGCTCAACACAATGAAAGCATATAAGGGATGTTAGCCATTAGCTGTTGGCCATAAGCCATTGGCAGTTGGTAAATAATTTAATAGCTTAATAGTTTAATAATTTAATAGTTTGACAAACGTATGGCAAAACGATACCTTATCAGCGGCGGCGGCACCGGCGGGCACATCTTCCCCGCATTGGCCATCGCCAACAAAATCCGCAAGGAAGAGCCCGATGCTGAAATCCTTTTCATCGGCGCCGACAACAAGATGGAGATGCAGCGCGTGCCCGAGGCCGGCTACCCCATCGAGGGGCTGACCATCTACGGCATCAGCCGCGACTTCTCCTGGGCCGGCATCAAAAAGAACCTTAAGCTGCCCTTCGTGCTGCTGCGCGCCATGCGCAAGGCCAAGTCCATCATCCGCGACTTCAAGCCCGACATCGCTATCGGCGTGGGCGGATTTGCCAGCGGCCCCGCCTTGAAGGCCGCCGACCGGCTCGGCATCCCCACCCTGTTGCAGGAGCAGAACTCCTACCCTGGCGTCACCAACAAGATGCTCGCGCCCAAAGCCAAGCGCATCTGCGTGGCCTACGACGGGTTGAACAAATATTTCCCTGCTGAGAAGATTGTCAAGACTGGCAACCCCATCCGTGCCGAAATCCTCAACATCCAGCGCAAGAACCCCGCCGCCTACAAGTTCTTCAACTTCAGTCCCGAACGCAAAACCGTGCTCGTCGTCGGCGGCAGTCTCGGCGCCCTGACGCTCAACAAGACAATGGCGGCCCACCTCGACGACTTCCGCAAGGCCGACCTTCAGCTGCTGTGGCAGACCGGCGAACAATTTTTCCGTGACATCGACTCCAAACTCCTCGCCGAACAGGACGACCACATCCGCATCGTGCCTTTCATCAAGAACATGAACGATGCCTACAGCATGGCCGATGTCATCGTGTCGCGTGCCGGTGCCCTGGCCCTCGCCGAGTTAGCCATCGTGGGGGTGCCCACCATCCTGGTGCCCTTCCCGTATGCCGCCGAGGACCACCAGACCTACAACGCCCGCGCCCTCTCCGACAAGGATGCCGCCATCCTCATCGCCGACGAGGATGCCCAAACACAACTCATACCCCAGCTGATGGAGTTGGCCCAGGACGAAGCACGCTGCGCCCGTATGAGCGAAAACCTGAAACCCTTTGCACAACCCACCGCCATCGACGCTATCTACAAGGAAATCAAAGAAGTGGTGCAAAAGGCGTAATCACCCGCCATCATCATAGTCACACATACGCTCCTCCGACAGGCAGGCCGTCAGGTCTGCCGGGCAATTTTTTTGGTAGTCATATACATAATGGCATCCGGCTGGAATAAACAACACATTTTTTCAAACGCCTCCCTTTCGCGGCGAGCAAGTTTTATGCATCTTAGATGCCGAATCCCGCGCCGCGAGAGGGTATCGGTACCGTCATCCATCCCCACACGGCGCTCCTTCGTCGCTTATGTGGGGTTATTGAGAGGGTGTCCCTCCGGGACAAGGAGGAAAGATAATATATTTCCTTGAGCAGCCCCGGCAGGGGCAAGAGCTCGGTAGAATAATGGATAATATTTTTCCTTGAGCAGCCCCGTCAGGGGCAAGAGCTCGGTAGCCAGGGGTTAAAGCGCGAGGAACGAGCGCTGCAACCCCTGGGAGGGGCGCGTGCGCGGGAAAGTCGCGGCGCGGGAGAAGGTTGAGACGAGGGTGTACGCTGCTCGCCGCGAAACGGGTGTGGGGTTCGACGAGCCTGCGTGAGGGATTGAAGCGGAAATGATTTTGGTGGGAATGCGCTCCCTGGCGAGACGGAGGTTCCGCTTGACGCTTCGCGTCTCGCGGAATGGTGGTGGGTTTTAAACCAAAATCATTGCAGCGGAAAGCCCGACGGCGCGGCGGCATTGGATTGCGAATGCGGATGTGACGTAACTCCCGCCGCCGCGCCGGCACGCCCAAATCAAAAAAAAAAAAATGCAAAAGCCCTGATTTGTGCCATCAGGTATATAATTCCCATTTTTTTCGATAATTTAACTGGGGTGAAAAAAAATATTTATCTTTGCAGCGTCCTCATCACCTAAACGAGCAATCATGAAAAAAAGCGCCCTCAAACAATTTTCGCCCGTCCTTGTCTGGTTATTCCTGTTGTTTGGCTTTGCCGGATGCATAGTCGATCCCATAGAGCCTGACGACCCCATCGATCCTGCGCCCTCCGTAAGCGAAATTCCACCCATAGACTACACGCCAGAGGTGAACGACCCCGTCACCAACGACTTCACCATGCTCAAGGCTTGTGTCGGCAGCAACTCCGGGGATGCGGCCAACCTGCTTGCCCAAAACGGATTCCTCTTCAACGGAGATCGTTATACCAAAACCGTGGAGAATGTGACGAAAATCATCTCCATTTGGCCATCCGGCGTTGTCAAACAAGGCGAACTATACGTAAAAGACGAGGATTTCCCTGTCATGATGCCGATTCTCAAACAATGGATGCAAGAATTTCACGCCTCCTCCGCTTTTTCCAAGCTGGTGCGGTCCAGTTATTCGATGCGCGTGGACGGCAACAACCAGTCTTTCGATTCGTACGAAGCTTTTATATCGGCCTTGGAGGCAATCTCTCCCAACTCTAATGTATCAAACATATCATTCAATGGCAATGATATTTATGCGAACGTGTACGAGATATTCCTCTACATGGACGACCATATGAAATGGGTGGAGCTGCGCATATACAACGCCCGGGCGGGGCAGCCCGTTGACGAGTTTACCGAGAGTGATCTTGAGGCCGCCGACCTACAAAAGAACATCCTGATTTCCAAAGTGGACTATCTGACCTTCCGTCCCAGAGGATTCTACGCCATGAACGTGCAGAATCCTGTCAGTTCTGGCAATGAGATCCCCTTTGTCGCGCAATATCAGGAGCCGGGTGATTTCGGGTGGTTCAAGCTATTTTACCAAACCACTGACAATCTGCTGGCATACGGTTCCATCATCTGGTCTGGCTGTGGCCAGTTAGAGTTTCCCGAATCTTTCAAAGCCGGGCAAAAGTTGAACAGCGGTCTGCCTTATCCGGGACAAAGCAAAATCGCATTCATCAACAACGGAGGCCATTACTGCACGGTCAACGCAGAGCACGAGGTTGAACTTCAGCGCATTTGGCAGACACTTTCTAAACAGGTGGAATTTCAGCACTATTACAGCAACTCCCACAAGAAAGTGGCGGTTTATCTTTACACGCCCAGTGTAGGCATAGGCGACGCAGCCGATGCGTACTACCTGGTGTTCACGGAGCAATAAGGGAAGGGAGGAGTTAAGAAGTTAAGAAGTTAAGAAACTAAGGTTTTTGATCATTAACCCGAAAAATCTAATCCCTTCCGAGAGGTGGCCGTTAGGTATGCCTGAAACTTTATTTTCGTAAAAAAAGACATTCCGTCATGCCGATCTGAAAGATATTGCTTGACTGTAATTGTGTGATTGAAAAAGTTGTATTATTGCAGTTTAAAACTTGTAATAAAGTTCTAATCGTATAATGTGTTGATATCAAAAATATTATGAAAAAGCCCCTTCTCACGCTCTTTGCCCTTTTCTTTGTGCTCTGCGGTGTGGCCCAGCGGAACTATTATATCGGGATTCCATTCCATCAGGGTTATCTGAAGGATTCCACGCGGTTCGTGATAGATTGTTTGCCGTGGAATATGAACGGAAGACTGTACGAAAAACAAATGCCACGTTACCTGGATCCTATCAAACAATTCATCGCTTCGCATCCAGGATACAAATGCAACTTCTTGCTGTACACTTGCACCAGCGACGAGGAACAGAATCTGACATATACCACCTACCAAGCCAAAAGATTGGCCGAATATTTTACGTATGTTGACACCGTCTTTGGTCAACTATATCTTAACGAAATCATCCCACACAGCACGGCAAACCCCTTGTTTAAAGACATCCAGCGCGACAGCTGCCAGCGTATATATCGATCGGAGACCGATATATCCTTCAAATCCAGCGTCATCATCGAAATGATCCAGCAAAGGCCAGTAAGTAAAATGGTAATTGAGACCGCCTATTTCACTCACCCCTGCGAGGGCAGCGACTTTGATGTGGCTCCTACTTTCCCCGGCGGTATGAACGGTCTGTACGATTACTTAGCGCAGCGTATGGACTACTCCGTAGTGGGACAATCGAATGTCAACGGCGTAGTGCTTGTTGAGTTCACCATTGAAGCCGACGGCAGCGTGACCTCACCTGAAATCAAGGTGCCTTTATTTCCCGCCCTCAACGAGCAAGCCATGCAAATCGTAAGCGAGATGCCACGCTGGAATCCCGCCCTCAAGGACGGCCGCCCTGTGCGCTGCCGATACCAGATGCCGATGCATTATTTTATGTGAAATTAATCACATTTGCCCGCAGGCCTAACGGCCTGCGAAAAAACCGTGGGAACGCCGCATTCCTACCGAACCCTTCAGCCATAAAGGGCTGAAAAGAGGCCTGTTCTCTGATCAGACACCCTATGCCACTAATCCCTAATCACTATTCCCATCCGAGAGGCAGGCCGTTCAGGTCTGCCGGGCTTGGTAGCAACGGGCGACACGGAGGCGACCTTCGCAGATCATTAGGCCTGCGGGCAATGGGCCTATCCTTCCCGGACGCTCATACACATAAAAATTGTATTTTTGCCTTCCTAAATTTTTACGGAAATAATGCCCCCCTTCAACGTCAAAATCACTGCCATACGGAAAGTGCAACACACCGACCTCTCCGAACTTTACGAGAACCCCATCGAGCACGCGTGCGAGGTGCGGGAGGGCGACACGTGGATCGCTGTGGGCGGAAAGAAGCCCGAGGGACTCTGCGACAGCGCGTGGGAGTCGATGCGGTGGTTCGTGGAGGAACTCGCCGCCGGCCGCGGCAATTTCTACGACGGCTGGATGAAGAATCCCTTTTCCGCTATGATCAGCTGCAACGACGGCTTCCGCCCCGTGAGCTTCTTGCTGGAGAGATGCGAGGAGGAGTGTTAGCAATTGGCCATTAGCTATTAGCCATTGGTCTTAACTTTTAACTCTTAACTCACTTATAGTTGCACACCATAATCACCCACGCATGCTCTACAGCGTCTATTAGTTTTTGATTTACATGGGAGAAGTCGATGGTGAGCGTGCCGTGCTTGTCTTGTTTCCATTTCAGGTCGTTTGGCGTGCCCAAAAGTATCATTCTTGAATGAGGGTTTAGCTTTAGCATATCTTTGATAACCAATGGTTTGGTCGGGTCTGGACGATTAAACTCAATGATATACAAATCATCGTTTTTGGTGGTGAAACAGCGGGTGGTGCGGTTCCAGTTGACAAAGCCTTTCCAGACTCCAGGAACAGGAGTTGCTTCACCGCCGTCTTTACTCCATTTCAAGGAGATGTTGGCCTCCAAATCCTCCTCATGATAATCAATCTTAAAATGGATGAATTCGTCCTTATGCAATTTTAATGTGGTCTGTGCCTTAGGATTTGCGGACGCACTTTTGTCGTAGTGCAGTAAGGTGTCCCACTTGTCTTCGGCTGTTTTCAGGTAAACCGTAGCTCTGTCGTCAGCATTCAATGTTAGCATATATTCTCCATCGTCAGGAACCATTACGGAGCCATCCCATTGTATGTCAAAATGATCTGGGGTCACCGATCGCATCGGGGCATTGCGCACCCAGTCGTACTCCATAGGGCCGGCATCGCAGCCCGGAGCGAAGCCGGTCACGCTTTGACAAGGAATCACATACGGGCGTGTGCCGTAAATGGCTGAACTGTTGAACAGCATCCATCGTCCTAAGCTGCGGAGACGTTCCTGCTGGATGAGCGGGATGGTGCCGTCGGCATTGGGTCCTATGTTCAGGGTCAGGCCGCCGCCGTGCGCCACTAACTCCACGAAATGCTGGATTAGTTCCTGGTCAGTCAGGTAGTTGTCCAAATCCTCGTTGCGGTTGAGACCGAAGCTGCGTCCGAGACCGCGGCACTCCGCCCACGGCACCTCCGTGTTGGCGATGCCCGCGCTGTACTCGGGCGTCAGGAAACCATGCTTCGTGCCGTTGCCCCAGCGGTTGTTCACGATGGCATTTTTACCCACGGTGTTGTAGTACCAGCTGATCAGTTCCTGCGAACGGAACTGCTCCGCCGTGTTGTTCCAGTCGCCGTCGGAGAAGAGAAGGTCCGGCTTGTAACGGCCCACCAACTCCTTGAACTGCGGCACCATATAGTTATCGACATAGTCGCTGATTTCGTTGTCGGGATCTACCATCCAGATGTGGCGAGGGTTGGTCCACTCAGGCAGCGAGTAGTAGAAGCCCATACGCAGTCCCTCATCCCGCACCGCCGTAGTCAGTTCCTCCACGATATTGCGTCTCGGACCGCTCACCACGCTGTTCCATTCAGGCTGGTACTGGCTGTCCCACAGACAGTAGCCGTCGTGATGCTTGGTGACCAAAACCACATATTTCGCTCCCGCATACTTGAAAAGATCCGCCCACTCTTCAGGGTTCCAGAGCTCGGCATGCCAGTATTTGGTGAGTTCTTTGTACTGGTCGAAAACAGGCTTGGTAGTATCGGCGTAGTAGCTCATAATACGCATCCTTTCCACATCTTTCTGCATCAGTCCACGGTAGAACCACTCACCGTAGCCCTCTTTGGAGGCGTAGGCGGGCACGGAATAGAGTCCCCAATGGATGAAGATGCCGAGTTTCGCGTCTTGGAACCACTGCGGATAGCCGCGCTGGTTGAGGGATTCCCAGGTGGGTTGCACGGGGTCATTCTGCGAATGCCCGCACTGTGGCGACAGGATGACGGCACACAGCAACAGGATGATGGCCAATGTTTTTCTCATAAAGGATGTTTTTGGGAGGGCAAAGATACACAATTATTCTGTTGGCGTTGGCGTCTGCGAATGTCTGTCGCGTGTCTCACGCCTGGCCACACGCACAGCACTGCCTATTCAAACTGGAACTTCCACCGTCTGTGGCTCCAAAGCCAGAAGGCGGGCTGCCGGCGGATGGTCTGTTCGAGCAGCTCCACATAGCGTTGGGTGATGGCATACTCGGGCAGGTCGTTGGGGTGTTCGGCGATGAGTTGCACTTCAACACGGTACTTGCCCATCCGCTCTTTGATCACCTCATAGTAGAGCACTGGAATGTCATATTTCCGGGCAAAATGCTCGGCACCGAAGATAACCCCTGTCTTCTGATTGAGGAATTGTGTCACATAGCACTTCTTTTTGCTGTTGGGTGACTGGTCGCTGAGCATCATGTAGGCTGCCGGACGGTGTTGGGTTTCGTACTCCTCGAACGTCTCGCGCACGGTGTCCGCGAAAACCACCTGTGTGCCGCAGCGGGTACGGGCGCGGTTCACCAACTTTTCAAACACCTTGTCGGAATTGCCTTTGCCCACACCTATTCCGTGATGCAGGAACATCTCTTCCAAGGAGACAATCATCCACTCCCAGTTGTTGTAATGCGAGGACATCAGGATGACACTTCTGCCCTGTCCGAAAAAATCATTGGGCACTTCCGGATTCACACAATGATAGCGCCGTTGCAGACTCCTACGAGAAATGGTCAGCATTTTAACCATCTCCAGCGCAATTTGGGAAAGATGCCAGTAATACCGGTTGCGAAGGCGGCGTAATTCCTTGCTATTTTTTTCGGGGAAGGATTTTCTCAGGTTCTCCTCCACCACGTTCCTCCGATAGCGCACAACATAGTTGAGCACCAAGTATAAAGGCCCGGCAAGCAAGTAAAGGACAGGCAGCGGGAGCAGTGAAAGCGGATAACAGATCAGAAATATAAAGAAATATGTAACAAACATCAGGATTTGTATAAGACGGGGAGAATATCTTCCAAATGGAGGGCGAAATCGTACAGGGAGCCGAAATGCGAGGATGCAATGTCCATGACTGTCTCGAACTCAGGATGGCGGACAGCACCCACATGGATGGCATATATGCCGGCATTGCGCGCGAACTGCATGTCGGAGAGGGTGTCTCCCACCATCAATGACCGTGCAGGATCTATGTCGGGAAAGTCATGGAGTGCCTGCAGGAACATACCGATGTTGGGTTTTCGGCATGTGCAGAAATCCTCTGCCAGATGAGGGCAGCAGTAAACACGGTCGAAGGGGGTTCCCTGCACCTCAAGCTGTCCTTGGAGACGGCCATGAATCGCATCAATGTCTTCCTGGGAGCAGAGACCCTTGCCCACGCATTGCTGGTTGGTGACAAGGATGATGTGTTGGAAGCGGGGGCGCACCAGTCGCATCGCCTCCAAGAAATGGGGCGTATAGGTGAATTGTTCGGGGCGCAGCACATAGCCATCCACAATCTGCACATTCACCACGCCGTCGCGATCCATGAAGAGGGTCCATCCTTCCATCGCCAATTATTTAGGCTGCAAAAATACAAAAAAAGGGATTAGGGTCAAGCGCCAAGATTCGCTTAAACAATGTGCCGGGAAAGCAGCCTGTGCCGCGGGCACGCCTTGTGACATCGTCAAGCAATGTTCCCCCGCCGGCAAAAAAAATGGAGGACGTATAATATTTCAAAACATACGCCGTTATACAACCACATTGCATTTATTCATCAAATTAATTGCCCATGGAGATAACCTCTACCCATTCAAAGAAAAAGACCGCCAAGAGAGAGAGACCTTCCCGCCGTATCATCGACAATCTCTTAATGTATTCACAGTCTTTGGTAATGTTTTCCACCGCTTGCGGGCCGACGGTCATGATCATCAACAATTAAAAACAAATAACGAAAGAGATGCCCGCATGCGGGCATTTTTTTTATCTTTGCCGCCGCTATGACAAAACGGGCAATCATCGGTTTGGGCAGCAACCTGGGTGACCGCGCCGGCCACCTCGCACGAGCCATCATGCGCATGGCGGAGCGTGTGGGGAGTATTGAGCGCTGCTCCCGCGTCACGGAAACGGACGCCTGGGGCTTCGACGCACCCCCGTTCCTGAACCAGTCTTTGGTGCTTCGCACCTATCTGACGCCATTGGAACTGTTAGACGAGTTGCAATCCATCGAGCGCGAGCTCGGCCGGGCCACGAAGACCCGCATCGAGCACGGGGCCGCCGTCTATAGCAGCCGTACCATCGACTTGGACATCCTCGATTACGACGGCATGAGCTACCATGACGAACGGTTGACCCTGCCGCATCCCCATATCCCGGAGCGCGACTTCGTGCGGACAGAACTCGCCGAGCTGGGCGTCCGCATTGTGGAAGACAGGCCGGGCGAAGCGTTCCACCTTGAACACGATAGTTTTTGACCTTGACGTTATCACAATATGACACCCTACAATTACATAGTTGTCGAAGGATGCATCGGTGCCGGGAAAACCACCCTGGCCAAAATGTTTGCCGCCGACTATAACGCGGAGCTCGTCCTGGAGCGCTTCGCGGACAACCCTTTCCTGCCGAAATTCTACAAAGACCCCGTCCATTACGCCTTTCCCGTGGAGATGACCTTCCTGATGGACCGCTACCAGCAGCTCAAATCACTGCTTTCCGCCCGCGACCTCTTCACGGAAGCCGTCGTGGGGGACTACTTCATCGACAAGTGCATCATCTTTTCGAAAAACAATCTGCTGACAGACGAATACAACCTCTACAAGAACGTTTTTGACACCATCTCATCCTTCCTTCCCAAACCGGACCTCATTTTATACCTTTACAACGACACACAACATCTGCTGCAGAACATCGCCAAGCGAGGCCGGGAATACGAGCAGGAGATCACGGCGCAGTACTTACAGGACATCCAGGACAGCTACATCACCTACTTCGAGCAACACCCCACCCTGCCCATTTTGCTAGTGGAGACGGCCCGTCTGGACTTTGTCGAGCGGAAAGAGGACTACGACTGCCTGCGCCGTCTGATTGAGGAAAAACACGCGCCGGGCATCCACCGCATCACCTTCTAATTTGCTGACAGTCAAGCATTGATTTTTTTTTAAAAGTATTATATGAAGATAGAGGATTTTTTACTACTTTTGCCCGCAATTTTTAAAGAAAAAAAATATAATCCAAATAAGTTATGAAAACTAGAAAGATTTTCACCGTTATCCTGATCCTTGCAGCTTTGGTCTTAGCCATTTTCGCTGCTCGAAGCATCATGCGTCCCGAAAAATTCAGACAAGTGTACGAACTCCGCAAGTCTGCCAACGTCACGAACCTCACGACCATCCGAAGCGCCCAGGCTATTTACAAGACCGTTTACAAAAAATATGCTTCCTCCATGGACAGTCTCGTTGATTTTGTCAACAACGGAACCGTGCAGATTGAGAAAAACGTCGGTAACTTCCCCGACACCATGAGCGAGGCCCAGGCCTTCAAGCTCGGCCTCATCCACAAAGAGGTCGTGGACGTGCCCGCCATCGAGAAAATGCTCGACATTGACCACAAGTTGACGGCCGAGAACTTCAAGAATTTCCAGTACATCCCCTTCAGCGACAAGAAGCAATATGAGATCCAGACGGGCTCCATCGCATCCCGCACGTATGAAATTCCCGTCTATCGCATCGATGTTCCCTTGGATGACATCCTGGTCAACATGGAGCGCAGCATCAGCCCCGAGAGCTCAGGTGTCCTGAGCAAGCTCTGGAACAAGATTTTCTACAACAACCTTTCCGAAGAGAAACAATACAGAGACCAATACGCCGATATGTACATGGGCTCCCTCACCGAGGCCAGCACCACCGGCAGCTGGGAATAATGGCCATGAACTCTTTATTGACCCAATGTTATACGAGATCCATCCGACTCACTCCGGATGGATTTTCGCTTTATTGCCTCCGTGACGACGGCAAATACCAAGATGCATTCTACCCTGCAGCAGAAAACGCGCTCATCTCCGACAAAGCGCCCCGTTTTTTCAACATGGAGCAAGACTCCGGACAAGCCATCGACATCGTCATCGCCACCAGGATGCCCCTGCTCGTGCCTGATGTCATATACGATGAGAGCAAATCACGCGCCTATCTGGAGACACAATTCGACCTGTCCCAGTATGGCCAGCACTTTTGCGACACCTTGGGGCACTACAAGTCGCTGTATTTCCTCACCCAGAACGAATACTCCACGTTGGCGGGATTGCCGTGCACGCCCCGTTTCCTGAGCGAAGCCACACTGCTATACCGTTTCTTGCAAGACCAGCAGCACATCTCCTCCGTGCTGCTTTCCATCAACAAATCCTTTGCCGACATTCTTGCCGTCCAAAAAGGCGAGATTCTGCTCATCAACCGCACACACCACATCGAAAACGTGGACCTGCTGTATTACACGCTGAACAGCGTCCAGCAACTCGGATTGAGCGATCCCATGTTGTATGTCCAGAATTTTGACAAAGCCAACAAAAAGCTGACCGACCTGTTGGCAAACTACATTGACAACATAACCATCTTGTAATGAGAATCATCAGCGGAAAAAACAGGGGACGCCACATCGTGGCGCCAGAAAACCTCCCCGTGCGACCCACCACCGATCTTGGCAAGGAGAGCTTGTTCAACATTCTGAACAACTACTTCTTCTTCGATCGTGTGCGCGTGCTCGACCTGTTTTCCGGCACCGGCAACATCACCTACGAATTCGCCTCCAGAGGAGCCCAGTCTGTTGTAGCCGTGGATATTGACCCACGCTGCACCCGTTTCATACAACGCACGCTCGAGCAGTTAGACTACCACAATGCCGCCGTCGTTCGTCAGGATGCTTTCGCATACACGGAAAAATGCCGAACGAAATTCGACATCATCTTCGCCGACCCTCCCTACCAATTGGAGGGCATCGGAAAAATCATCGACAACGTTTTTGCCAACGACTTACTCAACCCTGACGGCTGGCTGGTCATGGAGCACTCCAAGGAACACGACTTTTCCGCCCATCCCAATTTCTACCAACACAGAATTTACGGCAAACTCAATTTCACCTTCTTTGTAAACATGACGTCAGAGGAGGAAAAATCCACTGAAAAAGACGACGATGAACGATAAGAAATACCTTATAGTAGGACTTGGCAACGCCGAGCAGCAATATGCCGGCACGAGGCACAACTACGGCTTCGAAGTGGTCAATGCCGTCGCGGCGAACCTCAAGGCGACCTTCTCGGTGGACCGCCTCGCTTACGTGGCCCGTGCCACCTACAAAGGGCGCACACTCGTGTTGGTGATGCCCACCACCTACATGAACCTCAGCGGCAAGGCGGTCAAATATTGGCTCAATGCCGAAGAGATCGCACCCGACCACTGCATGGTGATCTGCGACGACCTCGACCTCCCCCTCGGCAGTTTCAAAATCAAGCCCAAGGGCGGTGGCGGCTCCCACAACGGGCTCAACAACATCATCGAGCAACTGGGCCACTCCAACTTCCCGCGGCTGCGCTGCGGCATCGGCAAGGACTTCGCCATGGGGTACCAAGTCGACTATGTGCTGGGGCGTTTCTCCAGCGAGGAACTCAAACTTGTGGACCCCTGCATCCAACGCGCGGTGGAGGCCGTCAAGTCCTTCGCCACGGCAGGTCTGCAACACACTATGAATCAATTCAACAACACCCATCCGACATCTGAAACAACCACCAAAGAACCACAGTCATGAAAAAAGCAGTATTTGTACTTTTGCTGATTACATTTGGCTGCACCAGCATCCACGCCCAGAAATGGACTCAATTCGGTTTTAAATTGGGCACCACCTTCTCCATCAACAAGGACTATTCATACGAAGACAGGCTTGAAGGCCTTGCCAATGGCGAATTCGGCCTCTTTTTCCGCGCAGGAAAATATGTCTATGCAGAAATCGGTGTCGGATATGCTTTCTACAAAGGCACTTTCACCAACAACACATTAGGGCTCACCGACCAGAAGGTGGAGACCCGCCACATCCAGGTCCCTGTCAAACTCGTCGGCAACGTGCAGCTCGGCCGGAAATCGGCATTCCTGCCCTTTGTGGGTGTCATCTACCAGCCTGTCCTGCAGGTCACGAAAAACGAGCTCGGATATGACAAAAAAACGCTTAACACCAACCAGGCGCTGCTGACCACCGGCTTCGACATGAAATTCGGCCCCATCGTCTTGGGTGTCAACTATCGCTACAGTCTTTTGAAATATTTCCAAAACAAAGATGGCGACCACCCACAATTCATCAACATCTGCGCAGGCTTCCAATTCTAAGAATCTTACTATCAGAACAAAAACATATTTATCAAATCCCAGGGTGCTGGATTCAAAAAAAATGATATTTTTGCACCCTCGAAAAACGGGAGCTTAGCTCAGTTGGTTCAGAGCACCTGCCTTACAAGCAGGGGGTCACTAGTTCGAACCTAGTAGTTCCCACCCTTTACGATCACATGCGTCTCCAAGAAAGAGGCGCATTTTTCATCTTTTTTAGTATCTTTGCCGCCACTTATTATGGGACGCATTTTAGCTATAGATTACGGACAAAAAAGGGTCGGCTTTGCCGTCACCGACGAGCTGCAGATTTGCGCCAACGCATTGGACACCATTCCTGTGGCGCAGGCCTTCGATTTCCTGAAAGCCTATCTGCAGAAGGAGAAGGTTGACGTCGTGGTAGTCGGTGAGCCTCGCAAGCTCGACAACACGCCCTCCGACTCGGCGCGCTTTGTGGAGCCCTTCGTCAAGCGCCTGCGCAAGGAGCTGCCCAACATCTCGCCCGGCACCACCCTTGCCCGCATGGACGAGCGCTTCACCTCCCGCATCGCTTTCCAGACCATGATCGACATCGGCTTGAGCAAAAAGGAACGGCAAAACAAGGCCTTGGTGGACAAGATGAGCGCAACCATAATCCTGCAATCCTACATGGAGCAACAAGACATGATTAAACAAAGAGAAAACAACCTATGATACTACCGATTTATGTGTACGGCGAGCCCGTACTGAGAAAAACGGCCGAAGAGGTCGATGTGGAAAACACCGATTGGAAACCCTTGATTGCCGACATGTTCGAGACCATGTACCATGCCAACGGCGTGGGATTGGCCGCGCCCCAGATCGGCAAGGCCATCCGCCTCTTCGTCATCGATGCCGAACCGTTCCGCGAGTCATACCCCAACGAGAACCTCCGCAAAGGCGCCTTCATCAACCCCGTCATCACAGAGGAATGGGGTGACGACTTCGTCTTCAGCGAGGGCTGCCTGAGCCTGCCCCAGATCAGCGAGGATGTCACCCGGAAGTCCAACATCCACATCGAGTACTACGACGAGAACGGCCAATTCCACGAGGAGGACATCAGCGGCATCGTGGCCCGCGTCATCCAACACGAGTACGACCACCTTGACGGCAAGGTCTTCGTGGACCGTCTCTCCCCCATCAAGAAAATGGTGCTGAAACGCCAGCTCAACGACATTGCCGCTGGCAAGACCAAGGCCAGTTACAAGACCATTCACCGAAAATAGACCGACATGAGACGCACATCATACCTTCTGTTGTTCATCGCCGCCGTTGTGCTGTGTGCAAGCTGCCACAACAACACTTCCAAACAGGGCGAGAAGAGAAGCTTTGGCCAAAAGCAGCGCGACGTGGTGGGGCTTTACAACATGGCCGACTCCGTCTATCACTTTGGCGGGCGCACCGACACGGCTCTCTTCGGGCGCTTCATCCGCAAGGCGGTGGACTTCGCGACAGCCTATCCCAAGGACGAGATTTCACCTGAAATGCTCTACCGCGCAGGCGTGGGCAGCATGATCTTGGCCAAGTCGGCCACCGACCGCAGCCATACCGCCCAATACGCCAAGCAAGCCATCGCCATCTTCAACCAATACCAGGAGCAGTACCCCAACGGCGACAAGGCCGAGTTCTGCTACTACCAGCGCGGCATCATCTACGATGATATTCTGGGTGACGTGCGCAGCGCTGAAAACGAATTCCGCGACTACATCAACCGCAATCCCGGCGACTCTCTCTCCGCCCAATTGGAACAATATATCAAACTGCTCGGAAAAAACGAGCAGGAGATAGAGGAAAGCTTAGGTATCCAATAGCTGTTGGATGTTTAATATTGGGGAATGGATGTTCTAAAACGAATTAACAGTCAACAGTTTATGCTCTTAACTTCCTTTTATACCATTGCATTCTGCAGGTATCAAAATTCCAAACTGAGCTGGTTTTTCAAGTGGAAACTGCGGCGATGGTAAGGAGTGAGGCCGTGTTGCATCACAGCGGCGACATGCTCGGGTGTGGGATAGCCTTTGTTCTTTTTCCAACCATACACGGGGAACTCGGCATCAAGGCGGGACATCAGCGCATCGCGGTGGGTCTTGGCCAAGATAGAGGCCGCCGCGATGGAGAGATATGTCGCATCGCCCTTGACCACACACTTGTACGGGATACCCAAGCGGTCTTTGAAACGATTGCCGTCAATCAGGAGAAACTCCGGCTGGAGGGAAAGTCCCTCCACCGCATCGTTCATGCCCTGTATGGAGGCGTTGAGGATGTTGATCTCGTCAATACGCTTTTCTGACACCTCGACCACGCAGTAAGCCAGCGCGTCGCGTTCGATGATGGCACGCAATTTGTCGCGCTGATTAGCCGTCAGTTGCTTGGAATCGTTAATTTCATCATTCACATAATCGTATGGAAATATCACGGCGGCGGCACAAACAGGACCCGCCAGACAGCCGCGTCCGGCTTCATCGCACCCGCACTCGACGCAAGGCGTGTCCGAAAAGTGGGATTTTAAAACCATAGCAACACAAACATGGCGACAATCAGTATATCGTGGAAAATCCGCCGACTCTTGACCAAACACAACATGCTGTATAACAACACCACCGGCACAAAGATATAGACGCGCCCACCCTGCATGTCATAGCAGGAGAAGAAGCCGGCAACTAACATCGTCAACCATAGAAAGACCGTCGTCATAAACCGATTGCGCAGCACAATCAGCTTGTTGTCGTAATAGAGTTTCAAGACCACAATCATGTAAATGCTGGTCGCCAACAACATAGCGGTGGAGACCCAGTCTATCACCCTCATCTCCCGCGCATGTTCGATGAATCCGAAGAAATCAACCTTCTTGTAAGAGGCCAGCAACTGCGGCAGCATGTCTGTCAGATAGCCATAGGTGAACAGATACACTGCGACAAAGAGAAGTCCTGAGAGAAGAATGATCACATCTTTCATCCGAGAGAACCTATTGGTAAGAATGGCGAAAATCAAGAACAACAATATCCATAACGCATTGATGTCCAACAAAGAAGCGACGCCAATGATAATGCCGGAGATAAAAATCCTGTTTTTCAGCGGAAAATCATTGACCACATTGGTATTAATCAACATGATGAGCGTCAAGGCAAACATCGTGAAGCTGGCGGGTGAAAGAAGCGTCAGCTGATGTCCTACGATCATCATTCCCCAAAAAAAGAGAATGGACATTGCCGTTTTATTCTCCGAAAATCTGTTGACGGCAAAAAATCTCTGCAAGAAGACAGCCTCAAGGACCAGCAAGGCCATGGCAAGGGCTCTGCTGAAAACAAGATGCTGGCTCAAAAACGGATATATAGCTCCATACAGCAAGGGATGTCCGTCAGGAGGCGCGACAGAAAGTCCAGTGAACATGCAGAAACCGCTCCATGCCAGCAAAAAGGCGGAGATGATCAATTGCAAGGTCGTGTTTTTATTCAGCAGGTATAACATCGGACTAAAAGAGGGTGCAAAATTACACAAAATATCGCTTCTTTTGTCGGCAAAAAAAACAGAGACTTCGCACGCAACATTCCTGTGAATTCATTTTGCCGTTTGTATTCGTAATTTATGTACATTTGCGCCCTTTTTTCATTATAGAGAATAATTATTATTATTGAGTATAAAAACAAATTTCATATCATGAAAAATATTTACCGCATTGCCACGGCAACATTTCTCGCAATGATTTTCAACTTGCTCTTTCACAACACATTGCAAGCATCACCCGGCACAGATTCCCTGACTGTTGACACCACATACCAGATCGTATGTGCCACAGGATTCCCCATGGAGTATCTCGGGGAAGAGATCACGGCTCCTGGCGAATACGCCATCACCTTGCAGACAACCGACGGCCGAGACAGCTCCTTCCGGTGGGTTTCCGTCTTCCAATCACAGATTGACACAATCAACCTGAAGGATTGTGCAAACAAATTTCCATTGGAATACGAAGACCTCACATTTTCGGAGGCGACAAGCCAAATGATCTCTGTTGCCCAAGACTCGAACGGGTGCGATATTTTCCACTATTTCGTGGTTGAACAGCTACCGGTCTATTTCGACACGACATTTGCCACTCTATGCGCCTCGGAATCCCCATATCTGTTTCAGGGCGACACGCTGACAGAATCCGGTTGGTACGAGTACACATATTCATCCGAAAACGGGTGCGACAGCGTCTTTTTCCTCAGTCTCAATATTTATCCTGAATATGAAGAGGTTGATACGCTCATCGAGACCGTCTGCTCACATTATTTGCCTTATGTCGTCGGCGACAGCAGTTTCTACGAACCGGGCGTTTACGACTTCGCCCTGAATTCCGCATTCGGATGCGACAGCATCATTATCCATCTGGAGCTCACTGTGTTGCCGACCTCTTACGACACAACGTATTACATTTTTTGTGAAAACGACTTTCCCATCGCCGTTGATTCCGCACGCACTTTCGAGGAGCCGGGCATCTACTTTTTGGAGAGTGGCGACTCCATTCCATGCACAGGCATGGCCATGCTCATTGTGCAAGCCACGCCTTCGTACAACGACACCATCACAGCGGACATCTGCGCAACGGATACGCCATACGTGTTTGCCGACACAGCTTTCACCAGCTCAGTCACATACACCTTCTTCGGAACGACCATTCAGCACTGTGACAGCAACATCACCCTCGTGTTGAACGTTTGGGAGGCATACACCGACACGCTGGTTGACACGCTGGTCTTGTGCCAATACGATTTGCCGTACACATACAGGGACACCGTTATCAACCATGCCGGGACCTATTACGAGCCGCACCAGACCACATTCGGGTGTGACAGTACCTGCAACGCATTGTATGTCATTGTACGCGACGTGCCGCAGGACACTATCGCGATGGCCGTGTGCGAAAACATGATTCCATTCCAATACAGAGACACCTTGATTTCAGAGGTCGGCGAGTACGACCTTGTGCTGCCGGACACCGTCACTTTCGGGTGCGACACGCTGCGTCACCTCGTCGTGACCACGCTGCCCGTGTATCATGACAGTCTCGATATTGCCATTTGCGAAAGCGAGACCTTCGCTGTCGGGGACTCCATCCTCACAGAGCCCGGCATTTACGACATTCTGCTGCAAAGCACGGCAGGTTGCGACAGCTTGATTACCGTAAACCTGCGTCACTACCCTGTTTACCAAGACGACACACTCTATTTCACCACATGCGAGTACAACTTGCCGTTTGATTATGCAGGACAGTCTTTCACGACGCCCGGAACGCACGAGATTCGTCTGACGACCGTGAACGGGTGCGACAGCATCGTGCCCATCCATCTGACCATCTGGCCCATCATCTACAACACCGACACGATTCGGGAGGAGATTTGCGCTTCGCAGTTGCCGTACACCACTGCTTTTGGCGTCACAGTGAATGGTGCCGGCTCGTACTCATTTTCCACCACCTCCCGTGTCACGGGATGCGACTCGATTTTTTACTACCGTCTCACCGTCCATTCCAATCCCATACCGGCCATCACGGGTTCGCAGCACTTATGTGTAGGCAGCAGCGCGCAATTGACAGCAAGCGGCCCATACGCTGCCTATTCGTGGAACAACGGTGCCAACAGCCAAGTCATCACCATCAATGCGGCCAACACCTACCGTGTCACGGTCACCGACCAGCACAATTGCCGAGGCACCGCATCCTTTACCGTCTTGTCAGCCCCGCTGCCCACGATGCACCTGTCTAACACACAGGCCATCTGCAAAGGCGCCAGCGCGACCATCACGGTTTCCGGTGCCGATCATTATCTATGGGACAACGCCAGCACGGAGGCTTCCATCACGGTATATCCCACTGCGACCACCACATACCATGTCACTGCATACACTGTCCATGAATGTCAGCGCGAGGGCAATGTGACCGTTGTTGTCCATGAGTTGCCCGTTGCCACCATCACAGGTCCAGACGCGGTTTGCCAAGGCAACAGCTGCACTTGGATTGCTACGGGCGGCACCAGCTATGCATGGTCCACCAACTCCACCAACGACCGCATCACAGTCAACACGGAGAACTCCTACACTGTCACGGTGACCGATGCCCACAATTGTCGCAACACAGCCACCAAGACGCTCATCGTGAACGCCTTGCCCAATGTCGCCATCAACGGTCGCACGCCGTTCTGTCAGGGCGAGTCCACCACGCTGACCGCTTCCGGAGCTGTCAACTACTCTTGGAGCACGGGGGAGACGACCCCGTCCATTACCACGACCTACGCCAACACCTATTCTGTCACCGGCACCGATGCCAACGGTTGCATCTCTTCTGCCAGCAAGCAAATCACACTTTGGCAAGTCAGCGCGCAGATCGTGGGTGCCCGTAACTTCTGCCAAGGCGGTCACACCACCCTGAGTGTCACTGGCAACGAGACTTACACTTATCATTGGAATGACGGCAGCACGGCCAGTTCGTTGGACATTTACACGCCCGGCACCTACTCGGTCAGTGTCACCAACTCCTTAGGCTGCACCAACGCCATCTCCGCCAATGTGAGCGAGATGCCCTCTCCAACACCCTCTATCACGGGCACGACCACGGTATGCCAAGGCAGGACAGCCATTTTGCGCGCCAACGGTGGCAACAGCTATATTTGGAGCGACGGTACCACCAACGCATTCCTCTCCGCCACCCAGACGGGCACCTATTTTGTCACTGTCACCAATGCCCAAGGATGCTCGGCCACCACGTCGGAAACTGTCATCGTGAATCCGCTGCCGGAGGTCACCATCAATGCCAACAACAACATTTGCAATGGCGAGAGCGTCTCCCTTTTCGCTCTTTCTTCCACAGGCATACAATACACCTGGCCGATGTCGGGACAACAGGGGCAGCTTATCACTGTCACGCCCACCAACACGAGCGTTTATACCGTATTGGTCACTGACGAGAACGGATGTACCAACACGGCCAGCACCACCATTAACGTCCAAGGAAATCCCACGCCTTATCTGAACGGGCCGAGTGAAATTTGCCAAGGCGGCACCGCGGTGCTCACCGCATTGGGTGGAAGCTCCTACCAATGGAGCAACGGTCTCACCAGCAGCAGTATCAACGTCAGCCAGAGCGGTCTCTACACGGTGACGGTTTTCAACAGTTACGGCTGTACCGCATCGACCAGCACCTCCCTGGCCGTCAACCCGCTGCCGAGCATCACCCTGACGGCCGACACGGCCATTTGCCAAGGGGAGTCCGTATTGCTCACCGCCATTGCCCCGGCCGGCTGCAGCTACATTTGGTCCACCGGAAGCACCCAAAACCAAATTTCTGTGAACAGCACGGGCACCTATCAAGTCAGCGCCACCAATGCCAACGGTTGCACGAGCACCCGTTCCGTACACGTCACGGTCCATCCCAGACCACAAATCTCCATTTCCGGCAGCACCGCCTTCTGTGATGGTGGCAGCACCATCCTGACTGCCAACAACGAAGCCGGCAGCAACTACGTCTGGAGCACCGGCGTATCCAATGCGCCGGCGACGATTTCCGCGCCCGGCACCTACACGGTCACTGCAACCAACAGCCATGGCTGCACACAGACAGCCTCCACTACCGTGACCATGTATTCCCTGCCCAATGCCGCCATTCTGGGTGCGGGCACCATTTGCGCAAATGCCGCCACGACCCTGTATGTCAACAATTCCAGCCACTATGCCTGGTCCACCGGAGACACCACGCACACCATCACTGTAGCGCCCGCCATCAGCACAGCTTATAGCGTGACCGTGACGGACGAACATGGATGCCAGAACTCCTCCTCCGCTGTGGTCTCCATCAGCTCCACCGTTACCGTATCGATTTCCGGCGAACTCAGTTTCTGCCAGGGAGGTTCCACACAGCTGACGGCTTCTCCAGGATACAGCTACTTGTGGTCCAACAACGCCACTACCCCGTCCATCACCGTCACCCAGCCCGGCATCTACAAGGTGACGGCCAGCAACACGCTGGGATGTTCTGCCGTGGATTCTGTATTGGTGACGGTCAACCCTCTGCCCGTGTTGCATTTCGGCATGCAGCACTCCATCTGTGCCGGACAGAGCTACACCTACCAGCTTCCCAACAACGAGCTCACCTACCATTGGTCCACCGGAGCCACGGGCAACCAGCTGACCGTGTCGGCGCAGGGCATCTACACGGTGACAGCCACCAACAGCCATGGCTGCCAGACCACCGCACGCGACAGCCTTATTGTCAGCCCGCTGCCCACGCCGTCCATCGTTGGCAACACCACAGTGTGCCGTGGCAGCAGCATCATCCTGACCGCAACGGGAGGCCTTGTTTACCAATGGTCCAATGGTTCCGTCGGTGCTGATGTGGCTTTGTTCCCGAACAGCAACAACACCTACACGGTGACAGCCACCAACGAATACGGCTGCAGTGCCACCGCAAGCACCTACGTCACCGTCAACAGTCTGCCTACCATCAACTTCATCGGAAACACCACCTTCTGCGAAGGTTCCAGCACCACAATCGCCGCATCGGGGGCCACCTCTTACCTCTGGTCCACAGGCGCGACCACCAACACCATCACGGTCAACCTGCCCGGAACCTACTCCGTGAGAGCACTCAACGCATTCGGTTGCAGCCGCTCTGACAGTATCACCATCACCCAAGCGCAGAGTCCGAACATCTACATCAATGGCGACAATCTGGTATGTGCCAACACCCTGCACACACTGACAGCCACGGGAGCTGCATCCTATGTTTGGAGCACCGGTGAAAACACGCCCAGCATCTCCATCCTGCCCACCAGCACCACCACATACGAGGTCACCGGCACCGATGCCAACGGCTGCGTCTCCTCCGTGAGCAAGGTGGTCAACGTGGAGCCTCAACCCAACGTGCTTATCAGTGGCGACAACACGATTTGCATGGGCGACTCTGTAGTCTTCACGGCCACGGGTGGACAATACTACTTGTGGAGCACCGGAAGCACCTCCGACCACATCACGGTCTCCGTATCGGGCAACTACACCGTCACCGCCATGTCTGCCAACGGTTGCACGGCCGCAACCTCTGCCGAGCTGCACATCAATCCCAGCCCCATAGCCCAGATCTCCGGGCCTAACACGCTCTGCAACAACAGCACCACGCAATTAGTGGCACGCGGAGGCACATCCTACCTCTGGAGCAACGGTTCCATCGACAGTGTCATCACCATCTCCATGGGCGGCAATTACACCGTCACCGCCACCAACCCCTACGGGTGCATCTCCACGGCCTCAATGCAGGTCACCTCTTTGGATGCCCCGTTTGTTTTCCTGAACAGCGTGTCGTCAGTCTGTCAAGGAGGTTCCTCCAACATCCTTTCATACAGCAATGCGCAGAGCTATCTCTGGAACACCGGCGAGACCACCCAAAACATCACGGTCACCCCGACAGCCTCCACCACATACATCGTGACGGCCACGCATGAGAACGGATGCGTCACCTCCGACAGTATCCGTATCACCGTCCTTCCGACCTTCACCCAAACCTTCACGGACAACATTTGCCAAGGGTCCACCTATTCCCTGCACGGCTTCCAGTTGCCTGCCCAAACCGTGGCCGGAACATTCACCTTCACGAACAACCTGCAAAGCCACCAAGGTTGCGACAGCACCATCATTTTGAACCTGACCGTCAATCCGATACCTGTGCTGCCCGCCACCATCAGCGGCAATGAGCACCTCACCAATTACGGCAACTTCATTTATGACGTTGACAGCACTCTTTATGCCACCAACTACGAATGGCGTGTTTCAAACACCAACTGGACCATCATCGGCGGCGACCAGAGCAGCATACTGCTCACCGTCAATGTGAACGGCAGTGGCTTGTTGACAGCCAAAGCCATCAACAGTTGCGGCTCTGCCGAACGCTCTCTCGCCATTCTCTGCAATGTCGGCGTGGAGGAATACACCAACGAGACCCAAATCCGGATCTACCCCGTGCCCACACATGACGTGCTGAACATCGACCTCAGCGAAACCGTTCTTGACATCACGCAAATCCATCTTGTGGACGCCCTTGGCCGCACGTTGCAGACACTCACAGTCACCGACAGCCATATCCAACTCGACTGCTCCACACTTGCTGCCGGACAATACTTCGTCCGTTTCCTGAACCAAGACAGCAAGACCGTGGACACTCGGAAAGTCGTAGTGAACCGATAGACCGTTCTCATTTTTGACTATTAATACATCTTCAAACTATACATGGAATACAATTTTAGAGAAATCGAAGCCAAATGGCAGAAGAACTGGAAAGAAAAACAGATTTATAAAACCGAGATCAATCTCAACAAGCCCAAATACTATGTCCTGGACATGTTCCCCTACCCTTCCGGTGCCGGATTGCATGTAGGACATCCATTAGGATACATTGCCTCCGATATCTTCTCCCGTTATAAACGTCAGAAGGGATTCAATGTACTGCATCCCATGGGCTATGACGCATTCGGGCTGCCCGCCGAGCAATACGCCATCCAAACCGGCCAGCATCCCGCCGTGACGACGGAGAAGAATGTCAACCGCTATCGCGAGCAACTTGACAAACTCGGCTTCTGCTACGATTGGAGCCGCGAGTTCCGCACCTGCGACCCCGACTACTACAAATGGACCCAATGGACCTTCATCCAGCTCTTCAATTCCTACTATTGCAACCAAGCCAACCAGGCCCGTCCCATCGACGAACTCGTAGCAGCGTTCAACGCTTCGGGCACAGACGGCCTGGATGTGGCACAAACCAATCCGATGACTTTCACTGCCGAAGAGTGGAAGTCCATGAATGAGAAGGAGCAACAGGAAGTTCTGATGAACTACCGCTTGGCCTACCTTGCCGACACATGGGTCAACTGGTGCGCCGGACTGGGCACCGTTTTGGCCAACGACGAGGTCGTCAATGGTCTCTCCGTGCGCGGCGGTTTCCCTGTGGAGCGCAAGCTGATGCGTCAGTGGATCCTGCGTGTCTCCGCCTACGCCGAACGTCTGCTCTCCGGGCTGGAGAAGGTGGACTGGACCGACTCGCTGAAAGACATCCAGCGCAACTGGATCGGGCGCAGCGAGGGCGCAGCCGTATGGTTCCCCTTGGCTATGGAAGGCCAGCTTGACTGGAAAAAGCTCTATATGGGCGGCAATGTTGACGGTGTGCAGAACGAACTCTCCTTCGAGATCTTCACCACCCGCCCTGACACCATCTTCGGCGTCACCTTTATGGTCTTGTGCCCCGAGCACGAGATGATTCCCGCCATCACCACGCCGGAGCAGAAGGCGGAGGTGGAGGCATACGTCACCTGGGCCAAAAACCGTTCGGAGCGCGAGCGCCAGGCCGAGGTCAAGAAGGTGAGCGGCGTCTTCACCGGCGCCTACGCCATCAACCCCATCACGGAAGAACGCATTCCCATTTGGGTCAGCGACTATGTATTGTCCGACTACGGCACCGGCGCCATCATGGCCGTGCCCGCCCACGACAGCCGCGACTTCGCGTTCGCCCGTCATTTCAACCTGCCCATCCGTCAGGTGGTGGCCCCCTTCCCCGACGATCTGAGCGACCCCGACACCTGGGAGGAGTCCATGGACAGCAAAAACGGCTATTGCGTGAACTCCGGCTTCATCTCCGGTATGACCGTCAAGGATGGCGGCAAGGCGATGATCGAGAAAATCAAGACGATGGGCATCGGCTACGGCACGGTGAACTACCGCCTGCGCGACGCCATCTTCAGCCGCCAGCGTTACTGGGGCGAACCCTTCCCCATCTACTACAAGGACGGCATGCCCTATCCCATCCCCGTTGAGGAGCTGCCCGTGAAATTGCCAGAAATTGACGAGTTCAAGCCCACAGAGACTGGCGAGCCGCCCTTGGCCCGCGCCAAGAATTGGACCTACAACGGTTATCCCATGGAGTACAACACGATGCCCGGCTTTGCCGGCTCGTCCGGATATTATCTCCGCTATATGGACCCGCACAACGACGAGCGCTATTTTTCCAAGGAGGCCAACGAGTATTGGCGGGACGTTGATCTGTACGTCGGCGGCGCCGAACACGCCACCGGCCACCTGATCTATTCCCGTTTCTGGAACAAATTCCTGCACGACATCGGTCTCAGTTGCGAAGAGGAGCCCTTCAAGAAACTCATCAACCAAGGCATGATCCAGGGACGCACCAACTTCGTCTATCGCATCGTCGGCACCAACAAGTATGTCTCCTTCGGGCTGAAAGACGGCTATGAGGTCACGCCCATCCGAGTCGATGTCAACATCGTGCGAAACGACGTGCTCGACACCGAGGCCTTCAAGAAGTGGATGCCCGACTTCGCCGATGCCGAATTCATCCTTGAAGAGGGCCAATACATCTGCGGCTGGGAGGTGGAGAAGATGTCCAAATCCAAATACAATGTGCAAAATCCCGATGATCTGGTAGAGAAATACGGTGCCGACACGCTGCGCATGTACGAGATGTTCCTCGGCCCCATCGAGATGGCCAAGCCGTGGGACACCAACGGCATCGAGGGCGTGTTCCGCTTCATCAAGAAGTTCTGGCGCCTGTTCCACGACAAGGATTTCAACTGGTGCGTTTCCGATGAAGAGCCCACCCGCGAGGAGTACAAGATTCTGCACAAGACCATCAAAAAGATTGAAGAGGACAACGAGAAGTTCTCCTTCAACACCGCCGTCAGTGCCTTTATGATCTGCACCAACGAGCTGGGCGATGCCAAATGCTGCAAGCGCAAGATCTTAGAGCCGCTCTGCGTGCTGCTGTCCTCCTACGCACCACACATCACCGAGGAGCTGTGGTCGCTGTTAGGCCATGCCGACTCCATCGTGGATGCAGCATACCCCGCCTTTGACGAGTCCTATCTGACGGAGACCGACTTCACTTATCCCGTCTCCTTCAACGGAAAAATGCGCATCAAACTCTCATTCCCGGTCACTTATACTCAAAAGGAGATCGAACCGATATTGTTAGCCAACACGGATGTCCAGAAATGGCTCGACGGCAAGCAGCCCAAGAAAATCATTGTGGTGCCCAAACGCATCATCAACATCGTTTTTTAGCACCGATTCGGACAACACCATCGAATGAAACAGAAAGACTTCATCTTCAACATCTGTCTGCTTCTGTTTCTCAACCTGTTAGTTAAGCCCTTCTGGCTATTAGGCGTGGAAGTCGGGGTGCAGAACCAGGTGGGAGCGGCTGAATATGGCTTTTACTTTGCCATTTTCAATTTCTCCTACATGTTCTATATGCTGTTGGACATGGGCATCTGCAATTTCAACAATCGCACGATTGCACGCAACAACAAGCTAATAGACAAATACTTGTCCTCCATCATCGTCTTGAGATTCATCCTCTGCATAGTCTATTTCGCAGTGATTTACACAGTGGCGCTGATTATCGGATACCGTGGAATGCAGCTGAAACTCCTGTTCTGGATTGGCTTCAACCAGTTTCTGAATGCCACGATGCTCTATCTCCGTTCCAACGTGTCGGCGCTGCTGATGTTCAAGACCGACAGCTGTCTTTCGGTACTCGACCGGCTGTTAGCCATACTCTTCTGCGGGTTGCTGCTTTGGGGCCACATCACCGACAAGCCCTTCCAAATCGAGTGGTTCGTCTATTGCCAGACCGCCGCCTACCTGTTAGCCATTGCAGTGGCATTGGTCATTGTGCTGAACAAATCGAAGTTACGCAAGTTGACATGGAACAAGACTCTCTCGCTGCTCATTCTGAAGAAAAGTCTGCCCTTTGCCTTGCTGGCATTGCTGATGTCCTTCTACAACCGCATCGACTCGGTGATGATTGAGCGACTGCTGCCGGTTGACATCGCCACCACGCAGGCAGGCATCTACGCCTCCGCATTCCGTCTGCTGGATGCGTTGGTGATGATTGCATACCTCTTCTCCGTCATCCTGCTGCCGCTCTTTTCCAAGATGATCAAGGAGAACGAGAACGTCCAGCCCATCGTGCGCACATCGTTCTCGTTCCTGTATGTCTTCGCCATCGGCGCGACCGTGGTGCTGCTCTGCTATCGGGAGCCCATCCTCTCCTGGCTGTACAACGACCACGTGGAGGCCTCGGCGAGCGTCTTCGCCATCCTGATTCCGTGCATCATTCCCATCGCCTTCACATACGTGTTCGGCACTTTGCTGACCGCCAACGGCAGTCTTAGGAAGCTGAACATCACAGCCATGGCGGGCATCGTGGTCAACATCTTGATCAACATTTTCCTGATACCTCGCTTTCAGGCGCGCGGCGCGGCCGTGGCCAGTCTCTGCACCCAATCGGTAGTCTCCCTGCTACAGTTTTTCATTGCCATCAAGGAGTTGCGCGTGCCCTTGCGCAGTATGCCGTGGCTACCGTGCCTGCTCTTCACCGCCCTGATGATCCCCACCACCCTGCTCACCAGCCGACACCTGCACCTGCAGCTCAAATACACCTTGGTGCTCCTTGTAGCCGCGACTCTGCTCTACGGCCTTGTCACGCGCCTCATCGACATCCGCGCCCTGCGTGAGACCATCACCCGAAAATCCTGATTACTATGCGCCTTGACAAATATCTTGTGGAAAAACAGCTCTTCACCTCCCGTGAAAAAGCGCAGACCGCCATCCGGCAAAACACCGTCATGATCGACGGGCGCATCGCCACGAAAGCCTCGCAAGAGGTTAACGACAACATGTATGTGGAGGTCATCGACATCTTCAACAAATACGTCAGCATGGGAGGGCTGAAGCTGGAAAAGGCCATCCAGACCTTCGGGTTGGATTTCCGCGACAAATGGGTGCTCGACATCGGGAGTTCCACGGGAGGCTTCACCGACTGTGCCTTGCAGCACGGCGCCGCGCATGTCGTGGCCGTGGATGTGGGCACACAACAGTTGGCCGACAGCCTGCGGCACGACGATCGTGTCACCTCCTTGGAAAACAAGGACTTCCGCAACCTCACGTCCGAAGAGATACAAGGCAGGCAGTTTGACTTCATCGTCTCCGATGTCTCCTTCATTTCACTCACCTACATTCTGCCCTATTGTGCCCAGTTTCTGAAACCCGACGGGCTGATGATGCTGCTCATCAAGCCGCAATTCGAGGCTGGTCCCTCTTTTTTAAGTCGCGGCGGCATCGTCAACAACGAGAAAGGATATAAAGTCGCCATCAGCAAGGTGGTGGAAGAGGCCCTCAACCAAGGGTTCCACCTGCACGGCATCGCCGTTTCCACACTCTTCGAAATTCATAAGAACGTGGAGTTCCTGTCCCTTTTCAGCCAGCAAGCCGACTCCTTCCGCCTCGACCTGAACAAACTCTGCGACGAAGTCAAAGAGGTCAAGAACCAAATCAAATGAGAGAGACCGCACAAATATTCAGCTTTTTGACCGGCCTTGTGACGCACAACGACCGCGAATGGTTCAAAGCCAACAAATCGGCTTATGACGAGGCCTGGGCCATGTTCAACGACTTTCTCGAGCGGCTGATTGCCGAGATGGCCAAGTTCGAACCCGCCATCGCCTATCTCACACCCAAAGACTGTACTTACCGCATCTACAGAGACCTGCGTTTCACACAAGACAAGACTCCCTATAAAGGTCATTTTGGCGCCTACATCAATGAGCACGGCAAGAAGGCGTACTATGGCGGCTATTACATACAAATCGAGCCGCAGCAAGTCATGCTGGCCAGTGGCGTATGGTGGCTGCCGGCAAAGGAGATGCGCGCCCTGCGGCAAGCCATTGTCGATCAGGCCGACCTCTACGGCAACCTTGTGGAAAACCCCGAGTTCAAAGCCCTCTGCCCCGTCATTGGCTTGGATCACTTCAAGCGCATTCCCAACGGCATGCCCAAAGATTTCCCCCACCCCGAATACATCCTTTGCAAGGACTACACCTGCAGCACATCTCTGACTCCAAAACAGTTCCTGAATTCAACCATTGAAGAAATCGCCGAAAAGTTCCAAATCATGAAACCCTTCAACGATTTCCTAAAAGAAAACGTCCTCATCAACTTCGAAGAGATGGAAGGGATGAAGGACGTAGTAAAGTTCATTTGAGTGCGGAGTCGTGGACAGGGTCCGCGTGTCGATTTGTCCGTGCCGGAAGGGCTGGTGCAACCACAGAGGGAACCCAACCGCCAATCACCGACAACTATCTTCTCAACAAATCGAACACTGTCTTGACAGGGTTAAAGGTCTCGATGGGCACTTCCACAAAGATGGTGATCCAGCGGCTCATGGCACCGTTCCAGAGTCCGGGAAGTTCCAGAGCCTTAAGGGTGCGGTCGCCATACGACTTGGAGGAGATGAAGCCTGTGTCTGGGTCCACATAGCGGGCGAGGTCGAAGCGGTGGCCATTGTAGTCCTTGAGTCCGCATACCATATCCACGGGGTTGAAATGGGTGGCGTGGGTCATGATGTCCATCTGTGCCGGGTTTTTCTTGTCGATCTGGGAGGATTCAACAATTTGGAGAGAGGTTTCGCCCTCGGCGTTGGTCACCCAGAACGGGCCGCCGCCGGGTTCGCCCTCGTTTTTGACCATACCGCAAAGGCGGATGGGGCGATTGAGCTTCTCGTACAGCATCTCGCGAGTCACATCCTCTCCAAGGGAAATCATCAGATCCGTTTCAGCGAAGTCGAGGATTTCGCAGAGCATCATGTCGTCCACCTCTCCAGCCTCAAGGAGTCGGAGGTACTGGAAGGTGCGGGCCTGCAGCTGGAGCAGATGCGCGGCGAGGGCTTTCTTGTAGCGCACAGTGGGTCCCACGCGCTCCTCGGTGATGACATTGTCGATATTCTTGACAAAAACCAAGTCGGCATCCAGCTTGTCCATGTTGTGGATGAGCGCGCCGTGACCGGCGGGACGGAAGAGCAGGTTTCCGTTCTCATCACGGAAGGGAGAATTGTCGAGTTCGGCTGCCACGGTGTCGGTGGCAGGGTCTTGGATGGAGAAGTCGATATGATACTTCACGCCATATTGTTGCTCATAGAGAGGGACCATCTTGGCCAACAGGGCTTCAAAACCTGCCTGATGTTGCGGTGATACCGTGAAATGCAGATGGCATTCCCCGTCATTGCAGGCATAGAGGGCCGCCTCCACAAGATGTTCCTCCACAGCCGTGCGTATCTTGTCGGGATAGCGATGGAAAAGCAGGAGTCCCTTGGGCTGGTTGCCGTAATTGAGGCCTTCCGGCTCAAGCAGATAGCGGATGATGAGCTTGTAGTTGCGAGCCTGGATTTCAGCGGCCATGTCGTGGCCATCCTTGGCAAGTGCATCGGAAAGTGCCTCGTAGAAGGGGAATTTGGGCAGTTTATCCAAGAAGTCGAGCGCCTTTTGCTGTGTCGCGGGCGCATCGTCGGACAGATAGGAGTATAGCTCCTTGAACATGCGGGAAGCGGCACCGGATGCGGGCACGAACTTGAGGACCTTCTTGCCCGCCAACAAATGGGGATAATCCTCGCAGAGCTCTTCCACGACATCGGAGTCGAGGCGCAGGATGCCGTCGTCGAGGGTTGCGGCGCGGTCGAGATTGGCAAAGTCGAAGCCCTTGCAAAAGCATTCGAGTTGATGTTCAACAATGGCGGGGTCGCTGCCGCGATGCCGCATGAAATCTAAATCCTGAGGGGTGAATTCTGTCATAGCCATGATATTTTTGAAGCAGCAAAAGTACAAAAAATAGTGATTGGTAGCAAACCACGTCCTGAGATGCAAAAAACGGCTATGTCCACTTTTGAAAATCATTAATCACAAGTAATATTTTTCGTGTCCACTTTTTGGAGCTGGTACATTCCTTGAGCGGCCCCGGTAGGGGCAAAAGCTCGGTAGAAAAAATAGTTGATGTATTTCATTGAGCAGCCCCTTTAGGGGCAAGAGCTCGGTAGCCAGAGGTTAAAGCGTGAGGAACGAGCGCTGCAACCCCTGGTATGGGTGCGTGCGCATGATGACAATCGCGGCACGGAAGAAGGTTGAGACGAGGGTGTGCGTTGCTCGCCGCGAAACGGATGAAGGGTTCGACGAGCCTGCGTGAGGGATTGAAACGAAAATGATTTTGGTGGGAATGCGTTCCCTGGCGAGACGGAGGTTCCGCTTGACGCTTCGCGTCTCGCGGAATGGTGGTGGGTCTTAAACCAAAATTATTGGAGCGGAAAGCCCGACGGCGCGGCGGCATTTGATGGCGTGTGCGAATGTGACATAATTC
>JAFPXF010000037.1 GCA_017394765.1 Bacteroidales bacterium | reverse complement strand
TCGGTTTTGGCTGCATCACGGTATATGCGATACGGATGTACTTCCTAATGGACCTCAACGTGCCCATCACGGCCTACCGGTGGGCGTTGGTGTTCCGGGGGTGCGCCTACGCGGTGCTTGCGGTGTCACTGATGTGGTCGCTCCACGAGTCGGTACACGAGCTGGAGCACTTCTTTATGGCACTGTTCATCTTCAACGTCATCCACATGTACCTCGCCGGTGCCTCGGGCTACGGACTCTACACCTCGCTGTTCCAGCACTTTATGGCCGACAACATGTCGCGATACGGCTCGTACCTGACGTTGACGGGCGTGGACATGCAGCAGTTCGACATGAACGGGTTCATGAACGGCTACTACCTCCATTCGATGATGTCGGTGACGCTGAAGCAGATTTTCGGACAGATCATCTGGGCGGCGGGCTTCATGACGATGGCGTTCCTGCTGCTGGACATCCCGCGGGTGCGCACGGGTATTGAAAAGGTGCCCTACTGGCCGGTGTATGGCATCAAGATGCTGGCGCGGATGGGAGTGAAGAGTCGATCTTCGAATGCCTGATTTTGAACTTTGTCACTTCAGAAAAATAAGTATCTTTGCCAGAAAAACAAGAATTGGTATAAATTCGTCTAACCCTTTGACAATAAAATGACTGCGGGAGAATTTTGCAATGCGTTTCTGTCTGTGCTCAACGCCATGAGCCCCTATCTGCTGCTGGGATTCCTTATCGCCGGAGTCCTGCACGTGTTCGTGCCGAAGCGGTTCTATGCCAAGTATCTGTCGCGCGACAACAAGCTCTCGGTGCTGTGGGCGGCATTGTTGGGCATCCCGCTTCCGCTTTGCTCGTGCGGCGTCATCCCCACGGCCGTCGGGCTCAAGAACGAGGGTGCCTCGAAAGGGGCGGTGGCCTCGTTCCTCATTGCCACGCCGCAGACGGGCATCGACTCCATCCTGGCCACCTTCTCGCTGATGGGCTTGGGCTTCGCCATCGTGCGCCCCGTGGCCGCGCTGGTCACCGGCATCTGCGGCGGCTTCCTGGTGAACCGTTTCGTGAAAGCCGACGAGGGCGAATACGTTTCCGAGGCATCCTGCAAGGTGGAAGGCGGCAACCGACTGTGGCGCGTGCTCAAGTACGCCTACTTTGATATGATTCAGGACATCGGCCTGCGATTGGTCATCGGGCTGTTGGTGGCCGCCCTCATCAATGTGGCCGTGCCCGACGAGTTCTTCCTCTCCTTCGGGAGCCAGCCGCTGTTGCAGATGCTGGTCATCCTGGTGGTGGCGGTGCCGATGTACATCTGCTCCACCGGCAGCATCCCCGTGGCGGCAGCCCTGATGATGAAAGGTCTCTCGCCCGGCGCCGCCTTGGTGATGCTGATGGCCGGTCCGGCGGTCAACATCGCCTCCATCCTCGTGGTGAAAAAGTCGATGGGAAGCCGCTTCACGTGGATCTACCTGCTCACCATCGTGGGCTTCTCCATCCTTTTCGGACTGTTGATCAATGCTTTCGGAATCAATGTCGTCGGCATGTCCGAGAGTTGCGGGATGCACGGCGCCTGCTGCCACGCAGAAGCCGCCGCGCCCAGCGTGTTCCAAATCGTATGTTCGTCATTATTAGTTTTATTCATCATAATTGCATTGGGTATGAAATTCTTTGACAAATTCAAGAAACAGAAAACCGAAGCCGGGACGGTGGTTTACGCCGTCGAGGGTATGCACTGCAACCACTGCAAGGCCGCCGTCGAGCAGTCGGTGGGCAAGCTGAAAGGCGTTGAGACCTGCGAGGCCACCCCGGCCGCCAACACGCTTGTAGTCACGGGCACCGCAAGCGAGAACGACATCCGCAAGGCCGTGGAGCAGGCGGGCTTCGAGTTCAAAGGGGTGAAATAGTCAGTTGCATTCTTCCTTTTTGGGGCAGACTACCCCAGCACCACGTCCATCACCATCATCAGGACGAAACCGATGGCAAAGCCGATCGTGGAGAGGTTGGTGTGGGCTCCTTGGGCGGTTTCGGGGATGAGTTCCTCCACGACCACATACATCATGGCACCGGCGGCAAAGGCCAACAGGTAAGGAAGGGCCACGCCGAGAATGCCGGCCAGCAGCAGAATGGCCACGGCTCCGATGGGTTCCACCACGCCGCTCAGGGTGCCGATGAGGAACGACTTCATACGGGAGTTGCCCTCCGCGTGCATGGGCATGGAGATGATGGCGCCTTCGGGGATGTTCTGTATGGCGATACCGATGCTCACCGCGAGGGCGGCGCTGAGGGTCAGCCCTTGCGCTTCGCCGGCGAAGACCACACCCACGGCCATGCCCTCGGGCAGGTTGTGGATGGTGACGGCCAGCGCCAACATTGCCGTGCGCGAGAGCTTTGATTTCGGTCCTTCGGCTTTCAGGGCGCCGTTGTGCAGGTGTGGCGTCAGTTCGTCAATCAGCAGGAGGAACGCGATACCCGCCAGAAAGCCGACGGCAGCCGGCAGCACACGCTCGCCCGCCATATCGATCGACGGTATCAGCAGCGACCACACGCTGGCGGCCACCATCACGCCGCTGGCGAAGCCCAGCAACGTCTTTTGCATCCGGTCGGGGATCTCTTTTTTCATGAAGAAGACGAAGGCCGAGCCCAGCATCGTGCCGAGCAACGGCAGCAGTATTCCGATGATTATGGTATTCATAACATGAATCTTTCACGCTGCAAAAATGCACATTTTCTGTCAGATAGGAATCCCTATATTTGGCTATTTTGTGGGGAAACAGTCACTTGAACGACTATCTTGAATTTTGTGTACTTTTGCAAGCGGAAAGAACAAATGTCAAACTGAAATATAAACATTAGGAACAATGAATAAATCATTGGGGATTTTTAATTACATCTAACTGATTATCAGTTGATTATAAGTAAAGGCAATAGCTTTTGGAGATAATGCTAATGTTTGGAAAAAATCACTATTATTGCAGAACCAAATATAATATTATGAAAATCTTGTTGAAATATGGTATTTTATTGATTATAACCATATTATGTTTTTATGGTAACGCTCAGAATTTGGATGTAGATTCTGTGTTTGTTATTGAAGAACTTCCACCGCTTGATCCCGAATTTAATCACATACAACCACCATACAGGTTTTCAGTTCACGAAATTGAAAGGCAAAACAATGACACCCTGCCGTATATGTTTGTGGAAGAGATGCCTGAATTTCCAGGAGGAATAGATTCCTTGAAAGCTTTCTTGGCAAGGGAGATTCAATATCCATCGGTGGCGAAGAATAACGGCATCACGGGCACGGTCTTGGTCGAGTTTGTGGTGGAGAAGGACGGGCGTGTGACCAACGGCAAGGTGAAAGTCCCGCTCTTTCCCGAATGCGATAAGGAGGCGGTGCGCGCGGTGATGTCGCTGCCGAAGTGGAAACCCGGCAAAAACATGGGAAAACCGGTGCGGTGCTACTACCTGGTGCCGGTGACGTTCCGGCCGTGATCTCCGAGGATCACTTGTATCGGCGCGTATCACGAAAACAGTGCGTTCCTGCTAAAACCGCAAAATCTCTACCGGATACTTGTCTTTGTGCTGCCACCCGTGCGTGATTGCCATATCCCGTCCAGAAATGGTGCACAGGCCCATCGTACACTGAACCCGTCTGTGCGTTCGGCTGCAGACCTAAACAACAGAAAACCAAAGATATAAGTAGTCGAAAAAACCGAATGTCTATCATAGATGATTCTAAATTCCGGGTGCTAAAATACAAAAATTTCGGAAAGGGAAGAGGCTGGCCACTTTTTGAGGCGAAGAGAATTCCGTGTAAATCCGCGCGGTGCGTGGAGATAAAAAATGTACTTTTGCAACCTGAATTATCATCATCATGAATATCAAGATCACAGCCATACGAAAGGCGGACTACCGCGATTTGCAGGCGCGGTTCGAGAACCCCATCGAGCACACGTGCGACGTGCAGGAGGGACAGACATGGATTTCAGTGGATGGCGCGCAACCCGAGGGGATGTACGACAGCGCGTGGGAGTCGATGCGGTGGTTCGTGCAGGAACTGGCCGCCGGCCGCGGCAATTTCTACGACGGCTGGATGAAGAATCCGCAATCCGCCATGATCAGCTGCAACGACGGGTTTAGGCCGGTGAGTTTCTATCTGGAAGTGATTAGTATTCCTTAAGCAGCCCCGACAGGGGCAAAAGCTCGGTAGCCTGGGGTAAGGCTGTAGGCCGCAGCCCAGGGATTAATGGTCAAATAAACAAACATACAACAATGGATAGAAGAGATTTCCTGAAAAAGACGGCGATGGTGGCGGCAGGGACCGCGATTGTCGCTCCCGTGTCGGCCATGCTGACGAAAGCAGAGTCGGCGGAAATATTGGAAAATGAAGTGGCACCACAACCACGACAGACAGCTGTGACAGCGGACAAGCCGAAGGTGCTGCTGCTGAATGGCAGTCCGCGGCCCGACGGCAACACCTTTTGTGCGTTGAGCGAGATCGAGACTCAGCTTCGGAAACTGGGTGTGGAAACAGAACTCCTCCAGATAGGGCAGAAACCTGTGCGCATGTGCATCAACTGCGGTGCCTGCCACCAGAGCGACAAACCCGGCTGCGTGTTCGATGACGACCTCTGCAACACGATTGTGAAGAAGATGGCCGACTCAGATGCGATAGTTGTGGGCACCCCGGTCTATTACGGACAGCCCAACGGCGGCATCCTCTCGCTGATGCAGCGAGTGTTTTTCTCATCGAGTGCGTATATGCAGAACAAGCCGGCGGCGGCCGTGGCGGTATGTCGGCGCGGCGGCGCGACAGCCACCCTCCAGACCATGAATATGATGTTCGAGATGACGAACATGCCGGTCATCGGCTCCCAGTATTGGAACATCGTCTATGGTCGCGACAAGGACGAGGCCAAACTCGACAAGGAGGGTATGCAGACCATGCGCACGCTGGCCAGCAACATGGCGTGGCTGTTAGAGAAGATTCATGCGGGTGGCAGTCCCGCGCCTGTCCGTGAGAAGCAGCGGGAGGTCACGAACTTCATCCGGTGACAATACGGCTACATCTACCACGAATGCACCTGTAGCGAGCTTATCTATGACTTTATGCTTCCACCCGGGAGAAGCTTCGGACCCAAGGGCGGCTGCTGAAATGACAAACAACATAATAAACACCCAGCTCTTGCGTTTTTAGAAAAAATGTATTTTCGCATACTTAATTTGACTTGGATTACTAATCACTGTTCACTAATCACTAATCTCCATTATGAAAAAGGGTAAACGGACTTGCGAAATCCTGAAGGATGTGCGGCGGAAGATTGCACAAGAGAACGACATTGCACTTGTCGAGCGCGAATGCACGCATGAGGGCGACTGTCGGGGCACGTGTCCCTATTGCGAATCGGAGGTGCGCTATTTGGAGCGGGAGCTCTCCAAACGACGGGCGCTCGGCAAAGCCGTCACCGTGGCGGGCATCGCCGTCTCCGCCATGATGATGGGTGCGTGCCACAGTCCGAAAACGCCCGCGACGCCCATCGGCAGCGAACCCGAGCCCACACCCGTCAACACGCTGTCGCGAGCTGCAGAACCGTCCCCTGAATCATCCCCCGAACCAGCCAGCGAACCGGCAAACGCGCCCTCCAACGGCAACCGGCCCGCCCCCGCCCCGAAAGAGGAAATCCTGCAAATCGTGGAAAATGGTCTTTGTGTTTCAACAGATGTACCCGTTTGGGGTGATGACTATGAGGGGGCTGTGGAAGACAATGAGCCGCCGATAATGGGTCTTGCGTTTACCGAGGAAATGCCTGAGTTTCCAGGAGGAATGGATTCTTTGCAAGTCTTTTTGGCAAACGAGATTCAATATCCTCAGGTGGCGAGGGATTATGGCATCACGGGCACGGTCCTGGTCGAGTTCGTGGTGGAGGAAGACGGACAGGTGACCAACGGCAAGGTGAAAGTCCCGCTCTTCCCCGAATGCGATAAGGAGGCGGTGCGCGCGGTGATGTCGTTACCGAAATGGAAACCCGGCAAAAACATGGGGAAACCGGTGCGGTGCTACTACCAGGTTCCGGTGACGTTCCAGTTGTGACCTCCACGGATCAAACGGATCTGCGCGAATAAAAAGAAATTTCGTATTTTTGTCGCTATCTTATTAAGTTTCTAAAATCCGTAATATTTTGAGTATGATACGATTGAATTGCTTTTTCCAAGCCCATGACGGCGAACAGTTCCAGACAGCGCTGCAGGCGGCAGTAGCCCTTACCGAACACTCCCAGCACCACGAGGGATGCATCGCCTATGATGTCTTCACCAGTGCCACCCGTCCGGATGTCTTCCTGATTTGCGAGACGTGGACAGACGCCGCCTCGCTCGACAAACACGCCGCCACGCCCGAGTTCAAGAAGTACTCGCCCATGATGCGCCAGTGCGGGGAGATGAAGGTCGAACGCTTTGAGTTTTAGACCGTCAAGAAGTCAGACAATCATACTACAGCGTGGGCACCGCCTGGAATAGCGGCATGGTGCTGTATCTCTGCTCCGACAAGGCCGGTTTCATCACTGGCGAGAACATCTGCATCGACGGTGGCATGACCCGCTAGTTGATCTACCACGGGGACAACGGGTGGAGCTTGTCGCCAATGGAATGATGGCAAAAAATATTTTTTTATAATTTGCAACGCACATATTGTTGCTCTCAAAAAAGTGGACACGGAGGGGGTGAAAAAGTTGTATCTTTGCGAGTCTATTGGAGTTCCCCCTGAAAGGAGGGCGTAGCCCGACTGGAAGGGGGAACTCCAGGGCCGGAAACCATACGGCTGAACGCCACC
>JAFPXF010000036.1 GCA_017394765.1 Bacteroidales bacterium | reverse complement strand
TTATTTGCGTGTTTTGCTTTGTCTGTGCCGCCCCGTTGGCCGTCGAGCTCTTCCACAAATGGCAGCAGCACTTCGCCTTCAAGAGCAATACCCCCGCCTGGGTCTTCATCGTCGTCTTTCTCACCATCACCCTTCTCGCCCTCGGCATCACCGCGTGGCAGACCCTGCGGACGTTGCGGGATGCCCCGGTAGGGGCAGAAGCTCGGTAGGGATGGGAAGCGGGGCGGAGATCGCGGCGCGGGAATGGTGACAGACGAGGGGATCAGGTGCTTCGCCGCGAAACGGGGATTGGATTCCGACGAGGGTCGCGCCAGGGATTGAAGGGGAAATGTTTTTTACGGGAGGGCGTATCGCATACGCCGCATACGCCCGAATCGTCCCGCCGGACATGTGTGATGGCAAAAAACATTGTACCGGAAAGCCCGACGGCGCGGCGAAAGGGGGCGACATCTCCGAATGTTGCGACAAAGATTTTTGCGACGCTTGGAAGCGTCGCCCCCTGAGCCGCGCCGGGGCGCCCAAATAAAAAAAGAGAAAATAAAACAAAACGATATGAAAAACACCAGACCAACCAGCGCCGCTACGGTGCTAAACCTCCTCGGCCTCGCCACCGCCCTGGCCGTCTTCATGATCCTCCAGACGCAGGTCCGCTACGACCGGAGCTACAACAGGTGCTTCGCGGATTCCGAAAGGATGTATCGCGTGGAGGAGAACGATGTCGGACAAGGATTCTCCGATTACGTCACCCAACGTAATCTTGCCGCATTCCTCAGCAGTCAGGAGGAGGTGGAGGCGATAAGCTCGTTCCACAACCTGTACGGATACGATTACTATATGCTGCATAATCCGGCGAAAGACCTTGGCAATATCTCTTTCATCCGAATCTATGACACGGATTTCTTCGCGTTTTTCGGGTTCGAGTGCGTGGCGGGCGAATTTGCACAATTGGATGCGGACCACGAGGCCGTTCTGCCGAAATCGTTGGCCGACAAACTTTTTCCAAAAGGGAATGCCATTGGCGACTATCTTGAGATGGAATATCGCGACAAAAAAGTTTTGGAGCCCGAAGAAGACACTCTTCTGCGGTATCGGGTGGTGGCGGTGTATCAGGACCTGCCCGAAAACAACTCTATCGGGAATCCGGTGATTTTCTTCGAGCCGCCACGCTTGGAATATGAGATTGTGAGTGTCAATATGGACACCCTAAATGCGCATTGGCCATGGTCGGAACCGTTCGATTATTGGGTTTTCGGCACTCGAATGGAATCCGACACGCTGTTCACGAGGCTGCATCTTTACGGCGAAACCGAGAAAGAGGCGGAAACCTCGCTCACAGCTGGATCCAATATAAACATGAGAGCAAAAGCCGGGCATACGAAGATGCTGAGACTCAGAGCTTCCATGGATTCGACAGACCAAGTGCCGGTGATTGTGAAGGCCAAGATGGAAAAACCGGATCCGGTGGGGTGCTTCTATGTGAAGCTGAAACCGGGCTCGTCGGAGGACACATTAGCTGCACGGATTATCGACAACTACGAGTGGCTCCGGAAGGCGCAGGCACGAACCGGTGCACCGGTGGTACGCTTAGTGGCGGCCAAAGATATCCGTTTCGAAACGGATGCGGAATCCGATCATGGAACCGTGAGCCGTTTCGTAACCAACTGTCTGGCCGGCATCGCCTGGGCGGTGCTCATCATCGCCTTCCTCAACTTTGCCAATTTCGCGATTGCGGAGGCACCCCTGCGGATGCGCCGCGTGAACACCCGCAAGGTGCTTGGTGAGTCGGACGGCGGAATATGGTGGTCGATGGCGAAAAGCTATGTCATGCTCGCGCTCGTGGCCTTCCTCATCGCCTTCCTCGTCTTCCTGCTCTGCACCCGCTTGCCGGAAATCCCCATGTTGACTGCCCCCGTCACCTTGTCCGGCAATGTTCCTATCATCCTGACCACCTTATTGTTGTCCATCGTTGTCGGAGTTGTCGTTTCCATTTACCCGACGCGAATGGTCACCGTTGTCTCCCCAGATGTCGCGCTGAAGGGCAGCTATGGCTTCTCGAAGACGGGGATCCGGTTGCGCACACTCTTCATCGGACTGCAATTCTTCCTCGCCTCTGTCATCCTGACCTGTACGCTGTATGTCGCTGTCCAAAACCGTTACCTCAAGCAATATGACATGGGCTATCAGACGCACAACATCCTGAATTACAGTTCGGGCATCAACTACCAAAAGACTGATGAATTTGTTACTGCGTTGAAAAAGCTACCCGGCGTAAGCGACGTGACCTTTGCATCGCACAACATTCTCCGTCAGGGTTATTCGATATTCGGGCGCCCGATGTGGACTGCCGAGGGCGATTCCGCTACAACTGCGATCTTCAACGTGATGAGCGTGGCACCGAATTTCTTGAACTTTTTCGGCATTAAGATGGCCGACGGAATCCCGTTCGAGAAGTGCGATACGGCGGATACAATGCGTTATGTGATTTTCAACCGGAAAGCGCAGGAACAGTATCATCTGCAGTTGAACTGGTATTACGACTTCTGCGAAGGGCTGATGGAGACGCAGATTGTGGGCTTCGCGCACGACTTCCACTTCCGACCGCTTTACGACACCATCCAGCCGATGGCGCTGGAACTCGCCAGCGAACTTGGGATGATGACGGGGCACTTCTTCGTGAAATACGACGACGGTGCCGATACCGCCGCCATAGTGCAAGGTATCCGCAGAACAGCTCACGATTTCGGGGATGATAGCGAATTGAAAATCAGCACTTTGAAGCAAGATTTGGAAAGATGCTACGCTAAAGAGGCCGGCCTCTCGAAGGGGATGTTCATCCTCTGCGGCATCGCGGTGCTGCTCGCGCTGATGGGCGTGGCGGGGATGCTGCTGTTGGAGATGACCTACCGCCGTCCCGAACTGGGCTTGCGGCAGATCTTCGGCTCCTCCACGGGACAGCTGCTCGCCCGCACCAACGGCAAGTACGCCCTCCTCTGCACCGTCGCCTTCCTGCTCTCCGTGCCCGTCAGTCTCCTGCTGCTCCGCCAGTGGCTGAAGCTGTTCGTCGCCCACGCCTCCATCGCCGTCTGGATCTTCCTCCTCGCGTACGTCATCCTATTGGTACTCACGGCGTTAGTTGTCACGGTGCAGTCGGCGCTGTCGCTGCGGTTCGAGCCGGTGGACACGGTGCGGGATAATTGATAATGGATAATTGTGGGGAATCGGACTGTAGAGGGCGTATCGCATACGCCCGATGAAAACATTTTCCCGATTACGCAATATAAACCCTGTTTTATCCGTTTAACTACGTCTTTTTCTCCCAATATAACCCAAAATTAGTATGAAAAAACCGACCTGAACCATCTTTCTGCTCACTTTGTTCTCGCTCGGCAGCTTCGCGCAGACACCGGAGTGGACGGAATATTGCCAAATCAGGGATGAGATCAACCATAACGATTACCCGCCCGAAATCGCTTACGGGATGTATTGCAGGATGGACTCCATCTATAATGGAATCCCACATTTCACTGATTTGTACAACTTTTTGTCAAACGCCGTGGCGTGCAACGAGCAAGAGAAAACCAAGGAGCTGGCGTTCCGCATTGTCAGATGGAAATGTTGGGACAGCCGTTTCTTCAACCAGCCCAAGTTGAAGGCGATCAAACAGATGGACTTCTGGCCAAAACTGGATTCCCTGTCCCAGGCAAATGGTGAAAAAAAGCAATATACAGACTATATGCTTGAGTTGTATGAAATGCGGATTAGCGACCAGCAGTGCCGCCAGTCTTTGCACGAGGAATTGACACGCGAGGAAAGCGATTCGGTCTGGAGAATCATTCACCATACGGACTCCCTGAACCTGAGCCGGTTGAAGGAGCTGATTGCCGAATATGGATTCCCTACTTGGGAGAAAGTGAGCTATGATTACGCTCTTTGCGCATGGCTGGTCGCGCAGCATGCCGACTCGGCCTTTCTTCACAATTATGTCGAGCAGCTCAAGAAAGC
>JAFPXF010000035.1 GCA_017394765.1 Bacteroidales bacterium | reverse complement strand
GGTGGCGTTCAGCCGTATGGTTTCCGGCCCTGGAGTTCCCCCTTCCAGTCGGGCTACGCCCTCCTTTCAGGGGGAACTCCAATAGACTCGCAAAGATACAACTTTTTCACCCCCTCCGTGTCCACTTTTTTGAGAGCAACATTTTGGAAAATTGACTTTGTTTATTCGGAAACGGGCCTCCCCGCCTTCCCCAGCACCTCCTTTCCCGTCTCGCGACTGTACAGGATACCATCCTAGGAGTTGCGACAAATACGGAAGTCCTAACGGGCCTTTTGCGACAGGGATGCCGCAACTCCTAAAACGCGGCAAAATTACCACCCGACTGCGCCAAAAAGCGGACCAGTAAAGAAAAAACCTATTTCACCAGCCACCATATCGCCAGCGCCACCTGCGCGACAAATATCGCCGGCACACCGTACTTGAACTTCTTGTGCTGGGTCTTGTGGCGCCACACCTGCATTCCCAACCACGCCCCGACGCTGCCGCCGATGGCCGCCAATCCCAAAAGCACACTCTCCGGGATGCGCCAGCGGTTGTGCTGCGACTTCCATTTATCAATGCCATACACAAAGAAAGCGACAACATTGACGATGGCCAAATAAAACAGAATTATATGTTTTAAAGAAAAGGACATAAGCACTATTCAAGAAAAACTGTTCCAGCACACGACAACAGCACACCCCTACTCGCTCAACTCCAGCCACTCCATCTCTTTCTCCTCGAGCGCTTGCTTGGCCTGCTCGTACGCGCGATACAGTTCGCCAGAGGCTATCTCGGCCGCATACTGGTCAGGTTGGGCCAGTTTCTCTTCTATCTCCGCCACCTGCTGCTGCAACTGCTCCACCTCATCCTCCAACTTGCGCAGGCGGTTCTTCTTCTTGCGGTCGGCAGCTTCCTGCGCCTTGCGCTGCTCATAGTTCTCTTTGTTGGCGGAAACGGTCTTGGCATCACCCTGGCTCGCCACTTGCTGTCGTCCTTGCAATTCGTTCAAAGACTCCAGTTTTCGCGCTTCAAGGAAATCATAGACATCGCCCGTGTAGCCACGCAACTGCTTGTCCTTGAACTCATAGGTCTTGGTGGATAGTCCTTGCAAGAAATCACGGTCGTGGGAGACGAGAATCAGACTACCCTCGTATTGCAGGAGCGCGTTCTTGAGCACATCCTTGGAGGGCATGTCAAGATGGTTGGTGGGCTCGTCAAGAATAAGCAGATTAAAAGGCGAAAGCAACAATTTAGCCAAAGCCAAACGCGCCTTCTCGCCGCCAGAAAGCACTTTCACTTTCTTTTCCGTAGCCTCCGTATCAAACAGGAAACTGCCAAGTATGGTTCTTATCTTGGGCCGTATGTCGCCCACAGCCACCTCGTCAATGGTGTCAAAGACCGTTTTCTCGGGATCAAGGAGTTTAGCCTGATTTTGGGCATAATAGCCGATGACTACCTGATAGCCTAACTCAATGCTGCCGCCCTGGGGTGCCAGCTGCCCGACAATAGCCTTCACCATCGTGGACTTGCCTTCGCCATTGCGGCCCACAAAGGCCACACGCTCGCCACGCTCCAGATGGAAGTCTATTTTATCCAGCACATTCAGCTCCCCATAACCTAACGACAACTGTTTGGCATCCACCACCATGCGACCCGAGTGCGGGGCTGGCGGAAAACGAAACGATATGGAGGATGTGTCGTAATCCTCCACTTGCACCCTATCCATCTTCTCCAACATCTTCAGACGGCTCTGCACCTGACGAGCCTTGGTGGCCTTGTAGCGGAAGCGTTCGATAAAACGCTCGATCTGTGCAATCTGCTGCTGCTGATTTTCGAAGGCTGCTTGCTGACTTTCAATGCGTTCAAGACGCTGTTCCACATACTGCGAATAGCTGCACTTGTAATCCTGAATGGTGCCCAACGTGATTTCAACCGTGCGATTGGTCACACGGTCAAGAAAGGCGCGGTCATGGGAAACGAGGATGACACACCCGTCATAGTTGGCCAAATAGTCCTCCAGCCACTGGATAGATTCGATGTCAAGATGGTTGGTAGGCTCGTCGAGCAGCACGATTTCAGGTCTTTGCAAAAGGATTTTGGCGAGGCAGACGCGCATTTGCCAGCCGTTGCTGAACTCAGCCATAGGGCGAGGAAAATCGCTGCGGCGGAAGCCCATGCCAAGCAGTACCTTCTCAGCCTCGCCCTCCACGGTGTTGCCGCCAAGGTGCAAATGACGGTCATTGGCATCGGAAAGCTGTTGAGCCAGGGCTGCGTATTCGGCCGACTCATAGTCGGTGCGCTCGGAAAGCTGCTGAGTGAGCCTATGCATGCGTGCCTCCAGCTCGCGCACCTCCACAAAAGCCGACATGGTTTCCTCCCACACCGTCTTATAGGAGGTTTCTGCCAGTTCCTGAGGCAAATAGCCCGTGCGAAACCCCGTGGTGATCACCATTGAGCCCGATGCTGGCTCCAAGTCACGGTGGATGATTTTTAACAACGTGGACTTGCCGGCACCATTGTGGCCCACCAATCCGATACGATCGCGATCACCCGCCACGAAAGAGATGTCGCGGAACAAAAAGTCCCCCGTAAAGTTCACCGAAAGTTTGTTGATCTGAATCATATATCTCCTGGGCAGCTGCCCCGAAGCCATGGACAGCATCGGGCATTTGTAAAAAAGGTGGGGCGAAAGCCCCACCCTGTCGCAATTTATAGTTTAAAAGATTTGAACGTTTTTCTCATACAATTCGTTCGAGAATGCAAACATCAACGGTGCGTTTGCAACTATGCCAAGGCTCCGCCGTTCATCATGGGCGGGATGGGGCCCTGCTGTTGATCGACGATAACGCCGTTCTGCTGCTCAAACTTGGAGATGTTATCAGAGAGAGCCATCAGAAGGCGCTTGGCGTTCTGCGGAGTCATAATGATACGAGAGCATACGTTACCCTTGTTGACACCCGGCATCATGGAAGCGAAATCAATGATAAACTCGCTGTTGGAGTGAGAAATGATGGCAAGGTTGGAGTAGGTGCCTTTGGCCACCTCTTCCGGCAGATTGATATCTAATTTCTGTTCTGGCATAATGGTTTACAATAAAACTTGATAAATAATTGAATCTTATTCCTCTTCCTTGGAAGCCATCAGGGAGGCATATTCCTCCTTGGAACCGACCTGAACATGTTGGTATGCACGGATACCTGTGCCAGCGGGGATCTTTTGACCCACAATGACATTCTCCTTCATACCAATCAGGTCGTCAGTCTTGGCGTTGATGGCAGCCTCGGTCAGCACCTTAGTCGTCTCCTGGAAGGAGGCGGCTGAGATGAAGCTGTGCGTCTGCAGGGAGGCACGGGTGATACCTTGTAAGATGGGCTTGCCCGTGGCCGTACGCGCATCGCGCACCTGCACAAGTTTCATATCCTTGCGCTTGAGAATGGAATTCACATCGCGGAGCTTCTTGGCCGTGATAATCTGGCCCTTGCGCACCTCGTCGGAATCGCCGGGATCTTCCACAACCTTCTTGTCCCAAATCATGTCGTTTTCGTCCTGGAAGTCAATCTTGTTGATCAACTCACCCTGAAGGAACTTGGTGTCGCCTGGATCCTCGATTTCCATCTTGCGCATCATCTGACGCACAATGACTTCAAAGTGCTTGTCGTTGATCTTCACACCTTGGAGACGATAGACCTCCTGGATTTCGTTGATGATGTACTCCTGCACCTTCTGGGCACCCTTGATATTGAGGATGTCCACAGGCGTCAAGGATCCTTCGGACAACGGCGTACCAGCCTTGACAAAGTCGTTTTCCTGGGCCAGAATCTGCTTGGAAGTCGGGATGAGATAGGTCTTGGCACCTTCACCGTCGTCATTTCTCGGTGTGATACGGACCACACGGTTACCGCGCTTGAGCTTTTTCTCGAAGGAGACCACACCGTCGATTTCGGAAACCACAGCGGGGTCAGACGGGTTACGTGCCTCGAACAGCTCAGTCACACGCGGCAGACCGCCCGTGATATCGCCGGACTTACCGAAGGAACGCAGAATCTTGACCAGAATTTCACCAGAGTCAATCACCTGACCCTCCTCAACGGAGAGACGGGCACCCACAGGCACGTCAAAACTCTTGATGAGATTATCGTGCTCGTCAACAATGGAGATGCTCGGGTTCTTGGTCTTGAGACGGCTCTCAATGATGACCTTGTCGTGGATGTTAGTCTGCTCGTCAGTCTCGACACGGTAGGTGACACCTTCGATGATATCATTGAAGACAACCTTACCGGCAACATCGGAAAGGATGACCGCATTGAACGGATCCCAATCGGCAATCAGGTCGCCTTTCTTGATGGTGTCGCCATGCTTGAAGTAGAGGTTAGAGCCATACGGAACGTTGGCGGAAGCCAATGCAATGCCGGTCTTGATATCGATGATCTTGATTTCGGCAGTACGTCCGATAACCTTATAGTAGTTTTGTCCCAAAGCATCGGTTTTTTGCAGGGCACGAAGCTCGTCGATGCTGAGGATACCGTCATAGGTGGCTTGGATGGAGCTGTTGGCAGCCACGTTACCAGCGACACCACCGACGTGGAATGTACGCAGAGTCAGCTGTGTACCCGGCTCACCGATGGACTGTGCTGCAATCACACCGACAGCCTCACCGATTTGAACCATCTTGCCCGTGGCCAAATTACGGCCATAGCACTTCTGGCATATACCGTGCTTGGCTTCGCAAGTCGGGACGGAACGAATTTCAACCTCCTCAATGGGAGATTCTTCAATAATCTTGCAATATTCTTCCGTCAATTCCTCGCCAGCCTTGATAATCAATTCACCTGTCTGAGGATGATAGACATCGTGGAGGGTGACACGGCCCAACAAACGGTCATAGAGGGACTCGACGACCTCATCGTTCTTTTTCATGGCACCGACGGTCATACCGCGTAATGTACCACAGTCCTCCTCGGTGATAATAACATCATGGGAGACATCGACCAGACGACGGGTCAGGTAACCTGCGTCAGCGGTCTTCAAAGCGGTATCAGCCAAACCCTTACGGGCACCGTGCGTGGAAATGAAGTACTCTTGCACGGAAAGGCCTTCCTTGAAGTTGGAAAGGATCGGGTTCTCAATGATCTCGCCTCCGGTTGAACCTGCCTTGCTCGGCTTGGCCATCAAGCCACGCATGCCGGAAAGCTGACGAATCTGCTCTGCAGATCCACGAGCTCCTGAGTCACGCATCATGTGCACGGGGTTGAAGCCCTGACGGTCCTCCTCAATCTCTTTCATCAGGATTTTGGAAAGACGGGCATTGCACTGCGACCACACGTCAACGACCTGATTGTAACGCTCTGTGTTCGTGATGAAACCCATGTTATAGTTCATCGTGATCTCGTCAATCTGAGCATTGGCTTCTTCAATCAACTTCGGCTTGGAGGCCGGAATGATGACATCGCCCAAGTTGAAGGAGAGGCCTCCTTCGTATGCCATGCGGTAACCAAGACTCATGATGTTGTCGAGAAATTCTGTGCAAACCTTGTTGCCACACTTGTGCAGCACATTGCCGATGATATCGCGGAGTGCCTTCTTGGTCAGCAACATATTGATGAATCCATACTCTCGGGGCACAACTTGATTGAACATCACACGACCGACAGTGGTATCCACAATCTTCATGGTACCATTGCCGTCAATATCGACGCGGCACTTGATCTTGGCGTTGAGGTGCACTTTCTTCTCGTTATAGGCAATCATAACCTCTTCGGGGCCGTAGAAGATACGTCCTTCGCCCTGGACAGCGTGGTCTGGGGTAGATGGAAGTTCTTTGGTGATATAGTAGAGTCCAAGGACCATATCCTGGGAAGGAACGGTCACAGGGGCGCCATTGGCAGGGTTAAGAATATTGTGGGATGCCATCATCAGCATCTGCGCCTCCATGATGGCGGCGTTGCCGAGGGGCACATGTACAGCCATCTGGTCACCATCGAAGTCAGCGTTGAAAGCCGTACAGCACAACGGGTGCAAACGAATAGCCTTGCCCTCCACCAAACGGGGCTGGAAGGCTTGGATACCGAGACGGTGCAGTGTAGGAGCACGGTTCAACAACACAGGGTGACCCTTCAAGATGTTCTCCAGAATCTCATACACGACGGGATCCTTGCGATCGACAATTTTCTTGGCAGACTTGACCGTTTTCACGATGCCTCTTTCGAGGATCTTGCGGATGACAAAAGGCTTGAACAACTCGGCCGCCATGTCTTTCGGCAGACCACACTCGTTGAGGTGCAGGTCCGGACCGACCACAATGACGGAACGGCCTGAATAGTCAACACGCTTACCCAACAGGTTCTGACGGAAACGTCCTTGTTTACCTTTCAAGCTGTCGGATAGAGACTTGAGGGCACGGTTGGATTCCGTTTTCACAGCACTGGATTTCTTGGAGTTGTCGAACAGGGAATCGACAGCTTCCTGCAACATACGCTTCTCATTACGCATGATGACATCCGGCGCCTTGATCTCAATGAGTCTCTTAAGACGGTTGTTACGGATGATGACACGACGGTAGAGGTCGTTGAGGTCGGAGGTGGCGAAACGTCCGCCATCGAGGGGCACCAAAGGACGCAACTCAGGCGGGATGACCGGTACAATTTTTACAATCATCCACTCGGGACGGTTCTCCGCGCGCTTGCGGCTGTCCCGGAAAGCCTCGAATACATGCAGACGTTTCAACAGGTCTTTCTTACGCTGCTGAGAAGTCTCACGGTTGGCACGGTCGCGCAGCTCGTATGACTCGGCATCGAGATCAACCTTGCAGAGCAAGTCGTACAAAGCCTCTGCACCCATCTTGGCAATGAACTTGTTGGGATCATTGTCCTCCAACATACGGTTCTCGGAAGGAATATTGTCGGCAATCTCAAAATACTCCTCTTCGGTGAGCAAGGTCTTGAATTTGATCTTCTCGCTCTCTGCCATGCCAGGTTGGATGACGATGTATTTCTCATAATAGATGATAGCATCGATTTCCTTGGACGTAAGTCCCAGGAGAGCGCCAATCTTGTTGGGCAGAGATTTGAAGAACCAAATATGGGCAACAGGCACCACAAGCTGGATGTGGCCCATACGCTCACGACGCACCTTGCGCTCGGTGACTTCCACGCCACAACGGTCGCAAATGATGCCTTTGTAGCGGATTCTCTTATACTTTCCGCAATGGCACTCCCAGTCTTTGGTGGGTCCGAAGATCTTTTCGCAGAAAAGACCATCACGCTCAGGCTTGTATGTCCTGTAGTTGATGGTTTCAGGCTTCAGGACCTCGCCGTGCGACTGCTCCAGAATGGTTTCCGGGGACGCCAAGCTGATGGTGATTTTTTGAAATTCCTTTCTTGTATTATTGTCTTTTCTAAGAGCCATGATCTACAATATCTTTATATTGACTTATTCGAATTTAATGTCGAGGGCCAAGCCGCGAAGTTCATTCACCAAGACGTTGAAAGACTCAGGAATGCCCGACATCGGCATATTGTCACCCTTCACGATGGACTCGTATGTTTTCGCCCTGCCCATCACGTCATCGGACTTGACGGTAAGGATCTCTTGCAGCACATTGGATGCGCCGTAGGCCTCGATGGCCCACACCTCCATCTCACCGAAACGCTGACCGCCGAATTGGGCTTTACCACCGAGCGGCTGTTGTGTGATGAGGGAATACGGTCCAATGGAACGGGCGTGCATCTTGTCGTCAACCATGTGGTGGAGTTTCAAATAATAGATGTAACCCACCGTGGCCTTCTGATGGAACGGCTCACCAGTTTCACCGTCATACAACTGGGTGCTGCCATTTTCGGGAAGTCCAGCCTGACGCATGTACTCGTTGATTTGGTCAATGCTGGCACCGTCGAAGATCGGGGTAGCGAACTTGCAGCCTAACTTCTTGCCGGCCCAAGCCAAGACCGTTTCGTAAATCTGACCCAGGTTCATACGGGAAGGCACACCCAGCGGGTTGAGCACCACATCAACGGGACGACCGTCGGCCAGGAAGGGAAGATCCTCCTGTTTTACGATCTTGGCAACACAACCTTTGTTACCGTGACGACCTGCCATCTTGTCACCAATGCGGAGTTTACGGGCATTGGCGATATAAACCTTGGCCATCTGCACAATACCGGCAGGGAGTTCCGTGCCAATAGTGGCGTCGAACACCTCGCGCGTCTTACGCGCCGTGATGTCACGAACCTTCACCAAGTAGTTGCGGATAATCTCGGCCACGATCAGGTTGATCTTCGCATCGTTGGTCCATTTCGAAACCGTCACCGTGGTAAAGTCAACCGTATTGAGCAACTTCTGGGAGAACTTGGCACCCTTGGGCACCACCACGTTCTTGGCATTGTCATGAATATTGTGGGCAATCTTGCCTTCAAGCACCTTGTACAACTTGGACACTGCCACTTCGTGCAAACGGTCGAACTCGACTTGGTACTTGTCCTCGATCTCTTTCGTGAGATCTTTGTCCTTTGCCTTGGACTTGCGGTCCTTGACAATTCGGGACAGGGACTTTGCACCGATGACCACACCCTTCATGGATGGGGGCGCCTTGAGGGAGGCATCCTTCACGTCGCCGGCCTTGTCGCCGAAGATGGCGCGCAAGAGCTTCTCCTCAGGAGTCGGATAAGTCTCGCCCTTGGGCGTGATCTTACCGATGAGGATGTCGCCTTCGTTGACTTCGGCACCCACACGGATCAAACCGTCGGCATTGAGGTCTTTCGTAGCTTCGTTGGAGACGTTGGGAATATCATTGGTCAGTTCCTCGATACCACGCTTGGTGTCGCGCACCTCAAGGGTGAACGATTCGATGTGGATAGAGGTATAGAGGTCGTCGGTCACTGCCTTTTCGGAAATCACGACAGCATCCTCGAAGTTGTATCCCTTCCACGGCATGAAAGCAACCATCAAGTTGCGTCCGAGAGCAAGCTCACCGTTCTCGGTGGCATAACCTTCCGTCAGCACATCGCCTTTCTTCACCTTTTGTCCCTTCACCACAATGGGGCGCATGTTGATACAAGAGTTCTGGTTGGTTCTGCGGAATTTCAGCAACTCATAGTTCTTGACGTTGGAGTCGAAGCTCACAAGGGCTTCCGTATCCGTGCGTTCATAGTCGATCTCAATGTGGGTGGCATCGACGGATTTAACCACACCATTGCCTTCGGCCACGAGCACAACGCGGGAATCGACTGCCACCTGGTGTTCGAGGCCCGTGCCCACGATAGGAGCTTCGGGACGCAACAACGGCACAGCCTGACGCATCATGTTGGATCCCATCAAGGCACGGTTTGCGTCATCGTTTTCCAAGAAAGGAATCAAGGATGCAGCGATAGAGGCAATCTGGTTGGGAGCGATGTCAATCAAGTCGATTTCCTCACGCGGGAGGATAGGATAGTCGGCCAAACGACGTGCTTTCACCTTCTCGCCAAGGAGCCCGTTCTCGTCCATCGGAGTGTTAGCCTGCGCAATACGCATGTTGTCCTCCTCTTCAGCGGTCAAGAAGATAGGCGGTTCGTCGAACTGCACCTGTCCGTTGACCACGCGACGATACGGGGTGGCGATAAAGCCGAGGTTGTTGATTTTTGCAAAGACACAGAGAGAGGAAATCAATCCGATATTCGGACCTTCAGGGGTCTCGATGGTGCAGAGACGGCCGTAGTGCGTGTAGTGGACATCACGAACCTCGAAGCCCGCACGTTCACGAGACAGACCGCCAGGACCGAGGGCGGAAATTCTGCGCTTGTGCGTGATTTCCGACAGCGGATTGGTCTGGTCCATGAACTGTGAAAGTTGGTTGGTGCCGAAGAATGAATTCACCACAGAGGAAAGTGTCTTGGCATTGATCAGGTCAACCGGGGCGAACAGCTCATGGTCGCGCACATTCATCTTCTCTCTGATGGTGCGGGCCATACGGTTCAGACCCAGGCTGAATTGGTTGTATAATTGCTCGCCGACGGTACGGACACGACGGTTGCTCAAGTGGTCGATATCATCAACTTCCGTCTTGGAATTGATCAATTCGATCAAATAACGGATAATGGAGATGATATCCTCGTTGGTGAGCACGCCGGTTTCCATCGGGATATTGAGATTCAGTTTCTTGTTGATACGATAACGGCCCACTTCGCCGAGGTCGTATCTCTTGTCGGAGAAGAAAAGTTTCTCCAAGGTGGCGCGGGCGGTCTCCTCGTCGGGGGCTGCCGTGCTCTTGAGCGCCAGATAGATGTATTCAATAGCCTCCTTGCCGGAGTTTGTCGGGTCTTTCTGGAGAGTGTTGAAGATGACGGAATAGTCGATCTGCTTCTCGTCGCTCTTGTGGAAAAGGACCGTCTTGATGTTCGCGTCCGCGATCATATTGATATGCTGTTTCTCGAACACCGTTTCACGGTCGATGATCACCTCGGTACGCTCGATGTTCACCACCTCGCCCGTCTCGTCATCAACGAAGTCTTCATACCATGTCTTGGTCACGGCGGCGGCAAACTTCTCGCCAAGGAATTTTTTCAGATTCGCCTTGGTAGCCTTCACTTCGTGCGCAATGTCGAAGATGCTCAGGATGTCCTTGTCGGTCTCATAACCGATGGCGCGCAACAACGTGGTGACAGGCAGTTTTTTCTTTCTGTCGATGTAGGCGTACATCACGTTGTTGATGTCCGTGGTGAACTCCATCCATGAGCCCTTGAAGGGGATGATACGCGCGGAGTAGAGTGGCGTTCCGTTTGTGTGGTAAGAGAAACCGAAGAAGACACCGGGGGAACGGTGCAGCTGGGAGACCACGACACGCTCGGCACCGTTGATGATAAAGGTGCCGCTGGGAGTCATGTACGGGATCATGCCCAGATAGACGTCTTGAATGACGGTTTCAAAATCCTCGTGTTCGACATCGTTGCAAGAAAGTTTCAGTTTGGCTTTCAAGGGAACGCTGTATGTCAAACCTCTTTCGAGGCATTCGTCCATGGAATAGCGGGGAGCATCGATGTAATAATCGAGGAACTCGAGGACGAAACTGCCTCTTGCATCCGTGATGGGGAAATTCTCGGCAAACGCACGGTAGAGGCCCTCGTCATGGCGACATTCGGCGTCGGTGTCAATTTGGAAGAATTCCCGGAAAGACTTCAGTTGGATATCCAGAAAATCAGGATAGGGAACCGGTCTGGTGGACGCAAAGCTTATTCTTTTATTGTTTTGGGTTGCCAAGGCTGTTGATTTTTAATAAGATAAGACTGATTTAAGGGGAATACCAATCAGTAGGTATTTAATACAACAATAAGTACAAGCACTCCCACCGGGGTGGAAGTGTTGTACTATTGCAATTGGTGTAAGTGAACTTACTTAATCTCGACTTCGGCGCCAGCCTCTTCGAGGGACTTCTTCAGGGATTCGGCTTCGTCCTTGGAGATGCCTTCCTTGACAGCCTTCGGGGCGTTGTCAACCAACTCCTTGGCTTCCTTGAGGCCGAGGCTGGTGAGTTCCTTCACGAGCTTGACGACCTGGAGCTTCTGGGCGCCAGCGGCTTTCAAGATGACGTCGAATTCGGTCTTCTCTTCGACGGCGGCGGCGGCACCACCGACGGGACCAGCGGCGACGGCCACAGCAGCTGCTGCGGGCTCAATGCCGTATTCATCCTTCAAAATTTGAGCTAACTCGTTAACTTCTTTAACGGTCAAGTTCACTAATTGTTCTGCAAATGCTTTCAAATCTGCCATAATTGTATTCTTTTTAAATTGTTTTTACTAAATTGTTTTTTTACTGAATTTGTTATTCGGCCTTCTCGGACAGCGTTTTCACGATGCCGGCCAATTTGCCGCCACCCGACTGCAACGCAGAAATAACGTTCTTGGCGGGTGATTGCAGCAATGCGACGAGGTCGCCAATCAACTCCTCGCGGGACTTGATGTTGCAGAGGGACTCCAGCTGGTCGTCTCCCAAATAAACGGTCTCCTCAATGAAAGCCGCCTTGATGATGGGTTTCGCGTTCTTGGCGCGGAACTCCTTGATCAACTTGGCGGGCACATTGCCCGTGTTGCAGAGCATGATGGAGGTTGCACCGTTCAGGACGGGATAGAGCTCTGAATAATCCGACTCACATTGGTCCATGGCGCGCTTGAGCAGGGTGTTCTTCACCACTTTCAACTTCACGTCGCGTTTGTTGCACAATCTGCGCAACTGATTGACTGTACTAACTGTAAAACCGGAAATGTCGGTTACATAAACATGGGAATAGTTAGTCAAGTCCTGTGCAATTTCTTCGATAATCTGACTTTTCTGTTCTTTTTTCATACTAACTAAACTTTGGGATTATAATGTAACGGACTTCGGATCCACTTGTACGCCAGGGCTCATTGTCGTGGAAAGGTAGATGCTCTTGATGTAAGTACCTTTCGCGGAGGTCGGTTTCAGCTTAATGATCGTGCCCATCATTTCACGGGCATTGTCGGTCAGCTGTTCCACAGTGAAGCGGTTCTTACCGATGGAGGTATGAATGATACCATACTTGTCCACCTTGAAGTCAATCTTACCGGCCTTCACTTCAGAGACGGCCTTGCCAATTTCCATGGTCACGGTGCCGGATTTCGGGTTGGGCATCAAGCCACGGGGACCCAAAATACGACCGAGAGCACCAATCTTCGGCATCACGCTCGGCATGGTGATGATCACATCGATGTCGGTCCAACCTTGTTTGATCTTGTCGATGTATTCCTCCAGGCCCACGTAGTCCGCTCCGGCAGCCTTTGCCTCTTCCTCCTTGTCGGGAGTGCAGAGTGCCAGCACACGCACCACCTTGCCCGTTCCATGCGGAAGCGTCACGATACCACGCACCATCTGGTTAGCCTTCCTGGGGTCAACGCCCAAGCGGACATCGATGTCGAAGGAAGCGTCAAACTTGGTGTAGGTAATGTTCTTCACCATTTGGATAGCTTCAGGCAGAGCATATACTTTACTCTTATCAAATTTAGCAAAAGCCTCTTTGCGTTTTTTTGATATCTTAGCCATTAGTTTTTTGTTTTTTACTTGTTATTAATTTTGTTCAAAGGGGTTTTGGCCACCTTTCACCACAACGCCCATGCTGCGGGCCGTGCCAGCCACCATAGACATGGCGGACTCCAGCACGAAACAGTTCAGATCAGGCATTTTAAGCTCCGCAATGCTGCGCACTTGGTCCCATGTAATCGTGCCCACCTTGGAACGGTTGGGCTCGCCGGAACCTTTTTGCAGCTTGGCAGCTTCCTTGATCTGGACGGCCACGGGCGGCGTCTTTGTGATGAAGTCGAAGGACTTGTCCTTATAGACTGTGATCACAACCGGGATGATCTTGCCTGCAAGGTCCTGTGTACGAGAATTGAACTGCTTGCAGAACTCCATGATGTTCACACCTTTGGAACCTAAAGCCGGTCCTACTGGGGGTGACGGGTTGGCGGCTCCTCCCTTGATCTGTAACTTAATTAATCCAGCTACTTCTTTTGCCATTTTTTTGAATTGATTTGATTGTTTGTAACTATGTCGGAACTATATTTTCTCAACTTGCATAAAACCCAACTCAAGCGGGGTCTTACGGCCGAAAATCTTCACCATGATTTTCAGCTTCTTCTTCTCGGTGTCGATCTCCTCGATAACGCCCGTGAAGGTGTTGAAAGGTCCGTCAACAACTTTCACCTCCTCGCCTACCAGGTAAGGCTTCAACAACGACTCGTCTTGCGCGAGCAGCTCATCAACCTTGCCCAACAAACGGGAAACTTCCGCCGGACGAAGCGGCGTCGGCTGTTCGCTCTTGTGCTTGCACCCGACAAATCCCAACACCCCCGGAACATCCAGCAACATCGTGAAGACCTCGCCCGTCATCGCCGCCTCTACAAATATGTAGCTCGGAAAATAATTGCGCTCCGTCACGACCTTCTTACCGTTCTTCGTGGTGTGGAAAACCTTCTCGGTAGGTATCAAGACATTCGTCACCAGCTCCTTCAGTTGGCTCAGCTCAACCTCGGTCTCGATGTTCTGCTTCACCTTCTTCTCTGAACCCGTGATGGCCTTGAGTACATACCACTTACGTTCGACTTCTGCCATAGCTCGTTATTTTCGATATAACTCCAACGATTAAAGAAAACTAAACAGCCGGGAACATCAGATCCATTCCCAGATTGAAGATGGCATCCATCAAAAACACGATAAACGCGATTATAAGGGAAGCAATGGACACCACTACAACACTATTTCCAAGCTCCTGCATGGTCGGCCAGCTCGTTTTATGAACCAGCTCTTCATACATCTCTTTAAAATAATTCACTATTTTCATTTTCTTCTATTTTTATTTTATTATTCTCTTTTTAGAAACTTTCTATTCTCTTTTTGCAAAAATCGCATCTCTATACCAACCTCCCATTGTTGAAAAAAACAAACTATATCTATTTGTTATACAGTTTATTATAACTTTTTCAACAGTCCAACGCACATCCTTGTTGACGATTTTCCAACAAGCTGGCAAATATAGCAAATTTTTAGTCCACTCAGCAAGAAAAAAATTTTTTTTCTTATTATGGCATTATTTTTGCTTCACCAACATGAACACGGATGACGAATATGCCTTTTTAAAAATTCAAATTACTGTAAATCTGTGATTTACAAAAATCCCTATATTTGGATCTTGACATACGAGATTCGTTTTCCCTCCGCAAGCCACATCTTCTCGTAGAAAGTCTGCACCTCGGTCAAAAGAGGGTCGCACGGCTCGCCATACACATCGTCAACATGTTCCAATATGGGCCAATGCTGCTCCGGTGCCGTGGCCAACACGTACTCATACAATTCCCGGCTGTCGGTCTTCAGATGAAGCGCTCCCCCACCCTGTTTCATGATCTGCCGATAATACCCCACAAACCGCGGCGACACCAACCGTCGGCGTTCATGCTGTAACTGCGGGTCTGGGAATGTGACCCAAATCTCATCCACTTCACCTTCGGCAAAATAATAGCCGATACGGTCGATGGTGATGCGCAAAAAAGCCACATTGCCCATCTCTGCCTCCAAGGCGTCCTTGCAACCGCGCCACAATCGGGCACCTTTGCGATCCACACCGATATAGTTGCGATCCGGCATGCGTTTCGCCATGGCAATGGTGTATTCACCCTTGCCACAGCCCAACTCCAGGACAATAGGATTATCGTTGTGGAAATAATCGGTGCGCCACTTCCCCCGCAAAGGGAACTCTACACCCACACAATCATATTTGTTGCGTTGGAAAAGATTAGGGAATGTCTCGTTCTCGGCAAATCGCTGCAATTTATGTTTGGCCATTATTGTAAATTTTGAATATGAACAAATTTGTTATAAGCCCCCTCTCTGGCAAGTAATTCCGCATGCGTTCCCTGCTCCGCGATGCGACCATCCTCCAGAACAACAATCTTGTCAGCCCGCTGTATGGTGGACAACCGGTGCGCGATGATCACGACTGTTCTGCATTTCATCACATTGTCCAACGCAAGCTGTACTTGCCGTTCCGATTCGGTGTCCATGGCGGAAGTGGCCTCGTCCAAGATCAAGATGGGTGTATTGCGCAACACCGCTCTGGCAATGCTGATACGTTGCCGCTGACCGCCCGACAAATTCAAGCCTCTGTCGCTCAATCGGTGCTGAAGTCCATCCTCCAGCCCCAGCACAAAATCAGAAATGTTGGCCACAGTGACAGCCTCCATAACCTGCTCCTCCGTGGCCTGCATTCCCATTGTGATATTGTTGAACAACGTGTCGTTGAACAAGACGATATCCTGCGAGACCAGCGAAAACAGGGAACGATAAGAGGCGATGTCGTATCGTCGAATATCTATGCCATCCAGCAGTATGGTTCCCTCCGTGGGATCATAGAACCGTTCGAGAAGGTCGGCAATAGTGGTTTTCCCGGAACCCGACTGTCCCACCAAAGCCACCATCTGTCCCTTCCTGATCTCCACACTCACATCCTGCAAAACAGAAACGGATCCGTATGAAAAAGAGAGATGCTCCATGCGTATGGAATCCTTGAAAGAATCCACAAAGATCGGCTTGTCTGGTTGAAGAATGACCTCGTCGGCATCCAACACCTCGTTCAAACGGTCAAGGGAGGCCTGGCCGCGACGATAGTTGGACAAGGCTGTGGAAAAATTCCGGATGGGAGATATCAATTGCGGGAACAAGGCGATATAGGTGATAAACAGGGCGGGAGAAAAAGTGGAATTGGGTGACAACACCATATATCCACCTATCACCAGCACCATCATCACGATACAGACCCCGAAAAATTCGCTCACGGGTGATGCCAAATCGACGCGACGGTATATTTTGGTCTGTGTTTCGGAATATTTATCGTTGAACTTCCTGAAACTCGACTCCGCCTTGCTTTGTGCATTAAATCCCTTTATGACACGCAACCCGGCTATGGTCTCCTCCACTTGTGAAAGCAGTGTTCCCATCCTCTGCTTGGAGGTCCGATTATCGCGCCGCAACACAGAGGACAGTTTTGCAATCGCCAAAAAAGGCAAGGGCAGCAAAACAAATGTGTAAAAAGTCAATCGCGGGTTCAAATACACAAGGAATGCTAAATAGAGAATGATGGCGATAGGCTCTGTAATGAACAGCTTCAATGAATTGAGCAATGTAAACTCAATCTCCTGGGTGTCGCCAACTGCTCTGGAGACCACATCCCCGCGCCGGCGAGAAGTAAAGTACCCGATCGGTAGTGTGAGTATTTTATGGTAAAGGGCATTGCGAAGACGGTACAACAAATCGCTGCGCATGGTGGCCATAAACCATTGGGTCATATAGGCGAAAAAGGTCTTTAGAAAATAGAGCAGAACAGCTATAAGGACGAGAAGAGAAATTGAAGACGACAAATTGTTGAAATGGAGTACGGGGTCAAGCAGAGAGTAAAAGAAAGAGGAGATTGGGCTCAAATCAGAAATCTCGCCTACAAAAAGCAACTTGCAAAACGGTTCTATCATCAAATAGACGACAAAAGTTGTGACGACAGAGAGCAGGTTGAAGATAAAAACAACCGACAATCTGCCCGCATACAGCTTGGCAAGCGAAAGAAGTACTGATTTCTTATGAGCCATCAAGGGTCTGTTTTAGATAATAAAAAAGGGAGTTGTGTGTTGAAGGCACAACTCCCTTGGTTATATTTCCTATGAGGATTATCTGGTCACAACGAGCTTTCTGGACAAGGTTGCGTTCTCACCTTCGACGTACATGAAGTACACGCCAGGAGTGAGGTTGCGGATCTGAGTCGTGTAAACATACTCAGAAGCGTCGAGCACAACATTGTCTTGAGCAACAACCTGACCGGCGATGTTCACGATGCGCACAGAGGTTTCGCCGCTGACACCCTTGATACGAGCGTTAACCGTCGTAGTGGCAGGGTTCGGGTAAACTTCCATGGAAACATTGTTCTCATCGTCATACTCAGTGATGGAGGTGATGGTCTCGTCAGGATTGTAAGCGTTGTCCGGACCTTCAACCACAATGGTAAGCACATCGTAAGCGAGTTCGGTCAAAAGAGCGGAGCTGATTATAGAGTTGGAACCACCGATTGTCAAGTTAGCATTTTCTTCTTCGTTATGATAGAGGCCAGGATAGTGGTTCGTCACAGAAGTGGAGTAGAGTCTATAGTGAATGGTGTATTCACCGCTTCTTCTGAACTTGTTGATGGTCTTATAGACAGTTCTGCCACCGAGGAAGTGCAAGTAAGCATCATCATATTGTGTGTTACCCGTGAAATTCAAGGTACCAGAAGGATAGTGGTTGCCCGGATAATAAGCATCATGATTGTTAGAAGCAGCATAATTGTAATAGCAGTTAGCTTGCATTGGCCAGTTATTAGCGGATGGCCAGTTGATGGAGTCGTATGTGACATACGTGTTGGAGAAGACACTTTGTGTCTGGATGTACAGGTCGATGCTGTCATTTTCGATGGGTTGACCATTGAAATAGAGATCGAACGTGACAAACACGAGGGTATCTCCATTATAGTCACACGGATTGTTAATCATCCAGGTGTAGTTGGTCTGAGGATCATTGGTGTTGGCTGTGAAGTTATGCGTCACAACACCTTCATGAGTGAAGATGAATCCCGGATTCTCTGTAACTTGAATTGTAACAGCGTTGCCAGCGGAGAAATGACGGACATCAATCGTAGCATTTCTGTTTTCAACAGAGGTACAACCATTCACATCCTCAACTTCAACGGTGAAGGTATGCATAGCAGCATTGCCATCGGCATAGTAAGTGTATGTGTTGGATGTAGCACCTGCAATGGCAGAACCATCCATGAACCACTGATAGGAAACATATCCTTCGTTAGCAGCCAAGGAAGCAGTGCCATCAAGACAGATCATGGTGTCGGACGTGATTTCCGGAACAGGCAGCTTGTAAACTGTCAATTGAGCGGAATCGGAAGTGGTACCACAAGCATTAGTGGCTGAGAAGTACATGTACTTTTGATGCATGGAGAGATTGGCCGGTGTGGTCCAGTCGAACTCAGCACCATCATACACCCAAGCAGAGGTAGCAGGATAACCGTTGTCAACAACATCAGCAGCAGTCGGGGTCACCGGCATCGTGAAAACTTGGCCGTCACAGACAGCGAGGTCACCACCGGTAATCGGAGCCGTGATGGAAGGCTTGTCATTCACAATGAGATTGACATCAAGAGTCTTGGCATCGCAAGCAGGATCAGCAGTGCTGGTGGCCAAAACCGTGAACGTATAGCCCGTGGTGTTCATCACCGTAGGAGCACCGGAAATGACATTGTTGTTGAAGGTGAGGCCAGCAGGAAGTGTACCAACGATAGAGAGTGTGGCGTTTTCAACGTTGAAGACGATGTCTTCGATGTTGTTCTCGCGACAGACAATCTGGTTGAGTTTCGTAGCATCGGCTGTCAGCTTAACCGTATCGTTCACCGTGATAACATCAACAATCGTCTTGGCGTTGCAAGCCGGGTTCTGGTTGCTGGTAGCAGTGATGGTGTAGGTGATCGGGCCGAATGCATTCGGAGTACCACTGATCGTATGAGTTGCATCATCATAAGTCAGTGTCTCAGGCAGACCCGTAACTGTGATCGTGGAATTCGTATTGGTGATCACGATATCATTGATCGGATTACCGAGGCAAATAGCGTGGTTCAAGTTCGTGGCGCTGAGGGTGACCGTGTCGTTAACCACGATGGTGCCAACAAACGTCTTGTTGGTACAACCATTGTCGCTGGTGGCGAGCACAGTGTACTCAAACGTGCCGAAGTTGACCGGGGTACCGCTGATGACATGTGTGGCATCCGTATAGGTGACACCTGTCGGCAGACCCGTAACCGTAATCGTGGAATTAGTGTTGGTAATCGTCATCGGATCAATAGCGTTACCGAGGCACAATCTCTGAGAGTTGTTGCTCACAGTCAGAACAACAGTGTCATTCACCGTGATGGTACCCTGGATAGTCTTGACGTTGCAAGCAGGAACCTTGTCGCTCGTAGCCGTGATGGTGAAGTTATAAGTACCAGCGGCGGTCGGAGCACCAACAATGCTGTTGGTGGCAGCCTGATACGTCATGCCAGTAGGAAGACCCGTGACAGCAACAGTAGAATTCGTGTTGGCAATCATAATGTCAGCAACAGATTCACCGAGGCAAATCGTCTGGTCAGCATTGGCAGAAGTAACAGCAAGGGTAACAGTGTCGTTCACCGTGATGTTGACGGCAACAGTTCTGGATTCACATTGCGGGACCATGTTGCTCGTAGCCGTGAAGGTGATAGTGTATGTACCAACAGCGACAGGAGCACCACTCAAGACATTGCCCGTGAACATCAAACCAACGGGAAGAATAGAATGGCTGATTGTGGAGTTGGCATTTGAGATCACAACATTGTCAATCGGGTTGCCGAGGCAAATGGTCTGATTGGCGTTGGTGGCATCGATGGTGACCAGCGGGTTCACCACGATGGAGTCAAGCAAAGTGAAGGTCGGACACGGAGAACCAACGAACTCATTCGTAGCCGTGATAGCAATGCTATATGTAGTAGCAATTGTCGGAGTACCGGAGATGGTCATCGTAGCGGCATCGAAAGAGAGACCGGCATTCGGAGTGATGACAACATCATCGTTGGTGAGAGCCATAGCGTTCGTGGTGGTGATGACAATCGGAGTGATTGCATTGCCGAGGCAAAGTCTCTGATAAGGATTGTTGATAGAGACGCCAACAGTACCGTTGACAATCACACCCATGGTGTCGAGGGTGACGAATTCACCGGAACAATGATTCTTGGCAACGAATCTGAAAGCATAGACACCTTCATCGTTCAAAGTGGTTGCAGGAGCCCAAGTGTTCCAAACAGTGGAAGTGATATCTCTGTATTCAATCTTGCACTCATTACCCGTGGTGGTACCATGCCAATCAATGTTGGCGGCAGACAAAGCGGGAACCGTAGGAACATTACCAGCGCAAATCGTATCGAGATTCATAGCAGGAGCATTCGGACGGAGTGTCGGAACGTCATGGATCGTCAACATATAGGTGCCAGACACAATAGTGTCACAATCATTGGCACTGTAAGCATAAATCTTGCTGCCCGTCATACCATAGCTGACCGGTGAGTTGATGTTGAACTCTTGACCAGCGGTGTTGAACGTGGCCGTATTAGGAGTCTCCGTGGCAGGGATAATACGCCAACCATATTGGACTGCATAGTCATGGTTGAAACCAAGGCCCGTAGGAACGATAACATCACCGGCGCAGAAGACATCCTCAAGATTGGTAGCAGTCACATCGAGGACTGGCAGAGCAGAGATAATGATCGTGTAGGTAACGATGCTGTCGCAACCATTCAAAGCAGCGAGCGTGTCAACCACGACGTGCGTGTTGGTAGCACCAACGGCAGGATCGAATGTGAAGACGCAATCAGCAATCTTATTGCCATGGAAAGAATAAGTGTTACAAGCATTAATCGTTTCGGCAGTGCGGAAGATCGGCTTGGAGATCACGTTCAGGGCCTCGGTGGAGGAACAACCGTTTTGATCAACAATCGTCACACAGTAAGACTTGGTCTCATTAGCCGGGACGGCGAATGCAGGAACTGTGAATTCATAAGCATCAGTGACAATACCGTTGGTCCAGACATGGGAAACAAGGCCTGTAGGATCAATACCGATGGTCAAAGGATGATTTTCGCAGTTGAAGAAGTTGTTCGGGTCGCGGGTGGTCCATGCAGCGTGGTCAATGTAGAAATGCACGAGAGGCAGAGAATCCACACAAACATATCTGGTCTCAATGGTCTTACAACCTGTCAGCACGCTGGTAACTTCAACAGTGTAGGTGCAGCAGTGGACGATTTCGGTCAAGACATTGACAGAAGAAGAGTCGGACATCAGGATGCCAGCCGGGCAGTCATTGTACCAAGCATAGGTGAACAGAGTGTCACCAGGCAACAGCGGAGTGACATTAGCGATGAGCATGCCGTCACTATTCTTACAGAAGTGGAATTCACCACCGTTGTTATGACCGGTAGAAGTGATGCCAACGATAGGAGCATAATTGTTGTCCAAACGGATGATAGCAGTAGCAGTGTATTCACAACCAGTGAAGACATCCTTAACGGTGACCACATAAGTGCCGGCTTCGAGTTCGGAGAAGACATTGCTGGTCTGGTATTCACCACCGTTGATCTTGAAGAGATAAGATGTCGGATACGGGTTGGCATTCACAATATTGTTCACCGTGATAGAACCGTTGAAACGAGTGGGATCACAGAATTGGTTCGGAGTGGTGTCGGCATCGAAGGTAAGGACATACATCTCATCAGCAACATCAATCACACTCTTCGGGAGATTAGCATAGACACAGTTGTTAGCGGTATCGCGAATCACAATGTTGTAGGTGCCAGGCACAAGACCCGTGAAGACATTGCTCAGTTGATAGGTGGCACCACCATCGATAGAGTAAGTCAGAACAGCGGAAGCGCTGCTGGAGTGAGCAGTCACCGTAATCGTGCCAAGAGCAAGATCAGCACGGCAGCTGTAGTCCGGGGTGGAAACAACAGTGTCAATAGTCAGCGGAGTAGCGATGAACGGAACAAACACTGTGTCAGTGTATTCACAACCCGTGACCGTGTCCGTAATGTGAACGGAGTAGTGACCATCGGCCAAGGTGAACTTCGTGTAGTCGATCGGCTCAAAGTGATCCACATCATAGTTGTAGTGAATGGTATCGATATAGGTGAAGACATACAGATAATGTGTGCCTTGCGGAGTCAGGACATGGATTTGACCATTACCCGGACGGCTCAGCGTGATGTCGCAAGTGCTGTTCGGCACAATGTCATATTGACGTGCAAAGAAGGCGCTGTCAACAACAACAACGTTCTCCGCATTGGAACGACAATGGAGGTTCGTGATAGCATAGACATTGTAAGAACCACTGTTAAGTCCAGTGATAGGATAGTTGACAGCTTCACCATCGAGATAGTAATTCATAGAGGTGTAATTACGGACATCCTGAGTGTCAACAGCTGTGATCGTACCGTTCTTGGTCGGATAGCAATTGTAGTTAGGTGTGGAAGTGAAGACCAATTCAGGATATGTATAGTCAGTACCAACAGTCACATTCTTGCTATATGTACACTGGGTGGCAGCAATATAGGCAGTAACCGTATAGACATCAGGATTCAAGCCTGTGAAGGAAACTTCTTCGTTCAGACTGTTGTAAATATGGTAATCAGCTGCCAAAGCAGGAACCACACTGACGGAACCAGTACCAACTTCAATGCTACAATCCATATCAGCCACAGGAGTCAAGGTATATTCGAATTCAGGTCTGTTGAACGGAATATTAACGATAGAGTCTTTGTAGCAACCGGTAGCGAAGTTGTACTTGCGAACGGTGAAGTCACCACTTTCCATTGCATTGTAAGAAGTAGCGGCAATCGTGTCACCAGCGGCATTCACCACGAAATAGAGATAACCGGCTTGAGCGTTGATATGAATCTCACCATTCGGAACAGTACAGTTGGTGCGGGGTTGAATGCTGATTTCGTTCGAGGTGTAAACAGGAATGACAGTGCCGTCAGGAACCACGATTGTAGTATCATTGGAACAACGGGTAATGTCATTGTAAATATTCAAATTGTAAGTGCCAGCAGGCAACAGACCAAAGGTACGTGCACCTTGGTTACCACGCCAGGTGATACCGTTAAGGGTGTAATAATATTTGGGATCCGTATTCACAAGTCTGACCGAACCGTTGCTGGAGACACAGTTGGTGTTAGGAACAACAACCATTTGAGGAACCGGAGGTGTGATACGGGCATCCAGAACTTCGATGGAATCCGTCACATAATGACAGTTGAAGTTGGTCGTGATCTCAATAGCATAGACACCTTGATAGAGGTAGTTGAACCAGAGGTCGCTCTCAAGATCAGGATTGTAGAGGTGCGTCTCATTACCGCAAGTGTCAAGTTCGCCATTGTCAAGCACGTGGACGTATTCACCAATGTGGTAGGTGTAGCCATTCACAGGATAAACAACGTCAATGGTACCATGCCAAGGAGCAGTGCAATAGTCATTGTTCGTGTAGATGCTCAGAGTCAGAACTTCTTCGAGATTGTTGATCGTGGTATCGTGAGCAATAGTGCCAACAGCAATGCCAGCGGTGTAGCAATCGTGAATAGTGTGCAGGTCGAATGCATAGGTGCCATGAGGCAGGTTGGCATCGGTTGTGTACGGGAGAGCATGCCATTCAGAAGTACCGGCAAGTCTCACGCTGTCAATGTCAGGATGAACGGCGGTCACCGTGAAGGAACCGTTAGCATGTTGGTCATCGCAGTAGTTGTTGGGCGTGGAAGTGATGTTCACGTCACCAGCAACAGGCTTGTGATAAACAACGAGATCAATAGCGTCAGTAGCCTGACAGCCATGAACGTCAGTCACAACCACAACATTGTGGGTTCTGGAAGTCTCCGTGGGGCTGACCGTCAAGGCATCCATAGTGTCGGTGCCATTCCACACAACCAAGTAATTCGGAGTACCATTCAGAGTGGTGGTAGTGAGGGTAGTGGTGTAGGGATAGCAAACGCTGTCAACCGTAGCAGAAATTGAAGTGGAGATGAACGGCTCGGGGAAGCACACTCTGATGATGTGAGTGGCAGCAGGACCGCACTTGGGTTGGACAGTGACAACCACATCCGTGTTCACACCAATGAGTTCGCCAGCGGCAGGAACCTGGGTTACAACTGTGCTGTCCATATTCCAACAGTTGTCGGAGACAGTATTGACATTGAAGAGATGCGTGTAATCCGGAACGATAATCTTACAGTTCGGAGCATTGACAGGTATAGTGTCGGTCGTCAAGTCAACAGTCAGGACAGGAGCCTCAGTGTCGATAGCTTCGATAGAATAGTCAGCCACAGTGATACAGCCCTTGGTGTTGGTAACCGTAGCATAGGCCGTGTAAATTCTGTTACAAATGTTTTCGTTCACAGCAATGAAGGAATGTTCATTGGTGGAAGTATAGTCAATAGCTTCACCAGACCACACATACGTCAAAGTATGGTCGTATGAAAGCGGAAGATTATCGGTAGCTTGAGCTTCAATCAGGAAGTGGCCGAAAGTCGGGCAAACAACAACGGGCTCGGCATGAGCATAGTCGTCATTACGCGGGTCTTCCACGATGTTCACAGTAGGAACAGGGAAGAAGTGAATTGCATTAGAAGTATCAGCAGCCACACAACCGTATTTATCGGTGATGGTCATGATAAACTGGGAAGAGGTGTAGTAAGCACCACCAACCAATGCATACACATCGATGACAGTAGGATCGTCAGCGTGATAGATGATTCCACACTCTTCGGGCTTAGGATCTTGTGACCAAGCATATTGATAAGGGCTGAAACCATTGTAAATCATCAGCGTGTCAAACGTGACAGAAACGGTATCATAGTTACAAATCTCATAATCCGGAGTCAGAGTGGCGCCATGGGCGATGTCGATCTGCGCGGGTTTGAAGAGTGTAATAACATGTTGTCTTTGATTGACCGGGGTGGTGTTGCCACACTCGTCTGTCAAGGAAACAAGCACATGAACTTCATTGGTGTTGGCGAAGATGTTCGTGTCGCGCACGCCAATATGACCATCAAGAGCGGCGACTTCAACATTACCCACATAGAAATGAATGTCATCGTCATCAACATTGGCACCGCAAGCGGAGTGGATTTGGAAGTTGTCGTGCAAAGAAGCCAACAAGACAGAACGTGCAGGCATATCATCCTTACAGTCGTTGTTGAGCGGACGAACCGGACGAACAGTGTCAACATTGCCAGCAAGTGTCGGGAAGGTGTCGTTCACAATCGTGACAACCTGGCTGATCGTGTTGGATTGGTTGTTACATTCGTCAGTGACATAGTAGCTGCGGGTAACGATAGTCGTACACGGAGCAAGAGTCGTGTTGATGCTGACAGAGTAGTGAATGTTCTGAACATTGCTGCATTTGTCGGAAGTGACTTGGATGATGGAGTTGCCTGTTTCGCTCACGTTAGCCATGGTATAAGGAGCAGCCCAAGCACTGGTCGTGGTGTCGCAACCGGAAATACGAACCTGAGCAGTGGAGTTGTCTCTCCATCTGATGGTCAGAGGCATGGTGTCGTTGCTGACAACAGTGAAGACGCGAGTGCGAGCGGAGTCACAACCGTTCTCAATGGAAAGGGCGGTGGCGGTAACGGTATAAACATCCGTCGTGGCACAACCAGGAGCATTGATATTCAGGTTGGGCGTGTTGGCATTGATGGTATTGCCATTCTTAGTCCAAACATACTGCCAGTTCACACCGTTCACGCCAGTGGTCTGACCAGCTCCGTTGATATTGGTGACGACAGCTGCATTGTGAAGAGTGATCGGAGTGTGAGGGCAAACCACATACTCTGTATCAGCAGCCATTGTGATTTCAGGAGTGGCGAAGAACTCGAACGTCACGGTAGCACCCGTCGGAGAATAGGTGCCCGTAGAAGGAGCGTACGAGAAAGCCGTAATATTGACAATCTTATGGATATTATTGGTATAGATGCTGGACAAGTTCACCGTGTCGCAAGCGGTGGTCACCATCGGGGTGCCAGTGGCTGTGGTGCCGAGGAACCAGTGAATCTCAACTGCACATTGGTTCTCGGGGATATTGTTCAGCTTGGCCTTGATAATCTGTTCTGAAGCCGGGGTGATGTCCTCGTTACAGAAAGCGAAGTAGTTCGGGGTATTGTCCAAAACAGGAGGCAGGATTTCCAAAATCTCATACAGGAAGGAATCCGTGTAACCTGTGCAGAACAAGGTGTCACCATTGGGGATACGATATGCGTTTACTTGATACACATAGAAAGTATCGATATGGGGATAAGTGTTGTCAGGAATGATAGGGGTTTGGGAGAACGTGCCGTTCACGCCGGTCTTCCAATAAATCTCATGGTAAATGTAATCCATCGTGTCGGTGTTGACAGGAGGAGCCAAGGCGAGAATGTCGTTCAAAGTAATGGGTTCATTCTTACAGCTGGAAGCATTGTGACCAACGATGTCGGGAGTAGGACGGGTCTGGAAGTCAAGCAAGTCAACAGAGTCAACTTTCCAGTGGTCGCAGTCGTATGTGCCGAAAAGAACATTGTACATACCCGTTTGGGTGTACATGGCAACAGGTCTGCCATACATGTAGAAGTCACGTTCGCAAATAACCTTCTGGGAATTGGTCTGCACGAGATAGTGAATGGAGTCTTGTGCGAGGAGAGCGCCGCAGCAGCTCTGATGGCCGCCGATGTAACCCGTTTGGCCGGGATCGTTCCAAATGGCAAAATCCGTACCATCGGTACGTTCACGAAGACCTACAACCAAAGAGTAGTTACCCACACGTTTCCAACGAAGGGCGATGCGAGTTTCCGAAGATGCGAAGAAATTAATGTAGAAGTAATCGAGGTTGTACGAATTTGCCAATCTGACATAGCCAGCAGCAGAGAAACCATACTGTGCATAAGGATAGTTGTTATCAACAACCATGGAGCCAGGATAACCGCCCACACAATTGTTGGCCACACCATGGCAAACGCCTTCTGCATAGACAGGACCGCCCAACCAACCACTGTGACCACAGGTAGCGTTCACATTGCTCGTATTGGCAAGTTGGTCAAAACTGGTGTAGATGAACATATCCACATAGTCCGAAAGATTGGCATACGGGATGAGTACGCCGTTGTTGTACAATTTCCATTCCAAGGAAACCTTCGTGCTGGCAGGGAGATTGCAGTTGTTCGTGAATCTCACCCTGTACCAGTCCGTACGCATGCCTACGGGATGAGCTGTGCCATAGGACTCAGGCGTGAAGGTGACCTCATCAACCCGTGATAACGTGTTGTCAAGCACGAGCGGATTGCCATGACCCGGCAAAAGCGCTGGGGCACCAGGCGCGATCCCCAAATTGGAAATGTCTTGCAACGTGTCTGGCTGCATGTTCTCCAGCCAGAAGCAGCAATTCGTTGTCACCTGTGCTTTAGCGGTAAACCCCGCCAGCAATAGCAACATGCTTAAAAAGCAAATTGATAATACTCTTTTCATACTTTTACTTTTTGATTGTTATTGATTATATTATTTCTTATTTTCTTGTATTTAAACACTATACACTATTATTCATTTCACTAAAATTTCAACTTGCAAAAATACATTTTTTTTTCACACATTATCTTCTTCAACTATTTTTTTTTGATTTTTTTCTGTCTAAAGCTGTTTTTTTTCTCAAACCACAGGAAAATCAACCTTTTTTTTAACCAAAAAATTTAGCTAATAAATTTATACACAATATGTTACGAAATATTCTATATCACACTCGGCACATTTTAGTTTTTAAACTCATATACTCTAAGCCATAAAAAAAAGTTACAATGACCTTCTCCACGCATCGCATAACCACACTTCCACCCATATCGACACCATAAAAAAACCGGGCCAGAAGACCCGGTAGTGTATTAAGGTACGATTCGGAATTCTGTGCGACGGTTAGCCGCCCTACCCTCTTCCGTCTCGTTGTCCGCAATCGGTTGCCGCTTGCCATACCCCTGATAACTCAACCGCCCAGCCGCAACCCCGTGTTGCACCAGATAGTCGTACACGGCCTTGGCCCTGTCTCTTGACAGACGGTCGTTATACTCGTCACTGCCTTGATTGTCGGTATGACCTGCTATTTCAATGTTGACCCTGTTGTGCTCCAAATATTCAACCAACTTGTCCAACTCCACATAAGAAGATGGCTGTAGATCGCTGCGATCGAAATCGAAAAAGACGTTCTTCAGGACGACCACCGTGCCGACTTCAGCCTTCTGCAAGTTGATATCCTTCAAGTAGGGTTCCAGAGCAGTATAGGATTTCTCGATTTGGAAGTTTTCGGAATAGAATGGGTAATCGGAGGCTGACACATTCAACAAAACATTGCTTCCCGTTTGGATGCAGGCGAGATATTCACCCGTCTGGGCATCCGACTTGGTTTGCGAAAGAGGTTCCTTGCTGTTCAAGTCCACCATTTCCACCGTTGCCTCCAAGGGCATGCCATTTTCCGCATCCTTGACTCTACCTTTAATATAGGTGACTGGATTCGGCCGCAAGTTGTCGTCGAGGTCGAAACTATACAGATCCAATCCTCCAAAACCACCATCTTTGTCGGATGCCATGTACGCCATAGTACCGGCCGCATTAATAAAGATGTTGATCTCATCGGCTGAAGTGTTGATGGGATAACCGAGATTCTTGGGTTCAGACCAGGTGCCGTCGGCTTGCAAAGTGGAATAATACAGGTCGTAGCCACCCATACCGACACGTCCGTTGGAGGCAAAGTAGAGTGTCCGTCCATCGCTATGGATAAACGGCGCTGCATCGTCGCCTGGCGTGTTGATGGCTGCCCCCAGATTTTCCGGAGCTGTGAAAGCGCCCTCGGAGGTCATCGTGGTCTTCCAAATGTCCATGCCTCCATATCCGCCGGAACGGGACGATGCGAAATAGATCGTCTTGCCATCAGAAGCCATTGAAGGCTGCGACTCCCAGGCGCTCGTGTTCACCGGTGCACCAAAGTTGCGCGGGCGCGACCACTTGTTACCCATCTTCTTCGACCAATAAAGGTCGCAGCTGCCCATACCGTAATCAGCATTACACATAGTATATATCAAATATGCACCGTCGGGAGATATACATTGGGCTCCTTCATTGTATCCGGTCCGGATAGGCGATTCAAAAGCATTGCGGGACGACCATCCCGATGGCTCTTTCATTGAATAGTACAAATCCTGCTCGGTTTGGCAAAAGGCACAAACCGTCTTCTCGTCACGCGGGCGTCCCACCGTGAAGACCAACATTCCATCATCAGCTGTGATGGAGGCCAACGATTCATCCCATTCGGAATTGATAATTTCACCCAAATTGACAGGCTGAAATTTGACCGGAACTTGCATGGCCTCAATGGCAAAGCGACAATTCGCCATGCCCTTCTGAGCATCTGCCAGCACATCGGAATATTGCAAGCCCTTCTGCATAAAACTCTCATAACATTGAAGAGCGCCTTCATAGTTCCCACATTTCACCCCTTCGCCAGCTGCTATATAATACAACAACGGGTCCGGCTCTCCTATTATGTCAATCGCTCTTTTATAGCAACTAAATGCTGAGTCGGAGCGAAGAGTGAAATTATAGATGTCACCTTTCAGGATATATATATCAGCATAATTGGGATACTTGGCTTGCGCCTGAATCAAAACAGAAATCGCCTTGTCGAATTGCCGGTCATTAACCAATTGTTGCGCTTTTGCACATAAAGAGGCCGCTTTTGAGGACTTCTGTGCAACTGCAACATTGCATACAAATCCTGAAAGAATTGACAATAAGATTATATATACTATTTTATATTTATACATATTCTATTCTGCTTGCTTTGCTTGCTGCCAATACTCTTCCATTTGTTCCAAAGATAAATCCGTCAATTTCTTTCCTGTTTTCTGCGTTTGTTCTTCAATATATTGGAACCTTCGGATAAATTTCCGGTTCGTCTTTTCCAATGCATCATCCGGATTGATATGAACAAAACGCGCATAATTCACCAAAGCGAAAAGCACATCCCCGAATTCCTCTTCAGCCTTGTCGGAATGCCGATCAATTTCATCCTTGAATTCCTGCAACTCCTCTTCCACTTTCTCCCAAACCTCTCCGGCATTTTGCCAATCAAACCCAACACCATTAGCTTTTTCCTGAATGCGATATGCCTTCACCAGAGATGGTGCACTTGTAGGAACGCCGCCAAGCACGGATCTATTGCCCTCGCGTTGCAATTTTATCTTTTCCCAATTTTCGTGAACCTGTTGCGCATCTTGCGCCTTCTCTTCACCATAAATATGCGGGTGACGACGAATCAACTTGTCACACAGTTGGTTAAGTACATCCTTAATATCAAAAAGTTGCTGTTCGGACGCAATCTTGGAATAAAAGACCAAATGCAACATCAGATCGCCCAGCTCTTTGCACATATCCTTGTAATTCTTGTCAACAATGGCCTCCGACAGCTCAAAAGTCTCTTCGATGGTCAGGCAACGTAACGTGTCAAATGTTTGCACACTATCCCATGGACACTTTTCGCGCAACTCGTCCATGATATCCAACAGCCTTTGAAAGGCTTCTAATCTCTCATCCATTGATTTCAGATTAAAATATCACAAAATCAACTTTTTACATTAGTATGCTCGTGCAAAGAGAACCCTTTGCTTGGAAGGCTTTCCTGTCAAAATACACTTGCCCTCTTCAAGCGGGTTGTTGAAGGGAATGCAACGTATGGTGGCCTTGCTGAGTTCTTTGATCTTATCCTCCGTCTCCGGGGTGCCGTCCCAGTGGGCATAGACAAAACCGGGATGATTGTCGAGCAGGTCCACAAATTCTTCCCAGGTATCCGCCTTATGCGTGTTGTTTTTCTGGAACTTAAGGGCTTTTTCAAAGAGATTCTGTTGTATTTCCTTGAGTAATTGCTGGATATGTTCAACCAGGTTGTCAAAGGGAATGGTCTCCTTGGTGAGTGTGTCGCGGCGAGCCACCTCGGCTTCATTATTCTCAAGGTCGCGGGGACCGATAGCGATACGCACGGGCACCCCCTTCAGTTCATATTCATTGAATTTCCAACCAGAGCGTTTTGTGTCATCGTTGTCAAACTTGACAGTGATATTGGCCGCTTTCAAACTCTGCATGAGCGGTTGCACCTTGTCGGCAATGGCTTGTCGCTGCTCTTCGCTCTTATATATGGGGACGATGACCACTTGGATGGGTGCAAGATTGGGCGGCAGCACCAACCCGTTGTCATCGGAATGCGTCATAATCAGGGCGCCAATGAGTCGAGTGGACACGCCCCACGAGGTAGCCCACACATACTGCGGCTTGTTTTCCTTATCCAAATATTTGACATCAAATGCCTTGGCAAAATTTTGCCCAAGGAAGTGAGAGGTTCCGGCCTGCAAAGCCTTGCCATCCTGCATAAGAGCTTCAATACAGTAGGTGTCGAGAGCTCCGCCAAAACGTTCGTTGGGAGACTTCACGCCTTTAACGACGGGGATTGCCATGAAATTCTCCACAAAATCGGCATAAACATGCAACATACGCTCGGTCTCCTCCACCGCTTCCTCTCGGGTGGCATGAGCGGTGTGACCCTCTTGCCAAAGAAACTCCGCAGTGCGCAGGAAAAGTCGGGTACGCATTTCCCAACGAACCACATTCGCCCACTGATTACACAAGACAGGAAGGTCGCGATACGACTGGATCCAATTTTTATAAGTATCCCAAATGATGGTTTCCGAAGTGGGGCGGACAATGAGTTCCTCCTCCAGCTTGGCCTCGGGATCAACTATGACGCCACCGCCATTGGGATTGTTCTTCAGACGATAGTGAGTCACCACAGCGCACTCCTTGGCAAACCCCTCGACATGGCTGGCTTCGCGGCTGAAGAATGATTTCGGAATAAAAATAGGAAAATATGCGTTCACATGCCCCGTGTCTTTGAACATTTTGTCGAGGGTGGATTGCAACTTTTCCCAAATCGCATAGCCGTACGGTTTGATAACCATACATCCTCTAACTGATGAATTTTCAGCAAGATCGGCTTGTTTTACAATATCGTTATACCACTGAGAATAATTCTCTGCTCTTGTACAAAAATTTTTACCCATTATATTTTTACTTTGTTGAATTAACTTTTTCGTATTTTTGCGGTCAATTAAAACCGATTTGCAAAAGTACGAAATTTAAAGACATAAGGAGGAGACTATGAAAAAACTATTTTCAATTATCTTAGTATCAGTAGCTTGCCTGCTTGCCGCCTGTTCCACGGGTTCATACGCCTATTACGATGACATTTACACCACGTCGCAGGATGGGCAATATGCTTCCCCAAAAAAGGCCAGCACCACCCCATCGCACCAAACGACCGATGCCATCCAACCAGATTCCATCATTTACGAATATGATGAGAACGGCACCTTGATTGATACCAAAACGTACTATCCTGGCATCAGCGAACCGCTCATCGAATATGCAGACAATGCCTCTGCGCCGAGTTCGTCCACGGTACAAACCGGTTCCGGAAACACCTACGTCACCAACAACTATTATTATGACGAGGATGACTACTATGATTATTACTACACATCACGCATCCGCCGCTTCCATACCAACCTATATAGCGGCTGGGGTTATTATGATCCCTTCTATACAAACCTGTATTGGTACGACTACAACCCATACAACTGGGGCATAAGCATTTACATGGGCTACAACTGGTGGTGGCCAAGCTACTCTTACCGTCCTTACTACTATGGTTACGGATGGTACGACTACGGGTTCACCTATGGCTGGGGATGGGCTTATCATCACCCGCACTATCACCACTATTGGGACTATGGTCACTACGGCCATTGTAACCACCACAATTGGCTGGCGGCCAACTATTACCACAACAACTTCGACCATAACAACACCTTCTACTACGGTCATCGCAACAATGTAGGCCCCACTTTGGGCAACAGCAATGCCGGTCGTGGCGACCGTTCGAGGGACTATGATCATCCCACCGACTACGGCAACAACGACAACAGCAACCGTTACTCCACGGTCACCTCTTCTCCAGCCACTTTCAACCAAGAGTATAGCGCGCTTTCTGCCCGCTACTCCACTACTGGAGGCACTTCCGGACAAACCGGGACGACCACGAATTCCACCACCACCTCCCGGCCCAACGTGGTCAGAGGCGAATCATCCCAAATGACCACGCCCCAGGCAAGGCCCAGCAACACTGGCGTGACACCCTCCACCACAAATTCTTCAAATAGAAGACCCGAGCCAAACGGCAATGCCACACCGAGTCTTGAATCTCCCAACAGGCCCACCACACCTTCCACTCCGACAACTCCTTCTACAAGACCGACAACCACGCCAACCACAAGGCCGGCAACTCCTTCCGCTCCGACAACAAGGCCCTCCACGCCAGCAACTCCTTCGACCACAAGGCCTTCCTCAAACTCAAGCAGACCTTCCACGACTGAAACAAGACCTGCTGCTAATCCATCCAATTCCAGACCGACGAACAACACGGTGACTCGTACTGTGACGGTAACCAGACCAGCATCCTCCAACCCCACAACTACCACTCGTCCAAGCACTTCCAATTCTCCTTCTCGTCCAAGTCCCACATCCTCACGTCCGGGTTCTTCCTACAATAACAGCAACCACAATCCATCCAATTCATCAACTCGCCCAAGTTCCACACCTTCGCGTCCGAGTTCTTCCTATAGCAGGCCCAGTTCTTCCAGCCCCTCATACTCTCGTCCGAGTTCTTCCTCTTCTTCCCGCCCGAGCTCTTCCTATAGCAGACCCAGCTCTTCCAGTTCCTCATATTCCCGTCCAAGTTCCTCATCCTCTTCTCGTTCCAGCTACTCCGGATCCTCATCTTCCTCTCACTCCAGTTACTCCGGTTCTTCACACAGCAGCTCATCCAGTAGCTCATCCAGAGGCGGCAGCTCATCTTCCTCAGGCAGCTATGGCGGCAGAAGATAAATTCAACCTTTAAAACCAAAAAAAACAACTATAATCAAGACCACAATGAAAAGATTTTGGATTATCTCGCTATTCCTCATTTTAGTCGCCAATTCATACGCACAAGGTGACTATGAGGCATTCCGTTTCTCCCAAATTGATTACATGGGCACAGCCCGCTACATGGGTGCGGGCGGGACCTTTGGAACCGTCGGCGGTGACTTCTCCGGACTGTTCACAAATCCGGCAGCCATCGGATTGTACAAGCGCCACGAGGTGAGTTTCACGCCCATGATGATCTCTTTTTTCAAGGACAACACGCTCTATAATGGCACCAACAGTTATACCCAGAATCCCAAATACACTGTTCCCGAATGCGGGTTGGTGATCACCTCCCCCATTGCTCGCGATTCTGAGTGGAAGTATTGGCAATTTGGGTTCGGTTATAACCGCATCATGGACTACAACAACACTTTCCGCGCTGTCGGAACGCCCAACACCTCTTTTATCAACCCGATTCTCAGCCGTGCCAATGGCATCAATTACCAGCAACTGTCGGCTGACGCCATGATTGCTTGGAACACATGGTTGATTGACACCTTATACGGTCAACCCGCGAGCTACTTCTCCCCGTTCAGCGATGCCGATCTTGACCAATCCACTTTGGTCAAACAATCGGGTTCCATCGATGAGATGAGCTTCACTTTCGGCGGCAATTACAATGACAAACTCTTCTTGGGTCTCTCCATCGGTATCCCATTCTTAGACTATCAAGAGGTTACTTCCTTGACTGAACAACCTACTGATGTCAACCATTTGTCAGGAATCACGGATTACAATGTCTATACCATCCAAAGAGACCGCGGTGCCGGAGTAAATGCCAAGATCGGTGTCATCTATCAACCCGTCAATTTCTTAAGACTCAGCGCAGGCATCCAAACCCCTTCATATTTTTGGAAAATCAAGGACAGTTACAGACGTTCAATGACCTCTCATTGGGTCTCTGCGAGCGATGAATCAAGCGAATACAGATACAACTATCAATTCTCCCTCACGACCCCGTTCCGTTTCAATCTGGGAGCCGCATTCCTCATCAACAAGCGTGCTTTCATCTCGGCGGAATATGAATTCAACGACTACCGCATGGCAACCTTATATGCCAACGACTATGACTTCTCCAACGAAAATGCGCTCACACGCGAAAAATACAATGCATGCCACACCATCCGCATTGGCGGTGAAGTCAACTTGAGTCCCAGTTTCGCTCTCCGTGCGGGCTACAATTTCAAAACCTCGCCTTACGCCAACAGCAACCAATGGTCTGAAGGATTCAACGGGAGCGCCCACTACGGTTCCTTCGGCTTCGGCTACCGCGCAAAATATTTCTTCGTGGACCTGGCCTATATCATGAAGTTCTCCAAGGACAGTTACAACCTCTACACGCCTAACGCCACGACACAAATCAAAAACACCACCCATAGAGTTGCAGCCACCATCGGTTGTAAGTTCTAATAATTCAATGAAAAAAGCGCTCTTGCTTATAATATCCATTGTCGCTCTTGGACTTTCCTATGCCCAAGAGCGACCTTCTTTTATCCACAGGCAGTGTGACCATTTCACCGTGGACATACAAGAAAACGTCTACATTTGGAAGGATGCCACATTGGAAAAATACGACCCGGACGGGAATTTGATGTCGAATTACAGCAACTATGAATTGGGGGACATTTGCAATGTCGATGCCAGTATTCCTTCCAAAATTTTGGTTTTTCACAAAGAAGCCAGTGTCATCACCATTTTGGACAACACCCTCTCCCCCGTCGGGAACAGACTCTCCCTTTTCGAGCACAATCTCTTTTCCGTAACACTTGCCGCCTTTGCCGGCGCCAACCGGATCGCACTCTTTGACAACAGCACCCACCAACTTATCCTTACGGACCTTTCCCTGAACATTGCAAGCACAACACCTGTCAACTTTGGCGAGCAATTCAACCCGACAAGCATGGCGATTGCGCTTGACAAAAGCATTGTACTGATAGACACCACCTACGGGCTCTTCTTTTTCGATAATTTCGGAACATTTGAAAGAAAAATATTGTTGCCAAACATACTTGCCGCACAATGGCAGGGCAATTTCTTCGTTTATCTAAAGGATGGTAAACTTCAAAAATACGACATTTTCGCCATGGACTCCATCCTTATTGCCGACGGGTTGGCAGATATAAAAGAATTCAGACTAACCAACAAAAAACTATTCCTATTGGGATTAGACGGCAGAATCCAATGCCGTCCCATTGTCAGAAGATAACTATCATGATGAAAACACTGAAAACAATCCTTTTGGCTATAATATGCTGTATCGTTTGCGTTCCCCACGCTTTAGCCTCACACATCCTCATCCCTATGGATTTGGAACAGGAGAACCATCTCAAGGCGTACGGTATAGCCTATTTCGCAGTTTCACACCAGGTGGACATGAGTTGGTTGCTCAACTACCGAGGCGGCAGCTTCATGTGCGCATACAATTCCACCATTGAAGACGAGTGTGTAGTTAGAGGCGTTACTTACCAGGTTATCGCCGACATTCAAGCAGAGGGCATCCTTGCCGAGATTTCGGCTACCGAAAACAACATGAACGAAATCCGGCTCACCAAAGAGCCCAAAATCGCCGTCTATTCCCCAAAGAACAAACTCCCTTGGGACGATGCCGTCACCCTGGTGCTCACATACGCCGAGATTCCCTACACGGTCCTGTATGACGAGGAAGTCATCAAAGGCGAACTCCCCAAATACGATTGGTTGCATCTGCATCATGAAGATTTCACAGGACAATACGGCAAGTTTTGGGCCAATTACCGGAACGCCAAATGGTATCAGGATGACGTCAAAGAGCAGGAGGAGCGCGCCGCACAACTGGGATTCGCAAAAGTGTCCCAAATGAAGCTCGCTGTGGCCAAGGGCATCCGCGACTTCGTGGCAGGAGGCGGCTATCTGTTCGCCATGTGCTCGGGTCCTGACAGCTACGACATCGCATTGGCTGCTGAAGGTGTGGACATTTGTGATGTCATGTTTGACGGAGACCCCATGGACCCGCAGGCCCAAAGCAAGCTCAACTACGATAACTGCTTCGCTTTCACAAACTTCAAGATCGAGACCAATCCCTACGTCTATGAAGTGTCTGACATCGATGTGAATCCCACCTTGCACATGACCAATAAAAGCAATGACTTTTTCACGCTTTTTGAATTTTCCGCCAAGTGGGATCCTGTTCCCACCATGTTGTGCCAAAACCACCTTACTGTGATTCCCGGATTCATGGGACAAACCACTGCTTTCCGGAAAGAGCTGATCAAGCCCACGGTGACCATCATGGGAGAATCGGCGCAATTCAACGAAGCACGCTACATTCACGGCGAGTATGGGAAAGGGACTTGGACCTTCTACTCCGGCCACGATCCCGAGGATTATCAGCATTTAATCAACGATCCACCCACAGAATTGAATCTATTTCCCAATTCCGCAGGTTATCGTTTGATTTTGAACAATGTGTTGTTTCCTGCCGCAAAGAAGCAGCAACAGAAGACTTAAACAATACCGAGAGTCTGCCTGATTTTGGAAGTCAGGATGTCGATTCCCTTCTCGTTTTGTCCACCGACAGGTATAATGATATCGGCCAACCTTTTGGACGGCTCGATGAAAAGTTCATGCATGGGCTTCACGAAGTTTTGGTAGTGGATGATTGACTTGTCCAATCCACGTCCACGCTCAATCACATCGCGTTGAATAATGCGGATAAGGCGTTCGTCGGCATCGGTATCGACAAACACCTTCAAATCCAATATGCGGCACAGTTCGGGATCTGTGAAGATGAGGATACCCTCCACGAGCAATACGTCACAGGGTTTCACAGGAATAGTCTCACGACTGCGGCCGCATGTCACATACGAGTAGATGGGCATATCTACGGATTTGCCTGAATGAAGTTGTTGTATATGGTCTATTAAAAGCGACCATTCAATAGCGGAAGGATGATCGAAATTAATCTTTTCTTTCTCTTCCTGTGGCAGATTGCCGTTGTCCTTATAATAGGCGTCTTGACTGAGGACGCTCACTCGCTCTTTGGGCAAGCATTGTATGATCTTTTTGACCACAGAGGTCTTTCCAGAGCCGGATCCGCCGGCGATGCCAATAACTAACATGTCGAATATATTTTTTCAATCGGCAAAAATACGCAAAAGTTTTGGATTGTGACAACCTTTTTACGATACTGTCTTGGAAGGAGATGGATCTATCAAAAAAAATCACGCTGAACAGCGTGATTTTGAAGTTGCCCCGATAGGACTCGAACCCATACAAACAGAACCAGAATCTGCTGTGCTACCATTACACCACAGGGCAAAAGATTTGAGCGCGCAAAAATACTAAAATTTTTGATTCGCGCTCAAATCCTGAATTTTTTTTTTTAAGCTACAAAGAGCACTTCATACCAGAGATACCCGTCAAGCACAACTTCCTTATAGTAAACGTTATCGACCTTGTAGTAAACTCTTCCTTCGAGTACGATGGTCTGATAGTTGCTGGGCAATTCGGCCACCAAGGCTCCCACCGGAGGGGCGACTACGACATAATCTCTTTGTCTCGGGCGGAAGAAAGTACCATCGTCATAGTAGTAGGTTACACCTCTGTGGATCACGACAACGGGACGCCAGGTGTGGAAGATCGAGTATGCGATGACGGCGCCGAGCGGAGGTCTGCAGATCACATAGTAGCCGTTCAACATGGTGCAGAAGACGCTGTTATAGTAGTAGTAGGGAATTCCGCCGTAGTAAACCGGTTGTATATGACGAGGGACAGTCATGTGGCCGCCGAAGTTGTGGTGATTCGGGTGCATGAAGGGGTTGTGGTGCATCTTGGGGTCGCCACTCGCGCCACCTCCGGTATATCCCTGAGGAGCGGGTTGCGGTTGGGCCACACCTTGTCCGTTGTAACCTCTTCTTGACTCAGATGTACTGCTGGGAGCCGTACCTCTGGCCGTGGTCGCTGCAGAAGAAGCATTGGCCGTCTCACGTGCGGAAGGTTGTGTGGCAGTTGCGGTGGTGGCGGGCTTAGCCGTCGTGGAAGATCCCGTTTGTCTGCTTGCAGAAGTAGTAGCCGGCTGTGCAGCGTTTGTAGCAGCCTGACGGTTCACACTGGTGCTCGAAGAAGCAGGCCTTGTCACCGTTGAGGAACTCGTGTTGGTACGAGTGGAACTGACACTGCTATTGGTAGTGGTTCTGCTTGCAGGTGTAGATGCCGGGCGAGCCGTCGTGGTCGGACGAGCCGTCGTGGTCGTGGCCGCAGGACGAGTGGTTGATGTCTGCTGACTCGTGGCGGCAGGACGTGCGACAGAGGACTGTGCTCGCTGATAGTTAGTGTTGGCTTTGCTCATCTGAGCATCACCCTTCCTTTCCTGGCGGACTGCAGTGCTTTGGGATTTGCCAGCCGCTGCGGAGGAAGTGTTCGTTCTGGAGACCGGTGTTTGTCCCATGATATCTGATGCGGACAGTGCCATCATGCAGATAATGCCTAAGGAAATGACTAACTTTTTCATGATAGTAGATTTTATTGTGTTAAACATCGCCGATAAAGACAAACAGAGCGACAAAATGTTTAAGCCCTAACGAACAATCGCCAGCTTTTTTTTCAGAGTCTTATTTCCACTCTGGCACACAACCGTATAAATACCACTATTTAAAGAACTTGAATCAAAAGAAACGGTACTATTCCCAGAAATGGGCTGCTGCAAAACTTGTCGTCCCGCCATATCGTATATGGCAATCGCACCGTTTTTCCAGCCATCCGGCAGAGACACATTCACCCTGTTTGTCGCAGGATTTGGAAAAACAGTCCATGAATCCGAGTCCATTTCCTCTTGATGGATCCCATCCTGGAGATTGAATGTCCACCGGAAAGAGAAGCCACCTCCATTAAGATAATTGTCGGTGAAAAAACCGACTCTCACTTTACTTGAATTCACGGTGAAATCAGCAGGAATGGTATTGCCCGAAAAGACATTAATCAATCTGTTGGGATTAATCTTGGCATCATAGAAAACCAGGCGATCCTCTGGACTGAGGTCCAAGGAATCAAACGAGAAAGTAATACTGGAAGCCGAGACATTCCTGAAGACCCACACGCAACTCGTGTTGGGGTTGTAGTCCTGGTCGCCACTTCCATCCGTAAGTGTACCTTCAAGTCCCGTGATCAAACCGGCATTGCAGATTTGCAAAGGTCTATTGAATTGGTATTGTATTCTCCAGCCGGCATCGGTGATGGAGTCATCTGTCACAAAGGTAATGTACAGGCTGTCCGTCAGAAAATCATAAACCTTGGTGGTGGGCATTTCTCCCGAGAGTGTGAGCAACAAGGAGTCGTTTTTATTCCAGAAGCTCAGCGAATCAAATCCCTGTTGGGTTTCAAAAGACTGGACGGTGATCGTGACAGAATTTGCGCCAGGGGAGCTGAGAAGATAGGTGCAGTTTTGGTTGTCTTGATAGTCAAAGACAGAACTGCCGTCTTCCAAGGATCCATTCTCGGCAAAAATTTCCCTGGATTGACAATCGCCCGGGTAATCAAGATCTGCGGGATAAAAATTGAAGATGGCGGCCTGACCCGACGAAAAACCATTCACAGCTTGGGAATTGCTACTGCTCAAGCTGTAATATCCGTTGGAAGACCCACCCCATCCAAAATTGAAATGGAAATGGTTGTCGCTATTATAGCCATCACAGACAAATGCATGTCCGCCATCTTCAGAGTAACCCGAATAATAAATAGGATGGAGGGCGTTCAACTCCGTTTTCAATTTTTGTCTCCATACCGAAGAGTTATAGTTATGTTTGCTTTGTATTTCGCAATCGGGACTATATCTGAAATACGTCGTGACTGCATTAGGCACTTCTTGAGAATAGGCCCCGGAACCATCGGACGCATAGTGCATATCCACGGAGGTAGCACAATGGAAAATCAACTTGGCGACCTCGTTATTGTAATGTTCCAACTGGTCTTGCATGACATCATAGCAGTAATGCTGTTGAGCAAAATTGACGTAATAGGCGTCGTAATCAGTGTAATTGGTATGCGACCCCTGACCGCATTCGGGATAACGATAGTAATACATGATCATCGCCATGGCCACGGCAACACAACCGTTCGGGGTGCGATTGTCATAATAGGATCCTGACTCATAATCTTCCGGAGAATACTGGTTATAGAACTTGTTTTGGTTCCATCGGGCTGTCAGCAGAGGGGAGATGATAACCGTCGCATCCTGGACATCCTTGGAGGAAAGGGCTTGCCATTCACGCTGAACCTCGTCTGTAGGCTGGACATTCTGTTTTCTCATCTGCTGGATTTCCCGCTGATAGGATTCTATAAAGTAGCGTGCGCCAGGAGCAGCGGCATCCCAATCAAGCCCACTTTCAAACGAATAGGCCAAGACAGGGAAGGCGGCATCGTCACCGGAGACGACAAGAAATCCTCCGTCGAAATTCAGGATTGCCAATGAGGGTTTTTTCGCATCACCCAAGAAGAAGACATCCTTCAACTCGGCAGAGACAGCTTCCGGATGAATCGCAGCCGCTTTTTGTCTGAAAGCAGCCTGGCCGAATGCAATCATAGCCCTCTTCCCAACAGGATTTGAAAACGAGGAAACAGCTGTCACAAGGAGCATAGAGAGAAGCAGAAACGTTTTTGATTGAACTTTCATATCCTAAAAATTTGGCTGGCAAAAATAAGAAAAATAAAAAGAGGATGCATTTCTGCATCCTCTAAAAAAAAACCGGACAATTTTTATCAAAATTCGTCAATGTCCGACATCGGCCCCATGGGATTCTCTGTCTTATCCACCGCGGCAGAGGAGCCTATGCTGCGCTGCAACGAGGAGATCAAGGAGCCGATCATTTTCGTCAATTCCATTAATTGATTGCGGGAATGTTCATACATTTCATCATCGAAGATGCTCACCTTACGGGATATTTCTGTAAAAACGACGCACTCCCTCACCGCGCTCTTAGCCAATTTCATGTAATACAAGAACTGCGATTTGCTTCGGGAGGATCCTTCCGCCGTGTTCAAGGCGATTTTGCTGGCGGATTTAAGGAAAGCGGCTATCGGGAACCGCACTGTCACTGCATTGTCGCAGGGAATTTGTGTCATCTTTCCATATAACCAATCGATATATTCCATCGATTTGTCATAAATTCTCAAATCTTCAAATCTGAAAAAACTTACATTGTTTTCTAGTTCATTCATCATAAAAAAAAAGTATTAGTTTTCACGCCACAAAGATACAATTATTTTCGACATGAGTCATGCTAAACGAAGAAAATTCACCGATTGTCGAACACGAATAATCAATTACTTTTTTTTGTACTTTTGCCAACACTTTGAACAGCTATGCAAAAGCCTTTGGCAGAGATATTACGTCCTCGGACACTGGATGCATACGTCGGTCAGGAGCACCTGATGGGCAAGGGAGCCGTATTGCGCAATGCCATTGAAAACGACAACATCCAATCCATGATTTTCTGGGGGCCTCCGGGTGTGGGCAAGACCACTCTGGCGCTGCTCATTGCCGAGCTGACAGGCGCCGACTTTTATCTGTTGAGTGCCATCAACAGCGGTGTAAAAGACATTCGCGATGTTATTGAGAAGGCCAAAAAATCGGAGCACCGGTCCCTGCTTTTCATCGATGAGATCCACCGTTTTTCCAAGTCCCAGCAAGATTCCTTGTTGGGTGCTGTGGAGCAGGGGGTCGTCACGCTCATCGGTGCAACCACGGAGAATCCATCCTTCGAGGTCATCTCACCCCTGCTCTCCCGGTGTCAGGTCTATGTGTTGAAAAATTTGTCGCGCGTGCATTTGGAGCGCATTCTGCAAACCGCCGTGGACTATCAAGAGAAACAGTTGGGATGCAAAATTGTCATGGAAGACACGGAGGCCTTGTTGCGTATTTCAGGCGGCGACGCCCGAAAGCTCATCAATGCCGTCGAGTTGGTGACTTGGATGACACAGCCGACGGACGGTGTGCTCACCGTCACCCGAGAAGGCGTATTGCAGGTGATCCAACAAAACTTAGCACTTTACGACAAGAACGGGGAGCAGCATTACGACATCATCTCTGCCTTCATCAAATCGATGCGGGGCAGCGACCCAAACGCTGCAGTCTACTGGATGGCGCGCATGCTCATCGCCGGCGAGGACCCGCTCTTCATCGCGCGTCGCATGGTCATCCTGGCCTCCGAAGACATCGGGAACGCCAATCCTAACGCACTGCTATTGGCCAACAATTGTTTTCAAGCCGTGAACGTCATCGGCATGCCAGAAGCGCGAATCCCCCTGTCGCAGACAGCCATCTACTTGGCCTCGTCGCCCAAGAGCAACGCTGCCATCATGGCTATTGACACGGCATACGCCATTGTCAAGCAGACCGGCGACCTGCCTGTGCCGCTGCATATCCGCAACGCACCCACCAAGCTGATGAAGGAATTGGGCTACCACAAGGGATATCAGTATGCTCATGACTTCGAGCACAACTTCGTCGAGCAGGAATTCATGCCACCGCAACTGAGTGGGGTGAAAATTTACGAACCGCAGGACAACCCGCGTGAAAACGAGCTCCGAAAATATCTGCGCCGTTGCTGGAACGAGAAATACAAATATGTCATCCTGCTTTTGACGGCACTGTGTTGTTTTTTTTTCTCCGCACGGGGGCAGAATTACCACTTTTCCCAGTTCTATGACCAGCCCATCACGCTGAATCCTTCCCTCACAGGGGCTTACGACGGACTTTTCCGGGCCACCGCCGCCTATCGTACGCAGTGGCATTCCGTAACGGTTCCCTTTCAGACCATGGGAATCAGCCTTGACGGATCTGTCTATCGCAACAACCAACGGCAAGAACTCATCGGCATCGGTGCGGGCTTTAATTTCGACCATGCCGGCGACCTCAACTACACCTCTATACAAGCCATAGTCACAGCCTCGTACATTAAGTATTTGGGGCGGCGTGGCAAGCACAAAATCGGACTTGGAATCTATGGTGGAATCTTGCACAACAACGTCGATTTCAGCAACGCACGTTGGGACGAGCAATTCCATAGCGGTCATTATGACCCGTCCCTGCCCACCAGCGAGTTGTTTCCAGACAACCGGCAGTTGTTTTTTGACATCGGGGCAGGCTTTTTCTGGAGTTTTTCTCCCGACAAGCACAACACCTTCCAATTGGGCACGTCAGTGGCACACCTTAACCAACCTCGCGAAGCTTTCAGCAATGACTTGGAGCAACTGCCCGTCAAATACAGTGTCCACTTCCTCTCGCGCATCGGGCTCACCTCTGATCTGGCCTTGGAACCCATGCTTTATAGCAGTTGGCAGCGGCGCTTCAGCGAGTACACCTTCGGTGTCAATGTAGAATATTTCCAACGAAAAAACAGCTATACCACCATATACTCCGTGGGTGGCGGCCTATTGTACCGCTGGAACGATGCCATCATTGCCGATGTCTTCTTCAATTGGAAAGACGTGCGGCTCGGTGTCGCCTACGACATCAACGTTTCCCGATTTGTGGCAGCGACACATGCTCGCGGCAGTGTGGAGCTGACATTATCCTACATTTTCCGCAAAAAAACCATCAAACGAATCGGCAAGGAACCTTGTCCATACGACCTACTGTGATGCAGCTGCGGACAATCCATATTATCCTTCTGCTCAGCATTGGTGTGACCACACAAGCACAAGTGGGCAAGCTCACGGAACAGCAACGTGAAGAGCAGCGCTATTTCATCCGTCACGACAGCCTGCCTGTCATCGTGGAGGCTCTCCCTGACGAGGTCAACACGCATTTCTCGGAGTTTTGCGGACGATTGCTTCCGGACTCAACTTTCTATTTCACATCCTTGCGCGCCAACGCAGATGAAGATATCGACCATATTTTCGAAACAAGCTGGTATTGCAATATTTATCAGTCAACATTGTTACCAGAGGGCAGCTTCACGCCTGCGGAGCCGCTGCCTTTCTCCATCAACGCACGCAACACTTTCAACAGCAATTTTTGTTTCAACGAAAAACAAAATCTGCTGATCTTTTCCCGTTGCACCCGCAATCATGACGGAGAGTTGCGATGCACCTTGTGGCAAAGCAGACGCGACGGCCGAAGCTGGCAAAAGCCCCAGAGATTGCCTTCCGTCATCAATGCTGAAGGCACCACCTCGATGCAACCTTACCTCGCGGAGACGGACAACTTCGATGTGCTCTACTTCGTTTCCGATCGGGAACAGGGTGTCGGCGAGTTGGACATCTGGTATTCCATTGTCAAGGACGGCCATTACCAGACACCCGTCAATGCCGGCACTGCCATTAACACAGAGGGCAATGAAGTGACGCCCTTTTATGACAAGCAAAAAGGAGTGCTGTACTTCAGCTCCGACGAGCACCTTGGCATCGGCGGATACGACATTTTCTATTGTCCGGGGTCGCTCAGCCAATGGGGCATTGTCTCCAACATGGGTGTACCATTCAACTCGGAATACAACGATTTTTATTTCACGCTCGATCCTGTCGGGGAGTGTGGCCACTTCTCCTCCAACCGGCCGCACGACGGCACCGATGAGTCCGACACATGTTGCAACGATCTTTTTCGCTTTCGCTGGGAATCATCCCCCGTCGCAGCCGACACCACCGAGTACGAGCCAAATATCCACGAGAAAATCGCCTCCGTATTGCCCATCACGCTCTATTTCCAAAACGACCAGCCTGACCCGCGTTCCCTGTCGGACACCACTGTCACGGACTACCCCACCCTCTACAACCAGTACATGACGCACAAAGCCCTCTATGTGCGCGAAACGGGCCGCGGGCTTTCCGATACGGCACGGCAGGCAGCCGAAGCGGAGATGTCGCGGTTTCTGCGCGATTCCGTGGCTACTGGCTACGAACGGCTGCAACGGCTGACCCGCTATTTGCGCGAGGCCCTTTCTGCAGACGAAACCGTGGAGCTCACCGTCAGCGGCTATGCCAGCCCGCTGCACAACAGTGGCTACAACCTCCACCTCTCCTCCCGCCGTATCTACAGCCTTCTCAACTATTTGCGACAGACGGAAGACAACTTTTTCGTCCCCTACCTTGATGGAGAGAAAGCGGGGCTCACCATCCACATAGACCCTCAGGGTGCTGTAAACCGAAGTTTTCAGACCGAAGAGACAAGAGAAACCGTTTATGGGGTGCAGGCAGCCAAAGACCGGAAAATCATCATCACCGGCAACGAGAATATCAAGCCTTGACCCATGGGAACGACCTGCTTTTTGTCACTGTTTATTTTCTATTCTTCATTTTCATTTATCCTTTTTTTGTATCTTTGCCGCCGTTTCGTAAACCACACCAAGATGTAGTAGTTTTCATAGTTTCTAACCCAACAAGAAAGGAGGTTATTTTATGGTTGACACCATTGACTTTGGCACTTTCAAATGGCATCATATCACCAATCCCACGGTCGAAGACCTGGACTTTTTAAGGGATAACTTCCACTTTCACCCGTTGGACATTGACGACTGCTCCAGTTTTGTACAACGCCCCAAAATCGACATTTACGACGACTATTTCTTCCTTGTCTTTCATTTTCCGTTGATGGACAAGCGCACGCAGCTTGTCAAGACCGAGGAAACCAAGATTTTCTGGGGACAGGATTATCTGATCACGGTCGGCAACTCGCACTATGTGGTGCAGGACCTCTTCAACTACACCAAGATTCATCCCGAGCCGGAAGACGAGGATGACATCAGCGGCACCAGCGATGCCATCCTATACCATATATTATATAGGATGATGAAAGAGACATTCCTGCTTGTGGAACGCATGGGCACAGAACTCGACTTCATCAACCGCGAGCTTTTCAGCAGCAAGTCGGAGACCATCATTGAACAGATTTCCCGATTCCGCAAGAACATCATCCAGCTCAACACCATGTTCAAGCCGCAGCTGCGTCTCTTCAAGCTCTTCGAATCCGGTGACGTCAGGGGCTTTGCCGACGACATGGAAGACTACTGGGGCAACATCCTCGACTTCTATCAGAAGATGTGGGATATGATTGACGACTACGGCGAGTTGGTGGACGGCCTGTCGAGCACATTCGACTCGTTGCAGACCAACAAGACCAACGAAATCATGCGCATGCTCACTATCATATCCACCATCGTGTTGCCATTAACCTTCATCAGCGGACTTTATGGCATGAATGTGAACCTTCCATTTGCAGAATCACCGTATGCATTCCTGATTGTTGTTGGCTTCTGCGCCGCAATTTTGATCGGACTGGTCATTTTCTTCGTAAAGAAACATTGGCTATGAAAAGAGGGGTGCATTCTTTCCCGGATTTGCAATGATTTCTTAAATCATTTTTTATGGATACAACAAAAAGACACAGTGTCAAGCTCCATGTCATGCAATTGGAACATGGGGATTATCACACCCTTGTAAGCGGTTCCATTGCAGGGCACCCCGTCCGTATCGTGCTTGACACAGGCGCCTCCCACAGCTGTTTGGACGCCACTTTCGCCAAATTAATCTTGCCTGAGCTGCAAACCGAAGAGCACGAAGGCGTCACCGCCGGCATTGGCGGCGATGATTTTGACGTGCGCGTGGCCGATGTACCCGACTTTCGCATCGGTCGCTATAGGATGAAACTGTTCAAAAACATGGCCCTGCTCGACTTCTCATATATCAACATGGCCTACGTCCGCCTGAACAAAAAGCCCGTGCAGATGATTCTTGGCAACGATTTTTTTGTAAAAAACCACGCTGTCATCAACTACGAGGAGGGTTTTCTCCATTTCACCACAGACAAGAAAAAGTAATGGCAGAGACGACCGAACACCGCATTCTGGGCATCGACCCCGGCACCTCCGTGATGGGCTACGCTGTACTGCACACCAACCTCAACAAGTCGGACGTGGAGGTGATCAGCGTGATACAAATGAACAAATTGTCCGATCATTATGCGAAGCTGAAATACATTTACGAGAAGACCAATGCCTTGATTGAGCAATATCGCCCCGACATTCTATCCATCGAAGCACCTTTTTATGGCAAAAATGTGCAGTCGATGCTAAAGTTGGGACGCGCGCAGGGGGTCGTCATCGCAGCCTGTCTGCACGCGGGCATGGATGTTTTTGAATACCCGCCCCGAAAGATCAAGCAATCTATCACAGGCAATGGCAATGCCGCCAAGGAGCAGGTGGCTGCGATGCTGTGCCACATGTACCCGCTGTCACAAGATGTCGAGTTCCTGGATGCCACGGACGCCTTAGCCGCCGCCGTGTGCCACCACCTGCAGTCGCGCGTCGTCATGGGCGGTGGCGGCAAGTTCAACGACTGGAAATCCTTCATCACCAACAATGAAAACCGAATCATCAAATAAAAAACTGGCAGACACGATTGTCCACTACTTGGGCTATCCGCCCGACGTCATGGTGGAGAACGATATCCTGCGTCGAATCGAGCATGCCGTGCAGGAGGTCGAGGAGTTGTCGGGGTTTCATTACCTATATGCGCATTTCACAGAGCCAATGCCGTTCATGCTCGCCAATCCCGCCTACATGGAGCACTTGTCAGGTGCGGATGGCTATTTGCTGTGTGCCACCACATTGGGGGCACAAGTGGACCGCCGCCTAAAGCGCCTGCAACTTACGGACATGACCAATGCTCTCGTCTTCGATGCCGCAGCTTCGGCGTATCTGGAGCAACGTGCCGATGAGTTTGAGCGCGAGCTTCCCTATGAACACATGGGGTTCCGATTCTGTCCAGGCTATGGCGGCACCTCTTTGGAAGACAGCCGCGAGATTGCCTTACGCTTGCGTGCCGAGCGCATTGGCATCACATTCCTCGATTCGGGGCTGATGGTGCCTCTCAAGTCCATGATGGGAATCGTCAAAATCGGTGGCAGCGAAAGCCGTAAGAGCTGTGCCGACTGTGTTGTGCGACAAGGGTGCACATTCCGCGCACACGGAACAAAATGTTATGCATGATTCCACACTCCAATCATGAATCATTCCATTGAGAGATACGTTTTGCGGGGATTTTGCAAACTGTTCACCCAATCAAACAAGAAACCACGACTATCCGTTGTCCACCGTTGTATGGACATAGCTGCGCCATTTGTCGAGGACAGCCTGGAAGTCGGCGGGCAATTCCGATTCAAAAAGCGTGAACTTGCCGGTGGTGGGATGCACGAAACCCAACGACTTGGCATGCAGGGCTTGTCGCGGCATCAGTGCGAAACAATTACGGATAAATTGTTGATATTTTGAAAAAGTCGTGCCCTTCAAGATATGGTCACCGCCATAGGATTCGTCATTGAAGAGAGGATGGCCGATGGATTGCATGTGGACGCGAATCTGGTGGGTGCGGCCCGTCTCCAACTGGCACTCTATCAGTGTCACATAGCCAAAACGTTCTATCACTCGCCAGTGGGTCACGGCATGCTTGCCACGCTCGTCACCTTCGGGGAAAACCGTCATCACCATGCGGTCTTTCGGATTACGCCCCACATTGCCCACAATGGTTCCGGAATCCTCCGGGAAGTCGCCCCACGCCAAAGCATAATATTTACGCTCCAGGTCGTGGTCGAAGAAGACCTTGGCCAACCGCATCTGGGCCAGCTCGTTTTTGGCAACCACAAGGAGGCCGGAAGTATTCTTGTCGATACGATGCACCAAAAGCGGCTTCACGGGCGAGCCATCGGGCAGCTGCTGCTTGCCAAGATAGTGATACAGGGCATTGACCATGGTGCCCGTATAGTTGCCGAATGCCGGGTGCACCACCATGCCAGCGGCCTTGTTGACGATAAGCAGATCGTCGTCCTCGTACGAAATGTCGAGGGGAATGTCCTCTGGCAGAATCTCCGTGACGCGCGGCGGCTTTGGCATAAGCACAGAGATGACATCGTTGGGGTGAACCTTATAATTCTGTTTCTCAGGCTTGCCGTTCACGAGGATGCAGCCCGCCTTGGCCGCCTGCTGGATTTTGCTGCGGGAGGTGTGACGAAGCAGATTGAACAGATACTTGTCAATACGCAGCAGCTCCGTGCCCGGATCAACGTTGAAACGAAAATGTTCGTACAGTTCGCCCGACTCTTGCGGGAGGCTTTCTTCTATTTCTTGCATCGCGAAGCTTTAACGGTTACAGGCCTTGCATACGATGGCTTTGACCTCTTCGTTCTCGAACACACACACCGGCAGTTCGTCGAACAGTCCGCAAAGTCTCACGGCATTCTTCTCGGCTGCCAACTTGACCGCCTTGCCGAAGAGAGGTCCGAGGTAGGTCTGTTCACGGTGGGCTGCCATGGAGATGTAAGAGAAAAGGAAATCCTCGGAGATGGTTGCATCGTCAAGGAAAGGATCCATGAGGGAAAGCGCATACATATAATCGCGTTGCGAAGCAAAACGGGCAGCCAACTTATACGCATTTTGCCAACTGTCCATCACGGGATTGCGTATTTCCTTGATCTTGGCAAACGTGGAAGTCATCAACGCAGTGGTCTCCATGTTGGCAGGAACAGCGGAAAGATAGTCGATGATCATCATCTGGTATTCCATATTGATGGCATTCACGCGATCCTTGGGAATGCCCGGTATGGAATAGAGCTTGTCAATATTGGCCTGTGTCTTGGCGATATCCGCCGTGGAAGTGATCTTTCTTTGGAAAACATCGCAGACTGTCGTGTTATAAAGCAATTTCACATTAGCTGTGTTCAAGTTGAAAATTTCGGTCATCTCCTCTGACATGGCCTCCGTCAACTTCGGGGCAAGGTAATATTTCATGTAAAGGCGGTTGTTAAGCAAAGCCTGATTGTCCTTATGCTTGGGAATCACCATGTTGTTCAACGGAGTGGCGGTATATTGTCCAGACTCGACCTGATCGATGATGTAATTCTCAATAGACATGGCCAGCGGGCGGTTTTTCTCCGACAAGGCCTTGTTAAACTTCCATACCGCAAAGGTCTGCTCTTGCGCTTTGGAATCCACCTTGTAGGTCACATGATATTTGATCTCGTAATAGCGGCAGGGAGCAAGATAAGCGCTGTCCAGATATTTCACTGTCCACGACTCGGCCTTGAGTTGTTTGGCGCAAGCTTCCAAGGTCAAGAAACTCATGTCATAATACTCACCGTCGTTGACAATGTTTTTCTTGAAAGACTCCCAGCAATAGTCGTACGACACGGTCACCTCTGTGCCGGGATATTTGGCGAGAATGCTTTTCTTAAGGAAATCGGCGCGTTTTTCCTGGATCTTCTGGTAGGCTGCATCTTTATAATAGTTGGGAGAGTTGTGCGCAATGATTTCAATGCTATTAAGCTTGTATTCCGGCACATCGGAAGTTCCGAGCTGGCTCTCGTAGGCATCGGTTGTATAGTCGGTCTTTTTCAAGTCGTAAGGAAATGTGACGCTGAACTCGCCGTCTTCGGGCGCGGCCGTCCACTCGCCCTTGGCCTTGATACTGGCCAAGTCCTTGATAAAATTGACTTTCTCCACATTCTCCGCTTTTTTGGTTTCAACCGCCTTGGTGATAACCGTGCGGCAAATGCGGTTGCCCTCTTTCAGGACAAGGATGTTGATGTCGAAATCATTGTTGACGGTTTCCGGCACATCGCAAAGCTTGGCAGTGAGTTTGCCGGACTTCAGGTTGCTGTTCTCATTGAGTTCCATGATTTTCTCAAAGGTAATGGGCTTGGTGACCGTGCCTCTGTGCGACAGGTCATAGTCCACCGTGAAGTCGTCACACTCGTATTGGGAATGCTGGACAAAATCGAGTGCGATGGCATCGCCTTCTTTTCCTATCAACTTCTTCAAGTTTTTATAATCATCCGTATTAAGGTAAACCTCGTTGTTTTTATTGACACTGATCAGTTCGGAGAGCACTTCAAGAGCGGGGTCTGTGGAACATTTCTTACAAATTTTGTCATCATAGCTTTTGAATCCGGCCTGACCTTTCGTATAAGGAAGGTCTCTTTCTCCATAGGATGGCTTGTAATTGTTGAACGTGCGGTCGTTGCCAAAGACAAACGAAATATACATGCTCTTCATCATGGCATCCGTGTTGAAGCCGATACCCAAATAAGAATATTGTTTGTCGAGGAGGACTTCCGCGGTCTTGGGGCTTTTGAGGATGGACTGCACGGCGGCGAGGCAGAGGTCGTAATAGCTGTATTCCGCTTCACCGAGGTAAGCTTTCACTTTGGTCACCAGTTCATTGCCATTGCCAGCCAGGCCATATTTGCGCAGGCGGAAATAAGTGGTTTTGTACGGTGCAAAATTGTCAAGCGTCTTCTCGTCTTTCTGAGCCTGGTAGGAAGCTTGGAACATGGCGGTGGAGTCCATGCGCTCATCCGATTTGAACACCGGCAGGAAAGCATACTGGGCGCGGGCGGCATTGACCACGTCGGCCATACAACTATACAGGACTTTCTCATCATAGGTGTTCGGCGCGAAACTCCGAGCATATTTAGCATTTTCCTTCAGTGTCCTCGGATCAAAGTCAGCATACGGATTATCAATCTGACAAAACGACATCTTACTGATCACTAATAAAATAGCCGTCAACAGGAGGGTGATTTTACTACTCATGGCGTTCAGTTTTTTAGCATTGTATTTTGAAAAAGCAATAATAAAAAAAATTTCGGACATTTCACATGCCAAAGGGAGATGTTTTTACTGTTTATAACTTTTTTTATTAGAGAGTTGGATGATATTAAAAAAAGTGTACCTTTGCGCCCTCAAAAAAGCAAGTAAAAATATAACGCAATAGAAAGATGAAAAGAACATTTCAACCCTCCAACGAGAGACGCAGAAACAAGCATGGTTTTAGAGAGAGAATGTCCACTGCCAACGGTCGCCGCGTGCTGGCTGCACGCAGAGCCAAAGGCAGAAAGAAACTGACGGTTTCCGACGAAAGTCTGGGCAGAAAATAATTTGCTTGTCTGCGATTAAACATTTAAAAGAAGGCATAAGTCTTCTTTTTTTTGTATTTTCGCCCCCTGTTTCAAAAACTCACCTTAGGCAAAAAATGAATAGGACCTTCAAAAAAATTGCGTGCATGATCATGTTCGCCGTGTTGCCGGCGGTCGGCTGGACCCAAGGCGGTGGTGTGCCCGTGGACGGCATCATCGCCGTCATCGGCAAGGAGATCATCATGCAGTCCGACCTTGAGAAACATTACATAGACTACGCCTCGCAATTCAAGACCGTGGAAGATCCTTTCGAGACCAAATGTTTCATTTTGGAGACCCTCGTGTTCAACAAGCTGATGGTCAACCAGGCCGATCTGGACAGCATTGAAGTCTCCGACGAGGAGGTGGACTACCGCATCAACACGCGGATGGCCTATTTTCTCCAGCAAGTCGGTGGTGACGAAAAGTACATCGAGAACTATTTCCACAAGCCGATGTCGCAGATCAAGAAAGAGATGCGTGAGATGATGTACGAACAGGCCCTCATCGAGCAGGTTCAGTACAAGATCACGGGAAACATCACTATCACGCCGTCGGAGGTGAAGCAGTTCGCCGCCAACATTTCCGCGGACAGCATGCCCATGGTGCCCACGACCTTCCAATTTGGCGAGATCGTCAAGATCCCGCCCGTCAGCGAGGAGGAGGTCGAAGCGGTGAAGACACGGCTGAACGGATATCGTGAGCGCGTGCTCCGTGGTGAGAAATTCGCCATGTTGGCGCGTCTCTACTCCGATGACCCCGGCAGTGCCTCCAAGGGCGGCGATCTGGGCTTTGTGGAGCGCGGCACCCTCTATCCCGAATTCGAGGCAGCCGCCTTCAACCTCAAGACCGGCGAGATCTCCCACGTCGTCAAGACGCAAGCCGGTTTTCATATCATCCAGATGATTGAACGCAAGGGTGAGTCCATCCATGTGGCGCACATCCTCATCCAGCCCAAACCTTCCACAGACGAGCAGGTGCGCGCCATCACCTATTTGGACAGCATCCGCTCCATCGTCATCAACGAGAAGCTCGACATCACCGAAGCTGCCAAGCGCTTCTCCGAAGGGCCCTCCAAGGACAACGGCGGACTGGCCGTCAACCCCTACACCAACTCCAACAGCTTCGACAAACAGTCGCTCGACGAGACCACTTTCATGACCATCAACAAGCTCATCCCCGGCGAGTATTCGGAATGCGTGCCTTTCGTCAACGAAGATGGCGTCATGGCCTACCGTCTGATTTACCTCAAGGAGAAAGTGGCCGAGCACAAGGCCAACATTGTGGAAGATTATGACATGATCAAGAACGCCGCGCTGGAGGAGAAGAAGTACAACGCATTGCAGAAATGGGTTGTGGACAAAGTAAAAGTTACGAGTATAAAATTAAACGAACAATATCGGGACTGTGATTTCGTTACCAAATGGCAGATTCCGTAAAACCCAAAACAAACTATGGATTTGAACACTAAGAACGATGTGGAAGCCATTGCAGCTTTCGTTGACAAATACAAACAACTCCGGCAGGAGATCGCAAAAGTCATTGTGGGTCAAGACGAAGTGGTGAAGAACATCCTCATGGCCATGTTCAGTCGCAGCCATGCGCTGCTCATCGGTGTGCCGGGACTGGCCAAAACCTTGATGATCACCACGATTGCCAAGGCAGTCGATATGAGTTACAACCGTATCCAGTTCACTCCCGACTTGATGCCATCCGACATCATGGGTGCCGAGATTCTCGATGACAGCCGCAACTTCAAGTTTGTCAAGGGCCCCATCTTTGCCAACATCGTCTTGGCAGACGAGATCAACCGCACGCCTCCCAAGACGCAATCCGCTCTGTTGGAGGCCATGCAGGAGCGTTCTGTCAGCATGAACGGCACCACATACGCCTTGCCTGACCCCTTCTTCGTGTTGGCCACCCAGAACCCCATCGAGCAAGAGGGAACCTATCCTCTGCCCGAAGCCCAGCAGGACCGTTTCATGTTCAACATCATGCTGGACTATCCTTCCGTGGAGGAGGAACAGCAGATTGTAAAGAGCACCATCCACGGTGCCATGCGGGAACCCGATCGCGTACTGACCGTTGAGGACATCATCTTCTATCAAAAGTTGCTGCAGAAGATTCCTGTACCGGAGAACGTCTATCGCTATGCCGTGAAGCTCTCCACACTCACCCGTCCGGGCACAAAGCTTGCCCACCCGTGGGCCAACGACTACCTCTCCTGGGGTGCCGGTCCGCGTGCTTCCCAATTCCTCATCATCGGCGCACGCACGCACGCTGTGCTCGACGGCAAGTACTCGCCCGACATTGAGGACGTGAAAGCCGTGGCCCACAACATCCTGCGCCACCGTATCATCAAGAACTACAAGGCAGAAGCCGAAGGCATCACTGTCGAACAGATCATCGACAAGCTGCTCGCCGCCGCAGAATAAGCCATCATGAACGACAAACTCCATACCACTCGGTGGAAATGGCTGCTCTTCATCACAGCGGCCATTGTGTTTGTCCTTATCCTTGTTTATTCCAACAAACTCATCGGCAATATCGCCCAAGAGGAGCGCAAGCGCATCGAAATCTGGGCTGGCGCCATCTCGTATAAAGCGCAGTTTGTCAACGAAACCGACCGTTTCTTCCACTCCATCAAGGTCGATGTGGGCAACAACGCCCGTATTGTAGCCGGAGCCATCAAGAAAGTCACGCAGGCCTCTTGGGATGAAGACCTCACATTCTATCAAAACATCATCTCCGCCAACACCTCCATACCCCTCATTGTAGTGGGCCGGAACGGAGACATCGATGCCGCCGTCAACCTTCCCGACTCCATCCTTCAGATGCGTAATGTGCGCGAACTCGGAGACCTCCGCTCCGGATTCGACAGTCTGCGGCTTGCCTACTATGGCCGCGATTATGTGACTGTCTATTATCAAGAGATGCCTGCCGTCGTGGACCTCCATGTTGTCATCGACACTCTGGTTAACGCTTTCTTCCAGGAAACCGTCATCAACTCCGCCACCGTACCGGTCATCATCACCGACAGCACCCAGCGCAACGTGCTCAACGCCGGCAATATCGACACGTTGACCCTGCAAGATCCCGTGCTCCTCAGCAAGCGGTTGAAGGACATGAAGGACCAGATTCCACCTATCGAGCTTGACTTGGTGGACAGAGGCCGGTGTTATGTCTTTTACGAAGAGTCATCCGTTTTGAAACAGCTGCGGTTTTTCCCCTTCATCCAATTCGGGTTCATTTTTATATTCCTCATCATCGGCTATTTGCTGTTCAGCACATCCCGTCGGTCCGAGCAGAACCGTGTGTGGGTGGGCATGAGCAAGGAGACCGCCCACCAATTGGGCACGCCCATTTCCTCGTTGATGGCCTGGACTGAGTTGCTCAAAGAGATGCCCATTGACCAATCCGTACCCACCGAAATCGGCAAGGATGTACACCGTTTGGAAACCATCGCCCAGCGATTCTCCAAGATCGGCTCGGCACCTGTTCTGGAGTCCACCGATCTGGTGACCGTCATTGATGAGTTCAGCCAATACCTGCAGTCGCGTATCTCTTCCATGGTCTCCATCACATTCCACAAGCCCGAGCACAGCATTGTGTTGCCCTTGAACCGCTATTTGTTCGAATGGGTCATCGAGAATCTATGCAAAAACTCCGTGGACGCCATGGATGGCAAGGGAGCCATCACCATTGATGTCACCGAAGAGAAAAGCAAGGTGTTTGTTGATATCACCGACACGGGCAAGGGTATTCCGAACAAAATGCAGAAGCGCATTTTCTCTCCCGGCTTCACCTCCAAGAGCCGTGGCTGGGGACTCGGCCTGACTTTGGCACGCCGTATCATCAACGAATACCACAAGGGAAAACTCTTCGTGAAATCCTCCGTCATCGACCAAGGAACGGTGATGCGGATCCAATTGAACAAATAGATGGCTTGTCATAGCCAAAGCAGACTCCGGTCTTATCGTCTCTTTTCTATAGCTTCCACAAACTCCAAGGCAACCTTGGTGTAGCCATCGGCGTGAATTTCGTCGGCGATGGCCTGATTGAGCACCGCGCCGCCCACAAAGATGGGGCATTTCACGCCCTCGGCCTTGAGAAAGGCGATGGTCTCCTCCATCGAGAGCACGGTGGTGGTCATCAACGCGCTAAGACCGACAACGTCAGGATGATGCTCGAAGCAGGCATCGCGGATGATCTCCTTGGGCGTATCCTTGCCCAGGTCGATGACACGGTAGCCGTACGACTCGAAAATGACCTTGACGATGTTCTTGCCGATGTCGTGCACGTCGCCCTTGACGGTAGCAAGCACCACGGTGCCCTTTTGGGTGCCCTCCTGGGCAAACCGGGTCTTGATGATGTTGAAGGCCTCCTTGCAGGCTTCGGATGCAGAGATAAGCTGCGGCAGGAAGATCTTTTGTTTTTCAAAATCACTGCCCACCTCGTTGAGAGTGGGGATGAGCGTTTCGTTGATAATGGTCATGGGGTCTTGTGTCTCCAGGGCCTGTTGTGTAAGTGCGACGCTGTCTTCTTTGAGGCCACGGCGCACGGCCTCGCCAAGCGTCATCGTGGCGGGCGTGGCGGCAGGTGCGACGCTCTCCGCCGCAATCGCGTTGTTGACGAAGCTGTCAATGTCAGCGCTATCGCCGCGCAGAGCGTTAAAAGCCAAGATGGCGTTGGTCATCGCAGCGTTACAGGGGTTGATGATGGGCATGGTGAGTCCGTTTTCGAGAGCCATGACCAAGAACGTGCTGTTGATGAGTTCGCGGTTGGGCATGCCGAAACTGACATTGGAGACACCCAAGGCGGTCTTCACGCCTAACTGTTGGGTAACCATGCGCAGGGCCCGCAGCGTCTCCTTGATAAGCGGCTGCTGAGCGCTGCAAGTGAGTGTCAGCGTATCCATCATCATGCGATGTTTTCCAATGCCATATTGCGCGGCACCCTTCAAGATGCGCTCCGCAATGGCAAAACGTTCCCCGGCGGTTTGCGGGATGCCGTTGTCATCCATCGTCAAACCGAGAACCACTGCGCCATACTTTTTCGCGATGGGGAAAATGGCTGCCATGCTCTCTTCATTGCCGTTGACAGAATTGATGAGTGGAACGCCGTTATAGTAGCGGCAACCCGCCTCTATGGCCTTGGGGTTGGAGGAGTCAATCTGCAGCGGCAGGTTGGTGATTTCTGCGAGGCGCGCCACCACGCTCTTCATGTTCGCCACATCGTCGGTTTTGGGCACGCCCAGGTTGACATCCAAGAGATCGGCACCGGCCTCCTCCTGTTTGATGGCCTCTTTGAAAATATAGTCAAAGTCGCCGTTTATGATAGCCTCCTTGAGTTTCTTCTTGCCGGTGGGGTTGATGCGCTCGCCGCAGATTCGCACACGGTCGAGGGTCACGGCGCGGGTGGCGGAGGTGATGATCGTCTGGCGTTTCACCTCGCGTGTCGGCACAGGCTTGCCCTTGTGGACGGCTATGGAACGGATGAAGTCGGGATTGGTGCCACAACAGCCACCCAACACGGCCACGCCCCATTCTTGGAACTCGGCCATGTGGCGCGCGAACACCTCCTGTGTGAGACTGTATGTGGCGCGGCCGGCAAGGATGTGCGGCATGCCTCGGTTAGGTTGTACCAAGACGGGCTTGTCACAGTATTGCAACAACTCCTTCACAATGGGCTGCAGATCTTGCGGCCCGAGAGAGCAGTTGACACCGATGGCGTCGGCCCCCATATTGGAGGCCAGTTCGGCAAGAATGCGCGGAGGTGTGCCTGTGAGCGTGTGCCCCGTCTCATCAAACGTCATTGTGGTGAAAACAGGTTTGTCGCAGTTTTCTTTTACGGCCAACAATGCACATTTTAACTCATAGAGGTCGGAGAAGGTTTCCAAGATAAAGCCATCAACCTTGTCGCGGGCAACGACGACCATCTCCTTGAACGCCTCGTAAGCGTCGTCAAAGGTAAGCTCACCCATGGGATAGAGCATTTTGCCGAGAGGGCCGATGTCCATCATCACATACTGCGATGTGCGATGGCGCGAAGCAAGCTCAATGGCAGCCTCAATGACCGCCTTGCGATCCTCGTCCGGCATCTTGACTCGATTTGCGCCGAAAGTGTTCGTGGTGATAAAATCACAGCCTGCCTCTATGTAGTTGCGATGAATCTCCGAAATCACATCGGGGTTGGTGATGTTCAGCATCTCCGGCATCTTGACCATGACGCCGCGCTTTTCGAGTTCAGTGCCGAAAGCACCGTCGAAAATCATCACCTCCCTGCCCAATTTTACCAACATATTCCCCATTGTCCGTTATGTTTCTTATTCTTGATAATCTTGTAAAATAGTCCTGATGGTCGATAATTTTTCGTCCAGCATCTCTTGCGTGCGGGCCTCCAGCAGCAGGCGCAGGTAAGGTTCCGTGTTCGAAGGGCGGATATTGAACCACCAATCTTGGAACTCCACGCGATAGCCGTCGAAATCCATGAAGCGGACGGGTGTCTCTTGGCTGCAGAAGAACTCCTTCACAGCATCCATGGCTTCCCTCTTTTTCTGGATGGTAAAGTTGATTTCGCCCGAGTTGGCGTATTGCTTGACGTTTCCGATCACCTGCGACACCGTAAAGCCCTTCTCCTTCATTTGGCTGAAGACGTGGAGCAGCACTTGCGAAGCAATCATGGCGGAGTCTGAATAAAAGAAGTCGCGGAAATAATAGTGCCCAGCAAACTCGCCGCCGAAGGCCCCGTCGATTTCACGGAGCTTGAGGGCTGCATAGGCGCGTCCCACACGCCAGATCTCCATCTCGCCGCCCATCTTCTCGATATATTCCGCCACGGACTTGGAGGTTCGGATGTCTTGCAAAACCTTGCCGGGATAGTGTTTCTCCTCGATAAAATAGTGTCCCAACAGGGCAATCATCAGGTCGGGCGGGATGAAATCGCCCTTCTCATCTACAAACATGACGCGATCGGCGTCGCCGTCGAAAATGACGCCGATATCGGCCTTGGTTTCGCGCACCTTCTCTTGGAGAGCGACTACATTCTTGGGTTCCAACGGATTGGCGTCATGGTTAGGGAAAGTGCCGTCAAGGGCATCGAAGAGATAGGTTGGCGCGGTGCCGAAAATATCCTTCACAAGTATGGAGGCCATGCCATGGCTGCAATCCATCACGATGCGTAAGTTGGAGAGATCACTGTGGTAGCGCATCTGGAATTCGAGGTATTCCGCTTTCACATCATGGGCGATAATACGGCCCTTTTTCGCAGCAGGCACCACTTTTTCCTCCCGGATGCAGCGTTCCAGTTCGCCCAAGCCCGTGTCGTAACCGACAGGCAGGGCGTTGGTGCGAGAAACTTTCAATCCATTGTGATCTTTAGGATTGTGCGACGCTGTAATCATCACTGATGCGTCGAAGCCATGCCGCGCAGTGAAATAATACACCATCGGGGTGGTGGTCAAGCCCATATCATAAACATCGGCACCCGCATCAGTGATACCGGCAGAGAGGGCCTCAAACATCTGGGGTGTGGAAACACGCATATCGCGTCCCACCAAAACCTTGTCGGCTTTCAAAAGATCAGGCAGGAAGAAACCGAATTTATAGACGGTGTCTGTGTCAAAATCTTTTCCGAATGCACCACGGAAATCGTATGCTTTAAATGCTCCCATATTTTGTTATAATTGGTTAAAAAAATGCTCTTCCGAGGCGGGTTTCTCAGCCTGGCGCTGCACCATGTTCTCCCACCGCAGGAAAGCGTATGTCCTAATGTCGTACAACAGGTTGTAAAATGCACGGGCCCAATAGTTTCGAGTACCGAGCCCTCCCGGTGTCTTGAGGAATTTTTCGCACAGCGCCACCTTTCCATCTGCAGTCCTCGCGATTACCACCCATACGGATGCCATTTTGGTGGCATCGTCGAAGGACTCCACCAGGAACATCAGCGCATAACGATGTGTGTCAGGCAAATCAAGCGTGGCCATGTATTCACACACCTGATCATCGGACAACACATCCTTGATGTCGATATAGTGTTTGATCATGTGCGACGCTTTCAATCCCTTGTTGGTTTTGGTTACCAATGCAAGATTGTAGGCCATCATGGGCTTACGGAAGCTCATACGAATATCGTACTTCTTCTGATCATTGATAATCAATGTATTCCATTCCTGAAAATAACGCTGCAAGACCTCTTGGGTGAAATCAAAACCCTTTCGGGTGAAATGGGCCTTGGCAAAATTGATGCCTGTCCAAAGAATCTCTTTGACATCCAAAAAGTCTATAAAAAGCTCTTCGTCCAGGTACATGTTCCGTACATTTTTTTAAGGCGGCAAAATTACACAAAAAAATCTTATCTTTGCCGCCGATTTGAAAGGGGTGCCCGCATGGGCTGAGATTAGACCCGTTGAACCTGATGCAGTTAGTACTGCCGTAGGGATGTTGGATCTTCTGCTGATATTCAGTAACTTGTTGGCACTCTTTGCACATTTAAAAACAAAGATGATGAAACTGTTTTTCAACAACAAGGAAATCGACACAGAGGCCCGAACTCTCCAACAGCTGGCCCAAGAACTCTCTCTTCCCGACAAAGGCATTGCCGTGGCAGCGGACAACAAACTGGTGCCCCGCACTGACTGGGATGCCTTTCTTCTGACCGAGGGCACGCACATTGTCGTCATCAAGGCCGTTTGCGGAGGTTAATATGGATGATCAGGTGAAACTTCAGTTTATCACGCACTTCACGGAGCGTCACGGCTACCTTGACAGTGCCAAGATGGCGTTGGAGGGCGGTTGCCGATGGATTCAGCTGCGAATGAAAGATGCCTCGCCGGACGAGGTGGAGGCGATGGCGTTGCCCGTACAGGCACTCTGTCGCCGTTATGGCGCTGTATTTGTCATTGACGACCATGTGGAGTTGGTGAAAAAAATCGGTGCCGACGGGGTCCATCTCGGCAAAAACGATATGCCCGTGGATGAAGCGCGCCGCATCCTGGGTCCCGACTTCATCATCGGCGGCACCGCCAACACCTTCGACGACATCCGTCACCTGCATCAGGCAGGTGCCGACTACATCGGCTGCGGTCCCTTCCGCTTCACCGAAACCAAAAAGAACCTCAGCCCTGTGCTTGGTCTCGACGGCTACCGCGACATTACACGCCAGATGCGGCAGAATGGCATTGATTTGCCCATCGTGGCCATCGGCGGCATCACATTGCCCGACATTCCTGAAATACTGGGCACCGGTGTCACGGGCATTGCCCTCTCCGGTATGATGCTCCACGCCCCCGACCCTGTGGCGATGATGGAGCAGGTGGTGTCGGCGATGAGGTAAATGTTATGTTTTTATTGAAAGAAAGATTAAAAAACTACGAATATGAAAAAACTGATTATTGCAGGACGCGAATTTGAATCCCGCCTTTTTCTGGGCACGGGCAAATTCAAATCCAACGAAGTGATGGAACAATCCATCCTGGCTTCCGGCACCGAGATGGTGACGGTGGCGATGAAACGCATCGAACTGGGCGATCAGGAGGATGATATGCTCAAGCACATTGTCCACCCCCACATCCAGCTTCTGCCCAACACGTCGGGCGTGCGCGATGCCGAGGAGGCGGTCTTTGCCGCCCAAATGGCGCGCGAGGCTTTCGGCACCAACTGGCTCAAACTGGAAATACACCCCGACCCCCGCTATCTGCTGCCCGACTCTGTGGAGACTTTGAAAGCCACCGAGCAGCTGGTGAAGATGGGCTTTGTGGTGCTGCCCTACTGTCAGGCCGATCCCACCCTCTGCAAGCATCTGGAAGAGGCGGGGGCCGCCACCGTGATGCCACTCGGCGCTCCCATCGGCACCAACAAGGGCTTGCAAACCCGCGATTTCCTGCGCATCATCATCGAACAGGCCACCATCCCGGTGGTGGTGGACGCTGGCATCGGGGCCCCGAGCCACGCCGCCGAGGCGATGGAGATGGGCGCTGACGCCTGCTTGGTGAACACGGCCATCGCCGTGGCCGGCAACCCCGTGGAGATGGCCGTCGCCTTCAAGGAGGCCGTCATCGCCGGTCGCCGCGCATACGAAGCCGGACTGGGTGCCGTGAGCAACACCTTCGAGGCTGAGGCCAGCTCACCCCTCACCGCCTTCCTGTCATAAACACCCCCATCACCCACAATTAATCTCAACATCTTAATAATTAATAGTTTAATAATTTAACAACTTAATAATTCAGTATGGAAGACACCTATTACGCCAAGCGCGAAAAACACTATATACAAGGAAAAAAGTTCCCGTTCATCAAGGTGGGAATGCAGAAGGTGAACCTCACCCCGACGGTCAACATCGTGGACGGGGAGAAGGTGACCACCCCCAACGACCCGGTCTTGATTTACGACACCAGCGGTCCGTTCAGCGACCCCAACATCACCATTGACCTCAAGAAGGGATTGGCCCGTATGCGCGAGCCTTGGATACTGGAGCGCGGCAATGTGGAGCAGTTGCCCGAAATCAGCAGTGAGTACGGCCGGATGCGCCGCGACGACCACAGTCTCGACCACCTGCGTTTCGAGCACATCGCTCTGCCGTACCGTGCCAAGGCCGGCAAGCAGATTACCCAGATGGCCTACGCCAAGGCCGGCATCGTCACTCCGGAGATGGAGTATGTGGCCATCCGCGAGAATATGAACTGCGCGGAGTTAGGCATCGACACGCACATCACCCCTGAGTTTGTGCGCGACGAGATTGCCGCCGGACGCGCCGTGCTGCCCGCCAACATCAACCACCCGGAGAGCGAGCCGATGATCATTGGGCGCAACTTCCTCGTGAAAATCAACACCAACATCGGCAACTCCGCCACCACCTCCACCATTGAAGAGGAGGTTGACAAGGCCGTGTGGAGCTGCAAATGGGGCGGCGACACCCTGATGGACCTCTCCACGGGCGCCAACATCCACGAGACCCGCGAGTGGATCATCCGCAACTGTCCTGTGCCCGTCGGCACCGTGCCTATCTATCAGGCCCTTGAGAAGGTGAACGGCGAAGTGGGCGACCTCACGTGGGAAATCTTCAAGGACACCCTCATCGAACAGTGCGAGCAGGGTGTGGACTACTTCACCATTCACGCCGGCGTGCGCCTCAAAAATGTGCATCTGGCCGACAAGCGTCTCTGTGGCATCGTGAGCCGCGGCGGCAGCATCGTCAGTAAATGGTGCCTCATCCACGATCAGGAGAGCTTTATCTACGAACATTTCGACGACATCTGCGACATCCTCGCGCAATACGATGTGGCCATCTCCCTCGGCGATGGTCTGCGCCCCGGCTGCATCGCCGATGCCAACGATGAGGCTCAGTTCGCCGAACTCGACACTTTGGGCGAACTGGTCACCCGCGCCTGGGCTAAGAACGTGCAGGCCTTCATCGAGGGTCCCGGACACGTGCCCTTGCACAAGATCAAGGAGAATATGGAGCGCCAGATCCAAGCCTGCCACAACGCCCCGTTTTACACGCTCGGACCGTTGGTCACCGATATCGCGCCGGGCTATGACCACATCACCAGCGCCATCGGGGCCACCCAGATCGGATGGCTCGGCACGGCGATGCTTTGCTACGTGACCCCCAAGGAGCACCTTGGTTTGCCCAACAAGGAGGATGTGCGTACTGGCGTCATCACCTACAAAATTGCCGCCCACGCCGCCGACCTCGCTAAGGGACACCCTGGCGCCCAGATCCGCGACAACGCCCTCAGCAAGGCCCGTTACGAGTTCCGCTGGCGCGACCAGTTCCACCTCGGTCTCGACCCCGACCGCGCCCTCGAGTATTTCCAGCAGGGACGCCACACCGACGGCGAATATTGCACGATGTGCGGACCCAACTTCTGCGCGATGAAACTCAGCCGTGACTTGAAAAACGTGAAATCCAAAAAATAACCCCTATGTTTTCCGAAGAATTAGAACAAATATCTTGGGAACAGACCTCGGAGGCCATCCTCGCCAAGACGGAGTACGATGTGATGCGTGCGTTGGGCAAGGAGCATTGCGACGTGGATGACTTTATGGCCCTCATTTCCCCGGCGGCTGCGCCCTTCCTGGAGCCGATGGCCCGCCTGAGCAAGAAATATACCGAGGAGCGTTTTGGCAAAACCATCTCCTTGTTCATACCGCTCTACCTCACCAACTCCTGCACCAACTCCTGCGTCTATTGCGGCTTCCACGTCAGCAACCCGATGAAGCGCACCATCCTCACGTTTGAGGAGATGGAGAACGAATACAAGGCCATCAAGAAGCTGGGACCGTTTGAGAACCTGCTGCTGGTGACGGGCGAGAACCCTGCCAAGGCCGGCGTGGACTACATCGCCAAGGCCCTTGACCTCGCCAAGCCTTATTTCAGCAACCTCAAAATTGAAGTGATGCCGCTCAAGGCCGAGGAGTACAAGGCGTTGACCGAGCACGGACTGAACGGTGTGATCTGTTTCCAGGAAACTTACCACAAGGCCAATTACAACATCTACCATCCGCGTGGAATGAAAGCTGACTTTGAGTGGCGCGTGAACGGCTTCGACCGGATGGGCCAGGCGGGTGTCCATTCCATCGGGATGGGCGTGCTTATCGGCCTCGAAAAGGAGTGGCGCACCGACCTCACGATGCTGGCCTATCATCTGCGCTATCTCCAGAAACACTACTGGCGCACCAAATACAGCGTCAACTTCCCGAGGATGTGCCCCTCCGAGAACGGCGGTTTCCAACCCAATGTGGTGATGACCGACAAAGAGTTGGCGCAACTGACCTTCGCGATGCGCATCTTCGACCACGACGTGGACATCTCCTTCTCCACCCGCGAGCCAGCCTATATCCGCGACAATATGGCGGGTCTCGGGGTTACCACGATGAGTGCCGGAAGCAAGACCGACCCGGGCGGCTATTACAGCTATCCCCAGCAGTTGGAGCAGTTCCACGTCACCGACGAGCGTGCCGCCGCGGATGTGGAAGCCGCCCTGAGGAAAATGGGGGTGGAACCGGTGTGGAAAGATTGGGATGCCTCGTTCGACTTGATAGGAAAATAGATATCTGCAGGCTTGCTCTTGGGCGCGTTTGAGTGTGTAGCGGTTATTTGCTCCCAGTGTGGTGACGGCCATACTGTTCACCTTTCGTCGGCCCCATTCGCCATCTATGGCATCACTACCGAGTAGCTGCCCTTCGCGTCAGTGAGAGCCACTCGCACTCTGACCTTGTCGCCTTTCTTCACCGGCAGACTGTGGATGGTCTCCTCGCCCGTCGCCATCGCCCTTTTAGGAACAATCACCTCTCCGTGCGATAGTACGGAAATCGTTGCACTGCCCGCCTCAAGTCGATTGGTGATGACCAGATCCGGCGCATCCTGCTTTGCCTTGAAGGTGCCGTTCAGAGTGCCGTTGATCTGTCTGAACTCGCTGCTCCACTTGTTGTTGGAATTCGTCTGGCGCAGGGTCCTCGCGCTGTAGGAGTTGCAGGCGCAAATCAGTACAGCAATCACCACTGCCGCAAATCCCATAATTAATGCATGTTTTTTCATTCTTGTACTTTTTAATTTTGACATCTTTATTGTTGTCATCCAATGACGCGGCAAAGATATAATAATTTTTAGTACCTTGTATTACAAAGTAATATTTTATTTCATATCATTCGCGTATTTCTTCAGAATCTCCCCCGCTGCGATTTCAGCAAGCAAACGAGGATGGCAACGGCCAAGAGCGAGAAACCGACTATGCCAAAAATCTTATTGAAAGGAAAATGAAACAAACTGAGCTCCATACAGATAACAAGAAACAGGCACCCCACCTCGGCAACTCGGATAACTGACCGTTCATTCGGGGCTATCCGCACCAGATGGCGCCCCGTCAACAGCACAAACACTAATCCTGTAACACCTGCCACCATAATAGTAAGGTTGCCAAAAGGCAAATGCCCTAACTTGAGGAAAATTAGGCTTATTTCAGATCGGCCATGCTTTCATTTTTGTCATACAAATTGGATACTGCAAAAAGTGGATTCATTCCGCCCCCTTTGGCTTAAAATACACCATCTGATTCGGGAAATCAATCACCACTTCACCCATGCGTTGCAGTAACCCGAAACCGAAATAGCCGATAACATCCTTGGAGGGAGCCTTGCTGGCGTGACCGGACGCGTCCGTATTCGCCCACGTATGCACGGAATCCACCACAAAGTTCGGCATCACC
>JAFPXF010000034.1 GCA_017394765.1 Bacteroidales bacterium | reverse complement strand
CCACAAGTACGGTGAGTCTGGCACCAAGGATGGCCTAACGGCCAATCTCTCATATTAACTACCCCGCCCTTCGGGCACCCCTTCTGAAAATCAGAAGGGGAGTTTTGGAGTGTCCGCACGCGTGTGCGGACAAGGAAAAAAGGGCAATTTAGCTTATTTTTTGCACCATCAGGCAAAAAACACCCGAAACTCTTAGTCTCTTAATTTCTTAGTTTCTTAACTTCCTTAATGCGCCTCGAACCAGTTCCGTCCCGCGTTGACATCCACGTCTAATGGCACGGAGAGCTGCATGGCACCGCTCATGCAGCGGCGCACCAGCTCGCTCAACTCCTCGATCTCATCCTTGCGGGCATCGAAGACCAGTTCGTCGTGAACCTGCAAAATCATCTTGCTCTGCATGTTGCGTTGTTCCATTTCGCGCTGCACCCGCACCATGGCAATTTTGATGAGGTCGGCGGCCGTGCCCTGGATGGGCGCGTTGATGGCGTTGCGCTCCGCCGCCTTGCGCAACAAACCGTTCTGCGCGTTGATGTCGCGGATGTAGCGGCGGCGACCCAACAGCGTCTCCACATAGAGATGCTCGCGGGCAAACTCCAAGGTGTTGTTCAAGTACTCCGTGATCTTCGGGAAACTGCGGTAGTAGTCCGTGATGAGCTGGCGCGCGTCGGCCTGCGAGATCTGCAGACGGTCAGCTAGCCCGAAGGCGGAGATGCCGTAGAGGATGCCGAAGTTGACCGTCTTGGCGGACCGGCGCATATCCTTGGTCACCTCCTCCTGGGGCACCCCGAAGATGTGGGCGGCCATGGAGGCGTGAATGTCCTCGTTCCGCCGGAAAGTCTCAATCATGCGCTCGTCGCCGCACACGTGCGCCACGATGCGCAACTCGATCTGCGAGTAGTCGGCGGCAAGAATCAGGTGCTCGTCGTCGGAAGCCACAAAGGCCTTGCGGATGTCGCGCCCGCGCTCAGTACGCACCGGGATGTTCTGCAGGTTGGGATTCAGGGAGCTGAGCCGCCCCGTGGAGGTGATGGTCTGCGTGAAAGTCGAATGGATGCGCCCCGTCTTGGGGTTGATGAGCTGTGGCAGCGCATCAATGTAGGTCGATTTCAGCTTGCTGAGCTTCCGCCACTCCAAAATCAGCGGCACTATGGGGTGCTTGTGCGCCATCTTCAACAACACCTCCTCGCCGGTCTGGTACTGCTTGCTCTTCGTCAGCTTCGCATTCTCCACAATATGCAACTTCTCGAAGAGAATCTCACCCAACTGCTTGGGGGATCCGATGTTGAAGGTGGTGCCCGCATATTCATAGATCTGCTTTTCAAGATCCTTCAACTCCGCATCCATCGTTTCGGAGTTCTGCTGCAAGGTCGGCACATCCACCTTCACGCCCGTACGCTCCATCTCGGCCAACACCGGCACCAATGGCATTTCCACCTGTTGGAACAAAGACTCCAATTCACTGTCCTGCAATTCCTTACGCAACAACGGGTAGAGTTGCACATAACAGCTCACACGCTCCAAAGCACTGTCTTGCAACGCCTTGCCCTCCGCTTGTAGCGAATAAGAGAGGTAGGACAAGGTGAGGCGTTCGAGATCGTGCTTCATCTCCGGCTGGATAAGATAGTGGGCGATTTGCAGGTCGAAAATCGCGACCGTCGGATCTATCCTGAATGTTTTCAGATATTTGTATGTCGGCTTGCTCTCGTAGGTCACCACCGTGTGCGGACCCGTGAAAATCCAGCGCAGGAGCGACTGGTAATAGCGGTGTTCGCTCTCCACAAAATGGTAGTATCCCGTTTCTCCGTCGAAAGCAAACGCGAAACCCGCGATACGCTCCTCCTGCATAATCCAGTCGAAAAAGCAGAGGTTGCTGGGTGTTGGTCGTTGGTCGGTTGCAATTGGAAGATTCTCTATGGATTCAACGGGAACAATTTTGGGTGGCAGAATGCTTTCCTGCGGGGCCGCGGGAGTTTCGGGGCCGATATCGTCCCCCTGGTTAAAGAGATCCATCTCCGCGGGGGCCTGCGGTTTCAGCGAAAGGTCGCGGAAGACGCGCTGCGAGAGAGCCCTGAACTCCAGTTCGTCGAAGACGGCCTTGAGCTTGGCGGCATCGGGGCCGTGATAGGCCATACACTCGAAATTGCACTCTATCGGCACATCTATCAAAATGGTGGCCAACTGCTTGGACAGCAAAGCCTGTTCCTTGAACTCCAAAAGGTGCTGGCGCTGTTTCTCCTTGTCAAGGTTGATGCCCACGGCGTACATGTTCTCTATGGTGTCGTAGTTGGCGAGCAACTTCTTGGCCGTCACGGGGCCGATTCCCGGCACGCCGGGGATATTGTCGGAGCTGTCGCCTTGCAGACCCAGGAGGTCGATGACCTGCTCGGGGCGCTTGATGCCATGCTTTTGGCAAATCTCCTCGGGCCCCAAGATTTCCGCCGGCTGGCCCATCTTGCCCGGCTTGTACATCCTGATGTTGGGCGACACCAACTGGCCGTAGTCCTTGTCGGAGGTCACCATGAAGACATCAAACCCTTCGATTTCAGCATGTTTGGCGAGGGTGCCGACCACATCGTCGGCCTCATAACCGTCCATCTCGACGATGGGCACGCGGAAAGCCTCAAGAATGCGCTTGATATAGGGTACCGAATTGACGATGTCGTCGGGCGTGGCCTCGCGGTTGGCCTTGTAGTCCTGGAACTCGACGTGCCGGAAGGTGGGTGCGCCCGTGTCGAACGCCACCGCGATGTGCGTGGGCTTCTCGTTTTTCAGCAACTCGTAAAACATATTGGTAAACCCCAGGATGGCGGAGGTGTTCAGCCCCTTGGAGGTGATGCGCGGACTCTTGATCATGGCGTAATATGCCCTGAAAATCATGCCGAGTGCGTCAATAAGGAACAATTTGGGTTTCATATTTTCTTAATTGTATTGCGTTATATAACTTGCGTTTTTTATGTCAATTTTCACGATGGCAAAAGTACACAATTTTACTCCCCCTTTATCCATATTGTGGTGTCAAAGAAGTTGAATTCATCGTGCCAGTCCAAAACCCAGTGCGGATCGGTGACAGGTGTCTGCCCGAAAACAAAACGGGCAAAAAGCAAGACAAGAATCAACAAGTAAGTTTTTTTCATAGTGCAAACTAATTTCTTTTGGAACCTGTTATCTGATAAACATTCACATTGTCTCCCCTTACTAATTTAAAATCCATTTTAATATTTTCGGTGCCAATAAACTCTCCATACGGGAGACGCGGTTGTTCGCTGTAATAAGCATGGCCGTTATACGGGTTCCATATTTTCCCGTCGTACCCAAACTTTGCTTCCATACACTCGTTTTGGTTGAACTCAATCAAGAGCAAGCCATTGCCTGCATAGGCTATTCTTCCGGTATAATTTATAATCGTATCCAGCGTCGGTGTGAAATGAGACCAGCCATAATGACCTTGTTCTAAATGGACACAGAAATCCCATACCCCCGTGTATTCGTAAACTCCCGGATACTTTTTCTGGCAGCCGGTGATGGCAAGCAGGCAAAACAGGCAGAGGACAAGCGGTTTTATGACATTCTTGCTTTTCATATTCGTTTCTATATTAACAATGGAACTTGTTTTTCATGGGCAGGGGCACACGTCGAGAAAAAGTGTACCCTCTTCCGGAACTTCAAAGCCTGGCCGCAACTCAATGTACTGGGTGGCCCGCAAAGACTCCCCCTTTATCCATATTGTGGTGTCGAAGAAATTGAACTCATCGTGCCAGTCCAAAACCCAGTGCGGATCGGTGACAGGTGTCTGCCCGAAAAGGGAAGAACATGTTATCATGGTGATAGTGATTAAAATAATTTTCCTCATAATGGTCCCTATTTCACTTTTGTGCCTTTAACCTTATATGTTGTAACATAATGATAAGTATGAAAAAACATTTCCACATGATTGCAATCTAAGAACCTCCCATAATACTGAAAATATCCTGAGTAATATCGATTACGGTGTGGGTACTCTTCTAACAACTTTCCTTCATCCGTCAAATAGACTTCCATACACTCGTTTTGGTTGAATTCAATCAAGAGCAAGCCGCCGCCCGCATGGGCTATTCTTCCGGTATAATTTATAATCGTGTCAGCAACAAACACATTGCTATAATTTTCCGGAGGATCTTCCAGGTCTAATTGAATGGTAAAATCCCATACCCCTGTGTATTCGTAAACACTCGGATACTTTTTCTGGCAGCCGGCGAAGGCAAGCAGACAAAACAGGCAGAGGACAAGCGGTTTTATGACATTCGTTTTTTTCATATTCGTTTCTATGTTAACAATGAAACATGTTTTTTTCATGGGCAGGGGCACACATCGAGAAAAAGTGTACCCTCTTCCGGAACTTCAAAGCCTGGCCGCAACTCAATGTACTGGGTGGCCCGCAACGACACTCCCCCCGCCTCTGGTATTGAAGTATTGCCACTGAGGGTTATGGATTTTTTTACCTTATAATCATACGTGGAAAAATTCGGAATATCCCAAACAACAGTTTCGGCATCGCATCGCAGGGAGTAGGTCCTGACATAGTCCACGTACATATAATCCACCAAAGGGGGATACTGCCGAACCCTGCATCCACTTCTTTGTTGGGTGGCCAAATTCAGGATAAGATGAACCGTATCTATAATACCGTGATTCCTCATGATGCGGATGGGCTGCCGGTCCACATACCATATAATGCGGTTCCTGTCCCATTCTATGGCATACGTATGCCATTCGGTATAATCGAAATTTTTCAAATCGTGGCACTTGAGATTCAGGACGGCAGTGTCGTGATTATTATCATTATCGTAACAACTGTGAACATTGGTCTCAAGATGATTCTTTTTCTTACACCCGTAAATCTCAAAAATGTCTATTTCCCCAGCGGTAATTCCCCCCTCTTTACGATAAGTCCAGAATGCAGGCCAAAAACCCCGTCTATGTGGTATTTTCATGCGGGCCTCGATGAAACCGTATTGTTTGGTTATAAATTCAACTGGCAAAGTTATAAAAAATATTTGCAGGGAAATTGAAAAAAAGCACCTTTCGCGGTCTGTAGTTCAACATATTCTGGATAACCAATAGTTTATTACGTGACAAATGTCTGATATTCATAGATTTAGGT
>JAFPXF010000033.1 GCA_017394765.1 Bacteroidales bacterium | reverse complement strand
CCATTTCAAATTCAGATAAATAATTGGCAGTCTATTTCACACCACGTTTAAGAAAATCCAGCGTAAATCCTACTATTGCACCTTTCGGGCCTCCCCAAAAGCCAATGTTTGCAGTCATGAAATCGTACGCATTTTCAAAAGTAGGTGGCCAATGACTGTATGTATTTCTTCCAATATCAAACATTTGAGTACCATAGGCAAAAATGGAAATGCCATAAGGAATATTATAACTCAAGCCAGAATTGCCTTCAGAATAAATAGAGGATAAATACTGTTGCCTGTTGCATCGTATTCATACTGCCGTGGCAAAGACTGCTGTGCGAAGACAGTGACAGTTAGTAATAGCAGGATGGAAATCCCTGCAAACCTGAAGAAACCCAAGTCGAATTTAATAGAGTAATTGCTCATAAACAGAAATCTTGTTTTAAAAATATTCATCACATAAACTTCCTGAATAATTGGATGTTTCTTTCCGTCTCCTCCCTGATTTGTTTGACAAAACTTACCTCCTCTAACTCGCCGATGACGGCGATTTTCTCCTCCTCGTTTCTGAAGGTGGCGTTGCGGAAGGGGTTGTCGTAGTCCTTCTTTCGGGAGATATAGACTTGGTCGCAGATGAATTGCTGCACATCAGAAGCTTTCTGGAGTAATTTCACCCAAAGTTCCTGCGTCATTATGCCATATTTTTCATGATAGAGGAACCGCAGGGAGGAGAATGCATGGCGCAGTTTTTCAAGCGGGTAGCGCTCCCAGATTTCATCATAGCGGTGGTGGATGTCGGCCCAGGTGTTGAGAATGCCGTGATTGATGTCATGGCGCAGGGCGTCCACATCGTCGCCGTTCACCAACTGTCCGCCCAAATTGACCCATTCGCGCTGTTCCTTGCTCCGCAGCGTGTCGCAGAGGGACTCGAGTGTGATGCCAGGATGCTCGTCCATGTATTTCACCATGTTCTGGACACCGTAGTATAGCAGCATGTCGCCGTATGCGTGATAGGCCTCGCAGTGCTTGAGAATGCGCACCTTGCGTTTGCCGTGCTCCATGTTCTCGCCGAACACCTCCAGCCTCTTGGCGGCCTCGGGGTCATTGTTCAGCAGCTTGCGGCCAACCATGCGCAGCTCTTCCATGGAGAGGTTGTCGCAGGAGTCCCCTTGCGCGCGCAGGAGCGCTTTGCCCGTCCATGCCTCTATGAGCTTGCGGGCCTCGATGGCCTCCTCCATGGTGTCGGGGGCGAAGGTCTCGAACTCGATGTGCTGGATGCGGCGCTTGCGCTTGTCGCGTTTCTGGTATTTGGAGGTGTTGCGCGCGATGGCGTACATGTTGTACATCCACCAGTAGGCGGGCATGACATGAAGCTCGTCATGCGCGGTGTCGTTGCTCACCAAGCTGAAGGGAAGCATGATGTTGAGTTCGTTGGGGTAGTCGGCCTTGGAGAGGAGCGTAAAGGAGGCGAACTTGGAGGAGTGCTTCACAGAGGAGCAGAGGCCGGGCCAGAAGCCTCGGTTGGCAACGATTTCACCATCCGTGGCACGGCTGTTGTGGTTGGAGCCTACGGTGGCGCCGGCCGCCATGTTGCTCTGCCCCATCACACAAGCCGAGATGAGGAACGAGTTGTTGTGGTGCTGCTCGTGCGAGGGGAAGATGAGGTTGTTCAGCACTTCACAACATGAGATGGTCGAGTTGTCGCCCAACACGGAGTTGAGAAGGCGTGCCCCGTACTTGAGGTTGCAGTTGTCGCCCAGCAGGAATCTTGTGCCCACCACGGAGTAGAATATGCGGCAACCGTAGCCGGTGATGCCGTTGACCAGAATCACGCCCTCCCCGATTTGGGTGGGCTCCGCCTCCGAAGAGTTGATGGTGATGTTCTTCAGCTTGGAAGCCCCTTTGATATAAGTGCAAGGCCCGATTTTGGCGTCTTTGAGAATCCAGCAGTTCTTGATGACACAACCCTCGCCGATGGTGCCGTAGTAGCCGCGCCGGTTGTCAAAAGAGTTCTGCGTGATTTCAAACAACCGCTCCTGCAACTTCTTGTCATCGCGGTATTTGGCCCATAAGTAGGCATCTGAGGTGATCATGCCGTCGAAGGGCAGGATGCCGCGTCCGCCCACTTCGTTCATCACCTCCAGCCACACACGCACCTCTTCGGGCTCGCCCTCCTTGATGATGCCGTTGCCGAACTTGGAGTGGTCGGTGGTGGACAACTCTTGGATGTTGAAGAGGATGCATCGGTCGCCGACAATGTAGTTGGCCATATAGTGGACATCGTGGATGGCCACGTCGTCGCCAATGTCGCAAGATACAATACTGCTGCCCGTGATTCCGACAGGAATGCGCAAGTCGTGATATTGCAGAATCTCGTTGCGGATTCGTCCGATGCGCACCATGCCGAAAAAGCGGTTGTTTTTGACCATGCTGGCGTCAAAGTCATCCGTTACCCAGATGTCGTCCCAGTTGGTGGCGGTGTTGGCATTCTTCACCAAGTCTTCCACTTCCCCGGAACTCAAATGCCGCCATCCCCCTTCAGGACGCTTTACCTGTTGGTCACGGAAATGGTTCTCGTCATACCCGTGCAAGTATTTGTCATCAATGAAATTCTTGTATATGCGGTCGTAAGAAAGAATGGTAACCTTATCCATAGGGCTTTTTTTTTAAAAAGTGCAAAACTAAAAAAAAAGGTCGGAATATTGAATCCCAACCTTCTTTTTAACTCTTTTTAACAGCTTCAAAAGCCCCTGCTGCAGCTACATTCCCAACACTTGGTTGTATAGCGGGAAGTCAATTTTGTTGTGTTTGAAATCTTTGTTGCCGACCTTGACAGTCAGTTTGCCGCCGTTGACCTTGAGTTCATCAATTTGTATTTTTTTAAGATACCCCACGGTCTCTTTGTAGGTGACATTGGTGAGGTGAAACATGTAGAGTCGGTTGGTTTGCTCGATCATGTTGACGGTGCATTTGGACAAGGTGATGTTGGGCAGATTTTTCTGAGCCACCTCGGGGCGGCTGTTGCGCGTGTCGGAAAGGGTCCGGGCATCCACAAGATAGTTGCAACGGTTGTTGATGTTGAAAATGCAGTTCTTGAATTCGAGGTCAAAGGGCGTGTAGGCGTTGTAGGTGGACTCGATCAACACGGGCACATGGTTGTTGAAAATGCATCGTTCAAAGGAGAGCAGTCCGTAAAGAGAGGAGAACTGATTGTACAGGTTGTTGAAAATGCAGTTGCGGATGGTGACATCCCGACCATAACAGTGAATGTCATAACGGTTGATTTCACAATTGTCCAAGGTGGCCTTGTTGATGTTGTTGGTGCCGAATATGCCCCAGTTGGAGCGACTTTTAAGGTATTCGATCTTGGAGTCCCACACGTTGTCCATCAAGATGCCGTAGCCGTAGTAGTCGGTGCGGGAGTAGGTGCCGTTGATTTTGATATGGTCGAGCAGGACGTTGGCGCAATCGGTAATGCGGATCGCGTTGTCGGCGGTGAGCTCGCTTTCCGGGGTGTTGATGACCACGTCGCACAACTCCACGTTGTACTGGTTTTGGATGTCGAAGCAATATGTTTTGTACTTGGAGTCTTGGGTGCGGTTGATGGTGATGCCGGAAATAACCTTGACATAGTCGTCCACGGGACAATGTCTGACGACGGGTTTGGTTTCGGGTGTGTTATAGGGCATGATGGTTTTGTTCAAGCCTATGCCGTTTTCCACAAGCACGATGTCCTTGCGGGTGTGTCCGTATTTATAGCCCTGCCGCCGATCGACCCAAAGGCTGTCATCGCGCAAAATGACCAAATGTTTGCCGGTGCGCAGAGCCTTTACGGAGCCGAATTCTCCCTTGTCGATATTCTCTTTCGACACAAAAGCACTGTCGGTGGGCTGCGTCATGCGAAAAAGATAGAACGTTTTGCTGGTATTCCTCACATTCAGCACCAAATTTTGGAAAATATTGTAAGAAGTGAGGGGGATGGGTTTTGCATCGGCAGGGATTTCAATGTCAAGCTTGTCCACCCCGTCATAATCGACATCCACGCCCTGTTCCAAGGCGGCAACGTGCGTGTTGTATAGCGCATAGAAACGCTCGATGTCCGTTTGGGCCTCATATAGCCCGAACGAACAGGGCGAAAGGGGAAATTTCTGTTCTTGTCCCCTGGCATAAATTGTGGCCATAATTAGCAGAATGATTGATAATGTTTTTCGCATCTTTCCAAATGGTGTGGAATTGGTTCAAGAAGAAAATACAATCATAATCTCGCATCGACAATCTCGCGCGGTAATACGCCTTTCACATCGTAAATGACACCGCCCTTTCGCACGAGACTCGTGACATCCATCTCTAAGAACTCCTTGTGCGCCACCGCCAAAACAATGGCATCATACTGTGTGCTTTGGATTTTGGATTTTGAATTTTGGATTTCAATCCCGTACTCCTCCTGTACCTTTTCGCCATCGGCCCAAGGGTCGTAGATGGTGATGTCGGGTGTGTATTCAGCCAAGGTGTGGTAAATATCAACGACCTTGGTGTTGCGGATGTCGGGGCAGTTTTCCTTGAAGGTGATGCCGAGGATGAGGATCTTGGCATCCTTGACTTGTACACCTTTGAGGTTCATGCACTTGACGGTCTGGTTGGCGACGTAGGCGCCCATGCCGTCGTTGAGGCGGCGGGCGTTGCTCATCACGCGGGGCAGCACGCCATAGACCTGTGCTTTTTGAATGAGGTAGTAGGGATCGACGCTGATGCAGTGGCCGCCCACCAGGCCCGGACTGAGCTTGATGAAGTTCCACTTGGAGGCGGCGGCCTCGATGACATCATGCGTGTCGATGCCCATGGCATTGAAGATCTTGGCCAACTCGTTCATGAAGGCAATGTTCACGTCGCGCTGCGAGTTCTCGATGATCTTGGAGGCTTCGGCCACCTTGATGGAGGGGGCCCTGTGGGTGCCGTTCACCAACACCGCGTTGTAGATGCTGTCCACATAGTCGGCAATCTCCGGCGTGGAACCGGAGGTTACCTTCTTGATCTTTTCCACCGTGTGCAGCTTGTCGCCGGGGTTGATGCGCTCGGGACTGTAGCCGGCGTAGAAGTCAGTGTTGAAAGTCAGTCCGCTGACGCGCTCCACGACAGGGAGGCACTCCTCTTCGGTGACACCGGGATAAACGGTGCTCTCATAGACGACCACGTCCCCTTTGGAGATGACCTTGCCGACGGTTTCCGACGCTCCCTGAAGCGGTTTCAGGTCGGGGCGGTTGTTCTCGTCCACGGGGGTGGGCACGGCGACCACATAGAAGTTGCAGTCGCGGATGTCGTCAAGTTGGGTGGTGCAGCGGAAGCCATGCTGGAAGATGGCCTCCTGTAGCAGTGTGTCGTCCACCTCTAAGGTGGCATCGTGCCCTGCCATGAGGGCGTCCACGCGGGCTTGGTTCAAGTCGAAACCGACAGTGGGGAATTTTGTGGAAAAAAGGCGGGCTAAAGGCAGACCGACGTAGCCGAGGCCTATTACCGCTATCTTGGTGTTTTTCATATTTTTTTTTGATTCTACTACGATAAAATCTCTTTTTATTAACTGTTTTTGATTTTGTCAGGCACGGTTTTCAAGGAAATCCGGCGATTCAGAATCCTTCGGGGTTCTTTTGCTGCCAGTTCCATGCGTCCCGGCACATGTCGTCAATGTCATGTCGGGCCTTCCAGTGAAGTTCGCGGGCGGCCTTGGCGGGATCGGAGTAGCTGGTGGCGACGTCGCCGGCGCGGCGCGGCAGGATGCGGTAGGGGATATGGATGCCGGTGCTGCGCTCGAAGGCGTGTACCACGTCGAGGACAGAGTAGCCTTTGCCGGTGCCGAGGTTGTAGATGGCCAGACCGCACTTCTGTTCGATGGCGGAGAGGGCGGCTACATGCCCGCGGGCGAGGTCCACCACATGGATGTAGTCGCGCACGCCGGTGCCGTCGGGCGTGTTGTAGTCGTTGCCGAAGACACCTAACTCAGCGCGCTTGCCTACAGCCACTTGGGTGATGTAGGGCATCAGGTTGTTGGGGATGCCGTTGGGGTTTTCGCCAATCCGTCCGGAAGGGTGCGCCCCGACGGGGTTGAAATAGCGCAGCAGGACGATGTTCCAGGTGGGGTCGGCCTTCTGCATGTCCATCATGACCTCCTCCAACATGCTCTTGGTCTGCCCGTAGGGGTTGGTGCAGCGTCCTTTGGGACACTCCTCCGTGACAGGTATGATGGCCGGGTCGCCATAGACGGTGGCTGATGATGAGAAGATGAGGTTTTTGCAGCCGTGCTGCCGCAACACGTCAAGCAGCACAAGGGTGCCCCCGATGTTGTTTTCGTAATACTCCCATGGCAGGGTCACTGATTCGCTCACCGACTTGAGGCCCGCAAAATGGATGCAAGCATCGCACGGATGCTTCAAAAGCACCCGGTCAAGGGCCGCGCGGTCGCGGATGTCGGCCTGGTAAAAGGGGATTTCCGGCATCTGAACAATCTCCGCTACCCGCTGAAGGGATACAGGACTGGAGTTGCAGAGGTTGTCCACCACCACCACTTCGTGTCCGGCGTTGTAGAGTTCTATAATCGTGTGGGAGCCAATGAATCCGGCTCCTCCGGTGACTAATATTTTCATTATAGGATGAGGTTGAAAAAATCTTGCAAAGATACTGTTTTTATAGCATTCCCTCGTAATGATTGTACGTTTGGCTGGTGGGCTTGATGAGTTCCAGCACGTTGATGCTGAAAGTTTCCTCGGCTCTCTCTTTCAGCCTCTGCTTGACGCCCATTTTGAGCGGGGCTTGGAGGCCGCCGTCGAAGTCGGGGGCGTGGTTGCCTTCTATAAGTTCGATGCGGCCGTCGGCGAGCGGGCAGAGGTCCCAGCCGGCGAAGCGGAGGTCGGGCATCACACGGGAAGCCTTTCGGCAGGTCTCCACAATTTGGTCCCAATAAGGGATGGTGAACCCCACAATGGGCGTGTCCGTGTCGGGATGGCACTCGTAACGGTGGTTGTGCGCGTCGATGGCGGGTGTGTCGATGCACCCCGTCACGGGATTGATGGGGGCGAAGACGCCGCCCGCGTGGGTGTTGTCGATGACACTGCCGCCCGCGCCCATCCGGAGCAATGCTCCGAACACGGTGAACTTGTCGCCTTGGGAAAGTGTGACCACCCGGATGGTGTTGAGCGAGGCGGGATGCAGCCGCTCTATGGGCTCGCAGGCCCGCACGCACTCCTCCAACAGCAGGTGGCGGTCGCGACAACGGACATACAGGGCTTCCCAATCCTGCACCTCACTGGCGCAGATCTTGAAGATGCCCTCCCCGCAGGTGCCGTCCAAGGGCTTGGCGATGATGTCGTGCGCCTCCACGAAGGCGCGGAATTCCTCCATCGAACAACTGTCGGTCTTTTTCCAGTCGCGATGCACAAAGGGGGCGAAGCGATCCAAGAAGGCAGTCTTGTTGCGGAAGGTCTGGCGCACCTCGCGGGTGACGATCTTGCGGTAGATGCACTGCATCTCCGAGCGGGAGACAAAAGCGTCGCGCGCCGCCTCGTCGAGTTTCCAATACTCATAACCATACATATACTCCTGGTAGGTGACGCGATGGCGGCGTAACGCTTTCTTGTAGTCTGCCAAGGAGCCGTGTGGTGCATCTTCGCGGAAGTGCTTTTCGGCTTCACGGGTGAAAATGCGTTTTTCTTCCTCGCGGATGCGAGTTTCCTGAAACCAAGCCCAGCGGAGCAGACGGTCGTAGAGTGGTGTCTGCTTGAAGGCCTGATAGATCGCGCTTCCGCGTAATGTGGTCTTGGGGTCCATGGCTACCAGTTGGGGTTTTGACGGTTGGGTTTCTGCATCAGCTCGCGGATGATGCTTTCCGTATGTTCGCCGAAGGCGGGACCGTTGGCCGACTGACTCAGCTCAGTGCAGATGTTCCATTCGATGAGCACGGGCTCGCCGCTCTCCTCGATGGCCACGTCCCAGCCGATGAGGTTGAAGAAGGGCAACTGCAAGTGCAGGCGTTTCACGGTCTCCACAGCCTCGTGGTAGGATGGGATGACGTATCCTTCGAGAGTGATGCCGCTGTCGGTCTTCTCCACATTGTCGGCGCCCACATTGCCGAAAGCATAACGGGCCAGCGTGCCGTCGGGGTTGATCTTGGCGCTGATGCCGCCAGCGCTCTCGTTGTCGATGTCGCTGCCCGCGCGCCCGATGCGGATGACGGTGTAGAGCACGATGATCTCCATCCCCCTGCGGTAGGTGAAGATGCGGATGGTGTTCACCGACGAGTCGTTGAGGGCGTTCATCCGCTCGTGCTGGTGGACGCGGCGCTGTATCAGGAAGTCTTCCTTGTAGCGGTCGAAAAGCTTCCCAATGGTGAGCCCGTCCACATTGGTGACGCCGTCGCGGACGGTCAGGCGGTGCACGCCGTCGCCGTGACTCTCCAACGAGGGCTTGATGATGACATCATCCAAGTTCTGGGCGAAGGCGACGGCCTCCTCTTTGGTCACAGGCTTGCCGCCCACATAGAAGTAGCCGTTCATATTCTTCAGCAGGGTTTCCGGATGCTTCACATCGGGCAGATAAACCTCCGCCATATTCTTGTCGGCGTAGGCATCGCGGTAGCCGTAGCGGTTGGCCCGGTAGAGCAGGGTGGCCTTGTAGAGGCTCGTAGGCAGATATTTCTTCGAGTAGATGCCGGTGCGCGAGTAGAGGAACTTGTGCCAAACGAGCGGGATGCGCTCGCCCGTGAGATCCTTGTAAAAGGCGCGGATCTCCTTTTTCTGTGTATGCGTCAGCGTCTTCTTGCCCTCCAAGCGGTCGTATTTGGCCTTCAAGGGCTTGTAGAAATATCGGATAACCCGTTGTTTCTGGATTTTATCGATGATTTTTTTGATGGTTTGTTTCAACATAATGAAGGATATGACAGATTATTGTGAGATGATATGTTGGAGATGGCGGTCGCTCAATTGTTGCGGTATTCTTCCGAAATAGGGGAAAGGAATGATACCGTCGCGTACCTGCTGCTCCCAAGCCTGGTAGCATTGGCGGATGTCGGGGCGCCATCCGCGGCGGATGAAATACTGCCCCGTGCGGTCCCACATGTCGTTGACCTCGATGACGAGCGGCCCCTCGTCGGTGATGGCGATGTCCCAGCCAGCCACACGGCAGTAAGGGAGCGCCTGCTGGAAGCGGCACACCTCGGCCTTGATGGCGTCCCAGTGCTTGATGGTCACGCCGTTGAGCGGGGCGTTGCTGTCGGGATGCCGGTCAATGTCGTGAATGTTGTGCCAGCCATCGTATCGGATGGCGTACTGGAGCACGCCCGTGTCGGGGTTGACGGCCACATCCACGTTGCCGCCGTCGCCGGCGTTATCTACAATGCTGCCCGCCCGCCCGATCTTGATGAAGGTGGCAAACACCTCCGCATGGTTATCAGGATAGAGGGCGGTCATAAAGCGCACGGTGTTCACCGAGGAGGGGTTGAAAGAGGCGAACTGCTCCGTCTGGCGCACCACCCCTTCAAAAATGAGGGGTTGTCGCCCGAGCATCGCCGACAGGGATGCTCTTTGGCCGTTATGGTCCAAGAAGGTGGCATCGTTGCCAGCGTATTGGATGTCCTGGATGAGACGCACCCCCTCGCCGTGCGAGTTTTCGGTGGCCTTCATCACACATTCGGTCACCCCTTTGTTGCGCAGGATGCGCACCAGGCCGGACACATCGTTGGCGATCTCATCGTTGGGAGACACGCTGCCCTCGGGCTGGTAGTAGGCGTAGAGGGGGGCTTGGCGCACGCCGGTGTTCTCCAGCATCTTGTGCGTGAGATATTTGTTGCGCATCAGGATGTAGTATTTCTCGGGATTCAGCAGCCGCAGGTAGTGGCGCTGCTCGTGTTTGCCGAGGAAATTGATCCGGAACTGTTCCGACTGTTTCTCAAATTCAAACTCGTCGTACTCCTCCATTGTCAGTCCTTTCTGCCGGTAAAGTTGGCAGTAGTCGCGCATGACGTGCAGCCGCTGGGCGGGACCCTTGGCACGGTGTCGGGCAAGCAGCAGCAGTTGGTGGCAGAAGGAGAGGGCTTTGCGTATCATAATGCTTTACAGATGGGTGCGGTGATAATGGTATTGTTGGTCCAGCGCTCTTTGCTGTTCCTCGTCCCAGATACGGCGGATGCCGGTGGCCTTGAGGGTGGCGGGTGCGCCGGCGAGGAGGGAGTAGGGCTTTATGGATGAGAAGTCTTTGTTCACCAAGCTGTTGGAGGCGATAACCACCTCTTGGGGCACCTGTGCGCCCTTGGCGATGGTGGTGCGGTTGCCGATCCAGATGTTGCCGGCCAGCAGTACGGGCTTCGTCAGCGGGGGAATGGCGTTGTCCTTCTCTATCAGCTGGATGTAGTGGAAACTGCTGTCCATGATTTGCACGTCCCAGGCCATGCGCACGTTGTGGCCGATGGTGATTTTCTCGAAGCACAACACCTTGAAGTTGGTGCCGCAGTAGGTGCCGCCCGTGCCGAAGGTGAGCTCGGCGCCGTCGGCCACGAGCAGATAGGAGCCGTGGGCGAACTTCATCCGCCCGGCGAAGGTGAGGGTGCCGTTGATGGTCCAGATGCTCTGGGGGATGGCTGTGGCCACGTAGTAGTCGCGTTTGCCGATGATGATCATCCCGGCGCTCACCTTGTCGGGAAGCACAATGCGGCCGCGGGTGCCGCGGAGTTTGAACCGTCCATAGACAAAAATCGGCATCCGTAAGGCCTGCCGCCGGGGCAGCATCTTGAAGTTGATGCGGAGCGTCTGCAGGATGTTGCACCGAAGGAAGCGTAGTATCAGTTTGATATAGGACATATATTCTGAAAAGAAAACGCGGCAAAGGTACACAATTTTGTCCTATGTCTTCACAAACTTTTTACCACCAAGATAGTTGAAAAAAATGTATCTTTGCCTTCTCAAAATTAAAACTTTAAAATTATGGCTGAAAATTGTGATTCAAATTCCGAAAAGAAAAGTTTTTTCCAGAAATTCCTGGATTTGTTCAAAAGCACTTCAAAAAAAGTTGCAGAGAAAGCGAAAGACACTGTGGAGGATGTCAAAAACTCTGAATTTGCCGAAAAGGTGACGGATGCCGCAGGGAAAGTCGGCGAAAAGGCGAAAGACATCGTTGAAGACATCAAAGACAGCAAATTTGCCGAAAAGGTGGGTGATGTGGCTGAAAATGTCCGCGACAAAGCCAAAGACATGGTGGAAGACATCAAGGAGAGCAAGCTTGCGGAAAAGGTAGGCGACGCCGCCGACAAGGCGAAGGAGATGAGCGGCAAGGCTCTTGAGAAGCTCGGCACATTGGCCAACCTCCCCGTGCTGATCAAGGCGGGCAAGAAGCTTCAGGAGTCAGCAGACGCCCCCAAGGATAAGGTGGACTTGCTCCACGATCTGGACACCAAGGTGGCGGCTATCTTGGAAGACGGTGTCATCACCCCTGAAGAGGAAGCCACGCTCGTGGAGGAGGCCAAAGCCATTGGCATTGACGTGGATGAATTTCTGGCAGAAGTCCGCGAAAGGCTGCCGAAAAAGGAGTAGTGCAGAGTTATTGGCGGTTGGTTGTTGGCGGTTGGTTATTGTTAGCTGTTGGGCCAGAAGGGGATTGGGTAAGGAAATGCGCTGCGGTGGCTACAACCGCCCATCCATCCCCGTCAGGGGATACATATCTGTAGCCGAGCAGTGAACAGTGATCAGTTGAGGGATAGGGAGATGGCATGGTGCAGGCCGTAGGTCTGCAGGGCTCGGTAGCGAAGGAGCCGCGTGGGGCCGATCGCACGCCGTAGGTGTGCGGGCAAGATGATGGGTGATATGTCAAAGGGAGTGTTGACATCGCGGTGCAAACGTACGAATTTTCAGGGACAAAAACTTGTTCGAGAGATTAATTTTATCACTGAAAAAATTACAATTTGGTTCTCAAAGGATAGGGTCTTTTAATAATCCAAACATTGGGTGAATCTGAATCTTCAAATGGACTTACGTCGTAGCATTCTATTATAAGTTGGACAAAAAAAACATTGGAAAAATAGTAGGTCTCAGAAATATTATTCTTCAATGATACTGTAGTTACTTTATGACGACCAGGGGCCAGCAGAAAAAATCTCCGACAACCCGAGGTTTTCCCTTCGGTTGTATCTCTGGTGAAAATCATCTCTTTGTCTAAATAGATAGAATAATCCGGCGACCAAAGCTCTTCATATCCATACGGCATTGATATTTCAATGCCTATGTTGCCATGACAAAAAGCTATTACGGCAATCTCATAGATGACTATTGCCGACAGCAAAATCAGCAAGAAGAATACTATTTTCCGTATAATTTTTTTCATCTGTCGGTTATATTGAGAAGTCGGTAACAACGAGGGACTGTTTTGTCTAATTTTAATTTGTGAATGATTAAAGATAGTTGACGACTGGAAACATTTGTTCCAAGTCTTGGGGATCTTATCACGTCAAATAGGCCATCGGAATCCCCATGTTCTAATCCAAACAAATGTCCCATTTCATGAGTTGCTACTTTAGCACCTGAATGTAAAAGATTATCATAAGGCCCTCTAAATAAATGCGCATCAATATGGGCAGTTTTACCTCCAATTTTGTTAACACTTCCTTGGGCAGAGCAACCATTAACAGTAACACCATCGTCCAAAGAAAACAAATGGTCCTTATCGGATATTTGTCTGAACGAATTAACCACCTGAAGGTCTGCTGTCACTGAGACCGGTATCCCATCTTCGGTTGTTCCTGAAAAAGAAGATTCAATTTGTTCAACTATTTGATTTCTGGCCTTTTCCATGTCAATCTTCATGCCAGAGTCGTTTATTATCTTTCCCGTGATTTTAATATTGTAACGCTCCACCTCTGATGTGTTATTCCCATTTGCATCTTTCTTATAAATTGTTTCAAGGACAAATTCTTCCCCATTCGGGTCCACCAGCTTCACCGGATTATCAGCACAATAAACATACGGCGACAAGGACGGATATTTCGAAGCCATCGGATCAACACTCAACCAGATGCTCAAATCGCTACTGTAATATCTTGAGCCAAAATAAGAAAAACCGGTTTCCGCGTCGCGTTCTTTTGCGGAGAAGGTGTGAGACTCCGCAGGGGGGCGGGACAAGAGTGAAATGGAATATGTAAAGCGTTGGCTCATACGTGATTGTTTGGTGCTGCAAAGATAGTATTTTTTTAATATAAAAGAAAAAGGTTATTTTTGCGCCATCT
>JAFPXF010000003.1 GCA_017394765.1 Bacteroidales bacterium | reverse complement strand
GTTTATTCCCTAAGCCTTCCTGTATCCCTTCCCATCCTTAACCACAAGCCCTTCGTCCATCATGTCAGAAAGCACGCGGCTGAGCGAGGGCCTTGTGACGCCTAATTGCTGGGCGACATCGGCCACAGAGGTGATGCTGCCATTCGTCTCAAGATATTCGACGACACGGTTTTTCAGTCCTTTTACCGCAAAAGAGCGCATCTTGCCGCTCAGGAAAAGACCTTTTGCGGAAAGCTCTTCCAAGAAGGCACGGAGAACGGTCGGCTCTTGCTGCATGAACTCGAAGAAAGCTTCGCGGTTGATGTGCCACACGACGCAGTCCGTAAGTGCGGTAACTTCAACGGGAATGATGTTGGGGGTAGCGAAAAGGAACGCCGGTGCCAGCAGCATCGGGGCTTTCAGGCGGTCAACAAGCAGTTCGCGCCCCTCCTCGCCCATCATCCGCGATTCGGCCTGACCCTCCACAAGCACCATCAACGCCCGACATGGGTCGCCGGGGTTGAACATGCGCCTTCCGGCCGGGTATTCCTGCCGGCGGCAAGGCTGGTTCAACAGCCATTCCAAGGCCTCGTCGCCGCATTTTGCAAAGAGCTTGATTCGTTTCAGTTCCTCCATACCCATAATTTTCGGCAAAAATAACAAAAAAATGCGTCTGGTAACAAATGTTACGCTTCACGTTGTGGGGCGGTTATATTTTTGCACCGTCAAATTAAAAGAAAGGAGAACACTATGAGCTACAACGAATGGAAAGATAAGACCGCTGGTTTCAAGAAAATTGACGTGCGCGGCGTTCAAGGAAACTTCTTCCCGGGTATCAAGATGCAGGCTATGAAGATGGCTGTCGGCGAGGGTATGGAAATCGTGCAGAACTTCGACCCGCTGCCGCTTTATGAGGTGATGGACGGTCTCGGTTTCGAGCGTCACACTGAGAAGGTGACCGAAACGGAGTACCACGCCTATTTCTATCGCACCGAGGTGAAACAATTGGAGAAGGACATTCCGATGCGTCCGGCACCACTGACCCACATGCCGATGATTGACGAGAAACTCGGAAACATCGCCGTGAATTTCTGGGATCTGACCTGGAACGACGAACACCGCTACCTGCCTTACGAAATGCGCCTGCTGCTCTCGCTGGCCAACGCCGTCGGGGCGGGCCGCATGCGCCAAGCCACCCGCGAATTGGTGAAAGCCTACATCCACGGCCTCGATTCCGCCGCTTTGGACGATGTGTTCGAGCTGTTTGCCTGGAACCAGGGCATCGGTTACTTTAGCTCGGAGATTGGCCCTTCGGCACTGTTCCAAGCCTACAAAACCATCAAGCAAATGGAGAAGAAAGGCAACACCCGCGAGGAAATCGCCGAGGTGCTGAAAGAGAAATTCGGTGAAAAACACCCGGAAGTAAAAGTAATGTAATAATTGAGAATTGAGAATTATGAGTACTATCACAGCAGAGACGAGATTGTCGGATCTCATTGCCCAATATCCGTGGCTGAAAGAAGAGATGGTAAAAGTGAACGAAAAGTTCAAGATGCTGAGTTCACCCGTCGGCAAGCTAATGATGGGAAAGGCTACCATCGCCGAGATGAGCAAGAGGTCGGGTATGGATGACGACACCATCATCAGTCGGATTAACGAACTAATAACCAATCACACAAAATAAAGAAAGGAGCAAATGATGAACGAGAAAATGTTTTGTTTCCAGTGTCAGGAAACCGCCGGTTGCGCCGGCTGCAAGATTTCAGGAGTGTGCGGAAAGACCCCGCAAGTGGCCCACGCCCAAGACCTGCTGATTTATGTCCTTAAAGGATTAGGTGTCATCGCCAACCATCACCAACACGGCTGCGGACACGACTACTGCGACTTCCGCAAGAGCATCCATGCCTTCGTGAACGATGCGCTGTTCAGCACTATCACCAACGCCAACTTCGATGTGGAGAGCATCTACGCCCGCATTGACAAGGGATTGGAGTTGCGCGATATGTTCAAAGACCGCGTGACCAACAAGCAAGGTATTGAGCTGCCTAAACTTGATGTTTTGGAATGGAACGGCACTCGCGAACAATACGATGAGAAAGCGCAAACCGTGGGCATCCTCGCTGAAAGCAACAAGGATATCCGCTCGCTGAAAGAACTCACCATGTACGGTCTCAAAGGTATGGCCGCCTATTTGGAGCATGCCGCCCGCCTTGGTCAGGTTGATAGCGATATCAACGAGTTTATCCTGCAAACCCTCGGACAGCTTGTCACCTGCAACGATGCCAACGAGCTCACCGCCCTTGCGCTGAAGACCGGCGAATGGGGCGTGAAGGCAATGGCCCTGCTCGACAAAGCCAACACCACCGCTTTCGGCAACCCCGAAATCACAGAAGTGAACATCGGAGTGGGCAACCGTCCGGGTATCCTCATCAGCGGACACGATCTGAACGACATCGAGCAACTGCTGGAGCAGAGCAAGGACGCGGGCATCGACATCTATACCCACAGCGAGATGCTCCCTGCACACTACTATCCCAAACTTAAACAATACGCCCACCTGAAGGGCAACTACGGCAATGCTTGGTGGAAGCAACGCGAGGAGTTTGAAGCCTTCAACGGTCCTATTTTGTTCACTACCAACTGCATCGTGCCGCCAACCGGCAGCGCCACCTACAAAGACCGCGTGTTCACCACCAACAGCACGGGATTCCCGGGTTGGAAGCACATCCCCGCCGATGCCAACGGCAAGAAAGACTTCAGCGAAATCATCACATTAGCCAAGACCTGTCAGGCCCCGAAGGAGATTGAGACGGGCAAGATTGTGGGCGGTTTCGCGCACGAGCAGGTGTTTGCCCTCGCCGACAAGGTGGTGGAGGCCGTGAAGAGCGGTGCCATCCGCAAGTTCGTGGTGATGGCGGGCTGCGACGGTCGCATGAAGAGCCGCGAATACTACACCGAGTTTGCTAAAGCGCTGCCCAAGGATTGCGTCATCCTGACGGCGGGTTGTGCCAAATACAAATACAACAAGCTCGCCTTAGGCGACATCGGTGGCATCCCGCGCGTGTTGGACGCCGGCCAGTGCAACGACAGCTATTCTTTAGCTCTTATCGCATTGAAACTCAAGGAAGTGTTCGGTTTGGACGATGTGAACCAACTGCCCATCGCCTATAACATCGCGTGGTACGAGCAGAAGGCCGTCATTGTGCTGCTGGCCCTGCTGAGCCTTGGTGTGAAGAACATCCACCTTGGCCCGACCTTACCCGCATTCCTCTCGCCCAATGTGGCCAATGTGCTCGTCGAGAACTTCGGTATAGGCGGAATCAGCACGGTAGAAGAGGACATGAAGTTGTTCGGTATCTAAGGTTTCTTGTAACCTTTCCCGTCTTTGATCTGTAAACCTACGTCCAGCATCTCCGGTTTCACGGATGATGCTGGCAAGGTTTTAATGAAATGCTATTCCTATAGAGAAAACAGTATAATTATATGAGAAAATCAAGCCGCCAAATGGATGCCACCTTTGCATTGGAGGTGTTGGACAAGGCTCCATACGTGACAGTCAGTTTCATCCGTCCCGATGGAACACCCTACGGATTACCCCTGTCGTTGGCGCGGACAGATGAGAGGACGTTCTATTTCCATTGTGCCTTGGAGGGCGAAAAGCTTGGGTGCGGAATTTTGCAGCTAAGCAATGAAGTGATATGACCATCGGTAATTTTTTGCTATCGTTTCTGTCTGTGCTCAACGCCATGAGCCCCTATCTGCTGTTAGGATTCCTCATCGCCGGAGTCCTGCATGTGTTCGTGCCGAAGCGGTTTTATGCCAAGTATCTGTCGCGCGACAACATGCTTTCAGTGCTATGGGCGGCATTGCTGGGCATCCCGCTGCCGCTCTGCTCGTGCGGGGTTATACCCACGACGGTCGGGCTCAAGAACGAGGGTGCCTCGAAAAGGGCACTGGGTATGAAATTCTTTGACAAATTCAAGAAACAGGAAACCGAAGCCGGGACGGTGGTTTATACCGTCGAGGGTATGCACTGCAACCACTGCAAGGCCGCCGTCGAGCAGTCGGTGGGCAAAAGTTGAAAGGCGTTGAGACCTGCGAGGCCACCCCGGCCGCCAACACGCTTGTGGTCATGGGCACCGCAAGCGAGAACGACATCCGCAAAGCCGTGGAACAGGCGGGCTTCGAGTTCAAAGGGGTGAAATAGGAAGGTGGAAATACAGCGGCAGGCCCCCCAATCCTGATTACCGCTAATGTGCAAACACGAATCCGAAGTAAACGCGCACTCCTTTGGGCACGGCTTCGCCCTTGAAGGGGAAGAGGTGGTCGGCCTTGAGCGCAAGGTGGACCGCTTCAGTGAGCGCGAACTCCACTCCGAGGTATGGGTTGACGAAGAAAAAGTGCTCATTGTGTACCACCGCGTTCCTCTCGGACTCCCAGTCGCTATCGGAACCATCGAGAACGAGCAGTGTTGATGCTTTGCCGCCCCCTATGCACACTCCGGCATACGGACTCCACCGTTTTACCGGCCAGTAGAAATCGGCCACCACGCCGCCCCAGCCCATGCGGACATAGCTGCCGTTGCGCTTCTGGTGGAGCGTGGAGACATAGCCTTCGCCACCTAAACGCACGCGATTGCCAATGTGGAAGCGCAGCACACCGCCAAGCCCGAAAGACATCCCACTGGCTTTGTAATCCAGTGCCGGGATATTGTCGATGAGGTAACCCGTGTGGACCATCATCCCCCCGTCAAACAGTTGTTTTTTCTGCGCTTTGAGGCCGACGGCAAATGTCAGTAATAGGAGTAATACGGCTGTTTTTTTCATATCCTTACTCTTTCACGCCGCAAAAATGCACATTTTCTGCCAGATGGGAATCCCTATAAATGGTTATTTTTGCGGGAAAAACATTCAGTCGGACGACAATGTTGGTTTTTTTGTACTTTTGCCGCCGCAATGAGCGCACGACTTAGACAGATAACCGCGTGGGTGCTGCTGCTCGCGTTCTGCGGTATGACCGGCACCAAGGCCTTTCACCACCACCACTGGAAGGCTGTGGAGGACATTGTCTGTCCGTTAGATGGCATTGCAATGTCGCACCACACGCTCGCACATACCATCCTGCAATCTGTCGATGAGGATGATGATAGGGATTGCGCCATTTGCCATTTTACCATCTCGAAAGTTGTTCTTTCGGAGAGCCAAAACCTCTCCAGTGGAGCGGTCACTCTATTCCTTCATCATTTTGTTTCCACCCCCTGCGAAATTCTTTCCGTCAAGGGAGTGAGCTTGTTACGGGCACCGCCAGCCCAGTTAGTAGTTAGAAGTTAGCCGTTAGTAGTTTGCGGCAGCGTTGTACTTGCCGTACTCTAATCACTAATCACAATTCACTGATCACAATTCACTGATCACTGTTCACTAACAAACAAGCAAACAAATAATGAAAAGACGTATAAACTACGCCCTGACACTTCTGTTCGGGGTGCTGGC
>JAFPXF010000032.1 GCA_017394765.1 Bacteroidales bacterium | reverse complement strand
TTTTAGCTATCAAATAGGCAATCAGACAGATAGCGGCACTAATCAGCGGATAGAGGACCAGCATTGTACGTGGCATGGTTCCGCCGGCATTGCCCTGAAGGTCGAAATGCGCGGGCATCTGCTCCTGCAAGGAACTCCAACGCACAACGATGGCAGCAGCGTTTGCAGCCACTATGAGCAACGGAACAATCCAGCCTCTGCAGCTCTTTTTCTCTGACGAGTCGTTGTTCGTTTGCTTCATATTTTTAAGATTTGTCGGTTTACAGATTTTTCTTGAAGAATTCCGCCAGCGTATCCCACGGGATATAATTTCCTTCGCCGCCGTCGTAGAGGTCGCAGTGGGTGGCGCCGGGGATGATGAGCAGCTGCTTGTTGTCGGGATTGGGATTCGGTTTGCCGATGAAGTTGTAACCCTCGGCCTTGCCATCGACCATATAGTGGTAGGCGGCCTCACCGAAGTAACGGCTGTGGGCCTTCTCACCGTGCATCACGAGGACGGCGGAACGGATCTCGTTGATATAGTAGATGAAGCGGCTGTTGGCGTATGTTTGCGTGCCGATGACGCGCCAACCATCGTTGCTGTTGCCGCTGCGCACGTGGTAGCCCCGCGGGGTCTTGTAATAGGCGTGGTAGTCTTTCACAAACTGTGGGGCATCCTCGGGTAGCGGGTCAATGACACCACCAGCCATCGCCATCGGGTCGGCGAGACGCTGCTTGCCCATTGCCTCACGGGCTGCGTGGCGCGACTCTTCCTTGTCCTCGCTGTCGTAATAGCCGTTGCCGCTGATGCGGGTCATATCGTACATCGTGCTGGCCACGGTGGCCTTGATGCGCGGGTCGGCAGCGGCAGCGTTCAGTGCGATGCCACCCCAGCCGCAGATACCGATAATGCCGATACGCTCGGGATCCACATTCTCTAACTGCGACAGGAAATCAACGGCAGCCATGAAGTCCTCCGTGTTGATGTCGGGTGAGGCCGTGCGGCGGGGCTCACCGCTGCTCTCACCGGTATAGGACGGGTCGAAGGCCAATGCCACGAAACCGCGCTCTGCCATTCGCATGGCATAGAGGCCACTGCTCTGCTCTTTCACAGCACCGAACGGACCGCTCACGGCGATGGCGGGGAGACCCCTCCCCCCGCCCTCCCCAAAGGGGAGGGAGCCTTTTGGCTCATACAAATCTGCGGCCAACGTCAGGCCGTACTGGTTTTCAAACGTCACCTTGCGGTGGTTCACTTTTTCGCTGAGCGGGAATACCTTGTCCCACTCCTGCGTGAGGTTCAGTTCCTGTTTCATATTCTCGTTGTTTTTTGTTTCTTGTTTGTTGCCGCAGGCGGCCAGTGTCAATGCCGCGAGGACGAGGAGGATGAGTTTTTTCATTGTTATTATTGTTTTAGTTCTTTCCTTATCTCTCTTATCCCTTTCGCCGGACTCCCCGCCACCACCATATTGTCGGGCACGTCCTTGGTGACCACGCTGCCCGCGGCCACGATGGCGTTCTCGCCGATGGTTACGCCTGCCAGCACTTTCACGTCGGCGCCGAGCCAGGCGTTGCGTTTCACCACGATGGGCTTGGTGAGCAACGTGTGGCGCTTGGCAGGATCTTCGGGATGGTATTCGGTGGCTAATACGCAGTGTGGCCCGATGAAGACGTCATCCTCGATGGTGATGCCGCCGATGGCCAACAGCGTGCAGCCGAAGTTGAGGAAGCAGTCGTTGCCGAAGCGCACGCCCGGACCGTAGTTGATGTTGAGCGGCGGGAAGACGCGCACGGTGTCGGGTACCTCGCTGCGGGTGATCTCGCGCAGACAGTCGCGAACCTCGGCCTCCGTGTGGTAGCCCGTGTTCATCTCGGCGCAGAGCCGCATGGTGCGCTGCACGTCGGCGTAGAGGTCGTCGCTGCCGACGTAGTCTTTTCCTGTGGGTTTGTCGTTCGTCATTTTACCGGATGAAATTAGTGAATACCGCTTCCTCCGCTTCGGGCAGACCGTTGCGCTCCTTCTCCGCATTGATGGCCTTGACGAGGAAGGCGATGTTGCGGCCGAGGATGCGCATGCACTGCACGCCCTCCGCATCCTGCATGACGTCTTCGGCACAGTGACCGTGTACCATGTTCCAGTAGCGGGTGCTGGCGATGGGCATCTCGCTGATGGTGAAGTACTTGTTCAGCTGGTCGAAAGTGGCGGTGGTGCCGGCGCGTCGGGCCGAGCAGACCGCGGCGCCCACTTTCATGCACTTCCGGAAGTGCGTGCTGAAGAAGAGGCGGTCGAGGAAGGACTTCATCGTGCCGGCAATGCCCGCGTAATAGACCGGCGAGCCGATGATCAGCGCGTCGGCTTGCTCGAATTTCGGGGCGACTTCGTTCACGATGTCGTCGAAGACGCATCTGCCTGTTTCGTAGCATTTCCCGCAGCTGATGCAGCCGTGGATGTTTTTGTGTCCCACGTGGACGATTTCAGCTTCCACGCCGTTTTTCTGTAATTCTTCCGCCACAAGACTCAGGGCGGTGAAGGTGCAGCCCTTCGCGTTGGGACTGCCATTGATAAGGAGTGCTTTCATATCTTTAAGTGACTGTTGGTGAGTGAATGTTGGTTATTTCAAAGCTCCATATTGGTCATCGGTGACGGGCTCTAACCACTCGTTGCTGGCCCCTTCCTGCACGTCCTTGTGGTAGGTGAGGTGCTGCATCCAGCTGTCTTTGGCGGCGCCATGCCAGTGCTTCACGCCCTCGGGGATCTCGATGATTACACCGGGTTCCAACTTGACAGCGGGTTTGCCCCATTCCTGGTACCAGCCGCGGCCATAGACGCACACTAACACCTGCACCTGCTTGTGGTGGATGTGCCAGTTGTTGCGGCATCCCGGCTCGAAGGTCACGTTGACCATACCGCCGCCGTAGGGAGCAAGATAGCTGTTACCGATGAAGTACTGCGCATAGGCAGTGTTCGGCTCGCCCCGCCGCCAGCTCGACTTCAAATCAACGTAATTCTGGACGTATATATCGCTGGCAATGTGGTCGTTGACCGAATCGCTGATGCCCAACTGCTGAATGGCCACGGCAACACGGTGCGCCTCCATTTTGCCCACACGCTCCTGCAACACTTTCGGGATGGCGAGCAGCTGGGCGTCGGTCAGACCCATATTCCGTGAGCCGCGCACGTGGGCGGCCAGCTGGGGTTCCACGCCCTCCAAACCGGCCAAGGCGCTGACAGTCACTAACTCACGGTCGGCGTGAGTTAGCAGGTCGCGGGCGAAGATGTCGCCGAAGAGGTGCGCCTTGAGATAGTAGTCCTCGGCGGGACAGAACTTGTAGTCGAAGGGCTGTCCCGACAATTTAGTCTGCACCTCAGTGCCTTGTTTCAGGGCGTCGTAGCTGCCGGGAATCGGAGTGGACTCCTCCCCTATCGTCACCTCACCGCGCTGTTCCATCACCTTCTGCAGGGTGCCCAGCGCGTTGAGCGAGCGCGGAAATCCCGTGTAGGCGTAGAGTTGCGAGAGGGCCTCCTTGATCTGGTTGGCGGTAAGCCCCGCTTCAAAGCCCTCGTTGATGGCGGCGGCTAACGACGTTTTGTCGCCCTGCGCCTCGTAGCAGGCGATGGACGTCATCGCCGCCGCCTGCTTCTCGTTGAATGTCAAAGTGTTCATATCTTTGTCTGTTTTTGTTGTCTTGTTGCAGCCAGCCATTAACACAACGGTGGCGGCGAAAATAAGAAGGGTGTGTTTCATATTGCTCTTGATTTGTTTGTTTTTTTCAACGTCCTATCATCTCCATCCCCACCATCGGCTTGGTGTCAATCAGTTTCAGCGACTTCACCATTTGGGCGGTGCCCTCCTTGTACTTCTTGAAATGGGCGGTCTGGAGGTGGCTCTGGTAGGATTCTTTGTCGGCATAGATTTCTAGGATGTAGATCTTGCAAGGGTCTTCCTTGGTCTGCATAGAGAACAATGTCAGCACACCGGGCTCCATATTCACTGAGGTTACCCCAACTTCCTTGGCGTAAGCCAGATACTCTTCCAGATACTCCGGCACCACCTCGATTTCGGCGAGGCGGACGATGCGCTCGCCGTATTGCCGCAGGGGCACATTCTCACCGAACAGCCGGTGGGCGTTGTCGGTGAAGATATCCTGTGGGTTCAGACCGTGCGAGGCGAGACGCTCCTCCAAGGCCTGCTTGCCGCTGAGGAGTACCGGCTCAGCCACATACGGGTAGTCGCTGCCGTAGAGGATATGGTCGGGCGTGGTGATGGTGAGGAGCGCGTCGAGGATATCATCGGTGGGCGCGCCGGCCAGGTCGTAGTAGAGTCGCGATAAGTTGGCATCGACATCCACGAGCTGCATGATGCCCTGCTTCACCATCACGGGCAGCAGCGAACGGAAGCGCGGCAGGGCGTTGGGCAGGAACGAACCGCAGTGCGGCACCACCACCTTTAGGTTCGGATAGCGCACCAACACGTTGTGGGCCACCATGTTGAGCACCGCACGTGAGGTCTCGGCCAAGTATTCGTAGCTCGCCAACGGCACATCGGCGATGAGCTGAGAGTTCACCGCCGAGGGTTTGTGCGGATGCAGGATGATGACGGCATTTTGCGCATCGAGGTAGGCCATCAGCGTGTCCAAGGCGGGGTCACCGAGATACTGTCCGTAGCTGTTGGTGGCCAACTTGATGCCGTCGGCTCCCAACACCTCCAAGGCATAGCGTGCCTCTTCCAAAGCGTGCGGCACATCAGGCAGGGGCAGTGCGGCGCAGAACATAAAACGCCCTGGATAGCGGGCCTTCAGCGCGGCGCACTCTTCGTTGTATTTTCGGCACACTTTTGCCGATGCCTCCGCATCGCCGAAGAAAGGCTGCGGCGCGGGCATCGTCAGCACCGAAGTCTGGATACCGGCCTTGTCCATGAAGGCGATGTGCTTCTCCACATCCCAGCCCGGGATGGGGAACCCTTCGTCCATCTCGGCGCCGTTGGCCTTGATGTAGTCGAGATAGCCCTGCGTGATGGCGTGGCTGTGGAGGTCAATCTGAGCGGAGGCCTGCGCCATAAACAATGCCATAAAGCTGATTATCAGTATTTTCCTCATAGTGTGAAACACTCTCTCTTTTTTCTTGCAAAAATAGGGATTTTTTTATTCCATCGTGTGTTCCCAGTCTCCGCGGGTGTCGATGCTGGTGGCGTCGGCCAAGGTTTCCAGACGGGCGACCTCCTCGGCCGTGAGTGCGATGTCGGCTGCGGCTGCGGCCTCCACCACGTGACGCTCTTTCGTGGCGCCGACGATGGGCATAGTGCCCTTGGCGATGGCCCAGGCGATGCCGATCTGCGAACAGGAAGCTCCATATTTCTCCCCGATAGCCTTCATCTCGTCGGTGAGGGCCTGCAAGCGGTCGAGCACCGGGTTGTATTTGCGTCCGCGGTCGCTGTCGGCGGGCAGCGGGTTGGCCGGTGAGAAATGGCCGGTCAGCGCACCCTGCTCCAGCACCATGTAGGACCAGAAACGGATGTTGTTGCGGTGGCAGTAGTCGAGCACGCCCCCGCGCTCGCTCGAACGGTAGAGCAGCGAGAAGTGGTTCTGCACGGCGCTCACCCGGAACCCCGCTTGGCTCAGGATCTCGTTGGCGCGCTCAATCTCGCGGATGTTGTGGTTCGACACGCCCACTTGGCGCACCTTGCCCGATTGGAGAAGCGGGATCAGTCCCGGCGTCCAACGCTCGACATCCATCGGGTTGTGGATCCAGTACATGTCGATGTAATCGATGCCCATGCGCTCCATCGAGGCGTTGGCCATCTTCTCGACTGAGTTGTCGTACATCTCCGCCAGTTGCGGGGTGAACTTGGTGGATATTTGCACGGATTCGCGCGGGACGGAGGCGACAAACTGTCCGAGAATGCGCTCCGAGTCGCCCATGGCATACACGGTGGCCGTGTCCCAAAGGCCCAAGCCGGCCTTTGCAGCCGCTTCAAAAACGGGCTTCAGATTCTCCTCGTTGGTGTTGAGTCCATAGACGGCATCTCCGCCGAATGCGCCCGAGCCCCATGCCCAAGTGCCTAATGCGATTTTCGTATCTTTCATATTTTCAATATTTTAAGTTTGACAAATAACTAATTGTTCTTTATGCTGCAAAAGTACAACGTCAGGCATAAACAAGGTTAAACGGTTTACGGAATAATCAAACACTTTTACGGATTCGGATTTTTTTTAACTTTGCATCTTTGATTCCACCAACGGGAAGACGGGATGAGTAAGATACTTAAAGTCCACAATGTCAACGACTATGCGCGTTATATCGGGGCGCCGGTGCTGCACCCGCATATCAGTGTGATACACTACGATGAGCTGGCGCATTGCCGCCACAGTCTGAACAGCTACGATGTGTATGGGATCTTCATCGCTGACCAGCGCATGGAGGCGCTTTCCTACGGGCAACTGCAGTATGACATGCCGCAGCACACGCTGATGTGCGTTTCGCCCGGCCAAATCGGGGGCAAGACCGACACTGGCGAGGAGATACAGGCGGAAGGATGGGCGCTGCTTTTCTCCCCCGACCTCCTGAACGGGCGTGAGTTGGGGCGGCGGATGTCAAGTTACACCTATTTCACCTATAATGTCAGCGAGACGTTGGCGTTGGACGACCGGCAGCGCGACACCCTTGTGCGGCTTTTCGAGGAAATGCGGACGGAACTTTTGCAGCCGGAGCAGGATGGGCACACCGTCAACATTGTGGTGGCGCGGTTGGCGTTGGTGCTGGAGTACATCGCCCGTTTCTACTCTAAGCAGATGCAGGTCTCGTTCAGCCAGCATCCCGACCTGCTGCGACGTTTGGAAACGCTGTTGGATAAATACTACAAAGAGGGCAAACAACATGTGAAAGGACTCCCCACCGTGCGCTACTGTGCGCAGGAGTTGTTCCTGTCGCCCAACTATTTCGGCGACCTCGTGAAAGAGCTGACCGGCGATTCAGCCACGGTGTTCCTGCGGCGGTTCCTGATGGCGCGGGCCAACGAGATGTTAGCCGGCGGGCATACGGTGGGAGAAGTCTCCGACGCGCTCGGGTTCAGCTATCCGCAGCATTTCAGTCGTGTCTATAAGCGGCATTTCGGTGTGGCGCCAAGCCAAGCGGGTTCCCGTTTTTCCGCGTCTTCACAACCTGATAACAGCTGATTCGGCTACACGGCGGGGGTCGGCTACACCTTGGCCAAGGCCACTACAATTCCGTTCTCTGCCGAAGTTTATACGTAAGACCCGCCCATCTTGCAGATTTTCGTCGTTGTTTCAAAAAAGTTTGTATTTTTGCACTTTGTAATCATTGAAAAGTTATCATCATGAAGAAATTATTATTTGTGGCTGTGCTGTTAATGCTTGCCGGAATGACACTGAATGCTCAGGAGAACAACTACGCGAAGAGTGATTTTGTTCCCGGCGACGAAATCATATTCGACGACAACTTTGAACACGAGAAACTTGGGGAATTCCCGCTGCGATGGGACTTGCTGGACGGCTATGCGGAGACCGCGCAGCAGAAGGGTCGCAATGTTTTGGCGTTCACCGACAACGGCCTGGGACAGGTGATGCCGCTGATGAAAGAGAAATGGGATTGGCTGCCTGAGGTGTTCACGGTGGAGTTCGACCTTTACGTGGCCCCGATGAACACGGGGGACGAAGAGGGAACATTGCTCGAAATGAACCTTTATTTCGGCGACCGCGGCGACGAAAGCTACTATAACGCTTCAAGCTATGTGCGTTTCTGGTACAGGGAAGACGGGTCGTGCAACTTGACGTGGTCTCTGCTGAAACCGGACGGGAGTAGCCAGTCGAGTGGAGAAAAGATGTTGGGGCTGACCCCGGGCACCAGCGACTACTTAGAGAAGGACAATCCGGTGGTTGCCGGCGAGTGGAACCACTTCGCCTTTTCGTTCAACAAGCGGGCTTTCAAGGGCTATGTGAACGGTGTTCGCATGATCAACGTACCGGCCATGAAGGCCCCTGGTTACCTCTTCTTCGCCAGCGGTTCCTCCTATCGCTACACGGGGCTGAGCAATGTGCGCATTGCGCAGGGTGCCGTGCCGCTCTATGACCGCCTCACCACCGACGGCAAGATTGTGACCTACGCCATCACCTTCGAGAGCGGCAAGGCCGACCTCAAACCGGAATCCACCGTTGAAATCAATCGCGTGGCCAAGCTGATGCAAGAGCACACCGACCTCATCTTCGAGGTGCAGGGTCACTGCGACAACACCGGAACCGACGCCATAAACGATCCGCTGAGCCAGAAGCGTGCAGAAGCCATCGTGGATGCCCTGGTGAAACTGGGTATCGACAAATCACGTCTCTCGGCCGTGGGCAAAGGATCACACTCCCCCATCGCCCCCAACACCACAGAGGAAGGCCGTGCCAAGAACCGCCGTGTGGAGTTTGTAAAGAAATAAGAGAATATTGATGACTTCGTATTGAAGACTTCGTGTTAGTTATTTTATGTTGATTATTTCATGTTAACACAAAGTAACCAACAGCGAAGCAAACTAACAGCCGAAGGCTATTTCAGCTCCAGCCTCAGCACCCTGATAGGTCTGTCTTTGCCTTGATACTGAGTCTCGTCGATGCAGGTTTCCCCGGTGGGTTTGAATCCGCATTTCTCCATCACTCGGCCGGAGGCGGGATTGTCAACGAAATGCCCGCTGATGAGCGATTGGATGTCCGTCGTTCGGCGGATATAGTCTAACATCGTTTGCAGCGCTTCCGTACAGATGCCTTGGTTCCAGTACGGCTTGGCCACCCAATAGCCGCAGAGGGACTCTCCCTCACGGGCGGGAAGGTTACACTCGCACGAAGGCCCGTAGCCAATGGCCCCGATGGCCTCTCCCGTCGCATTGAGTTCGATGGCCCAGTTGGAGTCGTTGCGGAATACCGTGCGGATGATCTCCAGGCTTTCCTCCACGCTGTTATGCGGTGGCCAGCCAGCCCGGGGTCCCACGTCGGGATCTGAGGCGTATTTGAACAAGGAGTCGGCGTCGCTCTCAAACCAGGGACGAAGCGTCAGCCTCTCTGTCCGCAGCATCAGCTTGGCCTTCTCGGCGGAAGGCGTGCGGGTGAGGTCCTCCACCTCGCGATAATCTTCGGGTTGTTCAAGTCGGATAGTCATCGTTTCTATTTTATTTTTATTTATCGGGTGAAATTAGGTTAAGTGAATGTTGGTGAGTAAATGTTAACACGAAGTCTTCTGCTTCTTTTGGTGCGTCTTCAACATCTTCAGGGCCTGCTTGTAGGGACTTGTGGTGACGCTCGCGAAGTAAGCGGCCATATCGGTGGTGTAGGTGCACTTGTAGTGGCCTTTTGTGAAGAGTTCCTCCTCGGAGAAGCTGCTCGCCAGCTGAATCATTTCGTCATGGGTTTGCTCCAGAAGCCGCTGCGCCTCCTTAAACGAGGTGTTCTGGTGTTTTTCCACCAGCATCTTGTCCATCTCGTGGTAGTTTTTGCGATATTCGTCGGGCAGATAGTCCCTTTGATGGCCTTCGCGGATGTTGTTCACAAATTCGCGCATCAGCACCTGCCATTCATAAAGGTGTATGAGGAGGTCGCGGGCGCACTGGTCGTAAATCCATCGTGCACCGCATTTTTTGGGGTCATTGGCGAATTGGAAGGTCGCGTTCAGTTCGTCATCTGTCATTTTGCCGATTTGTTCGGACAGCTTCGCATAACTGTCCGACATGGCTGCTAAAAGTTCGTTTTTGTCCATTGTCGTTTTGGTTTTCGCATTTGTTTTATTCAAAAAACCTTGCAAAAATACAACTTTTCTTGAATAAAACAGAAAAATCCGAAATCGACGAGATGAATCCAACTGCCATAGTCTTTTGCAAAATATTTTTTTGCCATGTAAGAAAATAGTCGTATTTTTGCAACCGAAAAGCAGGAACGTCATTAATCCGTCTTTTCGACAACAATCTATAAATAACAACAATTATGCTTAACAAAAAAGTAGCCGATCTGCTTAACGATCAAATCAACAAGGAGCTTTACAGCGCCTATCTCTATCTTGATATGTCCAACTATTTCGAGCGCCGCGGTCTGAACGGTTTCGCCAACTGGTATATGATTCAGGCCCAGGAGGAGCGCGACCACGCCATGCTGTTCTACCGCTATATGCAGAACAACGACTGCCCCGTAACGCTGGATGCCATCGCCAAGCCCGACAAGGTGTTCAAGAAAGATATGGACGTGCTGAAGGCCGGTCTGGAGCACGAGGAGTATGTTACCGCCTCGATCCACACTATCTATGACGCCGCCAACAAGGTCAAGGATTTCCGCACCATGCAGTTCCTCGACTGGTTCGTCAAAGAGCAAGGCGAAGAGGAGACCAACGCCCGCGATATGATCTCGAAGATGGAACTCTTCGGCAGCGACCCCCGCAGTCTCTATATGCTCAACCAGGAGCTCGCCGCCCGCGCCTACAGCGCCCCCAGCCTGGTGCTCGACTAAGACAATGAAAAGCGATGAATAAACCGGGGTGCGTGACATCGTCATGCACCCCGGTTTTCTCACAACGCACCCACCACCTCGTGCGCCTTGTAGGGTTCTTCGAGGTAGGCAGCGTCTTCGTCGCTGAGGTCGAGATCGAGGGCGCGGACCGCGTCGTTGAAGTGCGGCACTTTCGTGGCTCCCACGATGGGCGCGGCGACACCCCGCTTCAGCAGCCAGGCCAACGCCACTTCCGTCATCGTCACGCCGAGACGCTCCGCCACCTCCGCCACGCGGGCGACGATCAGCATGTCGTTCTCCATGGCGTGGTCGTATTTGCTGTGCATTACCTTGTCGGTCTCGTTGCGCTTCGACGCGCTGTTCCACTCCTTGCGGGTGAGGTGTCCGCTGGCGAGGGGTGAGTAAGGGATGAGCGACACATCGTACTGTTTCGCCACGGGAATCAGCTCGCGCTCATCCTCGCGGTAGAGGAGGTTGTAGTGGTTCTGCAGCGTGGAGAACAGCGTCCAACCGTTGCGCTCGGCGCAGATCTGCATGTTGTGGAACTGGTAGCCGTACATCGCCGAGGCACCGATGGCACGCACTTTGCCGTTCCGCACCAACTCGTGCAGCTCTTGCATCGTCTCCTCAATGGGCGTGCCATAGTCGAAACGGTGGATCTGGTAGAGGTCGAGGTAGTCGGTGCCGAGACGCTGCAGCGTGCCGTCGATCTCGCGACGGATGGCCGCGGCGGAGAGCTTGCCCTCGTTGAAATAGACTTTTGAGGCGAGCACCACCTGGTCGCGGGCGACACCGAGGTCTTTCAGCGCTTTGCCTAAGAACTCCTCGCTGGTGCCGTGCGAATAGACGTTGGCCGTGTCGAAGAAGTTCACCCCGAGGTCGAGGGCGTGCTTGATCATCTTCGTGGTCTCCTCTTGGTCAAGAGTCCACAGGTGGAAGTCCTCCGAGGGCTTCCCGTACGACATACAGCCGACGCAGATGCGGCTGACTTCAATGTTCGTGTTTCCTAATTTGGTGTATTTCATAAGGATGTTTTTTTTGTTGGATTCTTGTATATCGGTTGCAGGGAGAGCGTGACGGTCACCTTGCCCTGCCCGGCCTTGACAAACCGGCGCACCTCGTCAGCCGACAGATTGTCGAATTTGCCGATGCGCGTATAACTCCAAGTGTTGCTGCCGTAGAAGATGCAGATGTTGTCGCCTCCATACAGCACAAGGTCGCCGGACGAAGTGGTGGTTTGACGGTCCGCCGTAGGGAAAGACTGCCCGACAGGGCCCACCTTCTCGAAATTGCCGTAGTCATCGGCCGTATAGGTGATGTTGCCCGTCTTGAGGGCGGCCACCAGCGCCCGCGTCCCGACATTCTCCTCCATCGTGACGGCGCACGTTGTCGTCCCGATGGTCACATACAGTTTGTCTTCCATATTTTGCGCATTAATGTTTTCTCTGTTGCAGCCAGCGGCCAGAGCCATGGCGAAGACCGCGACGAGGATGTTTTTGATGTTCATAATTCGTAGTTTTTATTGCCAAAGTTTGAATTCGCCTGTACGGATGCTCGCGATCACACCGCCGTCGATGAGCAGGTCGGTGCCGGTGATGAACTTGGCGTGCTCTCCTAACAGGAAAGCGGCGGCCTCGGCAATCTCGTCGCTGGTACCTGTGCGCTGGGCGGCGGAAGCGTCAATCATCGCCTGATAGCCTTCTCCGCTGGCCCGGAATTCATCGTAGGCCAACGGGGTGACGATGACGCCCGGTGAAATGGAATTGATGCGGGCACGACGTTTGCGCCAAGTAGTGGCCGCTGCCCGCTGCGCCTGCAGATGGTTCATCCGCTTGGCAATCATATAGGCGAGACCGCTGTTCTGCATGGCCACCTCCTGAATGAATTTCACGCTTTTCAGTTCTTCCGTCGGGGTGTTCACCAATTGTAGCTCTATGTCGTTGGGAATCGGGTACATATAGGCCGCCTGACTGCTGATGAGGAGTCCTGCGCCGCCCTCGGCCATCACCTCCCCGAAGGCATCCACGGCATAGCCCGTGCCTACCATGTCGAGGTTGACGATGTGCTCCGGACTGGCTTGGTTGGGCGAAGCACCGGCCGTGTCGATGAAATACATCACGGAACCCAATTCGGCTGCCTTCCGAGCAAAAGCCTCGATGCTTTCCTTCTGCAAAGCGTTTACTACTAACGTCTCCACATCGTATCCGCAGCGGCTGAAATCCTCGCCGACGCGTTTCAGCGTTTCCTCGCTGATGTCGCCTAACAGGATTTTCTTGCCCGCCCCGATACGGCGCACGATGGCGGTTCCCATACTTCCGGCACCCAACAGTGCCACCACTTGTTTCTGTTCGTTTCTGTCGAAAATCATAATCTTTTCGTTTTAATTTGCGATATTGTAATACTAACCCGCGCAGTGACAGCCGACGCAAAGACAGCTGCGGGATAGTTTTTCATACTTTTCCACTGCTTTTGCCTTATTCAATATGTACTCGCCCTCGCCTCCACGAACTGCCACCTCCCGTCGCGCCTCACGAGACGGAAACAGAGCTGCAGGGGCCAGGTGTGGCGCCCGCCCCCGAACACCGCCGCCGTCACCCGGCTCCTCCCGGTCAGCGTGGCGCGGTCGCCCTCCACGGTGACCTCCGTCTGCTCGTGCACCGCCGTGTAGTAGTTGAGCGTGCCGTCGGCGATGGCATCGAGGTACTCCTTTTTCGACTGGCGCATACCGGTTATATGGACGAGCACCATC
>JAFPXF010000031.1 GCA_017394765.1 Bacteroidales bacterium | reverse complement strand
GCTCGTGGTGGCATTGACGTTGACGGTGGCGCCGGTGCCCACGACGTTGTTATGGCTGGCGTCGGCATACCAAGTGTAGATGGTGCCGGCGGCGGAATTGTTGACGGAGAGGTTTACAACGCCAGGAGCGCAGATCGTCACGTCATTGGCGGTCGGCACAGACGGGAAGGCATTGACGGTGACGGCCACGGTGTCGCTGTGGCAGTTGGAACTGTTAATGGCATACACGTGGTAGGTGCCCACGTTGGCGTTGTTGACAGACCCGTATGCGGTTCCGTTCGGGGCGATCCAGGAGAGAGTGGTCCCTTGATCGGTGGTGGCGCTCAGAACATCGCCCGCACAGTACTCGGCCTGTGTCGGAACGGGCGTGGACGGCACATCATGGATGGTGACAACCATCGGGACGAGTGCGCTGCGGCAACCGTTGCCATCAATGGAGGCCACAAAGAAGGTGGTGGTGGCGTTTACGTTGTGGTTCTCGGTGTTGGCAACAGCGTTGTCGCCATTTGCATCGCTGTACCAGGATAAGGTTGATCCGATGCTGTTGCCAGTGGCGTTGAGGGCAATGTTGACCGGACCGCAGTGGGTAATGGGCGTGGTGGCCAGCATGTCGTTGTTCTTGTTGACAGTGGCCACGGCATTGGCGACGTCAGAGCGGCAGCCCTGTTCGCTCAAAGCACGCACATAGTAGGTGGTGGTGTTGGAAACATTCGGGGTGTAGGTGCCTCCAGTGGCCAGTTCGTTCGTGAAGGCGTTGGCGTTGGCCTCGTTAGCGAACCAGTGGAGGGTGTTGCCGGCAGAGGTGGCGGTCAGCTCGACAGCACCGGCACCGCAGCGGGTGTCGCCCTGTGCGGAGATGGACGGCACTTCGGCGAAGGCCACGTTGACGGTGGCGGGCTGGCTCGTGCAACCGTTCACCTCGTAGGTGGCGGTGTAGTTGACGGAGCCGGTCACATTGGTGAGGCTGAGGTCGGAGACAGTCTCGTTGCCGGCGTTCTTCCATGACAAGCTGTAACTGCCGAACGTGGCGGGCAGGGTGGCGTTGCCGCCGCAAGCCACGATGTTGCTGATGGCAGGCGCGGGAATCGTCTCGCGGATGGTGACGTTCACAACGGCATGTCCGCTCTCGCAGCTGCCGTTCTTGGCGGTGACGTAGAAGTGGGGGGTGCTCGTGGTGGCATTGACGTTGACGGTGGCGCCGGTGCCCACGACGTTGTTATGGCTGGCGTCGGCATACCAAGTGTAGGTGGTGCCAGCGGCGGGATTGTTGACGGAGAGGTTTACAGCGCCAGGAGCGCAGATCGTCACGTCATTGGCGGTCGGCACGGACGGGAAGGCATTGACGGTGACAGCCACGGTGTCGCTGTGGCAGTTGGAACTGTTAACGGCATACACGCGGTAGGTGCCCACGTTGGCGTTGTTGACAGACCCGTATGCGGTTCCGTTCGGGGCGATCCAGGAGAGCGTGGTTCCCGGGTCGGTGGTGGCGCTCAACCCTTCGCCCGCACAGTACTCGGTCTGTGCCGGAACGGGTGTGGACGGCACAGCGTGGATGGTGATAACCATCGGGACGAGTGCGCTGCGGCAGCCGTTGTTGTCGGTGGTGGCCGCATAATAGGTGGTGGTGGCGTTTACGGTCAAGCTCCCGTTGGTGAGCTCATGCGTGCCCTCTTGGTCGGTGTACCAATGGATGGTGGCGGAGGGCGCGGGCGTCAGGACAACCTCTGCGGTGCCGCAGTTCGTGATGTTGGTGATGGTCGGGGCTGCGGGCAACGGGTTGACGGTGGCGGTGACGCTGGCACGTGCGGAGGAGCATCCTTGAGCGTTCTGTGCACTCACATAGTAAGTCGTGGTGCCAGTGACGGTCGGGGTGTAGCTGGCACCTGTGGCTTCAGCAACGCCGGTGTTGTCCGTGAGATACCAGTTGTAGGTAAGGCTGTTGTCAGGATTGTTGACAGCGAGGCTGACCTGTCCGGCACCGCAGCGCGTGTCGCCTGTGAGGGCTGGCGTGGCCGGTGTGGCCGATTCCGTGACCGTTACCTGAGCGTTGCTGGAACAACCGTTCAGCGTGCCGGTGACTGAATAAGTGCCGCCTGTGGTGACAGGAAGCGTGGCATTGGTGGAGTGGTCCTGCCACTCGTAGGTGGTGCCTGCCATGTTGCTGGTGGCGGTCAGCGTGGTGCTGCTGCCCGAGCAGATGGCTGTGGTGCCGGTGATGCTCACGGTGGGGGTTGTGTTGATTGTCAAGTGATGGGTGGCCGTGTTCGTGCAACCGTGGGTATCGGTGCCCGTTACGGTGTAATCGCCGGAGGCCGTGGGCGTGATAGAGGCGGAGGTGCCCAAATTGTTGCCCCATACATAGCTGGATGCGCCGGTGGCGGTTAGCGTGACGGCATCCGCGCTGCAGGCTGTGGCCGGGCCACTGATGCTTACCGTAGGCAAGGGGTTCACAGTGACATTGGCCGTGGCCGTGGCCGAACAGCCATAGCTGTTGGTGCCCGTCACAGTGTAGGTGCCCGATTGGGTAACTGTTATGGTATTGGTGGAGGAGGTGCCGTTGGACCAGTTGTAGTTTTGCGGAGTGGCTGCACCGCCTGCGCTCAAGGCGACGGAAGAGCATCCTGAAAGGCTGCCCGAGGCCTGGCCGTTGATGGTGATAGTAGGCAGGGAGTTGATGGTGACGTAGGCGACAGCTGTGGCGGTACAGCCGTTGGCATCCGTGCCGGTGACGGTATAGTTGCCCGCAGCGGTGGGATGAACGGTGGCTGTGTTGCCCAATCCGTTGCTCCATGTGTAGGATGTCGCACCTGAAGCTGTCACATTGATGGGATCGCCAGCACAAACATTGTAAGTGCCACCGTTGTTCAACGTGATGGTGGGTCCGGAAGACACATTGGTGAAACGGACTTTATAATAATAGTAAGAATTGTCCGTGTGAGTGATCTTGATGGTCACGTAAGGTTCCGAGGCGGTCGCAGCATGAAATATGGAAGCGGTCGCGAAACCGGACACGGTTGTTGCCGTGACGGCCGGGAAATTGTCGCTGCAAACCCCTGTGGTATAGTCATAGGTGGGGATTGCCGTGCTGGATGTGAATGTGTTGGTCGTCGCCCCATTGGCATTGGTATATGACTGTGCGTTCAAACTGTTTATTACGGAAGAAGCAACGGCTGTGCCGCCAATACTCAAGGAGGCGATTCTTTTGTTATAAACAAACCAAACATCGTCCACAAACAAAGCGTCACCTGCTTTGCCTTCGCCTATATCTTTGTTCGTTGAAAAAGAAGCCAAAAGATAGGATGGAACTGTGGTATTGCTCAAGTTTGGAGATGTAACTTGCGTTGCTCCATTGTTGCCACTAAAATATTTTACGGGAAAACTGTAAGCCATCCAATCAGATGTCCACGCAGACGAATTGCTGTGTGATGGTGATGTCATTTCTCCATATATATTGGCGATTTTTCCGTTCTGTTCCGTGTTTTGTTGAATATTCTTGTGATCCTTATATTCCACATTGCCATGCAAATGAAATTTCAGTGATGCAGTGAATGAACGCGTGGTAGCAGATTCAAACATGCCTTTCTTTGGAATATAAAATTTACACCAAAGGCGTAGTGAGTCGGGCCTTCCAGTAAAAACAAAGGATCCATTGTGCTGATAAGTGTTGTTGATATCAGAATAATTATAATTACTTGTGCTCGAAGCAGAAGCTGCATTCACAATGATTTGTCCTGTCGTTATGTTTCCATTTGCCACAATTCCTAAAACAGAATGTGATTCCATTCTACAAGAAAAAGAACTATTATGACCAGTTTCCCTACTACTGTAATTTGATTGGGCTGCCCATGCATAACTCCCTTCTGAATGGCTAAAGGAATGCCACCCGTCTGGCACTTTATCGTTATCATACCACCCGCCTTCAAAGGTGTTGTTCGGTACTTGGTATTGTCCCATGGTTACGCCTGCCGTTAGGAACAGCAGGACAGAAAGAATAGATAATCTTTTTTTCATATTGATTTTTTTTTATTTTTTATTTCTCTTAAGGGTTGATACTAAAAGAAATATGGAATTGAGAAGTGGAGGAATCAAGGTGGATTCCACCTTTGCTTCTTAGCTTCTTCATTTCTTAGTTTCTTAGTCTCTTCATTTCTTAGTTTATGAATTTTTATTTCGGGCGGCAAAAGTACACTTATTATGATACGATAAGGCTGTTGCCGATAACTTTTTTAATTATATTGCTGATTTAGTGAAAAATAAAAATGTTAATAAAAGTTAATGCTAATTGGACGCCAAGCGTTCATGATCATCCGGGCATCTAATCCGCTCGCTCGTTGTTCAGCGTGATACTGGAGTTGTCGGGGATGAACAGGATGTAGTAGTCGAAGGTGGAGTTGTCGTTGTGCCGCACATGGATGGCTGCCTTGTAGCCATTGGCCTCCGAGGCCTGCGTGACGGTGAACTCGCTGACAAGGTCCGACTTGGGGGTGGCCTCCACAACGGGAATCTTGTTGTCGGCAAGGGATGCCGCATACGGACAGGTGCAGGTGCCACAGTTGAAGAGCGCTTCGGGATCACCATTCTCGTTGTACGTGCGCATCGGCTCGTGCGTGGCGAATTCGGCGGCGTTGAAGGCGGCCAACAGACCAAGTTGCTCCTCTCCGTCAATGGTCAACATGCTCAAACCTTTGTCGTAGATGCAAAAAACTTCGTCAATGGTCATCTTGTCGCCGTTCTTGCCTGAACCGGACACTGTGCTGGTGGAAAAGGAGGCTAACATGTACGACGGGCGGGTGAGCGTGCCGGCATTGCCGTCCGTGTTGTTGGGATGCGTGTAGGTGACTTTGGACTTGCCCCGTCTCCAGGAGGATGACTGTGGCAATGTCCTGATGTCGGCAGCCCCGACAATGGAACTCTTGGGTGTCAGTTCACCGCTCGCCTTGTCGTAGAACGGCATGTTTGTGACAGTGAAAACCTTCAGGTAGGGCTTGTCCGGCGATGAGAAGTCGGTCTTGTAGTAGAAAGAGACGGAATCAGGACAGCCTACGAAAGCCCAATAGAAGGGGAATCCGCCCTCATAGCCGGATTCGGCGGTGAGGTAGTTGTAGTTTCCGGCATTCCGTGCATTCGTGCTGGCCACCCGTGTGCGGCCGGTGGACAGGGCACCGTTGGCCGGGACCCCTAATATGGTTTTGCAATACAGCTGGACGGCATGACTGCCCCGAAAGCCGGACACATCGTTGTGATGGTTGCTCTTGGCCGTTCCGCAACCTATCGAGGCTACCCCCGACAAGTCGCACTTTAACTCGTCAAAGGTGTGCCAGCGGTTGGGCACATTCCCGGCCTTGCCGTGCGAGGTCCATTTCTCAAACCCCGGGTTGGGGAATTGGGTGTTGGTCGGCGTTTGCGCCATCAGGCAACTTGCCAACAACAGATATGCACTCAAAAAGGGTACTCGTATTTTCATATATACTACAAATCTATTATCGTGATGATTAATGGCCTTGTTATCTTTCTTAGTTTCTTAGTTTCACTAAATCGGACGGCAAAAGTACACTTATTACAGTATGGTCTGCCCGTTGTTGATAACTTTTATTTTCATATACTTGATATACTGATAGATATATAAGTTAATAAACGTTAATGGTTGACATGTGCGGATTGTTCGAGTATCTGACTGCCTGCATGTGTGGTCTTCTGTCCAAAATTCGTATCTTTGCGCCTCTTTTCAAACGAGGCTACACGGCATGAATAAAGCGCGTTCACCGGTTTATGAGATGGCAGACAGTTTCGCCATGACCACTTCCCGCTCCTTCTTTTTGACGGGCAAGGCGGGCACGGGGAAGACCACCTTCCTGAAGAACTTGCGGCTTCACACCCGCAAGCAGACCGCGGTGGTGGCCCCCACGGGCGTGGCCGCCATCAATGCCGGTGGCATGACCATCCACTCGTTCTTCCAACTCCCCTTCACGCCTTTTGTGCCAACCCCGGAGGGACGCTTGAACCTTGTCAAGAAGCTTCATGTCACCCGTCGCAAGCGCAAGGTGATGCAGGAACTCGAGCTGCTTGTCATTGACGAGGTCAGCATGGTGCGCGCCGACATCATGGACGAGATCGACACGGTGCTCCGTCATGTCCGCTTCCGCCATCACGAGCCTTTCGGTGGCGTGCAGGTCATCCTCATCGGCGACCTTTACCAGATGGCGCCCGTGGCCGTGCCAGAAGAATGGGCTGTCATCGCGCCCTATTATCGCTCGCCTTACTTCTTTGATAGCTGTGTCATCCGTGAAAACCCGATGCCCTGCATGGAACTTGACACCATCTTCCGCCAAAAGGATGATGAGTTCATCCGGATTCTCAACGATGTGCGCAACAACCAGCTCACTGCCGCAGATCTGGCGGCCTTGCAGCGGCAATACAAGCCCGATTTCAATATTGCAAAGCATCCCGATTATATCCTCCTCACCACCCACAACTACAAAGCCGACCGTGTCAATGAGAGCGAACTGGCACGTATCCGCCAGCCCGAACGCACCTTCACGGCCGATATTACGGGCGATTTTCCGGAGCGCAACCTTCCCAACGCCATGCAGCTCAAACTCAAAAAGGGCGCCCGTGTGATGTTCATTGCCAACGATGTCGAACAACACCGCTATTTCAATGGCAAACTCGGCGAGGTGACCGACATAGACGGTGACGGGCACATCTTCGTTCGCTGCGACGACGAGCATGACGAAATAGAGGTCAAGCTCGAAACTTGGAAAAATGTCCGGTATTCGGTGGATCCCGCCACACGGCAGATCCAGGAGGAGGAGATGGGCTCTTTCCGGCAATTTCCGCTGCGTCCGGCCTGGGCCATCACCATCCACAAGAGCCAGGGGCTCACCTTCGACAAGGTGGCCGTCGATGTCGAGGCGGCCTTCACTGCCGGGCAGGTATATGTGGCCTTGAGCCGTTGCCGTACGCTTCAGGGCATCGCCTTGCTGAGCAACGTGAACCAACGCTCGCTCGGCGTGGACGGCGATGTGCTGGCATACTCCTCCCAAAAGCCGACCCCTGACGACCTCCGTCATCTGCTTGAGGACGACCGTCGCGAATACAACCACAAGGTCGTGACGGACATTTTCGATTTCTCGTTCAGCCACGGGCAGGTCCATCAACTTGCGCAGTTTGTGGGCGACGAGATGAACCTCTTCAACGCCAAAGCCCGTAATTCCATCCAGCCTATCCGCGAGGCCCTCGACCAGTTGACAGAGGTGTCACGACGCTTCCGACGGCAGTTAGACAAGTTCTATGGCTCCGATGACCAAGAACAGCTGAAGGAACGCATAAACGCCGCTTCCCGTTATTTTACCGACGAGCTCGACAAAATCATCAAACTCTTCAAGTCCTTGCCCTCCGCCGCCACGGATGACTATGAGTCTGCCGAGGAGTTCCGCTTCTGTCTGGAATCCCTCTACGAGGACCTGATGCGCAAACGATATGTCATCCGGAACATCCGCCGCGACTTTTCCACCGACCATGTGTTGAAACTGCAACGCGAGGCTGAGGTGCCCAAGCTGGACATCAAGCCGTATCGTTCCCAGCGGCAGTCTTCCCGAAAGACCCGAAAGGGATTCATAGAGGAAATTCTGGATGAGGCGTTTGAAGCACCGCGAAGACGAAAGAAAAAGGATGCTGATGTTTCAAAAAAGAGACCGAAAAGCGATGATGACAGGGGACAGACGGAAATTCAGTCCAAAAGAGTGCGCGGGGAGACTTACGAGGTCACGTACAAGATGTATTGTTCCGGAAAAAGCCTGGAGAGGATTGCGGAGGAGCGCGGCTTGGTGCCAAGCACCATAGAGACGCATTTGGCACGTCTTATCGGGCAGGGGCGAGTCTCTGTCTTCGATTTTGTCACGCAAGAGCAGTTGGATGCGGTACGCGACTCATTGGAGGCTGGACTTGCGTTGAAGGATATCTTTGAAGCCCTTGAAGGCAACATTTCCTACGGCCAGCTTCGCATGATGGAAGCGGCGATAAAGGGAGGAGATAAAAGTTGAGAGTTAAGAGTTGAGATGATCTTGCGAACCTCTTTTATTTGGGCGTGCCGGCGCGGCGGCGGAAATTGCGTCGCAGTCACACACCGTCAAATGCCGCCGCGCCGTCGGGCTTTCCACTACAATGATTTTGGCTTAGAACCCACCACCATTCCGCGAGACGCGAAGCGTCAAGCGGAACCTCCGTCTCGACAGGGAACGCATTCCCGCCAAAATCATTTTCGTTGCAATCCCTCACGCAGGCTCGTCGAACCCCGCATCCGTTTCGCGGCGTGCAACAAACACCCTCGTCTCAATGTTCTCCCGCGCCGCGATTTTCCCGCGCACGCATCCATTTCTACCGAGCTTTAGCCCCTGCCGGGGCATCGTTTTGATACGACCCCACCAACCACCAACAGCCAACAACCATATTTTCTACCGAGCTTTTGTCCCTCCGGGACACTGCCCGCAGAGGGGAGGTTCCCGCCTAATGGACCAGACAGGAACTGTAAGAGGCGGAGGTGTTCCATTACGCTGATGGTCTCGGAGAGACCAAATCTTAGTAACCCCACGCTGCAGTGTGGGGCGGAACGACGGCATCGACACCCTCTCGCGGCGTGGGAGTCGGCATCCAAGATGCATGAAACCTGCTCGCCGCGAAAGGGAGACACTATCAATGGAACACTAAAATGTATTTTGAGAGATAATCAGTCGATGTTTATCCCTATCCGTCTCAGAACCCCGCGAACGGCATGAACAGCGGGGGCAGCAGCAACAGGAATCCCAGCACAATCAGGGCGAGGAGGAATTTCCAGATGAACTTGAACCATTTGGCGTAGGGCACGCGCGCCACACCGAGCACGCCGATGAGCACGCCGGAAGTCGGGGTGATCATGTTGGTGAAGCCGTCGCCGAACTGGAAGGCCAGCACGGTCAGCTGGCGCGAGACGCCCATCAAGTCTGACCACTCCGCCATCATCGGGATGGTGAGGGCGGCCTTGGCAGAGCCCGAAGGGATGATGAGGTTGAGGAGATTCTGCACCACATACATGGAGGCGGTGGCCCCGATGCGCCCCGCGTCGCCCATGCCCTGCGAGATGGCATAGAGCATGGTGTCGATGACTTTGCCGTCTTCAAGGATGACAATGATGCCTCCGGCAAGTCCCACCACCAAGGCGGCGACCAGGATGTCCTTGCAGCCGTCAAGGAAAAGCCGCACGATGCGGTCCAGACGCATGTCAAAGGCAAAACCGGCGGCGATGCCCATCGCGAAGAAAAGTCCCGCGATTTCCATCACATACCAATCGTACCCCAACACGCCGGTCACCAACACCACGATGGTGAGCAACAGGAGTGTCAGGATGAAATGGTGCGCGGACTGGCGTGCGGCAAGCAGACCCAACAGGATGAACCCGCCTGCAATGAAGGGGAACAGGATGATGTCGCGACTGCCGGTGCCGACCGTGATGGAGGTGCGCGGCATGGAGAAGGCGCAATAGAGCAGGACGGCCGACACGAGCGCATAGACAATCCATGTGCCGACACCCGATTTGACGATCTGTCGCTCCGCCTCCGTGGTGGCGGCCTTGTCGCGCCAATATTGGTCCAACTCGTACATGATGGATTTGGTGGGATTGCGTTTCACCCAATGGGCATAGAGCAATGTGAAGACAATGGCTGTCATGGTGAGCAGAATCCAACAGAAGAATCGGTAGCCCAGCCCGGAGAAGGTGGGCAACCCTGAGAGCCCTTGCGCGATGCCGATGGTGAAAGGATTAAGCATGGCGCCTGCAAAGCCGATGTGCGCGGCCACATAGCACATCAGCACACCCACGATGGAGTCATAGCCCATGGATATGGCCAAAGGCACAAAGATGACTATGAAGGCGATGGTCTCTTCACTCATGCCAAATATGGATCCAAAGGCGCTGAACATCAGCATGATGGCTATAATCAGCAAATTGTCCACACCGATACGTCGGAAAAACGGACGTTGCTGCATCCTTTGCATACGGGCAAGGAAGAGGTGGATGCCCCGGTTGATGGCATCGGTCTCGTTCATGATCCAAAAGGCTCCGCCGATCATCAAGATGAAGACAATGATGGGGGCCGTGCGCTCGAAACCCTTGAAGAAGGAGGTGAAAATCTGCCATGTCTGGGGCTGGCGGTCAACGCGGTGGTAGGAGTCTTCGACCACAACGCTGCGTTCGTGCCCATCGACATCGACAATCTGGCGGTCGAATTCGCCGCCCGGCACAATCCAGGTGAGCGCGGCGCAGGCCACGATGATGGAGAGGACAATGGTGAAAGTGTGCGGTATTTTGAAATGGGTACGCATAAGGACTAATATTCAATGGTGATGGTGTATCCGCTCGTGTTGTCAGTTTGGGGTGCCGGTTGCTTTTTGGCTTTGTCGCCGGAAGACACTACATGGTATGTGATGGTCGAGGGGGCGGGTGTCGGTGCCAGATGGAAGTTGATGTTGATTTTGCAGTTGACCTTCAGTCGCACGCCCCGGTTGCGCGCCTTCTCATATTGCAACATCTGTACTAACCGCAGTGCCTCCGCGTCGCATGAGGGCGACAGGCTCTTGATGACCACGGGACTCTCCACAATGCCGTCATCGTTCACTTGGTAGCCAATGGTGACCACGCCCTCGATGCGTTGGTCCATGGCATCCTGTGGGTACTGCAAATGCGCTTTCAGGAATTCGCGCAAGGCTTTCGCTCCCCCGGGATAGAGAGGCTTCTCCAAAAATTGTTTTTTCTTTTTTTTGTCTTCCATAAACGGGTGTTTGGATGTTGGATGTTGGGGGTTGGCGGGGGTTATTTGTTTTCTTTTCCGGCGTTTCTGTATTCTTCCGCATATTGGTAGAATTTCCGGGCCATTTCCATGTTGTGGCGGCGCTCGGCCTCGCGCGCGATGGCGAGATACGATTCATAGACCCCCTCGCGGGAGAGCAGGATGCCGTGGTAGTAGTCGTCGTTGCAGTAGCCGGAGGGCATGTTGCTGCAGAATTGCTCCAGTGCGAGAAACAGCTCGAGGGCATCGGCGGCGTAGCCCTTTTGGATAAGCTCGCTGCCGGTGTTGTATAGCCTGTCGTACAGCAACATCGTGAAGTCGGACACACTGCGCTCCTGCTCTTCATTGAGCTCGCACTGCGTATAGAGAAGATGGATGAGATTGACGGCCTCGCGGTACTCTTTGCGGCTGAGTTCCAACTTGGCCTTGAGCAGCAGGGCGTCGGGCTGGTGCTTGTTAAACTCGAGTGCACGGTCAAGATTGTAGAGGGCGTTGGAGGTGTCGCGATAGTTCAGCTCTTCGCATGCCCGGTTGTAGAAAATGCGATCGACAAGCCCTTTTTGTGTGCTCAGCAAATGCTCCTTCTTGTCGGCTTTGCCGGCCACTTTCGCGAATTGCGCCTTGACGCGGTAGAAGTCGATTTGTTGGCACTTCATGTAAGAGGGGAGGGTGGTCGTTTGGAAACGGTTCATCTCCCTTCGGATGTCTTGCAGGAAGAGGTAGTGCAACGAGATGATTTCCGGGTCTTCGCTGTTGAGCTGGTCAAGACGGCGTTCCCACTTGGCAAACAGCGAGTCCGGCGCGTTGCAGGGCGCCTGCGCCCGGATAAGCCACGCGCAGCAGAAGAGTCCTATGAGGAGAATCGTCTTTTTCAATGATTATTTGTTGAGGAAATCGGTGATGGCGGTCTCAAGCTCGCTTTCGGAAGGGGCACCGACAATCTTGGCGGGTGCCTCTGTGCGCTTGAAGAACACCAGCGTCGGGATGCTTTGGACGCCGAAGCGTTCGCAGATGTCGTGTGCGCGATCGACGTTGATCTTGTAGATGATGAGCTTGCCCTTGTACTTTTCGGCCATGCGCTCCATCAGGGGATGAAGCTGGCGGCAGGGCCCGCACCAGTCGGCGTAGAAATCGACGATGCATGGTGTGTATCCCTTGTAGCTGAAGCCCTTCTCGTCGTTGATGTCGGTAATGCGCTCCACAAATTCCGAGGCGGAGAGCATGATGACTTTCCCGGAAAGGTCTTCCTCCAAGACGGGCGAGTCTTGCGCCTGCGTGTCGGAGATGTAGGGGTTTCCGGTGCTGGACTGCTCGGTGTCCGTTGTCCCGGTGTTCGCCTCGCTGTTTTGGCTCTTCTGCTGGCAGCCTGCGAGTGTGAACACGAAAAGCAAGGATGTGATGATGATAATAGGTTTCATAATGGTTTTGGAATTAATTTTCGGTTTGTTTGGCGTGCTGTTGAACAAGAAGTGTGAAAACGCGGCCTCGTTCCTCGAAATTCTTGAATTGGTCGTAGGAGGCGGCGGCAGGGGAGAGGAGGACGATTTTGTTCTGTGAGGTTTTCTCGAAGGCGAAGTCAATGATTTTGCGGAAATCATCCTCGAGGATGTAGTTTTCGGGCAGGGGGGTGCCGCTGGCTTGCCACTCTTCGAGGATGCGTTTGCCGGCGGGGCCGGTGAAGGCGATGTTGGGCAGGGGCTCCTCTTTGAAAAACCGGAGCAGCAGCCCGTATTCGATGCCGCGGTCGTAGCCGCCGAGGATGAGGGTCTCCACGCGCCGCAGGGCTCTGACGGCCGCGACAGTGGCCTCCGGAATGGTGGAGATGCTGTCGTTGTAAAAGGCAATGCCCTCGTACTGCCCGATATACTCAATGCGGTTGGGCAGCCCATGGAAGGTGTTGAGGCCATGCATGATCTGGTCGTGCGTGACGCCTAACTTGCGACAGACGGCGATGGCGGCCATGATGTTGTAATAGTTGTGCGTGCCCGGAAGGTTGTGGTAGTGCGACAAGTCGTACTCGTCTTCCAAATGGCCTGAAATGGCGAAATGGACAATACCGTCGCGGCAGCAGGCATAGGGGCCGTCTTGCGGCTCGCAACCGAAAATGCAGCGGTCGCGGTTGAGATTGTAACTCTTGATGAGCCCCGGAATGTGCTCGTCGTCGCCGTTATAGACCAGAAATTGCCGCTCGTCTTGGTAACGGGTGATGTTCAGTTTGGCGATCTGGTAGTTGTTGAAGGAGTTGAAATGGTCAAGGTGCTCTTGGTAGATGTTGAGCAACACGGCATAATCCGGTGAACGGTGGATGAACTCCAGCTGATGGGCCGACAGCTCGGCCACCACCATGGTCTGGTCGTCCAACTGCTCAAGGATGTCGAAGAAGGGCACGCCGATGTTGCCGGCAAGGATGGCTTTCCTGCCCGCCGACTTGAGCAGATGACAGATGAGCGAGGCGGTGGTGCTTTTGCCCTTGGTGCCGGTGACGCCGATGACCTGCCTGTGGCAGGCTTCAAGGAAGAGATTGGTCTGGGAGGTGATGCGCCTGGGTTCCACGAAATAGTTGAGGAGGTTGAAGCTGATGCCCGGTGTCTTGAAAATCAGGTCGTAGTCGTTGAGCCCCTGGTTGTAGCCAGGACCTTTGGTGAAGGAGAGCTTGGGGTCGTCGAACTCGTCGGTCTTGAGGTTGGGGTTGGCGTCGGCCACGGCGATGGACATGTCCGGAAAATGTTTGCGTAGGAAGCGGTAGGTGGAGACGCCTTCTTTGCCGAAGCCGAGGATGATGATTTTGCGGTCTCTGACGGCATTGAGTATATATTCGACAGGATGCATGGTCGTTTTTTTTGAGGCGGCAAAGATACAAAAAAAAGATGCGTCATAAGGCGCATCTCGGAGCAAAACAAAATGTAATTAAATATAATGATATGAAAAATGTGAGCGGAAAACGGGGCTCGAACCCGCCACCTACAGCTTGGAAGGCTGTCGCTCTACCAAATGAGCTACTTCCGCAGCGGACAATGAAGTGGGAGAGGAAGGATTCGAACCTCCGAAGGCTTAGCCAGCAGATTTACAGTCTGTCCCATTTGACCGCTCTGGAACTCTCCCAATTAGTTTCTCTTGGTGCCGAAGAGCCGATAGAGGGACTTGAACCCACGACCGGCTGATTACAAATCAGCTGCTCTACCAACTGAGCTATATCGGCACTGCAAAGTCAAAGAACTCGCTCTTGTTTTGAGGCCGCAAAAATACTTTTTTTTCGATAATAAACAAACATTTCTGGAATTTTTTTTAATTTTCATTATAAAATCTTGATAAACAGTATGATATTTTTTGATTTATAAAAGTTGGCACGCTGTCTCAGAGGCCGTCATACCCGTTTTTCGGGGGGTGGATTAGCCCTTTTTCGGCAGAAAATGAGTTTTGAATGACAAAAATGAGAATTCCCTATGTGGAGTGCGGATCCATAAAATCGGTTATTTTTTCTCAGAATCCTGTCGTTGAAAAAAAAATTGTATTTTTGCCGCCAATTTTAAAATGAATTACTATGTCAGAAATTTTAGAAAAAGTACAGTCAATCATTGCGGAAAAACTCAGTTATGATGCCGCTGAAGTAACGCCTGAAAAGAGCTTTGCCAACGACCTCGGAGCCGACTCTTTGGACACTGTCGAGCTGATCATGGAATTTGAAAACGTTTTTGGAGTCAAGATCCCTGATGAGGATGCCGAGAAAATCCAGACCGTGGGCGACGCCGTCTCTTATATTGAAAACAAACTGAAAGAAGCATAATAGAAATGGGCGTTTGTCGCCCTTTCTATTATGTTAATATATACTCTTTGCCGGATACATGGACCTCAAACGAGTAGTGATTACCGGATTGGGCGCGCTCACTCCGGTGGGTTTGACTGTGGAATCATATTGGGATGCCTTGCTGAAAGGCGTTTCCGGTGCAGGTCCTATCACCCGTTTTGATGCTGAAAAATTCAAGACCCGGTTCGCCTGCGAGCTGAAGGGTTTTGATATTCTTGATTATTTGCCCCGAAAGGAGGCGCAGCGGATGGACCCGTGTGCGCAATACGCCATGGTTGCCACCATGGAGGCTTTGCAAGATTCAGGTTTGGATCTGGAGGCCGTGGACAAGGACAGGGTCGGGGTCATTCTTGGCACAGGCGTGGGCGGTTTCACCTCCATGATGGAGACCGCAAACGTGTTTGTGGAGAACGGACGCAACCCTCGTTTCAGCCCTTATTTGCTTTTGAAAGTCTTGGCCGACATGGTGTCGGGCTACATCTCGTTGCGTTTCGGCTTCAAGGGTCCCAATTACGTGACCACGTCGGCTTGTGCGTCGGCGGGCAACGCTATCGGCGATGCGCTGCACATGCTGCAATTAGGCAAAGTTGACGTGATTGTCACCGGTGGCACGGAAGCGGCTGTGGTGGAGGGTGCCGTGGGCGGCTTCAACTCCATGCATGCCCTCTCCGTCCGCAATGATGACCCGCAACATGCCTCGCGCCCTTTCGACGTGGACCGCGACGGTTTCGTCATCGGCGAGGGTGCGGGCATCTTGATCCTCGAGACACTTGACCATGCCCTGGCACGCAATGCCCGAATTTACGGGGAACTTTGCGGGGTCGGCATGTCCGCAGATGCCTATAATGCCACCGCTCCGGACCCGCACGGTGCAGGAGCCGTGATGTCGATGCGGCTTTCTTTGCAGGATGCAGGCATCCAGCCGGAGGAGATCGACTATGTGAACATGCACGGCACCTCCACCCCTTTGGGCGACATTGCCGAGTGCGCTGCCCTGCAGGAGGTGTTTGGCTCACACGTCTCCAAAATGGTGCTCAACTCCACCAAGTCCATGACCGGCCATCTGCTCGGCGCCGGCCCGGCTGTGGAGAGCATCGCCATCCTGATGTCCATGCGCGACGGTGTGGTGCATCCCACCATCAACCTTGACAACCTTGACCCCAAAATACCCCAGGATTGGAATTTCGCCGCGCATGGTCCCGTCAAGTGCGCGATCAACGCTGCCATCTCCAACTCCTTCGGCTTTGGCGGACATAATGTCACATTGTTGTATAAAAAGTATCACCAATAACAGATGGAGCACTCGGACAGGGAAATCAAGCGTTACTTCCGGAATATTTTCGGCTTTCGTGTGCGCAATGTTGAGCCCTTCCGCATCGCCCTCACCCACAAGTCCGCCTCCTCCACCGATGTGGTCGGAGGCCGCTTGAACAACGAGCGCCTCGAGTACCTCGGCGACGCTATCTTAGGCGCAATCATCGCAGATTTCCTGTATCACAAATACCCTCTTGAATACGAAGGGGTGCTTACCCGCATGCGCTCCAAGTTGGTGAACCGGAACCGCCTCAACAACCTGGCACGCAAACTCGGGTTGCCCGAGATGATGCGTATGGACAACCATATCTCTTCCAACACGCCCAACGGCAATGCTTTCGAGGCCGTCGTGGGCGCCATCTACATCGACCAGGGTTTCAAAAAAACATACGACATCGTGTTGCGCAATGTCTTCTTGGCGCATCTCGACATCAATGCCATTTTCGTGGAAGACGACGACTACAAGAGCCGTGTTCTCATCTGGGCGCAACACAACCGGCATAAGGTGGCCTTCTCCACCCAGTCGTTGGATTCTCGCAAGGACCCGCACTACCGAGTGGTGCTTTCTCTTGATGGAAAAGAGTGGACGCAAGGGCAGGGAAGCTCTGTGAAAAGGGCGGAACAAGCCGCTGCGGAAAAGGCTTTGGCTTCGCTGAAGGAAGACGAAGCGTAGCCCGTTGTCCCATCCTTTTTTTTAATTTTTTTTAAAAAGATGATGTTTTTACAACATTCTTTTTTGTATCTTTGCGCTCGCATTTTTGCAGGACATAATTAAACAGTTTTACTAAAATAAAAAGTCTATGAAAAAAATCTTATCCTTTGTTTTGCTTGGATTGCTTACGGTTACTATGCTTCCTGCCCAGACCGATCAATTCGTTTCCACCACCCCCTCTAACAAAAAAGTTGTCTTGGAGGAATACACGGGCATAAACTGTACATGGTGCCCCGATGGACACAAAGTGGCCAACCAAATCATGGCCCAGCATCCCGGAGATGTCTGTCTGATCAATGTTCACGCAGGCTCTTATGCCAACAACACCTACACCACACAGTTTGGCAACGCCTTGGCCAACCAGACCGGACTTACAGGATACCCCTCCGGCACAGTCAACCGCCATGTCTTCTCCGGCAGTGCGACCGCATTGAGCAGAGGCGACTGGGCTTCCGCCGCCAACCAGATTCTCAGCACGTCCTCACCTGTCAACATCGCCGCCCGCGGCACATTGGACTGGACGACTCGTGAACTGAATCTGACGGTGCAGCTCTATTACACCGCAGATGAAGCCAATCCCACCAATATGCTCAACGTGGCCATCATTCAAGACAATGTCTTGGGAAGCCAAGTCGGTATGAGCTTGAATCCGGATCAAGTTGTGGGCAACCAATACCGTCACATGCACATGTTGCGCCACCTCATCACCGGACAGTGGGGTGAGGAAATCACCACCACCACCCAGGGCTCTTTCGTGGAGAAGACCTATACCTACACTATCCCGTCAACCATGGGCTCTCCCAATCCCATTCCTGCCCCCATCGAAGACCTCCATTTCATTGTGTTTGTGGCCCAAGGACACCAGGAAATCCTCACCGGCTGCGAGGCCGAGATTACCAATGTCAACCTGCCCGCCCTTTACCCGCGTCTTTACAGCTTGTCCAACACCACCGCGAATGAATGCAACAACGAAGCCACGGTGCGCGCCAATGTGCTTAATGCGGGTTCCGATGCCATTACTTCTTTGACGATGGAATATTCCGTCGCAAACGGCACCCCCATGACCTTCAACTGGACGGGTAATATTGCTCCCTCTGAGAATGAGGACATAAATTTGCCTGTTCTTTATGTGAACACGAATGTGAATCAGCAGGTCAAGGCTCGTATTACCGGAGTGAACGGTCAGGCCTACGATGGAGCACAGCTCACAGTGGCTGTCAAGAAATATTTGGCAGCATCTGACGGTGCAATGACCATCAAAATCAAAACCGACTCTTATGCCAGTGAGACTTCCTATAAGATTTATGGACCCAATGGCAACGTTGTGCAACAGAGCAGCAATTTCACCAACAGCGCCGTGAATGAATTCCCCTTTAACCCAACGGAATTAGGCTGTTATCGTCTGCAAGTGCTCGACTCCTACGGCGATGGCATCAGCGGTGGTTATATCCGGGTTTACGATGCCAATAACAATATGTTGTTCAGCATCGCGGGAAGTGGTTTCACCAGTGAGAGCAACAGCATGATCAAATTCACCTCCGTGGGAATTGCGGATGTTGAAAATGACAACGAAATGGTCGTTTATCCCAATCCTGCCAACAACATGGTGCATATTTCCGGCATGGACAATGTCCAAATGGTGGAAGTCTTTAATCTCCAAGGCCAAAGAGTGGCTGTTGAGAGTGGCAATGTCCATGAAATCGCAGTCAGTGGCCTCGCTTCCGGAATGTATATTCTCCGTGTGACAACGGACGAGGGGGTTCGCTCCTGTAGAATAGCCAAGAACTAACATTTTTAAAATGTATCGGAAAGACGTCAGGCAAGCGCTTGACGTCTTTTTCTTTCTATTTTATCATCTATGTCTATTCAAACTCTATCCGTTCTTGACCACATTTGGCATATTGTCGCTAATCCTCACGCCTGCGAAGAAAAGAGCATGAACCAATGGGACATGCTCTCTTCCCGGTTCGGTGCGGCGGGTGTTCGGTTTGTCCTGCACGAGGCTGATGCCGAAGCTACCTGCCGCGAAAACGCCAGACGCCTCTGTACCGAGGGGTGTCGCCATTTGATGGTCATCGGCGGCGACGGCACCGTCAACGAGGTGGTCAATGGCATTATGGAATCCGGTGTTGACGTGCGAGACCTCTGTCTGGCCGTGATGCCGCTTGGTCGTGGCAACGACTGGGCCCGCACCCATAATTATCCCAAGAAGATCGACAAGTGTGTCGAAATGTTCCTCCGGGGCCGGTTTATGCGCCATGATATTGGAAAAGTGCAAACTCTTCGCGAGAATGCGCCTGTGGCCACACGCTATTTTGTCAATATCGCAGGTTTCGGATTCGATGCCGAGGTGATCTACGACACGGTTTATAACAAGCCACATTTCATGGGCATCTCGGTCTATATCCTTAGCCTGTTGCGCACCATCTTCCGCTACAAAAGCACTCCTGTGGAGATTGTCTCCCCGGATAGTGCATATCAGGGTGAAACTTTCCTGATGGTGGCCGGTGTATGCCAATACAATGGCGGCGGCATACGGCAGGCTCCTGAGGCGCAACCCGACAGTGGACGTTTCCATGTGGTTGTCATCCCCAAGATTAGCAAGGCAAAGGCCTTTAGCCTTATGCCGTACATGTTTTCCGGAAGACACATTGAAAAATCGAAAGGCTTTGTCAAGTCGTTTCGGACTAATCAGCTGACACTGAAGGTCGCTGGGTTGTATCGCGGCGAGGTGGAGGGCGAACTTCTGGAAACCGGCGACTATCAGATCACCATGGTTCCCGGAGCATTCCAGATGTTGACGAACAAGATGGATTAAGGCAAAATCAAATCATCTACGCGCACCTTGGGTACGAAGTGGACGCCATTCTCTCGATAGTAGGCGTGACTCTCGCCTTCCGGGATGGTTGTGAGTCGTATCTCCTCCGTGCCCTTGCCGATGGCGAGGATGAGTAACGGCTCCATTTCCAATGCGAATTCTTGTTTCAGGACAGCCTTGTTGAAGGCCCCGATCATGAGGCCGTTGAGTCCTAAGTCCACGGCACGCAGCAGCATGCTCTGTGCCGCGATGCCTAAGTCGATGTCCACGAGTTTGCTTTCCGGTACAGTGCTGCAGATGATGATGAAGGCTTCCGGCTCCGTGCCGGGGCAAGGAAGATGCAGTTCCGGCAGCATCCCTCCGAGCTTGATGTTTTGCAGCACCTTGTCGGCACCGCTGTCGCGGGTGATTAATTTGAATCGCAGCACCTGCTGGTTCTTTGCAGACGGAATCTTTGTGTTCACTGTCACAATCTTCTCCAATGTGCTGCGTCCCACGACAACCTTTTTGTCGTAACCGCGATAACTGCGGTTGAGGGTTAAAAGTGTTTCAAGGGAGCGTGTGTGCTTGGCAGCAGGCCTCTTTTGCCCCGTTTCCCTCAGCTTTTCCATCTTGGACTCTAAATAATTGTCAGCCATAGTTTATAGGTATAATAGCATGATTGTATAATCCTCAAATAAACAGCGTCCCGCAGGCCAGCCCCACGATTGCTGTGACGGATTTCATCAGTAGGAAATCGCGGCGCGACTGGGCCAACAGCGGCAGCCCCGCATGGCCGTTCTGCGCGATGCAGTTGGCCAACAGCACCCCGAAGGGGATGCTGCCGTCGAGGAACATCACGATGAACACCAAATGCGGTCCCGATTCCGGAATGAGGCCCACTAACACGGCAACAAGCAACAGTACATACTTGGCCCAGATATGCGTGTGCAACAGACTGTCGATGTCGAGAAAGTAACCGAACGTCTTGAGGAATAGTAACACTCCGAACGACCAAAGGAAGACTGTGAGAAAATGTTGCCGTACCACATGGTTCCATAAGTGTTCCACGAAGAAGTGCCCCACCCGCGCCTTGAAGCCGCGTGGAGAGGTCGTGTGATTGCGCACGTCCTCATGTTCGTGCGGATGTTCTTGTTCTGTTATATCTATGTTGTCATGGATCTCAAACCCGTGACTTCCTTTGGATTTTGGATTATGAATAAAGTATCTTCTCTCCCGCACCAACCCGTTGGCGGCCAAACCGACTATGATTCCAAGCGAGAAGAGGATTCCTGTCACAATTCCCCCCCATTTGGGGCTTTGCGCGAAGAGGAAGAAGGCTTCGTCGCCGAAAGTGGCGACCATGCCGCCCAACAACGCACCGAACGAGAGCAGGTCGTGGGTGTAGAGCGACACGACCGCAAAGCCACCTGCGCAGCCCGGGATGATGCCTAACAGGCAGCAGACCACCAGCTGCAGAAAGGGCTTGTGTTGCAACTTGGCCATCCAACGGCCAGAAGAGGAGACGTTGACCAGCTCTATGAGGGCCATCATGAGGAGCACCAAAACGGTAATCTCCAATGTGTTGACTACGACATCGCCCAAAATCGAGGGCAAGGCATGCCAAAAACCGCCGTCATGGGTGGCGGCGGAGTGGTGTATGTGTAAAAAGGGAATGTTCAGAAGAGTAGTGTTGGCGAACATGTAGATCTTGCCTTACAAGTTGAGATTTTTGATGACCGCCGGGTCGATTTTCTTGGTGCCCCAAATCTTGGTGGTGGTCTTGATGGATTCGGAAAGGGTCAACTTCTCGGCATGTTCCATGGCCTTCTGGACAAAGACGCACTGTTCCACCTCGGCCTGGTTGTTGACCACTGCTTCGGAGAGTGCCTTGCAGGATTGGTAGCCGCAGATACGGCAATCGACTTGTGGCAGGTTCTGGTTGATTTCGAGGGCGCGGCGCATTTTCTTCATGGCCACGGCCATGTTGTCATCCATTTTGTCCATGGAGCGCGGCTCCACGGTGCCAAGCACGCGGCGATGGTCCGCCAGAAAGTCAACATAGTTGAGCAGGTCATTGTCTTCGGCATCGATTTCTTCCGGGGATTTCTGCATGCGGTTGCGCTGGCGTTCGGCCATGAGGAAACGGTTGTTGGCACAGAGGATGCCGCCGGCGCAGCTTTCGTCGCATGCGCGCAGCTCGAGGAAGTCGATGTCCTGTATGTCCTCGTCCTCTAACTTTTCAAGAAAATCGGAGACATTATGGATGCCGTCGATGGCGAGGTTGCGTCCCTCCTTGAGGAGATTGATTTCGCCGCCCGTGAGGGTGAAGCTCAAGCTGCTCTTGGAGAGGCGGTGATAACGGATGCGGGAGTCCTCGCAAAGTTGGTACTCGCCTTGCTTGATGACGCGCATCACCTTGCTGTAGAGGTAGTTCATGTTGATGACACCCGACACGGGAGACTCCTCCTCTGTGGCAGGGCTCTTGATGGCCGCAATCTTGGCAGCACAAGGTGCGACATAGAAGATGCCGATATCCTCGGCAGGAACCCCGTCTTCCTCTGTGAGCAACTTTTTGATGTAGAGAGCGGTGAGGTCAAGGGGTGGCTTCACCATATAAAGATTGGGTACTAACACGGGAAAGCGCACCTGGATGAGGCGAACAATGGCGGGACAGAAGGTGGAAATGATCGGTTTGTAGCCGTTGTTCTCGTGTACGGTCTTCTTCATCTCCTCCTTGATGAAATCGACGCTCTTCTCAACTTCGAAAACGTGTTTGAAGCCAAGATGATAGATGGCGGAAAGGATGGTCCTCTCCTTGATTTTCTCCTCAAATTGGGCCGTGAAGATGGATGGAAGGAGCAGAACGGGATATTTGTAGTCGTAAACAGTCTGGAAGTCGTCTTGCTCGATGTATATGGCGTTGACCGGACATGCCTGGTAGCAGCGGCCGCAGTCGATGCAGCGGTTGGGGTTAAGGTGCGGGTGACCGTCCTCGACGTGGATGGCCCCGGTGGGGCAGACACCCGTGCAGTGGGCGCAGCCAATGCAGAGATCGTATTTGAATTTCAGTGCGTGGTGGAAGTCTTCAGCCATAGTAGTGGATTATTTGTTGAAATAGTTGACAAGTTCGATGGTGGTGCCCTTGCCCACCTCGGTTTGGATGTTCAGCTCATCGGAGTTGTTTTGTATGTTGGGGAGACCCATGCCGGCGCCGAAGCCCATCTCGCGCACCTTGGGCGAGGCGGTGGAGTTGCCCTTCTGCATGGCCCACTCGACGTTGGGGATGCCCGGGCCTTCATCGGCGAGCACGATACGAATCTTGTCCTCCTCCAGGTCCACGCTGATGTCGCCGCGGTAGGCGTGCGCCACAATGTTGACCTCGGCCTCGTAGAGAGCCACGACCGTCCGCTTGACGATGTCGGGACTTACACCGAGTTTTTTCAGCATTCTTTTGACTTCGCTGGAGGTGGATCCTGCATTGGTGAAATCCCCTCCTTCAACGTGGTAGGTAAAATCCATGGTCTTGCAATTTGGTTAGTAAATGGGCGGTATGCCGGCACCGAAGAGGATGCCGGCGGTTTTGTACATTGAAAATGGGGTCTTGACGATAATCATGTCGTTATCCTCCGCCAATTCGAGCATTTCGTCGGTGACGGCCTTGCCGCGTACCACGACAATCATTTGGATGTCAGACATTTCGCATGTTCTGATGGACTGGAGGTTGGACAAGCCTGTCAGCAGCAACAGTTTGTCGGTGTCGCGGATGGTCAGCACATCGCTCATCAAGTCGGAGGCAAACACGCAGGCTACCTCGCGCCCTTTGTAACTGTCGCCGCAAACAATCTCGCCTTGTACCAAGGCAGCAACTTCTTCGATAGTCATTTCAATCTCTTGTATTAAAAAGGTTAAACAAAATTGGCTGCAAACATACACAAAATATTTCAGAATCTGGCACGGCAGTTTCTTTTTCCAGGGCGATCATTTCAAAATAATCCACAAATTTCTTTCCACCATTTGGTCAGACACTCGAGACTAACTTTTCGTACCATTCCCGTCCGAAAGCGCGGACAAGCGGCTCCTCGAGAAAGCGGTAGAGCGGGAGCTCCAGCTGGTCGCCTTTGGCGCGGGCGCACCGGCAAATGTCCCAGTGATGGAAGTTGAGAGCCGTGTATTTGCCCACCTTGCTGGCGCGGACAGGGTAAAGATGGCATGAGAGTGGTTTCCGAAACGGAATTTCGCCGTTGAGGAACGCCTTTTCGATGGCACAGAACGTCATTTCACCTTCACGGCAGGCGAAGGCGCAGGCTGTGTCGCTGGGCACCATGGGGGTCTCAAACTCGCCCCAGTCATTGAGAACGAAGGGGTCGCCTATCGACTCAATGGCAGCAATGCCCTCCGCTGTCATATATTTGCTGAACACAGGGTAGTGCTCGCTCAGGTCACCTAACTCGTCCGGCCGCAAGGGCGCACCGGCATCCCCTTCCACGCAGCAGACACCCTTGCATTGCGCCAAGTCGCAGCAAAAACGCTTTTCTATTAGTTCGTCGGAAACCAAAATGTCGTCAACAATAATCATAATCAGGATCAAGGGCCGATGGCCAAGTTAAGGGAGTACTTGTTTGAATTTGAAAAAAGGCCTGCATGACGCAGGCCTTTTTATTATTGCAATCTCTTGAATTGGCAGGTGAAGTGGCGCATCAGCTCGGCTTCCCAAGTGATTTCGAGACCGCGCTTGATGGTTTCGCGACGGTCATAGACATTCTTGAGGGCGGCGGCGATGACGTCCATGTGGTTGTTGGTATAGACGCGGCGCGGGATGCAGAGGCGCACGAAGTCGTTGCCACCAAAGCGGTTCTCGCGGGTCACCGGGTCGCGGTCGGCAAGCACATATCCGATTTCGCAGGCACGGATGCCAGCTTCCAGATAAAGCTCGCAAGTCAGCGTCTGGGCAGGGAACTCCTCCTTGGGAATGTTGGTGAGCACTTTGTCGGCATCGACGAAGATAGCATGACCACCGGCAGGACGCTGGTAGGGGATGCCGTACTCATCAAGCTTGTCAGCCAGATAATGAACTTGCTTGATACGGGTCTCAACCATTTCGAACTCAAGGTTCTCCTTGAGGCCGACGGCGAGGGCGTCCATATCGCGACCGTTCATGCCACCGTAGGTGAGGAAGCCTTCGAAGGGGATGCAGAAGAGCTTCGCGCCTTCATACCATTCTTTCTTGTTGGTGGCGATGAAACCGCCCATGTTGACAAGACCGTCCTTCTTGGCGCTCATGGTCATGGAGTCGGCGTAAGAGAACATCTCCTTGACAATCTCATGGAGGGTCTTGTTCTCGTAACCTTTCTCACGGGTCTTGATAAAGTAGGCGTTCTCAATGAAACGGGCACTGTCGATATTGACCGGCACACCATACTTGTGGCAAAGCTCGCAGGTCTCGCGGATGTTCTGCATGGAGACCGGCTGACCGCCAACGGTGTTGTTGGTCACGGTGAGCACCATGAACGGGACATTGCCTTGGTTCTCTTTGAGCACCTTCTCAAGCTTCTCAAGGCTGACGTTGCCCTTGAAGGGAACTTCAAGTTGGGTGTCGTATGCTTCGGGCACGGTGACATCGATGGCGAATGCCTTGCGACTCTCAATGTGACCCTTGGTGGTGTCGAAGTGGGCGTTGCCAGGAACAACCATGCCGGGTTTTACCAGGTAGGAGAACAGCACATTCTCGGCTGCACGGCCCTGATGGGTGGGGATGACAAATTCAAAACCGGTGATCTCGGTGATGGTGTCCTTCATGTGGTAGAAAGAGCGGGCGCCGCCGTAACTTTCGTCTCCCATCATCATGGCACTCCATTGACGGTCGCTCATGGCGCCTGTGCCGGAATCTGTCAACAGGTCGATATAGACATAATCGCTTTTCAGCATGAAGATGTTTTGGTGGGCTTCTTCGAGCCATTTTTCGCGCTCTGCGCGGGTGGATTTCTTAATGGGTTCAACCATCTTTATTTTCCACGCTTCTGCAAAAGGTAATTCCATGTTTTATTTTTTTTGTTTTGGATTAAGAATTATTATTTTTGTCTCGACTTATTGGTTGTTGGCTATTATCTGTGGGTCGTTAGCTTTATCTATTTGTCTTCATCATAGTTTTTTTCGTTTACCAACTGCTCATTCTCGTCGTAAAAAGACCAGATGCCGATGCGCTTGCCCTCATGGTATTTGCCAGTGTAGAAAACGTTTCCGTTGGGATGATAGACGGTGTATTGTCCCTCTTCCTTGCCGTTTACATAATGAGCCATGGTCTGCACGTTTCCGTTGGGATGATAGGCATACCAGATGCCGTCGCGTTGATTCTCGTGAAGGTTGCCGTCAACGTACTTCTTTTTGTCGGGATAATAGTGTGTCTCATGCACCTTGTTTTGGGTCGTGTTTCCCAAACTGTCGATTTCGTAGTAGAAGACATCGCGGGGAGAGTCATCATCGTAGGCGGCCACCACGCTCGGATGGTAAAGCGAGTCTGCAAAGTCCACGGGCGGGAAAACATGCAGGGAGTCGAGTTGCACGGCTGTCGCATTCCCTGCCTCGTCTTGAGGGTTGTGGGCGTTTTTGATCAATGACCATGCCACAATTGCGGCAATCAGAAACAGCCCGATGCACATCGCGATGATGTCGCGATGTACGGATGTTGCCGATTGATTATCCCTCTGGGTATCGTCGAAGCTCATTAGTTACCTCCCTTTTTTTTCTTCTTGAAAGGCCTGTTGAGGTCTTCAAGCACCTCATTTGTGATATCCTTGGTGGGGTCGGCCTCAATTACGGGACTTCCGGCACCATAGCTGAGGATGAAGGATGCGTTATGGAGGGCATTGGCACGTGCGACGGCTGCTTTCAGAGAATCGGCAATCTGGCCCAAAGCCGCCGTGTAGCGGGATTCCAGATTTTCCAAGGCTACGGAGTAATCGTTTTGCAGCTGTGTGCTCTCTTGCTGCAGCGACTGTTCCGCATATTGTGCCTGCTGAGCCGTCAAGCTGCCGGATTGCATGTTGCGCTGGTAGTTGGCCAACTTGTTTTCCAAGGCCTTCTGGCGGTTTTGGAACAACACGGTCTGGCGCTGGCGCTCGGCATCGATACTGTCTGTTAAGATCGATACCATCTCATAATGCTCGTTGATGGAGTCGATGTTTACATAAAGCACTTCGCCGGAACCCGCTTTGGATGGATCCACGGCAACATGGTGGACTGGTCGTTTGTTCCCGCAAAAATGCAGGATGAACAGGGTGATGACAGCGGCGGCCATCAACAAATCGAAAATCAAGTGCCCGATATGGCAGCATTTTCTCTTCTTGTCGCAGGCCTGCTTCGCCTCTTCACTGTCGGAAAGATTATCCGATTGCAGTTCCGGAGCAGGACACTCCGTCTGATACACATTTTCCTCGTCGTGTTTTTTCTGAGACTCTGCAGCCACAAATCCCGGCATCATCTCGTCCGGTACCACATTCTTGACGGGGTCATTCATTTCTTTTCTCTCTTCCATATAAATTTTTAATTTGATTTTCTGATTTTTGTTTTAATGGCCGATGCGGTTGTCGGCAGGGATAAACGCTGACGGCTAATTGCCCACATCCGACAGATATTTGATTCTCATGATACGGATCTCTTCCAAGGTATATTCGTCTTCTCCAAGTTCGCGAAGAGCCTCTTCGGGAGAATCGGATTCGGCATTGGCAAAATAGTCGAGAATCTCCTCCTGATGGTAGTCTTCAATCTCCTCATTGATATAATAGGTGATGTCTATCTTGGTGCCGGAGGATACAATCATTTCGATCTCTGTCAACAACTCGTTGATGTCCAATCCTTTTGCTCGGGCAATGTCTTCGAATCCCACTTTTCTGTCGATGCTTTGGATAATGAAGACTTTGATGGCTGATTTTTTCACGACCGAGCGGACCACGAAATCTTGCGGGCGCTCGATTTCGTTCTCTTCCACATAGTTGCGGATGAGTTCGATGAATTGTTTTCCGTATTTCTGGGCCTTGCCCATGCCCACACCGGCGATGTGTGTCATCTCCTCCATGGTGGTGGGATATTGGATGCACATGTCTTCCAACGAGGGGTCTTGGAAGATGACAAACGGCGGGAGGTTCTCCTCTTTGGAGATGTTCTTGCGCAGCTCCTTGAGCATGCTGAACAGGGTGGAGTCAAAAGCGTCTTCCACGGGGCCGTCCGAGACGTTCTCAATCTCTTCGTCCTCATCTTCGTCCTGCGTATTGGCAGAGTCGGGCTTGATGGTCTGGATGGAGTAGGGGTTCATCATGTATTTCTCGCCCTTTTCGGTCAGTTTGAGCAAACCGTAATTCTCGACATCCTTGAAGATGAGGTTTTCGAAGATGGCGAGGCGGATGATGTTGGACCAGAATTTGGCATCATACTCCTGTCCTTCTCCGAATTGTTTGAGTTTGTCATGTTTGAACTTGACAATGGAGGTGGTCTTGTTGCCGGTGATGATGTCAATGATTTGGTCGTCCTTGAACTGTTGCTTGACAGTCAGGATGACCTCCAGCGCGAGGACAATATGATCGGAGGCGTTCATCTTGGGCTTGGGATGGTTGCAGTTGTCGCAGTTGTGGCAGTTTTCCTCGTTGTACTCTTCTCCGAAGTAGTGGAGCAGGTGTTTGCGGCGACAGCTGGTGGATTCCGCGTAGGAGGCGGTTTCCGCAAGCAGTTGCTTTACGATTTCCTGCTCGGCGACAGATTTCTTGGTCGAGAATTTCTCGAGCTTGTGGAGGTCCTTGTAGTCGTAGAAGGCGATGCAGAGGCCTTCACCGTCGTCTCGGCCGGCGCGGCCCGTCTCCTGATAGTATCCTTCCAAGCTCTTGGGCATGTCATAGTGGATGACGAAGCGCACGTCAGGCTTGTCGATGCCCATGCCGAAGGCGATGGTGGCCACGATGATGTCGGCCTTCTCCATCAGGAAGTCGTCCTGGTTTTGCACGCGTGTGCGGGAGTCGAGGCCAGCGTGGTAGGGCAGGGCGCGGATGTTGTTGGCCACGAGAAATTCGGACAATTCCTCCACTTTCTTGCGGCTCAGACAATAGATGATACCCGACTTGCCAGGATGGTTCTTGATGAACTTGACAATCTCCTTGTCAATGTCCTTGGTCTTTTCGCGAATTTCGTAGTAAAGGTTGGGGCGGTTGAAGGAGGAAATATAGACATCGGCTTTCTCCATGCCGAGGTTCTTCTGGATGTCGCTTTGCACTTTCGGTGTCGCCGTGGCGGTCAGGGCCATGACGGGCACTTTCTTCCCGATCTTGTCAATAATGGCGCGGATGCGGCGGTACTCGGGGCGGAAATCGTGCCCCCATTCGGAAATACAGTGGGCCTCGTCGATGGCATAGAAGGAGATGTTCACATCTTGGAAAAACTTGACGTTCTCTTCCTTGGTCAAGGATTCCGGAGCCACGTAAAGTAGTTTTGTTTTACCGGACAGCAAGTCTTTTTTCACCTCGTTGATCTCCAACTTCGAAAGAGAGGAGTTGAGGAAATGGGCAATGCCCATCTCGGTGCCGAAATTCCGAATCGCATCGACTTGGTTTTTCATGAGGGCGATAAGCGGGGAGATTATAATGGCCGTGCCTTCCTTCATCAGTGCGGGAAGCTGGTAACACAGCGATTTACCACCGCCTGTGGGCATGATGACAAAACAATCCTTCCCTTTCAGAACGGATTTAATGATCTTCTGCTGACAGCCTTTGAATTTGTCGAATCCGAAAAAAGTTTTAAGCGTTTGCTGTATTTCTTTGTCCGTGAAACTTTTGCTTTTCATTATAACAGTAATGAGTTTTTATTGTTTTAAGGTGCAAGATGTTGAGTTTTCGCTTTGGTTTTAAAAAGAACACAAAAGTATAAAAAAAATCCGTATCACAGCGTCGGTTAGAGAAATATTTTTCACCAAATTAATAAACAGTGTTTTTTTTTAAATAGCGCGTGACGTAGGAGGTTGTGCCCCGTTCGAGCGAGTAGAAGGGACGGTGGAATCCCGCAGCACGCATTTTGTGCATATCAGCTTGAGTGTAGTACTGATATTTGTCGCGTATGTCTTCCGGAATATCCACAAACTCGATATTTGGCTCTAAATTCAGGGCTTTGAAGGTGGAGGTGGCCAGCGTCAGGAACGATTGGGCGCGACCGGTGCCTATGTTGTATATGCCGCTTTGGGGCAGATGCGTGATGAACCACTGGATGACACGCACCACGTCCTTCACATAGACGAAATCGCGCAGCTGTTCCCCGTCGGCAAAATCCGGGCGGTGGGATCTGAACAGCTTTACCTTGCCGGTTTCCTGGATTTGATGGAAAGCGTGCAGAATCACGGAAGCCATGCGTCCCTTGTGGTACTCGTTGGGACCGTAAACGTTGAAGAACTTGAATGCGTACCAGCAGGGCGGTTGGCGAAACTGTTTCAGCACCCATTTGTCGATTTCGTTCTTGGACTTTCCATAAGGATTCAAGGGCTGCAGCCTGGCCGACAGCGCGTGGTTGTCCACATAACCGAGTTCGCCGGCGCCGTATGTGGCGGCGGAGGAGGCATAGACCAAGGGAATGCGGTACTTTGCCGCAAATGTCCATATTCGCTGGGTGTAGGAGACATTCAGCATTTCGAAGACGGAGTAGTCGAATTCGGTTGTGTCGGTGCGTGCCCCCAGATGGATGATGAGTTCGATGGACGGAACATTCTGTTCGGCCCACTGGAAGAAGTCGTCACGGTGAATTTTGTCGATGTAACGTTTGTTCTCCCAGTTGCGACGCTTCTCGGGGCGCGAGAAGTCGTCCACGAGCACGAGGTCGTCCCGGCCCGATTCGTTCAACTTGGCAGCCATGCAGCTGCCGATGAATCCTGCTGATCCTGTGATGACAATCATGTGTTTTATTTTACCGTGCAAAAGTAAAAAAAATCGGGTACCAACGGTACCCGATTTGGCATATTTATGAAAAAGTTCTGTTCGGATTAAAATTCCCAGAGATCGCTCTCCAGAGTGCGCAATCTTTCAGTAATCTTCTCGGATTCGATGCGCTGGTCGCGTGCGTTTGCGATATAGTCCTGAATCTCACGGTCATACGTGTTGGCTTCTTTGTAGATCAGCGACGAGAAATAGCGTTTCCACGTCAACAAGTCGTCGAAAGAGAGACGCTGGGCGTTGTTCTTGACGTTGAAAACCTCTTGCTTGGCCAAGAAAGGTCTGAGCTCATTGTAGTAGATGTAGCCCACTCTCTTTTTGGTCAACGGGTTTTGCACATCCTCTTCGTCTTCTTGCGGCTCTTCATCGTAGCCGGAGAAGGAGGAGGTGTTCGGACGCTCGTATTCGAGAATCGGCTCAAGGGTTAGGATTTGGTATTTGAGGCGGGATTCCTGCTTGTCGAAATACCAGATCTCCTTGATGTTGTAGGAGATGATCTCCTTGGCCTCGAATTGGATGACCATGTCTTTGGTGCCAATTTCCTCACCAGTTTCGGGATCGAAATCGGGCACCGGATAGGAGACGGCGAGGTTGCCTTTCAGCTCTTCACGCGGGGTCGGCATGGTACACATGTCGTCGGAATAGATTGGCAGCACGCCTTCCGATTTGTCAGGGTTGTCCATGTCGATGGCGTCGAAGATGGTTTGGGCCAGACTCCGCCATGTGCCTCTCACTTCAGTCGGGAAGTAGAGGGGGTGATTGACTTTCTCGCGAAGGTCGATGGTTCTCCAGATGGTGTAGTAGTACATCACGTCTGCCTGCCGGATAGGGGCGTACGGGATGGGATCCGAGAGTTCATTGACCTCCATTTGTTCCCATGCGAACTCCGCGGGGGCGCGGTCGATGGGCTGGTTCATCGTGCTGCCGTCTTCGTCTTCTTGTGCAAAGGCAAAGGAAATGGCGCAAAGGGCTAATAATAATAATCCAAACTTTTTCATAATATATGGGGTTGTTTATCGAATTCTAACGGAGAACTCCTCAAGGGTTCTCTGACCTGCTTCTGAGGAGACCTTGATGTCGGTGAAATAAATCACCGTGTTGGCGGAGGACTTTTGGATCTTGGCCTTGACGGCTTCGCTCAAGGATCCGCCTTGGCAAACCATGGCGGGGTCTTCCATACCTTTGCTGACGAAGATGACGCGGAAAGAGTTGACACTCCATTTCAGGTCGTAAGCGAAGTCTTCGCCCATGGTGGCACGAATCATCGGGTTGGCGAGCAATTCAGCCTTGGCACGTTTGCCGCCACGGATGTTGGCGCCTAAGACGGCACGCGGATTCGGGACTTTCTTGACACGAAACACGGTGCTGCCCATGTTCTTGCCGTCGGAGGTGACAGACGCGGTGACCGTCTTGCCAATCAGACCTGCAGGAACACTGACATTATAGGTGTTGGTACCCGTGGAAGAGAGGTTACAGCCGGGGAAGGAAACGCTGATCTTACCGGAACCGACGCCCGACACAGAAATCGGGTTGGCAATACCGGCATAGAGCACGTTCATCTTGTCAGCAGCAATGGTGGCAGAGGGCTTCAAGACCGTGTATTTGTCCTTGAAACCGTAGTACTTGGGCTGGCCGTCCGGTCCGATGACCTTGATCAAGCCCGCGAACTTAGAGTCGCCGACGCCGCCTGCGCCCAATTTGAGTTTCACCACACCGTTTTCACCCACCAGTCTGGTGGCACCGCCGATGCCGGCTTCGGTCAGCGTGTCAGCGCCCATCTTGTACCAGACCTCAGGATTGGTCTTGCTGTCGTAAGCAGCCACAATGATGTCGGCTTCATAGCTGTCGCCGGTGAACACCACCTGGGATTTCGGGATGGCACGGCCTTCCACATGGTCGAACTTGAAGTCGTCGGCGCTGATGGAAGCCTTCAGGTAGTTGAGCATGGCGGACTCTGCGTTGCGCACCTCGCCGGTCATTTTGTTGAGAAGGGTTACAGACGCGGCGGCAATGATATGGTCGAAATTGTGCTCTTCCCAAGTCTGGGAATCACCCTCTTTCTTATACTTGACATCCACGTTAAGACCGATAGCACGCTTGAGGCCATCGCGGTCGGAGGGTTTGGCCAGTTTCAGGATGTTAGCCTTGTATTCGTTGATTCTTTTCTTGAGTTTTTCGGCATTGCCCTGTCGGATCATGAAATCGGTGGGGATGTCGAAATTGTCTTTCTTGGTAATCGTGGAAACTGTCTTGGAGACTTTCACTTTCTTGCCTTGGTCGTTCTCGACTTCAGCGAGGGTGTCGCCATCAACGGCGTAGATGAGCTCGCGGCGCATGTTCTCGATGAACTTCACCATGTCGTCGGTCTCTTTTCTCAGTTTCTGTGCATTCGCATAAGCATCATGGATCTTGGCCTCGCCGAGGAGGGTCTTTTGGGCTTCGAACCAGGAGTAGTCGCTCTTATTCTGGTGTGTGGCGTTCATAGTGGAGGTCACCAACGTGTCGTCCACGACGACGAAGGCATCAAGGATATTGGCGGACACGTTCAATGCCAACATGGCGGTGTACACCAAGTACATCATCTGAATCATTTTCTGTCGCGGGGTTTCCGGACAATTTGTTGCACCCATTTTCTAATATAGTTTTAGTGAGAAATTAGTGTGAAATGAGATGATGGGTGATCTTATTTGTTGGTGTTTACGCCCATGGCGGCGAGCATGTTACCATAGACCTTGCTGAGGGCAGCAATGTTGTGGGTCAGCTTGTCCATTTCGCTCTTGTAGGTTGTGGTCTGCTCATAAGCATTGGCCATTTGGTTGATGGCGTTAGTGGCGCGTTTCAAGCTTTCGCTGTAAGCCATGGATGCGTTGCCGTCGGCTTCGAGCGTGGAGGCCACCTTGTCATATTTAAGGGAGAGGTTACGCACAGATTCAGCGGCTTTGGTCATGTTGCCCACAAAAGCGTCGGTAGCCACGGCAGCGTCGGAAACGCCGGCGAGTTTCTTGGCGTTGTCACCGAGGTTCTTCATGCCAACTGCCAAGCTCTCAATCAATTCGGGACCAATCTTGGCTTCTTCGAGCATCTTGTCGAGTTGTTGGGTGGGGGTGGCGCCTTTCATCTCTTTCTTTCTCTCTTTGCGCGTGGGTTCTGCATTTTCATCAGCAATAGCAAGCTCCGGATACACCAAAGCCCAGTTGTATTCCACATGTAAAGGCTCGAAAGCGGAGAAGAAGAAGATGGCGACCTCCGTGCCCATACCAATGATCAGCATGATGTTAGCGCCGGGGAGGTGAAGAATTTTGAAAAGTGCGCCGAAGATGACGACGGCAGCGCCCCAGCCATACAACTTGGCCATGATGTTCTTGTACGTGTTTGATCTTACTAATCTGTCGATTGCATTCATTTTAGATTAATTTAATTTAGTTAATGATTTATTGATGATTATTGTTGTTGTCAGGATTTTAGTAAACGTGGGAGGCACTACGGCTGCTGTTGTCACCGCGTTGACGGCCCATGTAGGATTGCACGTTGCGGAAGCCCACGTATGATTTGCAGGTGTCCTGATACTCGAAGCATCTTGCCGCCACAGTGGTGTAATAACTCACGTCCTTCCAGGAACCGCCACGGATGACTTTGCGCTTCTTGGCAGGAGAGTCGTCCTTCTTGGCATAATAGACATAGACGGGATTCATGTCGTGGGTGAAGTTGTAGGAGGACTTGTCGAAAGCATCCTCGCACCACTCGGCCACGTTGCCGGCCATGTCAAACAGACCCCAATCGTTGGGGTGATAGTGGGCCACGATGCTGGGATACATGTTGTCATCAGCTATGTAGTTGCCGCGTTGGGGCTTGAAGTTGCTCAGGAAACAGCCGTTCTTGTTTGTTGTGTAGGGACCGCCCCACGGATAGGTGACCAGGTCGTTGCCACCGCGCGCAGCCCATTCCCACTGTGCTTCAGTGGGCAGTCTGAACTCCTGCTCGTTGGCATACTCCTTGGAGGAAAGCCAGGACATGCGGAGATGGGTTCTCCAGTAAGAGAAGGCCTTGGCTTGCTTCCAGCTCACACCCACCACAGGATAGTGATCGAACTGGGGATGGGAGAAATAGTTCAGGATCATCTGCTCATTATAGGAATATACGAAATCGTGGGCCCAGCAAAGGGTATCCGGGTAGATGTTCACGACCTCGTGTTTGATGAAGCGTTGGTAACCGTTGCCCAAGCTGCTGGGACGGTTGGCGTACAGACCACCGTAATCCACGCCTTCCTTGTCGAACTCCTTGGTTGCGGCGCCGAAGTTGTCGGGGTCATCGGGATCGCGCCAGTTGCGATAGTCATACCACCAATACTCGTAGTTGTACATGGCAGCATTAGTGGTGTTGGGGCGATAATGGTAGAAGCGGGTGTTCACCTTGTTGTACAACGGAGAGAGTGCGGATTGAACCTCCTCGTTGTCAGAATCCCAAGGGATTTCTTCTTTCCAGTTGATGAGTTTGGGTTCTTTGAGTTCGCCCTCGTTCTCGCCCTTGGTGTATTTCTGGTAGTGGCCATACTTCTCGACATCTGTGATCTCGGCATCACCGAGCAACACATGTGCGATGGAGTCGCGCACCCAATATACGAACTGGCGATACTCGTTGTTGGTGATCTCGGTCTCGTCCATCCAGAAGGCGTCGAGGGTCACGTTCTTGGACTGCTGGGTCTGTGCGAATGGCACATCCTGGTCGCCACCGCCCATCACATAGTGGCCGGCGGGAACATAGACCATGCCGTACGGGTCGAGGTCCAGGAAGTCGGGGCGGTCCTTTACGCCCACCAATTGGCCGTCGCCGCCGTTTTTACAGGACACGCATACCATCAGTGCCGCTGCAATTAATATTAATACCCTTTTCATTTTTATAGATTTTAATGATTATCTAAACGCAATTATACCACTTTTATTATCTTAGTACCAGTTTTTGTATATGGAACGTGTGGAACCGTAGCCGGAGAAGACCTCCGGTTTGTAGATGTCAAAGCAATAGCGGACCATCACTTCCACATCGCCGAAGCTCCTGTAGCGGCGGTAACCCAGCTTGTTGGTGGTGATGCTGTAGGAGACGCCGGCGTCGAGGCCTTTCAGATAGACGTTGGAGGAGTTATAGAAGGGACGTGCGCCGAACACCAGCGAGACGGCATCCTGCAGACGGTAGCTCAAGCCGCCCCAGTAGATGCCATTGTAGCGTGCCAGCACCATAAGGTCCCACTGGAACGTCTTGAAGTCGGTCTTGACCAAGGTCTGAGGCAGAATCTCCCAATTGGGGTTGGCGGGCACAATCCAGGTGTAGCCGCCATGGAAGTACATTTGCGGCGTGCGGGCCGGACCGTGGTCGCCGGCAATGCGCAGTTTCTGGTCCTTGTCGAAGGCGGCGGCCAGCTGCGTCACGCTTACGCCTGCATACCATTGGTCGGTCGTGTAATGCACGCCTAAACCAAAATCAAGGTCTGTGGTGGATTCGGAAAGGTTGTCAAGCACGGGGTCGCCCTGGTCGATGGGGCGGAATCCGGAGGGGTCGATTTGCTGGTTGAAGAAGGAAATCTGCGCTCCAATGCCCATGTGGCCGCCCCCTATGCGCAATTTGTACGAATAACCTAACTTTACTCCGATGCTTTTGTAATAACCAATTTGATCGCTGATCAAGGAAAGACCGATGGAACCGTGCAATTTCTTCAGATAAGACTCGATGTTGAGCAGAAAATCCTGAGGCGCCGTCTTGTCCTTCGATATGGAATCGCCCGCACCATTATACACATCACGCCATGCCAAAGATTTGTTGTCGTACAGGAACGTGAAACATAACGTATTGTTCTGTTCACCTATGCCACCTGCATTATAATAGGAAGTTGCCCAAGGAAAAAGCGTAAATTGCGCATCGTCTTGAGCTAAGCCGGAAACGTGAAATGCCATCGCTACCAGCATGAAAACACCTATCTTTTTCGCCCGATTCATCATCTTTCGTTGGTTTTGGTTTTTACAATATTCATTTGTGGTTGAATACGTTATGTAGATTTTAGCGGGTTTATACTTTAGTCATCAAACATCTTTTTACATCATATCCCCAAAAAAGTTACAGAACGCAATTAACCTTATAATTTTTCAAGCGACAAAAATACGATATTTTTTTTATCCAACATCGTTCTGTTGAAAAAAAAAACCAACACATTTTAAACTTTCTAAAAATCACTATGATCAGAACTGGGCTTTCAAGGTTATGCCGCCGGTGTGGATGGCTTTGTGCCCTTGCGAGACACGTCCGTCATATTGGGCGGAAAGCTGCAGATACTCGGTCAGCGCCAGCTGGCAGCCGAGTGACCAGACGATATTGTGGCCCAACGCCAAGCCCTCCAACATCTGATAGGCTGCTGCCGCATTGTCGGGCGATTGTCCCTTGACGGCCACATAGCGAACCGACACGGTGGACACCCCCCGGCGCACGATTTTGTAGTTGAACGCGGCGTTGGCATCGTGGACACAGACATGTCCGCCACCCACCTTCCCTCGCTTGTCACCGTACAGGTAGCCAATTTCCGTCACATATTTGTCCTGCAGTCGCAGCTGCACCTTCCCCCCGGTTTCGTGACGCTCTATTTCGTAGTTGCGCATGGCGAGGAAGTCGGACCGGTTTTCCTGAATGCCATGTTGATAGTTCGCCTCTATGGAAACAAGCCCCTTCAGGTTGCTTTTAAGCACCACTTGCTGCGATTCGCTTTCGCTCTGCTCAAAGCCATAATACATCAGACTCTTGTTCTGCGACTTCTGCACCACAAAGTCGAAGGCGAACTTCGACGTGCTGTTGTTGAAAGAGAATGTGTTGTTGACGTTCATGATGCGGCTCAGCAAGTTGGTGTCGGCCAAGTTGGCGTAGAACGGGTTGAAGTTGGGCTTCACATGACGCAGCTGTGTGCGGAAACTTGCCACGTCGGAGAATCGGGCCAGGAAGCGGCGGAAGCCCTTTTGGTTGTTCCAAACGGCCGCCGGCCGCAGCTGGATGCTTTGCGTGAAGGCATTGCTGTAGGCATTCACATAGTCGTTTCCCGTCAGCCAAACCTTCACATAGTTGGCCTCGTCCTGGAAGGCCGCCACCTCGAACTCGTCCATCTCCTCGACCCCGTTGCCGTTATAGTCATGCCACACATGGGTGCCTTGTCCCGTCGCGACCTTCAGGAAAGTGAACGTTTTCCTCTGTTCCATGCAGCTTCCCGCCTCGTAGTAGGTGTTCCACAATAGTGCGTTGTGGAAAAAACGCCCCGTGTATTCCATGTTCCCCACAAAATAGTGCTCCCGCCCTTTTTCCGGGACGACATGGTGCATCTTTTGTGTCCTGTAGGTGGCTTGGACGGCGAAATGCTGGTTCTTTATCCTGTCGAATTGAAAACGCGCATTGGCCTCTTGGATGGATTGCCGGAGCTGGAGACCGTTCGTGTCAGGTGCAAATTCGACTCGGTTTTTGTATGAAATATTGTATTTATATAATGATGGTTCATTGTTTTTGATGTATAGCAATAACTCGTTGAATGCGTAGCTGTTGGATCGTACTGTGTCGGTCATTGCATCTCGAAAGAGATTGCGTTCCAGCAAGTCGGTCACTCCTATTTCCACGTTTTTGAATTGATAGGCGATTTTTGCGTCTGTGGTCAGGAAGCGGCTGCGCTGCAGGCTGTCCGCTGTTGTCAGGAAGGCGGCCCGGGCTTGGAGCCGCAGCCGTCCGACGGTGCCTTGTGTCGCGAGTTCCTGCCGTAGTGCCGAGGTGCTCCCCAAACGGGAAAACCAGTTGAGGTCGTAGCGCAGGAGGGCCAATTTTCTCTTCTCAAAGCCCCCATGGGCATGCAGCATCTGTTCCGAGTGCAGATTCGAGTGGTCGCCATCCAGATTGTAGGTGCGGGCGAATTCCACGTCGCGGAGACTCTCTACAGCATGGAAATTCTTGTGAATGAATTGCCATTCCACTCCGCCAAAGAAATCCCATCGGGCGCTGTCGGGGATGTTTTTCCCAAGCGCGTGGCGATGGTTGAGGTTCAGTGTGCTTGCAAAGCCCACATTGTCACGGTCGTCTTGTTTGGAAAAGAGGTTCAGGTCATGTTCCGACAGGGCCACTTCGCCTCGTAGCAGGGTGGTGGGGCGGATTTGGTATTTGGCCTGCAATGTGGCCATCTGCGTGCGTTGGGGTGTGCTCAGCAGCAAAACGGGGTTGTAGTCGCCCTGCGGCTCGCCGTTCACGGGCGCCACCCAGCTGAAAACCCGGCCGTTGGCGGCACTGCGCAGCAAGACGTAGGATCCCTTGCCGGGACCCATGAAGGTGAAGCTCACGCTGTAGAGCTGCCGATCCTTGTCTGTGGAATATTCGTAAACATTGTGATAGGTGATGCCGTCCACCAAGGTGTCTTTCCGACAATACAACACCCTGTTTTCGGAAAAAGCGGTGGAATCTGCTTGCTCATAATAGGCGTTCTGCCAGTTGTCGCCGATGAGTGACAGGAAACGCATTTGATCCATGTTCAATTCGGGTTGCACGGACTGATTCTTCAAATCTTGCTCACGATAATAGTTTACGTTGAGCCGTAGGTTCTTACGTTTGCCCAAGGTCAGTTCGTTGTAGGAGAAGAGTCCGATTCGGGTGAAATGTCTGTTCGTATATTCGAATTCCACGAACACTCTTTTTTCCGCCGACATCATCTGGGCTGGGGTGAAGGTGATTTCCGCCGTGTTATAGTCCATTACATAGTCGTTTTCCTGCCCGCGGGCAAGCAGCACGCCGTCGATATAGACGCGTTCAGACCCCGCGATGACGACGATGCCGGTTTCGCCCTGAGCTCCGTAGAGTTTGTAGGGTCCCTGCATGCCGTTCTGGACGGCGAGTTTTTGCCGTGCAAAGCTGCCCTTGGCCACTCCGCCGCCTAACGAATGGATGCCCTGTACTTTGTCTGTCGCCGTATAACGCACGGACGCCTCCATGCCCAAAAGATTTCTCGACACGGAGAGAAAGTCGGAAACGGGTGATTGGATGGAAATGTCGCCGGCGTTTATTCGTGCCACATCCTTATAATATAATGTAATAAATACATTATTAATGTCCGACAGGTAGCGCGTGTTGCCTTCGGGTTGGATGGGGATGTTCTTGTCGGAGATGGAGGCCATGATTCGGAAGTCGTCGGAGAGATTGCCTGCAATCTGCAGATTGAGGGAAGAATTGAGCACAGGGTCCTGGTTGTTGCCGATGGTGATCCCGCGTGACACATGCCCCGATGTGGAGAGCTGTGCGTCGTCGTATAGCTCGACAGGGGTTTGGGAACTTGCGGCGACGGGGATCAGACGTCCGCCCGAGCCTTCTATTTGTGAGAGCGGACGGTGGCGGAGCGGGGCGGAGAAGTCCAGACGATAGACTGTGTACTGGCATACCAGAGTGCGGCCAAGCAGGGTGGAGTCGCAAAGGTAGAGTTTGGCGGCGATGGGGTCGATCCGGTATTGCGAGGTGTCCACGTCCACTATGGAAAAGGAGTTGGGGACGATGGAGAGCGTGTCTATCTTGAGGATGAAAGCATCGGCCACACAGCTTTTGACACGAGGCTCCCCGACAAATTGCGGGAATGCCTTGTGTGTTGACAGTAAGGCTGTTGCAAGCATCAAGACCTTGAGTAGCCGTATTCTCATCCGCGAAAGGACAGGTTGTTTAAAATAAAAAGGATTATTTAATAACAGTCATTTGGCAAATTTCGTATCTTTGCGCGCAAAATTTTTACACTATGGAAAATATAGAGAGCATCGTATTAAAAGATACTCGTTCCGGTTTCGGAGCGGGTTTGGTGGAGGCCGGCCAGCGTAATCCTAACGTCTTCGCCCTCACGGGAGATGTCACGGGCAGCGTCAAGATGGGGGATTTCAAGGCCGCATTCCCGGATCGTTTCATCCAAGTGGGCATAGCCGAGGCCAACATGATAGGCATTTCGGCAGGCTTGGCATTGAGCGGCAAGGTTCCTTTTGCCGCCGCCTTCGCGGGCTTCATTTCCGGACGTGTATATGACCAGATCCGCATGACGGTGGCCTATTCCAACCTCAATGTCAAGATCTGTGCGTCCCATGCCGGCCTTACCGTCGGCGAGGATGGCGCCACCCATGAGATGATGGAGGATCTTGGATTGATGAGGATGCTGCCCAACATGGTTGTCATCAACCCGTGCGACTACAACCAGACCAAGATGGCCACGCTGGCCGCCGCAGAGTATGTCGGTCCGGTCTATTTGCGTTTCGGCCGTCCCGCTGTGCCCAACTTCATGCCGGAAGAGCCTTTCGTGATTGGCAAGGCCATTCTCCTGAACGAAGGCACGGATGTCACCATTTTCGCCACCGGACACATGGTCTATCCGGCTGTGCAGTCCGCGCGCATTCTGGCCGAGCAGGGCTTTTCTGTGGAGGTTATCGACATTGCCACCATCAAGCCCCTGGACGAGGCTGCTGTGCTGGAGAGTGTCAACAGGACCCGTTGCGCCGTGACCGCTGAGGAACATCTGATGAATGGCGGCCTTGGCGACTCCATCTGCCAGCTGCTGGCACGCGAGCTGCCTGTCCCCGTCGAAATGGTCGCCGTGGATGACAAGTTTGGCGAAAGCGGCACCCCCGATGAATTGTTGAAAGAGTACGGCTTGGATATGGAGCATATCATGGATGCTTGTAAAAAGGCCATTGCCCGCAAATAAATAAGTATAATGCCAGAACCCACCGACGAGTTCATTCTTGCCTTGTTTGCAAACAAGAAGACCAAAGAGCAGGCCTTCGAGTTGCTGCTGAAAAAATATCAGCGGGTGATCTACTATAATGCCCGCCGTATCGTCACCCTGCACGAGGATGCCAACGATGTGACCCAGAATGTCTGCATCAAAATCTGGCGGCACCTCGACAATTTCAGGGGCGATTCCAGTCTCAAGACCTGGATCACCAAAGTCAGCGTCAACGAGGCGTTGACATACGTGGAGAAGAAGAAAAAGCTGCTCAACCTCTCCGATGACAACTACACCGATTTCCTGGTGGTCTCCCAGCCGGAGACAAATTTCATCTCGCCAAACGAGATTGAGCATCTGCTTCAGGAGGCCATACTTCGTCTTCCGCCCAAGCAGCGCGCCGTCTTCACCATGCGCTATTACGACGAGACTCCATACGCCGAAATGTCCAAGATTTTCGACACCTCCGAAAGCGCCTTGAAGGCCTCGTATCATTTCGCCATGGAAAAAATCAAAAAAAATTTGTCGGAGCATTTAACCTTTTAGAAAATCAAGTGTCTTGCTAATGTTTCTTTTTTCTCACCACTATGATTGACATTGAAAAAATAGAGCGAAACGAGCATTACGACGTACCGGAGGGCTACTTTGAGCAATTGCCTTCCCGGATGATAAACACCATACGGAAAGAGAGGGCCACACGGCGCAACCTGTTTTTCCTTTCTGCCGCCGCGGTTGCGCTGCTTGCCATAGCGAGCACATTGTTCCTCAATTTCCGGAAACAGGAACAAGAGAACCAAAAGCAGATTGTCATTGAGGCCGCTCAAGAGGAAAAGGAGTTGGAAGAACAGATGATCGACTACTACAACACCGAACTGGCCCAGATGGATTATTACAATTTTTAAAACAAAAACCACTATGAAACGCATATTCATCATCGCCATGCTGTTGGTCGCCGGCATTGCCGCGTCCAATGCCCAGGACAAAATCGACGGCAACAAGATCGTCCAGGACCGGGTCCTCAACATGAAAACCCATTTCCATCCCACCGCGACCGAAGCAAAGACCTTCTGGGCCGCATACGAGCAATATCTCCGCAGCGAGGTTAAACTGCACGAGACATATCGTGCCAACATCGAAAAGAAGGGCATCAAGGTGAACTGCCCCAACTGCCCCAACTGCGATGAGGAGAAAAAATGCGAGGAGCTCACGGACAGCCAGATCACTTATCTTTTTGACCAGAAATTCGAGCTTAAAAAGAACCTCCTCACGTTGGAGACCAATTTCTACAAGAAGCTCAAGACCATGCTCTCCCCAAAACATTTGCAGGAGTTCTACAAAATAGACGAACGGTACAAGAGAAGTCTTTCGGTGGGTAAGAAAAAGGCAGAAGATTCCACTAAAACGCCTTCCGCCACCCCGCATAAGGCAAGACGATAACAGCGTTAAACATCACACGGACCGCCTGCAAGGGCGGTTTTTTTATTGTTGATAAAAAAATATTTGAAAGACAAAAGATTATCAAAAAAAGTGTATTTTTGCAGCCCCAAAAAATCAAGGGAAAATAGATTATAAATTAAAAGATTAACACAACCGATTGTATGCCTACAATTCAACAATTAGTAAGAAAAGGAAGAAAGAAATTGACTTCGCAGAGCAAGTCAAGGGCATTGGACGCATGTCCGCAAAGACGCGGCGTCTGCCTGAGGGTTTACACGACAACCCCGAAGAAACCGAATTCCGCCATGCGTAAGGTGGCGAGAGTAAGAATGACCAACGGCAAGGAAGTGAACGCCTACATCCCCGGTGAAGGCCACAACCTGCAGGAACACTCCATCGTGCTGGTGCGCGGCGGCCGTGTCAAGGACCTGCCCGGCGTGCGTTACCACATCGTTCGCGGTGCGCTCGACTCCGCCGGCGTGGACGGACGTCTCCAAGGACGCTCCAAATATGGCGCCAAACGTCCCAAAAAAGCTGCGAAATAATTAATTTCAACCCCAAAAAAGTAAATTGACCGCCGTGATTGGCGACTCAAGAGTAAATAACATTTATTGAAGATACAAGAAAATGAGAAATTCACACGCAAAAAAAAGGATCATTCTTCCAGATCCTAAGTTCAATGACGAGCTTGTGACCAAATTCGTCAATAATATCATGTTGAAAGGCAAAAAGAATCTCGCATTCGAGATTTTCTATAAGGCCATTGACATTGTAGAGGAGAAGACCAAAGAGAACGGCATCGAAGTCTGGAAAAAAGCGTTGGAAAACGTCACCCCCAGCGTCGAGGTCAAAAGTAAACGTGTCGGTGGCACCACCCTGCCCGTCCCTGAAGAGATCAAGCCGGGCAGAAAACAATCTATCGGTATGAAGAGCCTCATCTCCTTCGCCCGCAAACGCCATGAGCAAACCATGGCCGACAAGCTGGCCCAGGAAATCATGGCTGCATATAAGTCTGAAGGCGCCGCTTTCAAGAGAAAAGAGGAAATCCACAGAATGGCCGAAGCCAACAAGGCATTTGCCCACATGCGTTCGTAGTCGCCTGAGGACACTCAAATTCCCGTACACCAAGGAGACGACACGATGGCTGAAGACCTGCTCAAAATACGCAATATCGGCATAATGGCCCATATTGACGCCGGCAAGACCACGACCACCGAGCGCATCTTGTACTATACGGGGAAAAACTACAAAATCGGCGAGGTTGACGAAGGCACTGCCACCATGGACTGGATGGTGCAGGAACAGGAACGAGGAATTACCATCACCTCCGCCGCTACCACAGTGATGTGGAAACACCAGTCAAATGACTACAAGATCAACATCATCGACACCCCAGGGCACGTCGATTTTACGGTCGAAGTAGAACGTTCTTTGAGAATATTGGATGGAGCCGTAGCTATCTTCTGCGCCGTTGGCGGCGTGGAAGCCCAGTCCGAAACCGTATGGCGCCAAGCCGACAAGTACAACGTGGCACGCATCTGCTACGTCAACAAGATGGATCGCTCCGGGGCCAACTTTCTCGCAGTCGTCGATCAGATTCGCGAAAAGCTGAAAGCACACCCCCTGCCCCTCCAGCTCCCCATTGGAGCGGAGGACTCCTTCATCGGTCTTGTCGATTTGCTTGATATGAAGGCCTACCAGTGGAGCGAAGAAGACCAAGGCAACACCTACGGGGAGATTCCCATTCCCGAGGATATGGCTGACGAGGTCGAAACCTACCGCACCAACCTGTTGGAAACACTGGCCGAGATGGACGAGCAGCTGATGGAGAAGTATTTCGCTGACAGCGACAGCATCACCCGCGAGGAGTTGGTTGCCATCATAAGAAAGGCCACCCTTGAGCGTAAGATTCAGCCCGTTCTCTGCGGGTCGTCATTCAAGAACAAGGGAGTGCAAAAACTGCTCGACGCCATTGTGGAGTATCTGCCTTCTCCCTTGGACATGCCCGCTATCAGCGGTATCAACCCCAAGAGTGAGACCGAGGAGCAACGCCCGATGGATTCCACGGCGCCTTTCGCGGCATTGGCCTTCAAGATTGCCACCGACCCATACGTCGGCAAGCTGACCTTCATAAAGGTCTATTCCGGCGTGCTGAAGAGCGGCGAGACAGTCTATAACGTCAGTACCGGCAAAAGGGAGCGCGTGGCCAAGATCCTGCAGATGCACTCCAACAAGCAACAGCCGTTGGAAAGCGTCACGGCAGGCAATATCGTGGCCCTCGTGGGCATGAAGGAAATCCACACGGGCGACTCGCTGACCGACGAGCGGCACCCTATTGCTCTCGAAAACATCGTCTTCCCCGAACCTGTGATTCAAATCGCAGTCGAGGCCAAAACCAAGGACGATGAGGAGAAGATGATGAGTGCCCTCGACAAGCTGGCCGAAGAGGACCCTACCTTCCAAGTGAAGACCGACAGCGAGTCAGGACAAGTGCTCATCAGTGGCATGGGCGAGTTGCACCTTGACATCCTGCTGGACCGCCTCAAACGCGAGTTCGGCGTCGAGTGCAACCACGGCAAACCGAGAGTCGCCTACAAGGAGGCCCTCATCGCACCCGTCGCCTTCCACTCCGCCTACAAGCGGCAGACAGGCGGCAAGGGTTCGTTCGCCGTGATGGACTTCGAGATGTCCCCCCTGCCATACGACGAAAAGGGCTTGCAGTTCGAGAACCTCGTCAAGGGCGGCGTGGTACCGAAAGAGTACCTCGCTGGTGCCGAGAAGGGATTCAAGACCGCAATGCTCAACGGCAAGTACGGGTTCCCGATCCTGTCGATGGCCGTCAAGGTCACCGACGGTGAGGCACATCCCGTGGATTCCGATGCATTGGCCTTTGAAATCTGCGCCAAGATCGGCTTCCGCGATGCGCTGCAAAAGACAAACACCGCCATCTTGGAACCGATCATGCATGTGGAAATCACCACGCCCGACGAGTACATCGGCAATGTGACAGGTGACCTTAACCGTCGCCGCTCGGTGCTCGAGCAAATCGACGCCAAGGTGGGATTCCAGGTCATCCACTCGCAGGTGCCGTTGGCCGAGATGTTCGGATATGTCACCACGCTACGCTCCATCAGTCAAGGACGCGCCACTTTCAGCATGGAGTTCTTGAAGTACGCCGAAGTGCCGGCCGATGTCAAGGATTACATCATGAATGTGGGAAGATTTATACTTTAAAAGAGTAAATGAAACTAGTTAATAACGTTATATAACAACTAAAATTAAAGAAAAGTGAGTCACAGAATCAGAATCAAATTGAAATCATTCGACCACACCTTGGTTGACAAGTCGGCCGAGAAGATCGTCAAGACGGTCAATGGCGTGAAGGACGACAAGGTGGTGCTGGTAGGACCGATCCCCCTTCCCACACACACCAAGATCTTCACCGTGAACCGTTCCACTTTTGTAAACAAGAAATCCAGAGAGCAATTCCAGCTTTCCACTTACAAGAGAATCCTTGACATCTACGGCACCACAACGAAGACCATCGATGCCCTCATGAAGCTCGAATTGCCGAGCGGCGTGGACGTTGAGATTAAAGTGTGATGAAAGGATGAATTTTTTGTAGGAACGTGTTGAATATGCGTTTTTACAAAAACACGGGGCGTTAGCTCAGTTGGCTAGAGCGTCTGACTGGCAGTCAGGAGGTCGTGAGTTCGATTCTCATACGCTCCACATTGAAAAGGTCGCGGCACAGTTGCGGCCTTTTTTGTTTTTTGTCTTCCATGTTCCCGTTGAAAAAAACATCAAAAAATCCTCGTACTTTTTTCTTTTTTCGTACTTTTGCCCGCTTTTTTAATACGGGTGTCGGAAGTACTATTAGGCTGACTCTTTTCAAAAACAGTGGTGTTATGTTACTATCGTATCTTATTGCACAGCTTATCAGGAGATTACGTTCCATCAACTTCAAGCGGGAGTTGCAGCGGTTGTGGGCTGACATTGCGCAGTTTGCGCGCAAATTGGGCTTTGTCGCGACTCGCGAGCTGCTCACCCTTTACTACGCCTTGTCTGAGGGCGACTTAACCCCCAAAGAACGCGCTTTTACGTATGCAGCTATTGCATACGTGTTGATTCCTAATGACTTGTTGTCGCGCAAAGTGTTTGGTCTGCTGGGTATCACCGATGACGCCACTGCGCTCGTTTATGCGTTTCGCAAAATACAGAAGAGCATTACGCCGGAAATCCGTTTGAAAGCTGTCATGAAGGCAGAGGAGTGGTTTGCCTCCCAAAACACCTCCCGTCCCGAATCTATACATTCAAATCAACCTGAAAAATAAAAACTTTGTAGCATGCTGGATGTTGAAATACGTCATATTCTGAGTTTGTGCAAATCGCAGAACAAATACGCCCACAAGTTGACCCTGGAAGATCTGCAGATGGGCAGCGCTTCCTGGGGTGACATTGGTTTGTCAACGGTTCAGCATGTGGTGGACGAGATGAAAACTCGTCTCAACCGTGGCTGCCAACCCTATGAAAACAAGGTCATCCTGCACACGGGCCCCCATCACGATGACATTATGTTGGGTATTATGCCTCTTATTAACCGGCAATTGCGTCCTGTCTCCAACGAGGTTTATTTCAATATCATGACCTCTGGCTTTCATTCTGTGAGCAATGCCTTTATGCGGGAGGCTCTGCAGGATACCCTTCGCTTTTTGGACGAGGGACGTGTCGAGATGGTTAACTACCCTGATTTTTTCACAGGCGGCTACCTGCTGAAGCATGACAAGGATGTACACCATTATCTGGACAACGTCGCCCGCAAGGACGTCGAGGGGATGCGCCGTGGTCTTTGTCATCGCATCCTGCGCGACATGGTGGGCATTTGGCATCTTCGCGATGTGAAGCAAGTCCGGGAGGTCTTGGAACGTGAGATTGCGAATCTTTCGGCGGATTCGCCGGTGGAGACTCCCGAGATGGATCGTCTGAAAGGGCTGGAACGGGAGTTCGAGGAGGAACTGGTATGGGCCTACATGGGTGTGCCTGGACGCAATGTGCGCCACTTGCATCTCGCCCTCTACAACAGCCAGACCGAGGGTTTCACTCCTGACATCCATGGTGACGTGCAGCCCATTTTGGAGCAGCTGCGCCAAATCCGCCCTGACATCATCAGCGTGGTGATGGACTCCGGCAGTCTGCGTCCCGACACGCACTACAAGGTGCTTCGTTCGGTGGCCGCCGCTATCCGCTTGCGCAGTGAAGAGGCCGACCTGTCGCATGTTCGGATCCTGGCCTATCGCAATGTCTGGTCCACGTTCCATCCCGCAGAAGCTAACATGTATGTGCCTGTATCCCTCAATGCCTTCGCCGTCATTGAGAAGGCTTTCGCCACCTCCTACCTCAGCCAGTACAAGGCCGAATTTCCCAATCCCGATTTCGACGGGCCTTTCAGTGAGCTGGCCGAGAGCATCTGGGTTGCGCAGCTTCGTGACATCCAGTTTTTGCTGGGCAAAGATTTTTTCTACCAGAACCGCAGCGCCCTCATTCGTGCCACCCACGGCATGCTCTTCCTCAACGACTACAGTGTCGAGGAGTTTTTGGGAATTATTCAGAGAGATTATGTGGAACGGGATGAGAGTCGTTGATGTTGGGTCTCAATTTGAAAAATGGATTTTATCTTGCACTGAATTTTCGGAAAAAACATAGTGCCGAGGATGGGCACTTTGTTTTCAAGATTATTCCAAATATGAAATAAAAAAGGTGCTCGGATTCATGAATTTTCCGTATTTTTGCCGCCAATTTTAAAAACAATGGTGAAATAATTTTTTTAAAATCACTACATATCTGATAATCTTTTTGAAACACGAATATTAAAATGAATAGAGCAGAAATTGAGGAAAATATCAACCGTTTTTTGATTGAGGAACTGGAAGTTAATGAAGAGAAATTGAAGCCTGAAGCCCGCCTGAAAGAGGATTTGGGTATCGATAGTCTGGATTTCGTGGACATCGTGGTGATTGTGGACAAGCTGTTTGGTTTTAAGATCAAGCCTGAGGAGATGAAAACGGTGAAGACACTTTCGCAATTCTATGATTATATAGAGAATAAATTGGCATAAAGCGAGTTGCATGGCAGAAGAGAGGGCGTGGCAAGGCAAAACCGACGGTACGTCATGGATGCATAGGAGCCTCATCAAGATTATGCGGGTGGTTCCACTGCGTGCAATGTACGCTTTTGTGACGGTGTTCGTCCTGCCCTTTTACCTGCTCTTCTCGAAAGGCACCAGACCCATGTATCATTTTTTCCGGCAACGGCTTGGCTATGCTCCTGCCAAGGCATGTTGGGGTGTTTGCCGTAATTTTCACCGTTTTTCGCAGGTCGTTCTCGATAAATTTTACATGTTTTCGGGTGGAAAGTTGGATTTTGTGGTTGACAACATGGAGTTGTATGAGAATTTGGCTGAACAGGAGGCTGGATTCTTGATCTTGAGTGCCCACGTCGGCAATTACGAGGTTGCCGGCTATACGCTCAAAGCCACCAACAAGCGTTACAATGCCCTTGTCTTCGCTGGCGAGGGGGAAACGGTCATGCAAAATCGCCGGAAAATGTTCGATGGGACGAACATCCACATGATTCTTGTAAAGCCCGATTTCTCCCATATTTTTGCGATTGAAAGCGCCTTGAACAATGGCGAGAGCGTAAGCATCCCCTCCGACAGGGTGGTGGAAAATCAGAAAACGGTCGCCTGCGACTTTTTCGGTGCCTCTGCGAAATTCCCGCTCGGCCCTTTTGCATTGGCTGCGCAACGTGACGTCGCTGTGCTCTCCATCCATGTGATGAAGCAGTCTGCCCGTCTATATCACATTTTTATCAAACGACTGGACTCGCGGGGCGACAGTGCCCGTGAGAGGGCATCCCAATATGCGCGGCAATTTGCCAACCACCTGGAGTCCGTCGTGCGACAATATCCCGAACAGTGGTTTAACTATTACGAATTTTGGCAAATCTGATGATTAACGTGCGAGATATTGACATACGAACCCTTCTGCCGCAACAAGATCCCGTGATTATGGTTGACGGTCTGTTGGACGCGAACCTCAAGTCGGCCACTACGCACTATCGGGTTCGCCCTGACAATATTTTCGTCACTGCCGGTCGCCTGAACCCTTGTGCTTACGTGGAAATCATCGCCCAGACCTGCGCCGCCCAGTTGGGCTATGTGGACAAGTATCTTTTGGGACATGACTTTGTGAGAATCGGGTATATTGGTGGCGTGAAGGCCCTTCTGGTGGAGCGTGTCGCAGAAGTGGGGGAGACGTTGACAACCCGCATCGAGATTTTGGAAGACGTGATGGACATGAGGCTGGTTTCGGCGGAAATTTTTGTCGGAAAACAACGCATGGCTGTTGCGGAAATCAAGATAGCCGTATCGCAAGAAAGTATATGATAAATGTCAGGAAAATAGGAGAGAGCATGATTACCCCGATCGGGTTCACGGTAGAGGAGAATTTCGCAGCCGTGATGAGCGGACAGTCTGCCCTGCGCTGTTACGAGGGACTTTGGGAACTGCCATTCCCGTTTGTCGGCTCTTTGCTGTCAGACGACAGGTTGGAGAAGGCCTTCGCCAAAAAGATAGATGCGGGACGATTGCCAGTGTGTGAATATACACGATTTGAGAAGGTTACGCTTTTGGCGGCTGTCGAGGCCGTAAGCCATAGCGGTATCGATCCGCAGTCGCCGCGTGTCATCTTCATCCTCTCTTCCACCAAGGGCAATGTCGCCCTTTTGGCGAACGGGGAACCGGATCTGGAAAGGGTTACGCCCGCGCACACTGCGCAAATGGTGGCTGACTATTTTCATAATCCCAATATGCCATTGACAGTTTCAAATGCGTGCATATCAGGGTTGTGTGCGCAGATCGAGGCATATCGCTGTCTTGTCTCCGGCCACTATGATGTGGCGGTGGTCGTCGGCTCGGATGTCTTGTCGCCGTTTATTGTGGCAGGATTCCAGAGTTTGAAGGCTTTGTCGGACGAGCCGTGCCGCCCGTTCAGCGCCAACCGCAAGGGGCTGAATTTGGGCGAGGCCTCCGCCGCTGTGGTTTATGCCACAGGGGATGGCGAGGGCTGGCGAATGCTCGGCGGCGGCGTTCGCAACGATGCCAACCATATTTCGGGACCGTCTCGAACGGGTGAAGGCAGCTATCGCGCCCTGCAGGTTGCCATGGCGGAAAGTGGATTGAAAGCCGGTGACTTGGCCTGTCTGAATGTGCATGGAACAGCCACGCTCTACAATGACGAGATGGAGTCCATCGCCATTGGTCGCGCAGGTTTGTCCGAAGTGCCCGTGAACGCCTTGAAAGGGTATTACGGCCATACGTTGGGTGCCGCCGGCATCTTGGAGACGTTGCTCACCATGCGCGCTTTGGACGGCGGATATGTGCCTGCCACACGCGGATTTGACACCCTTGGGGTCTCCGTCCCCTTGAGCGTCTCAAGTGAAAACCGCGTCGCGTCGAAGAAAGCGTTTGTCAAACTTCTGTCCGGTTTCGGTGGCTGCAATGCCGCCGCTGCCTTCACTAACGATTCTTGCCAATGATGAGATACCAAGTGCTGCATACGGTGAAACTCTGCCCTTCCTTTCTGGAAGTTGACGGCAGTCGCGTCGCGGAGGCTGGCGGTGAAACCTGTTTTCTCACGGATTTGTATCGTCGCCTCGGACTCGATTATCCGAAATTTTTCAAGATGGACATCTTGAGCAAGGTGGGGTTTTTGGCGTCCGAGTTTTTGTTGGAGCAGGAGGCCGGCGAACGCTTCGTGCCTCGTGACGACCGCGCTGTGCTGCTCTTCAACCGTTACTCATCCATGCATGCCGACCAGACCTTCCAAGAGACAATAGCCCATCCGGAGGACTTCTATCCAAAACCATCGGTCTTTGTTTATACGCTGCCCAATATTGTGACGGGAGAGATTGCCATCCGCAACAAATACCACGGCGAAAGTAACTTTATCCTCCTGCCGGAATATTCTGAACAAGCGATAAACCAAGCGATTGAATGTGCATTTCTTGCTCCTGGGACCACCAGCCTCCTCACCGGCTGGCTGGAAGCGCTTTCGGGAAATGATTACAATGCTTCTCTGTCCTTAATAACCACCAACCACCAATCACCAACTACTGATCACTAATCACTGTTCACTGATCACTAAAAAAAAAGCAATATGGAACTTACAGAAGAATTGAAAACCAAAATGATTGAGGCACTGAACCTCGAAGAGATGACGCCGGCGGATATCGCCGATGAAGCTCCGCTGTTTGGAGAAGAGGGCTTGGGTCTTGACTCCATTGACGTTCTGGAGTTGATTGTCTTGTTGGAGCGCAACTATGGCATCAAGATCACCGACCCGAAGGCGGGCAAGGAGATTTTCGTCTCTGTGCGCACAATGGCCGATTATGTAGCAGCCAACCGAACGAAATAATGCGTCCGAGGATTGTCATAACAGGCGTTGGTGTGGTCTCCGCGTTGGGTGTGGGACAGGCAGCGCAGGTCAAGGCCCTGATGCAGGGCATTTCCGGCATCGGGAGGGTGCGTTATTTGCCTACCGAGCATCTTGAATTTCCCGTTGGAGAGGTTGATCTGAGCCATGAAGAATTGCTTGATATGTTGCAGATTCATGATAATCAGCGCTATTCAAGAACTTCTCTTTTTGGGATGGTGGCCCTGCGCGAGGCTCTGACACAGGCACGACTGCTCGACCGCAAGGATTTGGCTTTTGTTTCTGGCACGACAGTCGGAGGCATGGATGTCACAGAGCGTTATTTTCCGGAGCCTTTGCCGTCCGATATGAGAGATGTGCACGACTGTGGTGCCAACACCAATGGCATCGCCGACTATTTCGGCTGTTTTGACTATACTTCCACGGTTTCCACGGCTTGTTCTTCTGCCATGAACGCCTTGATTACGGCCAAATGGTTGATTGAAAGCGGGGAACGTGACATCGTGGTGGCGGGTGGTTCCGAAGCGCTCTCCCTTTTCCATCTCAATGGCTTTAAGTCGCTGTTGATTCTGGACCGGGAGTGTTGTCGGCCCTTTGACAAGACCCGTGCGGGTCTGAACTTGGGCGAAGGGGCTGCCTACCTTGTGCTGGAGCGCGAGGAGACGGCTTTGGCACGCCATGCGGACATTCTCGGCGTGCTGAGTGGTGTCGGGAATGCCTGTGACGCCTATCACCAAACAGCCTCCTCGGAGAATGGAGAAGGCGGATATCGTTCTATGATAAAAGCACTTGAAGATGCCGGCATGGATTGTTCCCGCATTGACTATGTAAATGCACATGGCACAGCCACTCCCAACAATGACATGACCGAAAGTGCTGCTCTGAAGCGTGTTTTTGGTGAAAAACTGCCGCCGGTCTCTTCCACGAAATCCTACACCGGACACACCACCAGTGCGTCGGGTTCCATTGAAACGGTTTTCTGTCTCTTAGCGTTGCAAAATGGATTCCTGCCGTTCCAACGGGAATTCCAAAATCCGGATGCCTCCTGTATCATACCGGTCTCTGGATTTCAATGTCCGCGAGCCGAACTGCATCATGTGATGTGTAACTCCTTCGGTTTTGGAGGCAATGATTCATCCATCATATTGTCGCGCTATGAATAGAGTGTTTGTTACGGCTATCGTGAAGAATGTTCCGCTTGAGGAATACGGACGATACCTTCCGCCCATGAAGGCGCGTCGCTTTGGAAAATTGCAGAAACGGGCCCTTGTTACGGCGCTTAAAGCTATGGAAATCAGTGGTATATCGCAACCGGATGCCATTCTCAACGGAACAGCTTTGGGCTGTATGGAGAATTCTATCCAGATACTTGACGGCATGTTGAGAGAGGGTGAGTCGGTGAGTATGCCGACCTGTTTCATGCAATCCACGCACAACACTGTGGCCTCGCTGATCGCCATCTATACGCAGAACCACGGCTACAACACCACCTATTCGCATCGAGGGATCTCCTTCGCCTGCGCCCTGCATGATGCTTTCATGCAGATGCGGATGGGGCGCATACGAACGGCCCTGGTCTGCGAAAACGATGAGATTACCTCCTATCAACAAAACAACCGTCTCTCGTTCTGTAAAATCATGCCCGAGGACAAGTCCGAGGCATGGATGCTTAGCGTTGACCCCGGTGAACACCCGCTTTATGAACTTGTTGGCGTGCATATTATCCACCAAAAAGGTGCCGAAGATCGTGCCGTCATCCTAAAAAAATTGCTATGAGACTAATCATCTTGGCTGTTATACAGTCTGTCTTTCTCTGTTCAGGACAGGTGTTTCTGAAAATTGCACTTGAAAAAATGGGAACTTTCGCATGGAAATGGGCGTTCTTCGTCTCGCAACTGACCAATTGGTGGTGGCTGGGATGTGGTGTCTGCTATGGCATCGCCACAATCTTATGGTTTTACATCATCAAGCATTTCCCGTTTTCCATCGCGTATCCGCTCTCCTCGCTCAGTTATGTGTTCGGCATGTTTGCCGCCATCATGATATTCCATGAGAGCGTTCCGACCATTCGTTGGATAGGTGTCTTGCTCATTATGGCGGGCTGTTATTTTATTGCTAAATAGATGAAAATGAAGAATATAGGCAATATGCAAAAGTTTTTTTTATGCACTGTTGCGCTGCTGATGGTCACGTTTGGCAGTGCTCAGCAGATGAAGAAAGCATCTGCCGAGCAAGCCAAGACGATGCTTGAGACGGTGAACAAGGCTGCCTCCTCCGTGAAAACCATGCAGTGCGATTTCACGCAGACGCGGAAGTCCGCCATGCTGAAGAACGATGCCGTCTCAAAAGGGAAAATGTACTATTCGGGGAAAAAGCTCAAGTGGGCCTACACGACTCCGGACAAGTACGCCATGGTGGTGGTTGACAATGGCAAGAGCCAGGAGGTCTTCTTGCAGACCAAGGACGGAAGCAAGGCGATGGATGGACAGGGAGGCCAGCTGTTCAAAGGCATTGCCCGGTTGGTGATGGGTGGCGTGACGGGAGCCGCCTTGTCGGAAAACGGCGAGTTTATGGTCGAAATGTACACTCAAGGCGATATCTGGGTGGCAAAATTGACCCCAAAGAAGGATAAAATGAAGAAAATGTTCACCTATATGCGCCTTTACATCAGCGCGGACAGGAAATATGTCAACAAAGTGGAGCTGCATGAGGCGAGCGACGATGTGACGACCATCGTTTTTACCAATATGAAACTTAACGAAAAAATAGACGAGTCGGTCTTTTCCCTTTGATAGCCATGAAGTTGGAAAACGATTTATACGAAATTGTTGGCTGTCGGCCGGATGCTGTTGTGGTGCGTTGGCGGCCTGAAAGTCTAATTTACAAAGCGCATTTTCCAGGCAATCCCATCACGCCCGGGGTTTGCATCGTGGGCTTGGTCGCTGAATTAGCGCAAAAACTGACCGAACAGCGGCTTGTCCTCCGTGCCGTCAAGAATGTGAAATTTGTGGATATCATCCGCCCTGGCGACGGTTCTGAAGCCACTTTCGTTTTCGACAAGATTGAACAATCGGAAGAAATCCTTTCTGTCCGGGGGAAGGTTGAAGTGAATGCGCGTGTTTTCACAAAATTTTCAATGACTTTTGACATTGTGCGATGACGAATTGGCAGGAGTTTTTTGATGAAGAGCGCGTATGTGTTGTGGTGCCGACCTACAACAACGAGCGGACGGTCACGGATGTGTTGCAGCGTATCCGCATCTACACATCGAACATCATCGTGGTGAACGACGGCAGCACGCCAGAGACCAAAGCGGCTATTGTCGCCGCTTTTCCGGAACTTCCTGACATGGTTGAATACACGCCGAATCGTGGCAAGGGCTATGCGCTGATGCAGGGCTTTCGCCGTGCGGTGGAGATGGGCTACCATCACGCCATTACTATCGATTCCGACGGACAGCATTTTCCCGAGGATATTCCTGTTATCATGGAATGTTTTCAGGCACATCGCGGGTCGCTGATTGTCGGGGCACGCAACTTGACGGCCGACAACATGCCCGCGCAGAACACGTTTGCCAACAAATTCTCCAATTTCTGGTTTCATTTGCAGACGGGTATCCGTTTGGAGGACACGCAGAGTGGTTTCCGGCTCTATCCGCTGGACCGCATCAACCTTCATTGGCCCATCACGCCGCGCTACGAGGCTGAGTTGGAACTGTTGGTCTTCTCTGCGTGGCGCGGGACTCCCGTGGTGTCGGTGCCTGTGCGTGTCTATTACCCGCCTGAGGGCGAGCGCGTGAGCCATTTCCGCCCGTTCCACGACTTCTTTAGAATCAGCGTGTTGAACAGCATACTATGCATTGCCGCTTTGTTCTATTACCTGCCTGTGAAGATTGTTCGCTTTCTGAAATCAATTCAGAATTAGAAAATTCTTATTTTTGCAAGTTTTTTGTAAAATGGATAAATATTGGATTATCAGCAGGAAAGCCTGTAAACAGTTGATTCTTTCATGACGAAGTTCTTCTTAAGAATATACGATTTTCTGGAAAAACATCGTGGATTGGGCATTGCGATTGTACTTGCTCTCACGGTGCTTTTTGCCTTTTTGGCATCTAAAATCAGCTACGAAGAAGATATCGCCAAGTTCCTCCCTCGGGATGAGAAAAGCAGGAAGTATCAAGAAGTCTATCAACAGTTTGCCGCCCAAAACAGGATTGTCATCGTTGTCTCCGCTTCGGGGAAGGACACCCTCCATGCTTTGGATGAGGTGGAAGATGCGATGCAGCGTTTAGGCGACAGCCTCGCCGATTGTGAAATGGTGGAGAACCTGACGACAACGGTGGATGAGATGCAGTTCCTGGATCTGATGAATGCAGTGTACAACCATCTGCCTTTTCTGTTGGAGGATGCTGATTATCAGCGTATAGATTCCCTGCTGCAGACTCCCGGTCTCATTGACGACCGGTTGGAAGCCATCGGGAGAATGTTGATGTTCCCTACATCGGGCATGTTCCGTTATAGTATGTGCAACGACCCGCTGCAGCTCTTCTCTCCGGCCTTGCAGCGTCTGAACTCGTTGAAACTGAACGAGTCCTTTCAGGTGATAGATGGCTATCTCTTCACGGCCGACGGACAGCACGGCATCATCACTTTCGACAGTCCTTACGGCTCCAATGAGAGTCGCGACAACGGGCTGCTGTCCCAATTCTTGGACAAGAAAATCGCCGAGGTGCAGGCCCAGGTTCCCGGTGTCGAGATGGCAGCTGTGGGTGCGCCTTTGATTGCTGCCGCCAACGCCAAGCAGATCAAGCGCGACTCCCTTTTGGCGGTTACCATAGCCTTGGTCTTGATTTTGACAATCCTGCTGCTGCATTATCGTCGCATATCGGACATCCTTTGGGTGGGCGCGTCTATTCTCTTCGGAGCCTTGTTCGCACTGGCAGGAATCGCCATTCTCCGAGGCAGCATCTCCGTGATCGTGCTGGGCATCGGTTCTGTTATCATTGGAATCGTGGCCAATTATCCGTTACATTTTTTAGATACCTACAAGGAGGTCGGCAATCGGCGGGAGGCTCTGCGCGAAATGGTGTCGCCTCTTTTCATCGGTAACCTGACGACCGTGGCTGCCTTCTTTTGCCTGCTGTGGCTCGATGCCCAGGCAATGCGCGACCTTGGCCTCTTCGCCTCGCTGATGCTGATAGGCACAATTTTCTTTGTGCTGATCTTCTTGCCGCAATTCATGCGCCACCGCCCGCAACCCTCCGAACACTTTCTCTTTGAAAAACTGGCCGGACTGCAATTATCACGCAGCAAAGCTCGCCCATGGATTCTTATGGCCGGTCTGGTGGTGACGGTCATCTTGGGCTATTGTTCCCAAAAGATATCCTTCGACAGCGACTTGTCACACATCAACTATATGACCCCATCCCAGCGACAGAATCTGGAGATTCTCTCCCAGGTGCAGTCTTCCGACATGATGTATGCTGTCTCGGAAGGCGCCACCCTGCAGGATGCGGTGGACCGCAATGCGGCCTTGATGGAGCAGCTCAAGGGTTGTGCGGCGGTGGAGACGATCAGTGGAGTGGGGGAGATGCTGCTCTCGCGGCAACAGCTGCAAAGTGCTGCCGCCCGTTGGAATGACTTCTGGCAGAACGAGTATCGGCAGGCATTCCTGCGTGAGTTCCAACGAAAAGCAGATGAACATGGCTTTCAGGAGCAAGCCTTCCTGCCTTTTGTAAGCAAGGTGTCGGAAACAGTGGAAATTCCAAGTATTGAGGAGTTTGATGATGTTGTTGAACCCTTCACCAACAAGTATGTCTATGCCTCGGATGAGGGATGGAAAATTGTCAATTATGTGAAGACGTCTGATCCCGAGGCAGTGCATGCCTTGCTGGACGACAAGGATGAGGGCTTCTTTGTCTTCTCCGGCAGTGATGTGGGGCATCAACTGGTGGATATGCTGCGCGGCTCGTTTAACTATATCGGATTGGTGTGCAGTGTTGTGGTCTTCATCTTCCTCCTGCTCTCTTTCAAAAGGATAGAACTCGCCTTGTTGGCCTTCTTGCCGCTGGCTGTCAGCTGGGTCTGGATTTTGGGCATCATGTATCTGACAGGTGTCCAATTCAATATCGTCAATGTTATTTTGGCTACCTTTATTTTCGGACAGGGCGATGACTACACGATTTTCATTACCGAAGGGTTGTTGTACGAATATACGACCGGCAAACCGCGCCTGGCCTCCTACAAGCACAGCGTGGTCATATCGGCCTTGGTCATGTTTGCCGGCATCGGTTGCTTGGTCGTGGCCAGACATCCTGCGTTGCAGTCACTGGCCATGGTGACCATCATTGGCATGTTGGCCGTCGTTCTGATGTCCTCCTTCCTGCCGACTGTCGTCTTCGATTGGCTGACGCGGAAGAATGGTCGGAAACGCGAAACCCCGATAACACTCAAACGGCTGCTTTATATGTCGTTGTGTGCTGTTGCGTTCTTCTTCCTCTTTTTGTTCCTGATACCGTTCGCCGCAATCTATTTTTTGATCGGAAAGAATTCGGAGAGCAAGAAACTGCGTTATCACAAAATGTTGCAGCGTATAGCCTCTTTTTGTGTGCAACATCTTCCTGGGATCCGTTTTTCCATCAATAATATATCGGGGGAGACTTTTGAAAAGCCAGCGGTTGTTGTGTCTAACCATCAGAGTCACTTTGACTTGCTTTGTATGATTTCGTTGACACCAAAGATTGTTTTCTTGACTAACGATTGGGTCTGGAGGAATCCGTTCTATGGATTGGTGATTCGCAAGGCTGAGTATTATCCTGTGCATGACGGCATGGAGAACATTCTTCCCCGGTTGCGCGATTTGTACCTGCGCGGTTATTCCATCTGTGTCTTTCCTGAGGGCACGCGCTCCCCGCAGTGCGATATCCTGCGCTTCCATAAGGGTGCCTTCACCCTGGCGCGTGAACTGGATGCCGATGTGGTGCCGGTCTTCCTGCACGGCACCGGACATGTGCTGTCCAAGGAGGAATTCCTGATTCGTGAAGGGGACATCTATATGGAAATAACCCGGCGCATCCGTCCATACGATGGAATGGGGACGGACCTTGACATCGAGAAAGATCGTCTTGTCGCCAAGCAAATGCGTCACTATTATTTGGAACATTATGCGGAAATTTGTCGCGAGATAGAGGTCCCTGAATATTGGCGACATTTTCGTAAATATCAGAATCATTACAAGATAGAAATATGAGCAAAGAAATTGTGATTATAGGGGGGGGCTTTGGCGGGCTCTTCACCGCCGCGTTGCTGGCAAAAGAGGGCTTTCATGTAACCGTGCTGGAAAAGGAGCGTCGGGTGGGAGGCGGATTGCGCTCCTTCTCCCGCCAAGGCGTTTCTTTTGACACAGGTATGCACGTTTTGGGCGGTATGCACCCCAACAGTGCGCTCTATAAAATCTGCCGTTATCTCGGCATCCTCGACCAACTTTCCTTCCGCGCCAACGATGTGGACTGCACCGATGAAATTTATTGCCACGAAGATCGGAAGATCTATCGTGTCCCGTCCCACAGGGCAAATTTCACGGCCTATTTCCAGCAAATGTTTCCAGAAGAGAAGGATGCCATCCAGACGTATGTCGATGAACTTTATAGAATGTCCGAAGAGGTGGATTTCTTTTTCCTGAAAGAGGGCGTTGACTGGGGGAAATCCTATGGCGATGCTTTTTTTAGATCTTCCAAAGAGTTTATAAACAGCCATATAAGTGATCCGAAACTTCAAAATTTGTTGGCCTATATGAGTCCTTTGTGCGGAGGGGAATCCGGTTATACGCCTGCCTATATTTTCGCGCTCATCAACTATCTTTTCATAGAGGAGCATTCCCGGTTCGAGGGGCCGGCTTCTCAGTTGGCAGAGGCTTTGCAGACTTCCATTGAAAGTCATGGCGGCACGATTGTGACTGGTGCGCATGTGACACATGTCGCGGTGGAGGACAATTTGGTGCGGCAGGTGACCACCGCCGACGGATGCGTTTTCCGTGGAGACGTTTATATTTCTGACATACATCCTCAATCGCTGTTGAATATTTCTGATAATAAATTGTTTACTAAGGCTTTCCGGACACGTGTCAATGAGTCTCCGAATAACTATTCGGCCTATTGTGTTTATATGGTATTCAAGCCGGATACGTTCCCCTATATTAATTATCCATGCTACTACATGGATAGTTACGACAGTGTCTGGAATTTTGGAAAGCATATAGAGAAGGATTGGCCGCAGACTATGGTCGCGTTCACGCCGTGCGAGAAGCATCAGGGACCATATGCCAAGGCGATGGAGGCGATTGTCTTTATGCCCTATTCGGCATGTGTACGCTGGGAAAATACGGTTACCGGGCATCGTGGGGAGGATTATCTGGAATGGAAAAGAGAACATACGGCAAGGATTTTGGAGAAGCTGGAGAATCGTTATCCGGGCATCCGCGAGTGTGTGGCACATGTGTACGATGCTTCGCCACTGACCATTCGCGACTACAATGGCGCACCGGAAGGCTCGCTGTATGGCTTGATGAAGGATTGCAGGAATCCGTATGCAGGCTATGTGCCTGTCCGCACGAAGACCGCCAACCTTCTCTTGACGGGGCAGAACATTTACCTGCATGGCTGTTGCGGCGTTCCCCTCACTGCCGTGATCACGGCAGAGGCATTGCTTGGCGACGATGTGCTCGTGCGGAAAATCAATAGAGGATGTTGAATTGGTCAGTGGAAAATGTACGAAATATGAAACGGTATCGCATTATAGAGACTTTGTCGCTCGCCATCTTCTTGCTGTTGAACGGGAGTGCTGTGGGACAAAAGCTTGTGGAATATCTTCCTGAAAAGCCTGCGAAAACGGCGATAGTGGTTTGTCCGGGCGGCAGCTACTATTGGCTGGCGAAAAGGGGGGAAGGCAGCGAAGTGGCCCAATGGCTCAACCAGTATGGCTATGCCGCATACGTGCTGGAGTATCCTGTCTCGGGTTGGTGGTCGTGGTTTACGCATGTCCGCCGGAGCTGCTGCACGCAATATCCGGGTCAGTTGAATGCTTTGGGTGAAGCGTTAAAAACCGTTAAGTCGAAAGGCTACTCAACCGTCGGGGCAATGGGTTTCTCCGCGGGCGGCCATCTGGTGCTCAGCGGGGCGGAGTTGCTGCCCGACAGCACCGCGCCCGACTTCGTGGCGGCCATCTACCCTGTGGTGACTATGCGCGAGCCATACGTCCACAAACGCTCCCGCCGCGGTCTGCTCGGTGAGCGCCGCCAGCACGACCTCGCCATGCGCGACTCGCTCTCCATGGAGCTGCATGCCGACAAGGTGCGCTGCCCCGTCTTCCTGCTCAGCTGCGACGATGACCCCACGGTGGACTGGCAAAATGCCGCGATGATGGCCGACTCGCTGAAAGTCCATGACAAGCCCTGCTATATTGTACGCCCGGAAAGCGGCGGCCATGGTTTCGGGGTGAATGAGGAGAAAATGGCGGGCAGAGGATGTATGGTCTGGCCTGCGGAGTTTCTGAATTGGCTGCAACGCACATTGTCTCTATGGAAATGGCAATAGGCATTGTGATCATTCGTAATAATTGTTAATTTTTCGAATTTTTTTTATCAACATGTTATGATTGACAAACCCCACGATATAGAATTCGCCTCCCCGGAAGAGATCAAGCTGTTCCAAGAGGTGAAGATGCACGAAGCGTTGCTCTACCTGAACCGGCATTCCCGCTATTATCAGCGCATGTTCGAGCGCTACCGCATCCGGATAGAGAAAATCCGCACCATCGAGGATCTGGTAAACATTCCCTTCACGGAGAAGAAAGACCTCCAGCTCTTCAACGAAGACTTCCTCTGTGTGCCGAAAGAGAAGGTGATCGACTATATCACCACCAGTGGCACGCTCAGCGACCCTGTGACCTTCTGCTGCACCGAGAAGGACCTCCAACGGTTGGCCTACAATGAGAAGAAGAGCTTCGAATGTGCTGGATTGAAACCCGGCAACATCCTCCAGCTGATGGTCACCCTCGACAAGCGGTTCATGGCCGGCCTGGCCTATTTTCTCGGGCTGCGCGAGTTGGGCGCCTCCGTCATCCGTGTGGGCAACGGCATCCCCGAATTGCAGTGGGACACCATTCAGCGCATCAAGCCCGACAGCATCATGTGCGTGCCCTCGTTCATTCCGCGGCTGATTCAATACGCTGAGGATCATGGTATTGACTATCAAAACTCCAGCATCCGCAAAATCATCGGGATAGGGGAGAGCCTGCGCAATCAGGACTTCTCGCTCAACCTCTTGGGCGAGCAGATCAAGTCGAAATGGGATGTGGAACTCTACGCCACCTACTCCTCGACGGAGATGGGCGCCACCTTCAGCGAGTGCGAGTATGGTGTGGGCGGTCATGTGCACCCTGAGCTCATCATCGTGGAGATTATCGGTGAGGACAACCTGCCGGTGGCTGACGGCGAGACCGGCGAGGTGGTGGTGACGACCCTCGGCGTGGAGGGCATGCCGCTCCTGCGCTTCCGCACGGGCGATATGTGCGCGAAGATCACCGAACAATGTCGTTGTGGCAGAAACAGTTACCGTCTCACCCCGTTGGTGGGCCGCAAGAACAACATGATCAAGCTGAAGGGAACCACGCTTTATCCACCGGCCATGATGGATGTGCTGAACAACACCCCGTTTGTGCAGAACTACGTCATCTATGTACAAGACTCGCAACAAGGTACCGATGAAGTGGTGGTCAAGGTCGGGCTGAATGCGGAAGTCGTGGAACAGAATTCGCGGTTCAAGAATCATCCTGAGGAGATCGTCAACGAGTTGAAGAACCGTTTCCGGGCCCACGTGCGTGTGGCTCCGGTCGTGCAGATCGCCTCTGTGGAGGAGGTCCAGCGCATTAACTTCCCGCCGAGTGCGCGGAAACCTGTTAAGTTTGTGGACTTGAGAGGAGTTGGAAAATAGATCCTGCTGTATTTTTACTTTTTCCGGATAGTCGCCTTTTGGATATTACGGAAATGGCTAGGTGTGATTCCCATCTCCTTCTTAAATGCTTTATGGAAAACTTGTCGGCTGCTATAGCCACACATTTCCCCAATCACCTCCATCTTTTCCTGGAAATATTGGGGGTCGCTAAGCAGATTTAAGGATTCTTTTATCCTGTAACTATTTAGTAATGTGGAAAAATTCTGATGTAAACAAGCGTTGATGACGTGCGAAAGCGTCGTTTTGTTTGTCCCAAATTCTCTGGCCAAATCCTGAATGCTCAATCCCGGTCTCAAGTATAATTTGTCCTGCTCCATGCCGGTCTGTAATTTCTGGAGCAGCTTTTCGCTTTGATCATCGATGGAATCAGTTGCTTCGAAGACGATCCGTTCGACTAGATTATTACCATCATCGTCTTGGCGGAGACTCTTCTGCATCAGTTTTCGATACGAGTGACGGCTGTGAATGAATAATACCAACGTGATAATGTTGGAGATAGCTAAAATCGACAGCGTGATGTATAGAATTTTCATGGCGGCGAAAATAATAAAATCCTAAATCTGTTACTCGATTTTACTGAATTACGACAAAATATTGACATATTATGACATATTACAGCTGAATGATGACACTGTTTTGGCGTTGAAATAATATTTTTGCCCGTTTTTTCAAAATAGGTATTTTTGAGTATATGGCAAATAAAAGTTTGTTTTTTTTAATGAAGACCTTATGGTTGGGTTCGGTGGTAGGCTTTTCGCAAGATACCATCCAAAAAAAGAAATCCCAAGACGTATGGCAGCAAGTGAAAGAGCACGTGAGCGTTGGTGGATGGGTTGATGCGCAATATGCGTATGATCAGCTCGGCGATGTCAGAAGCAGTGTGATGCAGATCAGGCGCGCACGTCTGGATATTAAAGGTAGCCTTTCCAAGTGGGTGGACTTCCGGTTGCAGAGCGACTTCGCCCCCAATCCCCGCTTGATTGATGCTTTCGTCAAGGTGAACTTTTGTCAATATGTCCAACTGCAAGTCGGGCAGTTCAAAATTCCTTTTTCTATTGAGAATAAGTATTCCCCGTTAGATCTTGAATTGACTGAGAACGCACAGGTTATCAGTGCCTTGTCTGGATATAAGGATGTGACGGGCATCAGTTCCTATGCCAACGGTCGTGAAATTGGACTCATGCTCACGGGTACGTTGGCATCTGCGGAAGTGCGAGGTGAGAAGATCCCCATATTGAAGTACGGGGTCGGTCTCTTCGGTGGCAACGGCATCAACGTGAAAACCGACAACATGGCTAAGGATGTATCCGCTAGGATAGAGTTCAGTCCGTTTGTGAAGAACATGATCTTTTCCGCTTCCGGTTATTGGGGCAAATATAATATAATGTATGATGGTGCTTCCACAGGCGTGGACGGTCGGCGTTATCGCTATGCTGCAGGCGCCGAATACAATGACAAAAAGTGGGTGGTGCGTGGCGAGTACGTTGCCGGATTGACTGATTTGCCCTCTATGAGCCCATCACCTGACCATGATGGCTGGTTCGTGAAGCCTGCGTTTACCCAAGGCTTTTACGTTGTTGCCGGCTATTGGTTCGACTTTGGGTGGGGCAAGGACATCCCCTTGCGGCAGAAGCTCCGTCCCGTGGTGCGTTTTGACTATTACCGTTATGATCAAAGCGATGCCCTCAATACGCCCTCCCTATACTATTCTGCGGGTCTTGACTGGTGGCCTGAGCGTCACGTGCGAGTGCAGTTGAACTATACTTTGAAGCAACGATGCCAAAAGGATCAGTTAGGGCATACCCTGACCGCCATGGTTTCCGTGAAGTTTTGATGTTCAAAATGTATGATTTTGGTTTTTAATAATTTATCAATATGAAAAAAGTAATTACCATCTTATCAGCAATCTGCATCTTAGGGATGTGTGCATCCTGTGGAAAGAAGCAGAACCCGCAGTCTCATGGCGGACTCACAGGTGAAATTTCCATTTCCGGGGCTTTTGCGCTCTATCCGTTGGCCGTGAAATGGGTCGAAGAGTTCCAGAAGGCAAATCCGGATGTACGTATCGATATTTCCGCAGGAGGTGCCGGCAAAGGCATGACCGATGTTTTGGCTAACGTGGTTGACCTCGGGATGGTCTCCCGCGAAGTATATCCTCCCGAATTGGAAAAGGGAGCATTGCCTTTCGCAGTGACCAAGGATGCAGTGGTCATCACCGTGAATACTGAGAATCCGCACGCGGCTGCCATGAAACGGCAAGGTATCACTAGGGAGGAAGCCTATAAGATTTGGATCTCTGGAGAGATCAAGACTTGGGGGCAGTTGCTCGGCACTGCTGACGACACTCCGATTCACGTCTATACGCGCTCTGATGCTTGCGGTGCGGCCGAAACCTTTGCGATGTGGATGGGCAAGAAGCAGGAAGACCTCCAGGGTACGGCTGTCTTTGGAGACCCAGGACTAGCCAATGCTGTGCAGCGTGACAAATTGGCCATTGGATTCAACAACATTGGATATGCTTACGATGAAGAGAGCCGCAAGCCCAACACGGGCCTCTTTGTCTTCCCCATCGATCGGGACAACGATGGCAGCATCACGGCTGAGGAATACTTTTACGACACCAAAGATGATTTTGTGAAAGCCGTAGCGCAGAACAAGTACCCCTCGCCGCCTGCCCGCGACCTCTACCTCGTGAGCAATGGTGTCCCCACCAGCCCTGCTGTCGTGGCGTTCTTGAAATACATCCTTACTGATGGTCAGCAAGAGTGTGCCCCCGCTGGCTACATCAGCCTCAGTGAGGAAAAACTCCAGAATGGCCTTTCCAAGCTGAAATCCGCCCATTAATCTAAAATATGTATTCTTTGAGCAGTCTCAAAGAGGCAAGGCGCACGAAGTGCAAAAGACCTCATACAAGCGAGGTGGGGTGCACCAATGACGAATAGTGTAAAAATCGAGCAAAGAAACTATGCATAAGTCGAGAATCATCAAAGACAAAACCGCTGGCGCCACCATGCTTGCCCTGACCATCTTCTCCATTTTGTTTGTGGTGGTGATGTTTGTGGGCTTGTATCTGAAGTCGGTGCCGGTGTTGGAGGGGAAGTCGCTGTGGAGCCTGCTCTCCTCCAGCGAATGGAAACCCATCAAAGGGGAGTTCGGTTTCTTGCCGTTCATCGCAGGTACGCTTTGGGTGACCTTTATTGCTATCCTGCTGGCACTGCCTGTATCCTTGTTCACAGCCTTCTATCTTACCGAGTATGCCCGTCCGGCGGTACGCAAGTTTGTATTTCCGGCATTAGACATCTTGGCGGCACTGCCTTCCGTGGTTTATGGTATCTGGGGTACCTTGGTCATCGTGCCACTCATTTCAGACAGGCTTGCACCGCATTTTGTGGAGTATTCATCGGGTTACACGATGTTGGCCGCTGGTATAGTCCTTGGGGTGATGGTGATCCCATTGTTAGTCAGCCTCTTCATTGAAGTGTTCAGTATGGTGCCTCGCGATCTGCGCGAAGCATCGTTGGCGTTGGGGGCCACCCGTTGGCAGACCAGTCAGAAGGTTGTGGTGCGCAAAACGCTCCCTGGTATCCTTGCTTCCACCGTGCTGGCCGTCTCCCGTGCCATGGGCGAAACCATTGCCGTACTCATGGTCTGCGGCTGCGTGATAACCATCCCGAAGAGTCCTTTTGACAGCGGATATCCCATTCCCGCCCTCATCGCCAACAACTACGGCGAGATGCTCTCTATGCCTCTCTATGAGTCCGCTCTCATGTTCGCTGCCCTTATCCTCTTCGTCGTCGTTTTCATTTTTAACCTGTTGTCCCGTATCGTCCTCTATCGAATGGAGAAACGATTTGGCCAATAACCATTATTAACGATTAAGCATAAGCATTCTCTAATGAAAGTATCAACAACAAAGAAAGTTCGCGAGATAATTGCCCAAGTCCTCATGTGGCTGTCGATGGCCGTGGTCTTCGTCATGGTTATCAGTGTTATCTGGACCATCTTCTCGCACGGCTGGAAGGCCATGAGTTGGGAGATGGTGAGCAGTCTGCCTGGCGGTGGCTTCTACATCGGCAAGGAGGGCGGCTTCCTCAATGCTATTGTGGGCTCGCTTTACATCGTAGGAGCCTCCACGGTGTTGGGACTGCTTGTCTCCGTTCCGGTAGTTTTCTATCTCAACGTCTATCTGAAGCCTGGATCTAAGCTGGCCTACGCTGCAAGGATGGCCTTTGATGTGCTCTTTGGTGTGCCCTCTATCGTGTATGGTGCTTTCGCATTCACCATCATGATCTTTTTCGGACTGCGCACCTCCTTGTTGGGCGGCATTATCGTCATCACCTTGCTCATCATTCCGATATTCATCCGCACCATGGATGAGGCTACGCGCGAGTTTCCTCGCGACATTCTTGATGCAACCTATTCCTTGGGAGCTACACGATGGGAGACGTTGAAGGTTGTCCTCCGGCAGATTGCACCGGGCATTGCCACTGCCACGTTGCTCTCCGTTGGGCGTGCCATTGGGGATGCCGCCGCTGTGATGTTCACGGCTGGTTATACCGACAGCATTCCCACTTCCTTGTCGCAACCCGCCGCCACGCTTCCTCTGGCAGTCTTCTTCCAACTCAGCAGTCCCATCCCCGAGGTTCAGGACCGTGCCTACGCCGCAGCCCTCGTCCTCACCATCATCGTCCTTGTTCTCAGCATCGCAGGTAGATTCATCACTAACAGGTTTTCGAAGAATAAAGTGTGAATGAGTGAGCAGTGATCACTTAGTAGTCAAAAGTCATAGTTATAGTCAACAAAATGATAGAAGTCAAAAATCTCAACATCCATATCAAGGATGCCCACATATTGAAGGACGTGAATGTCACGTTGCCCGAGCGGCAGATCACCTGCATTATTGGGCCGTCAGGGTGCGGCAAGACCACTCTGTTGCGAACACTCAACCGCCTGATAGACTCCACGGAAGGGGTGCGGCTTGCCGGGCAGGTGCTAGTCGACGGGCAGGACATCATCCGCAGCGGTGCAGAGATCACCGAGTTGCGCCGTCGGATCGGGCTGGTGAGCCAACGCCCATGTCCGCTGCCCATGTCCATTTTCAACAACGTGGCCTATGGGTGTCGCATCAACAATCTATGCAAAGGCAAAGAACTGCATCGTAGGGTGGAGGAGAACCTGCGCGGAGTGGGGTTGTGGGATGAGGTGAAGGACCGTCTTCACGCACCTGCCGCCCGCCTCTCCATTGGGCAGCAACAGCGGCTCTGCCTCGCCCGATCTCTTGCTGTGGAGCCCGACTACATCCTTGCCGATGAGGCTACCAGTGCGCTCGACCCAATCTCCGCCAAAACGGTGGAAGATCTCTTCGTGAAGCTTAAAGAGCAATATTCCATCATCATGGTTACCCACACCTTGCGACAGGCTCTCCGCATCGCTGACCACGTTGTCTTTATGTACCTTGGCGAAATCGTAGAACAAGGTTCCGCCGACCAAGTTTTCCACAATCCCCAGCACGAACTTACGCAGAAATACCTCAACGGCGCTTTCAGTTAGTTATAATAAACATAAATCCTTGAGCAGCCTCGGAGAGGCAAAACGCGCGAAGCGCTAATAACCCCACATAAGCGAAGCGCAATGTGGGGCCACAAAAATAAAGTCACAATG
>JAFPXF010000030.1 GCA_017394765.1 Bacteroidales bacterium | reverse complement strand
TCCCGCGCACGCACCCCTCCCAGGGGTTGCAGCGCTCGTTCCTCACGCTTTAACCCCTGGCTACCGAGCTCTTGCCCCTACCGGGGCTGCTCAAGGAAAACTTTTAACTATTATCTTTCCTCTATTGTCCCGGAGGGACAAAATCTCAATAACCCCACACAAGCGACGAAGGAGCGCAATGTGGGGATGGATGACGGTACCGACACCCTCTCGCGGCGCAGGAGTCATTGCTTAAGATGCCTGAAACTTGCTCGCCGCGAAAGTGAGGCGTTGGAAAAAAACGTTGCTTGGAGAACTTTTACTATCGGCCTTGTGCCATCATGTATATAAGTACCAAAAAAAGTAACCACCAACTGCCAACAACTTTTATTCCACCAACCGTAGAACAGTCTCCACCTCCTTGTGGTTGGTTCTGCCAGGCATGGTGACGACAACACTCCGCTTCATGGTGGTTTGGCGGGGTAGGGTGAGCTTGGTGTCGAACATGATTTCAACTTCGTCGTTGATGAGCATACCCATCTCCTTGAGTGCTTTTTTTGCCTCTTTTTTTCCCTTTTTTCCAAGGGGCATTGACTTGAAAAATTTGGTCAGATATTTGATGGTCTCCTTTTCGTCGAGTTTCGAGGTCTGTTTGACGATGCAAAGGTTTTGTTCAGGCAGGAGTGTGTCAACATAAATCACGTTGTTGGCATCAATGGAGAATCCTACGGGAGTGGGTGTTTCCGATTTGTATATGACAGCATCGTCCACTGTGAGGCCCAAATCGACGAATGGATAAATGAAATGCAACAGTTTGAGGTCGGGGCTGACCACGTTGGGCAGATAGTCGGGGTCAAGCAGCTGCATTTTCAACAAGGAGAGCATGAGTGCAGGCCCTTCTCCATTGTCGGTCACCTTTGTGAGCAGAGGTTCGATGACAGAGTCGATTGCAAAACGGACCCGGTCTGTGATCTCTTCAAGATTCTCGATTCTCTCAAAGGTTCCTTTGCGGTCAGTGGTGTAAATGATGTTCATGGAACGGAACTCTTCCGGTATGTTGATGCCCATGGAGTCCAGAAGCTGCTCTGCCGCATCAAGATATTCTATGTCGTCGAAAGTGTGGCTTATGGAGAGTCGGTAGTGAGCGTCATCTTTTGCGATGACTTCAAAGTCGGCAGTGCGGCTGTACGTCTCGGAGGTGCGGTCGTCCTGCGGAAAACCACCCAACTCGGACCAATCGGTCTCAGTCTTCTCGAAGGTGAAGACATGCTTCTCACCGACCGTCCAATTCGGAGTGAAGACGGAGGATTGTGCCCAAATGCCATTGGCAAACAAACCGGCTATGATGAAAGATAGAAACATTTTTTTCATATTGTAATGAAATTTTTTGAGACGGCAAAAGTAAGATTTTTTATCGTATCTTTGCAGCCTTTTTCTGTAAGGATTCAATAAAACTATAATAGTATGCAAAATAGTATCAAAAACAGGCAATATTGGCTAAGGACGACATCTCTTGTTGTACTTCTTTCATTTTTCGCACTCCTGACCGCCACACAATTCAACAGCGGTAAAGCGGTTTGTTCTGCCCGCAATCAGGTTGTGGCACTCAACGCTCCTGATGACCCCGTCCGGTTCAGCGGCGATACGATGATTGTGAATACCACGACCTTGGGCAAAGATATCCAGGGCTTTGCCGGCAATGTGCCCGTGGAGGTCTATATCCTCGACGGCAAGGTGGTCAAAGTGACGGCTCTTGCCAATAATGAGACCCCCGGCTTCTTCCAGCAGGTGGTCCGCATCTTGGACAGCTGGAAGGGGCTTACGCCCAAGCAGGGCATTTCCAAGAATGTGGATGCCGTCAGCGGTGCCACCTACAGCTCCAATGCCGTTGTCGCCAATGTGCGTGCCGCACTTGAATATGCTGACAAGGCTGATGTGAAGGCTCTTCGCGAACGCAGTGCATCACAGTCTTCCGCTCAGGATGTCCAAAGTTTCGGGTTCAAGAAGATCAATGTGATGTCAATGGAAGACCTGCCTGCTGGTTTCTCTTTCTTTACGGGTGACAACGGTCACGGACTCTTGCTCTGCTCCGGCGACCGACAGCGCTGCAACGCCATGACCATCGGATGGGGTGCTTTGGGCACGTTGTGGGGCAGACGCCCTGCTGTTACTGTCTATGTGGCCGAGAAACGATATACCCGTGAGTTCATGGACAAATATGAGTATTTTACCATCATGCATTTCCCCGACAACAAAGTGGTGGATTATATGGGCACGCATTCCGGCCGAGACGGCGACAAGGCCCAAGCCCTTGGCCTGCATACGCTCTATACGGAAAATGGCACGCCTTACTATGCGGAGGCCGACCTCGTCATCGAGTGCCGGGTGATGTATGGCGGCGAACAGTTCGACCCCAAGCATTACCGCAGTGGTGTGCCCCGCAAGCAGTATGAAAACTTTCCCGCAGGCATACACTATCAGTATATCGGCGAGGTTGTGAACGCTTGGAAGAAATAAACCATTAAAAATCATAACCATGGAATTCAGCATTTGGGAGGTTCTTTTTCTCCTTTGTTTTGCGGTAAGTTGGCCCATTTCCATTGCGAAAGCGCTTCGCACGAAGGTCGTGGCTGGCAAAAGTCCCCTGTTTATGTCGCTCATCATTCTGGGCTACATTTTTGGCATAATCCACAAGCTTACTCACAATTACGATGTTGTGATGTGGCTGTATGTGTTGAACGGTACGATGGTTTTCATCGATTTGATGCTCTATTTCTATTATTCACGACACCCGAAAGTGCAGGATAGGATAATCCCGTAGCGCATTTTGAAGGACGATGTTTTTCGTGGCGCTGACGGAAAGAGGAGCTGAGGCTATGCAAAAAAAAACGGGACAGACATATATGTCAGCCCCGTTTTGATTTTGAACCGTAAGCGTTATTTCACGATAATTTCGTCGATGAACAGCCATGCCTGCTCGCCTGCACTGATGTGCCAGTCGGGCATTTTGCCGTAGTTCTCCACCTCAATCTTGACATAGCGGCCGGTGCCGTTGCCTTTAACCACAAAGTCATGGAGCTTTGGGGTGTCCGACTTGACCGAACCGATGCCGTCAATGGAGCCGAAAGGACGGTAGTTGATACCGTCGTCGGAGATGGAGACCGTGACCTTTTTGGGAAAGAAAATCCATGCGCGCACCTCCTCCAGTGTGCCGACTGTTACTTCTGTGACAGGTTTTGACTGCTTGAGGTCCACGACCATTTTGGCGTCTTCCGTGAAGCCTTGCCATCCGCCGATACGGTAGTTGACCTTGCCGCGCAGTTCGTCAATGAGGCCGTCTTCACCCCCGAAGAAGTACTGGTCTTGCGGGCGCGTGATGTAGGTGACGGTTTTGTCCTTGGCATATTGCGTATAGGTGGCCTCGGCCACGCGGCTTGCCCCCGAGTTCGGGTTGTAGGCTACCGCCTTGACGGTTGTGGTCTTGTCAATGGTGATGGGTCCCGTGTAGCGTGTGCCGTGCGTGGGTGCAGGGTCGCTGCCGTCCAAGGTGTAGTAGATCTCCGTTTCGCGCAACTCTTTCTCGTCAAACACGGGTCTGTAGCCTTCTGGCTTGTAAAGCTTGATCTCGAAGGTCATCTTGCCACTGAAACGTTTCTTGTCCGTGGAGAAATAGGGCGTCTGGGGTGCCTCTATGAGCGATGCGTAGCAACCATCCTTGGCAGGGAACTGCATTGTCGGCTGGTTGCTCATCGTGAAGACTAACTCGCCGCCGTTTTTGATGTCGTCAAACGTGATCTCCATGGGGATGCTGTTGAGTCTGCGTCCGTTGATGGTGACCATCGCCACGTTGTCGCCTTTGCCCTCTTTCCGGATCACGAGCTGTTTGCCGTTTTCCAATTGGACGGTGGCTTTGTCAAACATCGGGTAGCCGAGGGCATACTGGTTGTTGCCGGGACAGACGGGGTAGAAGCCGAGCGCGCTGAATACGTACCAGGCGGACATCTGCCCACAGTCCTCGTTGCCACACAAACCGTCGGGCTTGGAGGTGTAAAGCTCTGTCATGATTTTGCGGACCATATTGACGGTCTTGTCGTAGCGGCCTACATAATTATAAAGGTAAGCGGCGTGGTGGCTTGGCTCGTTGCCGTGGGCATACTGACCGATGACACCTGTGATGTCGGACTGCTCACGGCCCGTCATCACGGAACTGGAGGTGAAGAGACGGTCGAGGAAGCTCTCTGTCCGCTCCATGCCGCCCATCATTTTGATGTAGCCGGGCAGGTCTTGGGGCGCGTAAGTGGAATATTGCCATGAGTTGGCTTCTGTGTAGAAGTTGTTGACCTCGGTGGGGTTGAATGGCTCGACGAAGCCGCCATTCACTTTTCCATGCATGAAACCGTTGGGGTCTAGGATGTTGCGGTAGAACAGAGCGCGTTCTGCAAACTCGTTCTTTGTCTTGTCATCCCCGATGAGGCGGGCGAACTCGGAGATGCACCAGTCGTCGTAGGCGTATTCGAGCGTCTTGGAGACGGACTCGTTGTCAACGTCGCCGGGCAAGTACCCGTAGCGGGCATACTCGGTGCGCCCCAACTTGTCCAATTTGGCACTGTGAACCATGGCCTTGAGCATCTCCTGCGGGTTGTAGGGATGGATGCCCTTGACGTATGCGTCGAGGATGACGGGCACCGAGTGGTAGCCGATCATGCACCACGTCTCGAAAGCGGACAACTCCCAGACGGGCAGCATGCCGCCCTGGCGATAGTGCTGCATGAAGGTGTAGAGGAAGTCCTCTGTGCGTTTCCTGTCAATGATGTTCAATAGCGGGTGCAAGGAGCGATAGGTGTCCCACAACGAGAAGACAGTGTACATTTGATGCTTGCCGTCGCCTTCGTGGATTTCCCCGTCCTGTCCGCGATAGCGTCCGTCAAGGTCGGAATAGAGATACGGTGAGGTGAAACAATGGTACAGAGCGGTGTAGAATGTCTTGAGATACTCTTTGTTGGCGGATTCCACTTTTATTTTGCCCAGCTCCTTGTCCCAGGCGGCCACGGCTTCAGCCATAACCTGCTCGATAGTCTTCCCTTGAAGTTCTTTTTGGTTGTTCATGGCACCGGCAATATCCACAGCGGAAATCGCGACATTCAGCGTCACGGACTTTACTTTTTCTGAGAAATAGACAATGGCCTTGCAGTTCTCACCGCGCACGTCGGTTTCTTTCACGAGTTTGTCATCCTTGTAAAACTCGATTTTCTGAATTGGAGAAGAGGGGATGATGGAAAAGGCGCAGTACTGGTCGGGATTCCAGGCCTCGGAGCGGCGGAACCCCACAATCTCATTGCCATTGATGGTGATGCCGGATGCCAGCACCTTGTCGCGGTGCGTCAGGTCGATGACGAAACCCTTGGCCCCTTTCTTGGGGAACGTGTAGCGGTGCATGGCCACGCGCTTTCCGGCGGTAAGTTCCACATAGATGCCGTTGTTCAGCATGACGTGGTAATAGCCGGCATTGGCGTGCTCGTTTTTGTGGCTGAAGGTGCTGGAATACTCGCTGTTGTGGATGGACGGCGTGCCGGTGAAGGGCATGATGAGCACATCACCGTAGTCGCTGCATCCCGTGCCGCTCAGGTGCGTGTGCGAGAATCCGTAGATGCGATTGTCGGTGTAATGGTAACCGGAGCAGCCGTCCCAGCCTTCGAGACGGGTGTCAGGGCTCACTTGCACGGCACCGAAGGGTACGATGGCGCCGGGGAAGGTGTGGCCGTGTTCGGCAGTGCCCACAAGCGGGTTGACGTATTGGGACTGCGGTTTGCAAACGAGTGTGCAGAGGGCGAGTAGCAGGGTGAAGGCGATGTCTTTTCTCATGACGGTGGCTTTATGGGTTATGCGATTTTGTTTTTGCTTTTCAACGAGACGAACAGCAGATAGCAGAGGCATGCCAGTGTCACGAAGAACGCATATCTCGGTGCCACGTTGGCGGCGGCACCTGTGAGCAGCGGCACGATGGCGGCACCCACAATGGCCGTGGTCATCAACCCGGCAATCTCGTTGGTCTTCTCCGGAATCCTGTCCACACAGATGGAAAAGATGAGCGGGAAGATGTTGGCGAAGCCGATGCCGATAAGTATGAAACTCAACCAGGTGGTGAAAGTGTTGTAGGGCATGAAGAGCATCACGTTGCCCAGAATGGAGATCAGGACGGTGATCACCAAAAAAGCGGGTGCCTTGATGTGGCGCAGGCATACACCGCCGAGGAAACGTCCCACGAAGAGGGCGATGATCAGCACGATGTTGCCCAAGGCCGGGGTGATGCCCGGGTTTTTCTCGATCAGGATGGAGGGGATGCGGTTGAACATGGAGGCCTCGGCACCGCAGTAGAAGAATATGCCAAGGAACATCATCAGGATGAAAGGATTCCCCAAGGCGCGCAGACAGTTCGCGAAGGTCGTGGGCTTCTCACCGCCCTCCTCGCTCTGGTTGGGCACAAAGGCGAGCACCAAAAGGAGCGTGAGCAGCAGCACACCGGCGAAGATGGGGAAGAGGATGCGGAATCCCATGTTGACAGGCTCGGTCGCGCCCTCGGGTGTGAACGAGAACCAACCGTATTTCATCAGGCTCGTGCCGACAAGCACCAGAATCAGCGAAGTGGACAGCGTGCCGATGGCCTTCAGCGATTGGGCGAATGAGAGCATACTGGAGTACTTGCCGTCGGGGGAGACGTCGCGGATGAGCGGGTTGCCGGAGACCTGCAGGATGGTGGCACCCGCGCCCATCAGCAACACGGCCAACAGGATGATGGGGAAGTTGAACGCGATGATCGGCAGAATGGCACCCAAAAGGAATAGGATGAGTCCGATGACCAACATTTTCTTCTTGCCGATTTTGGATTGCTGCACGCCCATGGGTACGGAGAGAACCCCGAACATGATCATGCCGGAAAAGGAGACGAACGATGCCATGAACGGCGTGATGTCAAAGGCCTTTTCCACGACGGAGACCAACTGGCCCGCAGCATCGCCGAAGCCCATGGCCAGGAATACGAAGAAAACGGCTAAGAGGGATAGATTTTTTTTCATAGAGTATAATTTTTAATGAATAGTCATTCGTTCTAAACGAGCGCAAAAATAGCATTTTTGCAAATAAAAGCCTGCTGAAAATGAAAGTAAGTTTTTTTTTTTATTTTTGCAGTTTTAAAAATAGAATCGTAAATTTCATGAAACGTATCGCGACTGTATTCATTTTTCTTATGTTGTTTTTTGCCGCTGGGGCTCAGAATAATCATATTGTCACGGGAGTGGTGGCGGATTCTCTGAACCATGGGAGAATTTTCTATGCCAGAGTAGGTGTCGTGACCCCCGATTCCATGAGACGTGTGGTCGGTTTTACTTTCTCGGATGAGAAAGGCTCCTTTTCTGTCACGGACATTCCCGATGGAAACTATCTGCTGATTTGTTCTTTGGTGGGCTACGAGGCTCTGGCAACCCCCATCACGGTAGGGGGTGCCGACAAGATTGTGGACATTGGCGAGGTGCTCCTTAAGAAGCAAAGCACGACTTTGGGCGAAGTGACCATTGCCGCCGAAAGGCCTGTCTATATGGTGGATGGAGAGAAGACGCTCTACAACGTGGCCGAGGACCCCACCATTCAGTCGGGTTCCGCGGCGGATGCTTTGCAGAACGCCCCTGGCGTGGAGGTTGATGTGGAAGGCAACGTCACTCTGCGCGGCGTCTCATCTGTGGAGATCTGGATCAACAACAAGCCTTCCAACATGAATGCCGAGGCGCTCAAGCAGTTCATCCAGCAGATGCCCGCGGGCAGTATTGAGAAGATTGAGGTTATCACCAACCCGTCGGCCCGCTACAGCGCCCAAGGCAGCGGCGGCATCATCAATATCGTTACTACCTCTAAGATTAAGAAAAACAGCTTCTTGAGCTTCGGTGTGCGCGGCTCCTCCACGCCCAGCGTAACGCCCTTTCTTTCTTATGTCTATGCCAACGAGAAGTTCTCCTTCAGCACCTATCTCAACTATTCCTATAGCATCAACAAGAACAACAGCGAGTCGTTCTCCACAATCCTGACCGATGAAGGGGACACCTCATCCACGTTCCATAGCATCAATCAGTTCCGGCAACGGGACCACAGTTTCGGCCTTTATATCAATGGTTCCTACACACCCGATACGATGAATAGTCTTTACTTTTGGGCCGGTACCTATCCCAGTTTTGGCGGTTACACCTATTTAGATTCCACCTATTACAGGGAATACATCTACAACCCCGGCGACCGTTCCTTCTTCAACGACCAGACACAAGGCACGGTTGGTGGCGGTGGCTATGGCGGAATGTGGTATGAGCACAAATTCAACAGCAAAGGCCACAAAATCAGTGCTGATCTGAGTTTTTGGATGTGGGGGAGGAAACAGATAGGAGAAGCCTACCGCGATTACCTTTTCTTGGATTATTTGGACAAGAAACAGAAGCAGCAGAACCGATACCAAACCTTGGGGCTGAGTGGCTCAGTGGACTATACGATTCCTTATCATAAGGACGGGGAGATTGAATTGGGGGTGTCGGGCGAGTATAATCCTGGCCTGAACTATCAACACTATGACACATTGGTTTTTTCCACCGGCGAATATGTGTTGGATGAGCTTCGTTTCAAGGATGTGCGCGGTCGTAACGCGGGTTTTTCCGCCTACGCCACCCTGCAGCATCGCTTCGGCGGCTTTACGCTCAAGGGCGGCCTGCGCACGGAGTATGTAATCTACAACCTGTTGATTCTCAATGATCCAACCTACAATGTGCATAAAGGGTATTTGGGTTTTTATCCCTCCCTTCACTTGAGCTATCGCACCAAGAACATGCACAATTTCAAGCTTAGTTACACCCGCCGCGTAAGCAATCCCGACGGCGACGACTTGTGCACCCGTATCGAATACGGTGAGGACGGCTACAGCACAGGCAACTCTGACCTGCGTCAGACCTTCACCAACTCCATCGAGGCCGGTTGGAGCAAATACATCAACAAGTTCGGCAACATCGGCATCAATGCTTGGTTCAAGAACAGCAAGGATGAGTTCAGCCGTCAGTCGGATGTGGCCTACAGCCCCTTCTTCGGGCGCATTGTCACGTTTACCATGCCGGTCAATGCGGGCAAATCGCTCAACACGGGTGCCGAGCTGAACGTGACCTACCGACTCAAGGCTTTTATGAATATCCGTTTCTATGCGAATATAAACTATATGAAGTCTTCCTTCCAATTCCGTGATGAGTCGAACCCCTACACGGTGGACAACTTGGGTTACAGCTTCCGGCTGAACTTCTGGGCCAAGTTGTGGAAGGTGTTGGAGGTGAACGCCTCGGCCAATTACAGTTCCAAGAGTGTGAGCATGTTCACGGTGACGCGCCCGCGCTACAGCATTAATGCCGGCCTGCGTGCCGAGTTCTGGAAACGCCGCATCTCAGTCTATCTGGATGTCAACGATATCTTCAACTGGAACAGGCGGGGCACCGACATCAACAATCCTTATTATACATCGAACAGCACCACTTGGAGCAGTTGGATGGGCCGCAGCATCCGTGGCGGCATCACCTTCAAGTTCGGCAAGATGGAGCTGGAGGGCGCACAAGCACAAGCCCAAGGCGGTGGACAAGGTGTGCAGGGAATGTAAAATGGTTGGCAGGCTTGTCGGTCGGCTAATGCCGCTCGGCCCTAATTCATCCCTCTCGCTTTCTTGATTTTGTCGTAGGCTTCGTTGACCTTCGCGAATTTCTCCTCGGCGGCTCTGCGCACGTCTTCGCCAAGATGCTGCACCTTGTCTGGGTGATGCTTTTTGGCGGCGGCGCGATAGGCCTTCTTTACCTCGTCATCCGTGGCGTCGGGGGAGACTTCGAGAATCTTGTAGGCATTTTCCAATTCGTCGCGCGACGTGTAGGTCCGGGAGGAGGAAGAGTATCCGCCCTCCTGATATTGTTGCTGCCCGGTGTAGCCGCCATATTGATATTGGGTGTACATGGATTTGATAGCCTCGAAGGTGGTCCGGCCAATGCCTAACATTTGCGTGATTTCCCAGATGGCACTCACCTCTTCGGCCCGCATTTCGCCATCGGCGGTGGAGAAACCGAACAGGAAATTTATAATCACCAACTTTTCATTGACACTCGCATGAAGGTTCAGGTCTTGGCATATTGGTCTGATGTCCGCGTTCTCATCGAGAATGTCGCGGAAACGCAACATCAGGGCCGAAAGTCGTTCGGAACCGACGTGCTTGCGGAAATAATCCTGTATGTATGTCATCTCGGAGCGCAGCAGCCGGTTCTGGTCGGCGCGCGCCACGTATGCGGCAAGATACAGCTCGTGTTCGGTGAAGTCCTGGATTTTGTAATAGTGGGAGTCTCGTCCGAGTTGCTTCCGTCCGACGATGGCATCGATAAAACTCCCGATGAACATGCCGATCATGCCGCCGCCGAATCCTCCGAAGATGAGGCCGATGACAAAGCCGATCCAGCTGAAAGTGCCCAAGCAACCCATATTCTTGTATTCTTAATGAATTAACAGTTTACCAAACGCAGGCGTCTTCTTCAAACCAACGCCCCTGCAGTCGCAGGGTCTGCTCGATGACATCGCGCACGCAGCCGCAGCCGCCTGGCTGGAATGAAATATAGTCGGATATGTGCTTGATCTCAATGGCGGCGTCCGCGGGACAGCATTTCACGCCCGCCATCTGCATCATCTGATAGTCAGGAATGTCGTCGCCCATCACCAGGACGTTTTCCGGCTGCAGGTCGTGCTCTTTGAGATATTCGTGGAACAGGTCGATTTTGTTCCCGACATGGAGGAAGATGTCCATGCCCGGGAAATCCTTGTATCGCAGGCGCATTGATTCCGCGTAGCCGCCGGAGATGATGGCCACACGGTAGCCTTTGCGCAAGGCATACTGCAAGGCATACCCGTCTTTAGTGTTGGTGGCGCGCACCATCTCGCCATCGAACTGCACATACACTTTCCCGTCCGACAACACACCGTCGAAATCAAAGATGAATGCCTTGATGGCATGAAGTTTTTCCTTGTAATTACCCATTGTTCAAGTTCAAAATTCTAAATTCAAAGTGCTTCGCTCCTATGCTTTGTGGCCTGTGATGGTCATCTCTTCCTTCTCCTCGTCATAGTCGAGCTCCACGGAGGAGCCTTCAGGCAGGGCTTGGTTCAGGATCTCTTCGGCGAGGATGTCCTCCACGTTCTTCTGGATGGCGCGCTTCAGCGGACGGGCGCCGTAGTTGGGATCCCACCCCGTGTCGGCAAGATACTGCTTGGCCTTGTCGGTGACGGTGACCTGCACGCCGAGGTCGCGCACACGGTCGAGTACCTTCTTGAGCTCAATGTCGATGATTTGGATCACCTCTTCCTTGCCAAGGGAGTTGAAGTAGATGACATCGTCCACACGGTTGAGGAATTCTGGCGAGAAGGTGACCTTGAGGGCCTTTTCGAGAATGCCCTGTTCGACCTTGTTCTGTGCGGCCTTTGTGGCGTCGGTGCTGAAACCGACACCCGTGCCGAAGTCTTTCAGCTCGCGGGATCCGACGTTGGAAGTCATGATGAGGATCGTGTTCTTGAAATCGACTTTGCGGCCCATGCCATCGGTGAGTTGTCCCTCGTCAAAGACTTGGAGCAGCACGTTATAGACATCGTGATGAGCTTTCTCGATCTCATCAAGCAGGACGATGGAGTAGGGCTTGCGGCGCACCTTTTCAGTGAGTTGTCCGCCCTCCTCGTAGCCTACATAGCCCGGTGGCGCGCCAATGAGACGCGACACGGTGTGTTTCTCCATGTATTCGCTCATGTCAATGCGGATGATGGCGTCTTGGGAGTCGAAGAGGTACTCGGCCAACACTTTGGCGAGGTAGGTTTTGCCCACACCCGTGGGACCGAGGAATATGAAGGTGCCGATGGGCTTGTTGGGGTCTTTGAGACCGGCGCGGTTGCGGCGGATGGCCTTGGCAATCTTGACAATGGCGTCGTCCTGGCCGATGACTTTGCCGCGCAGTTCGTCTGCCATCTTCAGCAAACGGGCGCCTTCGTTGGTGGAGATGCGCTGTGTGGGCACGCCGGTCATCATGGCGATGACTTCCGCCACAGTCTCTTCGGTGACCGAGGGGCGCTCGAGGTCTGATTTCTGTTCCCACTCTCTCTTGATGTTCTCAAGAGTGGTCTCCAGTTGCTTGATCTGGTCGCGATAGCCGGCGGCGGCGTTGTACTGCTGCTCCTTGATGGCCTCTGTCTTGAGCTTCTCAAATTCGGCAATCTGTTTCTCCACTTGCAGCAGCTCTTCCGGGACATGGATGTTCTGGATGTGCATGCGGGCGCCGGCCTCGTCGAGGGCGTCGATGGCCTTGTCGGGGAGGCAACGGTCGGTGATGTACCTGTTGGAGAGGGCAACGCAGGCCTTGATGGCTTCGTCGCTGTAGCGCACCGTGTGGTGGTCTTCGTACTTGTCTTTGATGTTGTGGAGAATCTCTATGGTCTCTTCCGGCGAGGTGGGCTCGAGAATGATCTTCTGGAACCTGCGCTCCAGAGCGCCGTCCTTTTCGATGTACTCGCGGTATTCGTCAAGAGTGGTGGCGCCGATGCACTGCATCTCGCCGCGCGCAAGGGCGGGTTTGAAGAGGTTGGATGCGTCCATGCTGCCCGGCGCGTTGCCTGCTCCCACCATGGTGTGCAACTCGTCGATGAAAAGGATGATGTTGGGGTTCTTTTCGATTTCGGTGAGGATGGTCTTGACACGCTCCTCGAACTGGCCGCGGTATTTGGTGCCCGCCACTAACGAGGCCATGTCAAGGGCGATTAGGCGCTTGTTCATGAGCGTGCGCGAAACTTTGCCCTCCACAATCTTCATGGCCAATCCCTCGGCAAGGGCCGACTTCCCCACGCCGGGCTCGCCAATGAGCACGGGATTGTTCTTCTTGCGGCGACTCAGAATCTGCGCGATGCGCTCCAACTCTTTCTGCCGCCCCACAACGGGATCTAATTTGCCGTCGGAGGCATACTGGGTGAGATCCTTGCCAAAACTGTCGATCATCGGAGTGGCAGACCCTTTGCCGGCTCCCTTCTTGGGACGGGCGGTGCTTCGGCGGTCGTCTTCGTCATCCTCCTCGCCGCCGCCGGAAAGCGCTTCCGTGCGGCCCGCCTCCATGTTGAGTTCCCGCTTCACCTCCGAGACAAAAGAGTTGTATGTGATACCACCGCGTGTGAGAAGCATCTTCACCACGTTGGCAGAGTCGTTCCGCCCGTCTCGCAACAGTGCCAGAACAAAATGATACGACTCCACCTTGTCGCTGCGATATTCCTTGGAAATCAGGTATGATAAACGCAAGGTGTTGTCTGTTTGTGTGTTGAAACGAATGCTCTCGGGAGTGGTCTCCACCTTGTTCTCGTTTTTCTCAATCATCTCCTCCAATTGTGTGCGGATCAAGTCCACATCCAGACGATACACGTTGAACAGACTCTTGGTGATGCTTTCGCCTGGGTATCGCATGAGGGCGACCATGATGTGCTCCATCCCGATGTTTTGAGAATGATAATAAACGGCAATTTTCCGCGCTTCTTCCAAAGCGTAGGTCATTTCGTCAGAGTATTGTATATCCATTTTCTGTTTATACTTAAGATTGTATTAAGTTCGAGGCGGCAAAAATACAAAAAATGGGCCTCAATTTTTATGTTGACTTTCTCGAAAAAAATCGTATTTTCGTGCTTTCTTTTTGCAAAATGCAAAGTTTTATCAACTAATGAATTAGAAGAAATAAAAGATACGAAAAAATGAATGAAGAAGAAAAGTTAGGTGAAAAAATCGTACAGGTCAACATCGAAAATCAGATGAAGACGGCCTATATCGACTATTCCATGTCCGTGATTGTCTCCCGTGCGCTTCCCGATGTGCGCGACGGTCTAAAGCCTGTCCAACGCCGCATCATCTATGCCATGTGGGACAACAACATAGTCTCCACACAACCTTATAAGAAATCGGCCAGAATCGTGGGCGAGGTGCTCGGTAAGTATCATCCCCACGGCGACTCTGCCGTCTATGATGCCATGGTTCGCATGGCCCAGCCGTGGTCGCTGCGCTACCCGTTTGTGGACGGCCAGGGCAACTTCGGATCCGTTGATGGCGACAGCCCCGCTGCCATGCGTTACACGGAAGCCCGCCTTCGCAAATCCGCTGAAGACATGGTGGCCGACATCGAGAAGGACACCGTGGACATGACCCTCAATTTTGACGACTCCATCCCCGAACCGACAGTCCTCCCCTCCAAGATCCCTAACCTTTTGGTGAATGGTTCCGCCGGTATCGCAGTCGGTATGGCCACCAACATGGCCCCCCATAATCTTGGCGAGGTTTGTGACGGCATTTGTGCCTATATTGACAACAACGACATCACCATCCCGGAACTGATGCAGTATATCAAGGCTCCCGATTTCCCGTCGGGATGCATGATCTATGGCTATCAGGGTGTGCGCGAGGCCTTCGAGACGGGCCGCGGGCGCGTTGTCATGCGCGGCCACGCTGAATTTGAGGTGGACAAAAACAAAAACCGCATCATCGTCACCTCCTTGCCGTATCAAGTCAATCCCTCCGACATGATTGAACATACGGTCAACTTGGTGAAGGAGGACAAGATTGTGGGTATCACGAATATTGAGAACCTCTCCAACAAGCGCAACGGCACGCGCATCGTCTATGACTTGCGTCGCGATGTGGTGCCCGAGGTCATCCTCAACAAGCTTTATCAAATGACCTCCCTGCAAACCTCCTTCAGCGTCAACAACGTCGCCCTCGTGAACGGACGCCCGATGACGCTGAATTTGAAGGATCTCATCGTGGAGTATGTGAAGCACCGCCATTCGGTGGTCACCCGCCGTGCTCAGTTTGACCTCAAGAAGGCCCAGGCTCGCGCCCATATACTGGAAGGCTTTCTCAAGGCCCTTGACATCATAGACGAAATCATCGCCCTCATCAGGGCCTCGCAAACAGTGCAGGAAGCCCAGAACGGTTTGATGGAGAAATGGGGCTTCACTGAGATCCAGGCAAAGGCTATCGTCGAAATGCGCCTGCGTCAACTTACCGGCCTCGAACGTGAGAAGATCCAGAATGAGTATGACGAACTGCTCAAGCTTATTGAATATCTCCAGAAAGTGCTCGCCGACGAACATCTCCGCATGGAAATCATCAAAAACGAGCTTCAGGAAATCAAAAACAAATATGGCGATCCGCGCCTCTCTCCGATCGAGTTCAATTCCGCCGAGTTCCGCGTGGAAGACACCATCCCCGATGATGAGGTGGTGATAACGATCTCCCATTTGGGCTACATCAAACGCTGCCCGCTGGCCGAATACAAGGTCCAGAACCGTGGCGGAAAGGGCTCCAAGGGTGGCAGCTCACGCGACGAGGATTTCATCGAACACCTCTATATGGCTACCAACCACAACTATTTGCTCTTCTTCACGGAAAAAGGCAAATGCTTTTGGCTGCGCGTGTTCGAGATCCCCGAAGGCGTCAAGACCTCCAAAGGCCGCGCTATCCAGAATATTCTCGAGATTGAGGAGGATGACCGTATCGCATCCATCATCAACCTCAAGAGCATCACGGATCCCGACTACATCAATAATCATTTTGTCATCCTCTGCACCGAAAAGGGCATCATCAAGAAGACCAATATTGACGCCTACTCGCATCCGCGCAAGAAGGGCATCATCGCCATTAACGTGCGCGAAGGCGACCGCCTGATTGCCGCCCGCTTCACCGATGGCAACAGCGACATCATGTTGGCTCTGCATTCCGGCCGTGCCATCCGGTTCAAGGAAAACGAGGAACTCCGCGCCATGGGCCGTACCGCCGCCGGCGTGCGTGGCATCACGCTTGCAGGCCCGGACGATTGCATCGTGGGCGTGCTCGTCATTGACAACCACAGAAGCAACGTTTTGATAGTGTCGCAGAACGGTTTCGGCAAACGGTCCCTCTTGGAAGACTATCGTATCACCCACCGTGGCGGCAAGGGTATCAGTACCATCAAGATCACAGAGAAGACCGGCAACCTCATCGCCCTCAAGGATGTGACGGACGATGACGACCTGATGATTATCAACCGCTCCGGCATCGCCATCCGCCTGCATGTGGACACGCTTCGCATCCTCGGTCGTAACACACAGGGTGTCAAGCTGATCGATTTGCGAAAGGATGACACGATCGCGGCTGTTTGTGTCGTGCCGCGCCAAGACGAGGAAGACGAAGACGAAATGGAAGAGACCCCGACAAACGAAAATCCTGAAAATACGGATGCTTCGTTAAACTCGGATGAAAAAGAATTGTCTGACAATTGATTTTTTCTGAAGCAATGAAACGCCTTATACTATTTTCCTGGATTTTTGCGGTATCTCTCGGCTTGTATGCCCAGAAGGCATCCCTGACCAAGGCCTACAATTTCTATTATGACAAAAATTTCGCCAAGGCCAAGGAGTCAATCGATCTTTGCACGCAGGACGAGAAGCTCTCCGGCAAAGCGCAAACATGGCTTTACAAAGGCAATATCTGCTATTTTTTGGCCAATGAAGAGTATGGGGCCAAACAAAAGGACCCTCAGTTCCAGATTCTTCATCCCGATGCTCCTGTGGAAGCTTACGACGCTTTTGCCAAGTCCATGGAAATCAATCCGAATGCCGAGGCTATGGAGATGTTCTCCGCCAAGGATGCCATGAAGCAGCTTTACCCGCTTCTTCTGGTGCGCGGCGTGGATCAGCTTATTGCCAAGGATTATGAAGGCGCCAAGGCCACGCTTGCCAAGGGCATCGCCTCATACGAGATGGACAAACCGCAATATCCGATGAACGGTGACCTGTACTACTATTATGCTTACACGATTGAGGCAATGGGCGACACCAAGGATTTGCGCACATATTATCAGAAGGCCATCGACGATGGCTCGCAAATGCCATACGTGTACATTCGGCTCTTGGAAAGCTATAAGACGGAAAACAACAGGGAGATGGCTGAAAAAACCCTTGCCCAAGCCAAGTCCAAATTGCCGGGCAATGTGAGCTTGTCCATTGCGGAGATCGACTATCTGTTTTGGCTGGGCGACAGCATTGCAGCCAAGAACAGACTGAAGAATATCCCGGCGAACAGGCTGCAAAGTGCCGATGAGTTTGTGAACCTGTCGAATTTCCACATCAGGGAGAAAGAATACGAGGAGGCGGTGAGCCTTTTGGACAAGGCCAATGCATTGTCGCCAGGGAATTTCGTGATTCTCTACAACTTGGGTGTATGTCATTACAGCATTTCTGAAAAATTGTTCAACCAGTATAACCAGTCGGCTTTGCATAACCCGAACAGTCCTGAGTCTTTGGAATACAAATCACGGTCCGAGCAGGAGTTGTCGCAATCGGCTGCGTATTTTGAACAGGCACGGGCTTTGGAACCGCAAGACCTGAACCTGCTCAATACCCTGAAGGCCATTTATGCCCGCCAACAATCTCCCAAATATGATGAAATTGATAAATTAATCAAAGAAATAGAAAAATAATCAAGTTTAATAACCCATTCAAAACAACACTACAATGAAAAAGTTAACCCTTCTCTTAGTCGCTTTGATGGTTGGTTCGACCATTTTTGCCCAAACTTGCATTGATGACGCTTGGCAGTGCCTGAGACAGAATCAGGCTCCCAAAGCCAAGAAGTTCATCGAAAGCTGCGTCGAAGCGTATCCCGACAACGCTCAAGTGTGGTTGATGAGAGGAAACGTGTACATCAACTTGCTGAACACCGATCAGAAAAAGATGCAAGCCGATTCGAACTATGTGCCGCGCTATCCCGAGGCATTAAGCATTGCCAACGAATCGTTCTTCAAGGCCCTGCAATTGGATGCTTCTGTGAAACCCAAGATGGGTATGTTGGGAGCCCTGGATGGCCAGAAACTCTGCGCTCAGCCCTTCTATGACGAAGGTTTGCGTTATCTGAACGAGGGAAAATACCAGAAGGCTCTTGACAATTTTGTGCAGTCTGCCAAGAACTTCGAGATTTCCAAGTCCCCCAATGCCTCATTGGCTTACTATCAGGCAGCTGTCATCTACAAGGATCAGTTGAAGGATAACGAGAATGCCAAGGCCATGTTCCTGAAGTCAGTCAACAACAACCCGAACTTCACCTACGGACTCATCGAGCTGTATTATATGTATCTTGATGACAAGGATACTGCCAATTGTGGCAAAATGGCTGAAAAACTGGCGGTTGCCAAGAAGGATGCAAACACGATTGCATCCGTGTACGAGACTTTGATGAACTTCTATTCCATGACGGGACAGGAAGACAATTTGATGTCCATTTGCGACTCTGCTTTGGCTGTGAGTTCTTCCGACACGATGGTTGCTGTGTGTACCAACTACCTGAGCAACTTCAAGTCTTTCCAGAAGGCGGAAGAACTGTTGACCAATGCTTTGGTTACAAAACCGAACTCTTTCAAGTTGAACGAGCAGATGGGTTATATGTTCTATGAGAGAATGCATGCCATCGAGGACAAGATTGCTGAGTTGAAGAAGGAGAAAAAATGGGACGAGGCCATTGCGATGAACAATTCTCCCGAATTGAAGGAGTTGACGCAAAAGGCCCACGAGTGGTGCCAGAAGGCTTACGATATTTTCTCCGACAACTTGGACAACAACAAGCACCTTCGCGAATTGAAGGTCAAGTTGGGGTTGGAAGTCCCGCAGGAACTCAACGACAAGATCAATGCCAGAATCCAACACTAAAAAGTGGTACGATAATCAGATGGCCAAGGACGTTCAAGCGTTCTTGGCCATTTTTTTTAGGAATTATATACTTGATGACACAAATCAGGGCTCTTGCATCTTTTTTATTTGGGCGTGCCGGCGCGGTGGCGCGGAATCACGTCGCATTCGCATACGCAATCAAATGCCGCCGCGCCGTCGGGCTTTCCACTGCAATGTCTGGCAGCAACCGCACATGTGCTTGACAGTTTCACCCTTTTTGCAAATTTCCTAAGGTGTGCAACGGATTCCCCGCCAGCCATTTCCGTTTCAATCCCTCACGCGGGCTCGTCGAACCCTTCATCCGTTTCGCGGCGAGCAGCGCACAATCTCGTCTCAATCTTCTCTCGCGCCGCGACTTTCCCGCGTTCCATTCCATCTTCGGACATTTCTCGCACTTCAACCTTTGGCTATCAAGCTTTTGTCCCTAACGGGACCATATGGTATTTTACATATGCTTGTTGTCATTGCCAGTTGTCAATAAATCTTTGACAACTGATTTTTTTCTTTAATTCCCCTTCTCCCAGATTGTTAAATATAGGATAACTGATACTCTGTTTAGAGGTGGCAAAAGTTTCGCCATCATCATTTGGTTCGCAAATGATTCGCGCCCACGCGGGGCGCGACTTTTTCTAACTCATTTATCTGTTTTTCTGTGCAGTTTCAATCCACGCGCCCACGCGGGGCGCGACTTACCTTTTTAGTGATAGACGCTTTAAACCTTATGTTTCAATCCACGCGCCCACGCGGGGCGCGACTTGTAGCTCCTGTTGGAAAGGTCTTTGGTGGCGTGTTTCAATCCACGCGCCCACGCGGGGCGCGACTTTTGTTCAACGAGCTAATCCGCGAGGGGAAGGAGTTTCAATCCACGCGCCCACGCGGGGCGCGACTTTAACCGGCTCTTGACCAGGTTTGCTGTATCTTTTGTTTCAATCCACGCGCCCACGCGGGGCGCGACGATGTAGTCGATGGCGTGGCCGTATTCGTGGGCGTTTCAATCCACGCGCCCACGCGGGGCGCGACTCCATCTGGCCGTGGCGGTGGCGCCGTATTTGGTTTCAATCCACGCGCCCACGCGGGGCGCGACCGTGAGGACCGGTGCCAGATACCCGGAGCTTGAGTTTCAATCCACGCGCCCACGCGGGGCGCGACATTGTTATGTCGTTGTTTGCTATTAATTTTACTCGGTTTCAATCCACGCGCCCCCGCGGGGCGCGACAATGTCCCAATATGCTAATAAAGCGGTTGCATTGTTTCAATCCACGCGCCCACGCGGGGCGCGACATAAACTTTTTCGGCGAGGTTTAAGGCGTCCATGGTGTTTCAATCCACGCGCCCACGCGGGGCGCGACCAAGATTGCTCCGGTTATGTGGTTGCTCCTAGTTTCAATCCACGCGCCCACGCGGGGCGCGACCTTTTAGTTGCCGCATCATTGCTCCTGGACTTTGGTTTCAATCCACGCGCCCACGCGGGGCGCGACTCCGTCGATCCATTCTTTGCTCAACCAACAGTTGTTTCAATCCACGCGCCCACGCGGGGCGCGACCACGGAAACAGCGTCAGCAG